>NZ_BBYR01000016.1 GCF_001293525.1 Pseudideonella sakaiensis | reverse complement strand
ACGGGCGTGCAGCTCGGCCGCACTGGCAAGGGGGCCGCCTGATGCGCCCGTCCATGGACCGTGTCGCGCTGACCCGGTACGCCCTCGCGGCGCTGGGCGGCGCGCGGCTGGATCGGCTCACCCGCCAGCAGCTGGAGCTGGCGCTGGCCAAGACCTTCCCCGACGTGCCGGCCTGGCGCAGCCAGTCCGTCCGCCTGATGCTCGAATGGCTGGAGCAGGACGGCCACCTGCAGCCCGTGACGCCGGCCAGCGGCCGGCGCTTCGTGCCGCCGACCTGGATGTTGACTGCCCAGGGCCGCGACGCCATCGCGGCCGAGCTGACCCGGCTGCGCAAGCTGCGCGAGCACGCCCAGCGCCTGGCCGCGCGGCGCGCCCATGGCTCGCCGCACATGCGCCTGTGGCGCCTGCTGCGGGCCCGGGGCCACCTGACCGCCAAGGAGGCCGCGGAGACGCTCGTGGACGCCGGCGACGACGCAGCGGTCGAGCGCGCGACACGCCAGGCGCACCAGCTGCTCATGCGCTGGCGGAAGCTCGCGCCCGACGCGATCCAGGTCGG
>NZ_BBYR01000015.1 GCF_001293525.1 Pseudideonella sakaiensis | reverse complement strand
ACGGGCGTGCAGCTCGGCCGCACGGGCAAGGGGGCCGCCTGATGCGCCCGTCCATGGACCGTGTCGCGCTGACCCGGTACGCCCTCGCGGCGCTGGGCGGCGCGCGGCTGGATCGGCTCACGCGCCAGCAGCTGGAGCTGGCGCTGGCCAAGACCTTCCCCGACGTGCCGGCCTGGCGCAGCCAGTCCGTGCGCCTGATGCTCGAATGGCTGGAGCAGGACGGCTACCTGCAGCCCGTGACGCAGGCCAGCGGCCGGCGCTTCGTGCCGCCGACCTGGACGGTGACCGCCCAGGGCCGCGACGCCATCGCGGCCGAGCTGACCCGGCTGCGCAAGCTGCGCGAGCACGCCCAGCGCCTGGCTGCGCGGCGCGCCCATGGCTCGCCGCACATGCGCCTGTGGCGCCTGCTGCGGGCCCGGGGACACCTGACGGCCAAGGAGGCCGCGGAGACGCTCGTGGACGCCGGCGACGACGCAGCGGTCGAGCGCGCGACGCGCCAGGCGCACCAGCTGCTCATGCGCTGGCAGAAGCTGGCGCCCGACGCGATCCAGGTCGG
>NZ_BBYR01000014.1 GCF_001293525.1 Pseudideonella sakaiensis | reverse complement strand
ACGCTCATCGATTTCCTCGCTGCTAGACCAGCCCGGTGGGCATGTGGGCAGGCCGCGGGTCGGCCTGTCCACATGTCCACGGGGCTCTACGACCAGTGAGGATTGTGGGGGGCGTTTCCACACGAAACGACGAGGGGCCCTGAAGCTCGCCGGCAGCGATATGTCGCCGGAGGCGGCGCTGGCGGACCTGCGACGCATCCAGCGGCACACCGTCAGCATCGACAAGGGCGCGCCGATCCATGGGGTCTCTACCGTTCAACCCCGCCAGGCCGAAACGCTGGCTGCACTCAACGTCAAGAAGCCGACCATCGACGCCCAGCTGACCCTCCTGTAGTGGCAATTCCGAAGGGCTGCCCTATACGGATCAAGGACTTACAGCGGTTGGTGTCGAACTCCGGCGGCCAAGTATCAACTGCGGAAAATCCTGATCGGCTTCTCCTAATGCCTGCTGTGCCACGGGTCTACGCTGGCGAAAGAGATGTCCCCACTTTGCCCGCCGTGTGGGTCAGTAGCAGGCCGCACGGAGACTCGTGTACCACGGATACTTGCACTTACATCGCATGGTGACTAGGGGCGACGACTCTCGTCATCAATGGCAGCCACAAAGCGCTCAAAACCAGCAGCTTCCACAGATTCAATAATCTACCCTTCTTCGCGACCTCATCGCTGAAGTCGCGACTTGCACCAATCTGCAAGAAGGCGCTTTGCCGCGCCACAATCACCACACCTCCATATCCTGATTCCATCGAAACTTCAAAGTATCTTTCAATGCCCGCTCCAGCAAATCAAGGCGAACTTCCGATTGGAAATAGTCCTGACAATTTGAGTAATATCGGTCCGGACCAATTTCAAACAATGGAGAATACATCAATCCGCTCAACTCCGAATCGATAGCACCACCGCCATTTCCATGCCCCGCCTCGATTTGAACTATACAGGTATTATCTCGCAAAAACTTTCTTCCGCCACGAATGACTTCAGCCTCATGCCCCTCAGTGTCGATCTTCAGGACACATCGTCGGTCGACTAGATGCGAGCACACCTCATCCAACGTCACGGCTGGAACGTCGATCACGCTCTTTACGCCATCTCGTCTGTGTATTGATGTCGATACAACCCCGTTCCTCCCAGAGCAATCCCCAAAGTCATAGAACTGCAAGGAGCCCCTCGCCCCAGAAACAGCCGCATTGATAGCCGAAAAGCGGCTTGCCAACGAGCTAGAGCTGAGGTTATCCCTCAGTTGTTTATATGTCTCCGGAGTCGGCTCAAAAGCAAGACCCCGCACATGCCTGCTATACTTCCCCATAACCAGACTATAGAAGCCGACGTTCGCCCCAATGTCCAGAAACCACTCCGCGTTTAACGCACGAGAAAGGGATACGAGAGAGATCAGTTGGATCTCCTCAATTTTTAGGAAGAAGCTCAATCGCCTCAAAGACTCTTCTCGAAGCTCGATACCGCCAAAGACACCATGCGACATAATAACTTCCCTCACTCTTCTGATTCAGACCGATATTGAAGCAAAGCAGTTCACTCCATGAGCCTCAGTCTGGTTTTGTGCCCTCCGAACCTACGCGGAGGACAACTAGTTAAACACATCTAGTCCCATTGCGGCATCTCGCCGAGAGAGTACTCTGACCCGGTCGGAGCCGGGAACAATGCACACGGAGCGCGTGATTCGTCTGCGTAGTGACTTCGAATGTGCCCATACGGAGCCGAGCCATACACGCGACCCGGCCGCGGAATCGTGAACTGTAGGCTCGCGCCTACTTCTCTTCGGGAAGCAGGGCCTGTTGCGTTCCACACGAAACGAAGATGGCCCCCCGTCGCCGGTCGCCGGTCGCCCGTCGCAATCTTGCCCATTTGTCGCCACGACCAAGGTGGATAGGCAGAGCAACCGCCAATACATCGTCATACTCCGTCCGGCAGCCTCAAGTTTACGTGCGCGGCCATAACCTGCTGGAGGCCTATCGCCCGAATGGAATCCAGACACCCGGCGACCCCCCCTCAACGCAACGCCATCCACCATTTGAAAGACCAACATCCCAAAGTCGCTGGCCTGCCCGCCATACTCCCACCTTCGGAACACCGTTGGCATAAAGACGCCCAGCAACAAGGTCACGGGGCGATCCCTCCAAGAATGGCCCAGCATCTGTCCGCAAAAATCCCTCGTTAAGCGACATCCCGGGCGATAGAACATTTAACGCCCGCCAACTTGCTTTGCCGGACGCACCTCCACGATCAACTATGTCAATCTTGATGGAATCAATTGAGCTCGGAGAAATCAACTCAGGAGGGAATCGTAGAAGAAACACATCCTCATGCGAGAGAGGAACATTCTGACTCACAATCGAAATCGCAATCTTCCCCAACTCGATTCGCTCACAGGCACTGAAGTACGCCCACTTTCGAGGGTCCGACCCTAGGTTCGGACGATACTCAAGTTCAAGGCGATCGATCCGGAAGAGACCAACCTTTCCGCGCGCCATGTAACAAAGCCCGTCTCCATGTAAAACTCCCGACACATTCGAAAGCGTCAAAGACCGACAGAATCCATCGCTGCCTCTTGTTTTACAAAGACTCGTGGGTCCAGCACCGCGCAGCATCAGGTTTGCGATACGAACATCCTCGCAGTTTGCAATCCCCACGGCCGCATTGAATCCCGAGTAGATGGTGGCGACATTTAAATCAAGACCACCACCAATCACAACAATCGCCTCGTCTTCGCCGCGATAAATCAACTCATCAACGTCGAGATATCCGGATGTATTGTAGATACCATTATCCAGGGCCCCGTCCAGATCTATTCGCCCGACGAAGTTCCTGGAAGTGGCAGCCGACACCACTCCACTGGTAACTTTGATCCCGCTCAGCCCCCGAACTCGATTACCCTCCGCTCCCTTTCCAAATGTTAATAACTGCGGCGACGACATATTCGAATTTCCGCGACGCAGAATATTCACACCCCGGATCTTTTCGACATTATTATCTCGCCCCGATATTTTAATGGCGGCGCCCACTGGATCGCCGACACCAGAAACTATGTTCCTGACGGTCAGCTCAGCAAAGGTATTGCCATTCCCAGTAACGAGGACTCCAACCATCGGAGCGTCCCAGTTCCCATCCACATGAATTCGCCCGCCACCTCTGTTTGCTTCACATTTTACGATCCAAGCGGCGTTCGGCTTCTCCGGCACATACTTAAGCCAAGCACCATCAGCCATGTACCAAGGCTTAGTCATTCGAACACTTGCAGTCGGATAAATTGCTGGCGGAAAATATATCTCAGCCGCGATCGATCGGTCTGCACGTTGAATTGCAACAGTATCCAACGACAAGCCGTCACCCCGGGCCCCGAACCACCTAACATCCGCCGCGCCCGAATATTTTCTTTTCCATCTCCGAGCGAGCTTGTCAACAATAACGGTGCCGCCGTCATCACGAGTGACGTGATCAAGTTCATCTAGATCAAACGTGCCAGCGATGAGTTCGGCATCAAGCCGAACTGACTCGACCCCCACCACGTCAACCTTCCGCAAGGCATCGTAGGTATCGACGGCAAATGTACGAGAATTTGCGCTTCCACAACGCAACGTTGCCAGCAAGCCTAGCGTCAGCACCAGCCTCCGACGCGCAGGTCGGAGTTTGCTCGAACTATTAACGCGGCGCCGCCCGGCACATAGCTTTGAAATCATCATGGCGCGCATCGTGGACCCTACCGCGACTAATTCTTCACAAACAGATATGGTGTAACACCGCTATTCTTTGCGAGGAAGCGGGGAGGAATCGCGGAGCGCTGCAGAAGATCATCACTGATTACACCCCTCAAGTCGATCCGCTTGAATGTCGAGGCAAAAATTCCGAGAACACGATCCTCAAAGTCCTCTTCGCCGAACACCCTCAGGTGATCAAACTGATAAAATCTTCTATCCCTCTCCTCAGTCGCCATAGTTGGATCTGCATCCTCTCGATACTAACCCGCATGAACTGGAACGGAAAAGAGGTGAAACCCTCCCGGAACTATAGCATCATTCATTTTGGCAACGATGCGCTCAATTGATCCCGGGATGTGCTCGAGAACGTGAGAATGCACTAATCCCTCGACGGAATTTCGAGGAAGAAACGCTTCTGGCCGACTCAGATCAACCTTTCTCACGTCCACCTTCGAGCTTGATTGATATATTTCCGGCGAGAAATCAGCAGCAATATATCTAGTTCCAAACTTCTTAACCAACTGCATTTGTAGCCCAACTTCGGGGGCGAAGTGCCAAACAGGGAGTCAGTCCGATTGAGCGCGAAGGGAGAGCTGTAAGGGCCAACGCCATTGCGCGGGTCCTCGTACGTGCACCGCAGCCTGCGCACTTCTCATGTACACGCGCTCTGTCCGCATTGAAGGAGCCGCAGCCACAGATTGGACAGCTTAGCTCATTCGATCTAGGAGCGCCATTTTCTTTCGGGAACTGCAAATCAGACAAATCAACCCCCCACACAAGAAAATTAAACTTGGAACCACACTCGGCGCACTTCTGGCGAGTACGATTCAATCACGAAGCCGAAAATGCGCAAACTAAACGACAGTTTGCTCATCCTGCACGAAAACGCCCGCCTCCTCAAGCCTTCGGTACGCCTCGCGCCATTCCTCCGCGAACAACGTCTCCGCCGTTTTCCACGGTTTGTCACTGCCCGCCCAGTGAGCGATCGCAGGATCGTTCGCCATGGCTTCAACGGTGGGATATGAACTCCCGTACAACGTATTCATTACATCGATGCGGAAGCGATGCTTATGCCTCTTGTAGCAAACAGGAAGAAAGTTGTATGAGATATCGAGACCTAGAACCTTGCCATGGCAAACTTCATTGAAAACATCTTGATCCATTAAATTGAAGTTTGTCGAGCGAGCCTTTGCTGCGATCAGCTTCTCCGGCACTTCATCGCGCCTCATGGCCGCCAAGTTCATCAGCATCACACCGCTATTGAAGTAGGAGCCAAAGCGCTTGACCTCCACCCTGTCTGTCACAGGCATCCACATGTCAGTTACTGCAGCCAAGTACACGTCTTCGATCGGCGCCATGTAAAGATCAAGGAGATCCTTTCGGACCATGAGATCAGTATCAAGATAAAGAATCCTATCCAGCTCCGGAAATATTTCCGGTATGACAAACTTTATCAGAGCCGAAGGCGAAGCCATGCAGAAACTGTTTTCGCTGTCATACTTGTGAAGCCCCTCAAATCGGTCAACCGCCACTTCGGCAACCCGAACCGAAAACTTCTCTGAGCTTTGCCCCGATAAACTCGACATCTTGGCGAACGATCCCTGCGGCACCAAGACCGTTATTGACACGGTAGTGTACGGCCCAAGCGAAGCACGAATCGTCTCAAGAAAAACTGCAGTCGGCAGAAAATACTTGTCGTCAGCTATACAGCATACGTCAATTCGCGATGAGAATCTTCGAAAGACGTTGGCCATAGCATCACCGCTAGAATCAATCCCCTTCGCGTTATAGCGAAGATCTTTTAGAGCTCGCCGATTTATTGCCGAATGCCAATAATTTAGATCAGGTAGACCCCGCGCGACCAATTCCGCTTTCAGCTTCTCGTAAACCAGCGCAGCGCTCTGTATGCCGGCCCAATCGATCCGCTTTGTTATGGATTCCGAATGCTGCCTATAGCAGTAGCATGACTCATCGGCAATACCCATCCGCCCTCGGGCATAAATGGCAACCAACGCGGAGAAGTAATTATCCTCGGCAAAACTTCTCTCGCCATTGAGATACCTTATTCCATTTTCCCTCAGGAATGACGAACGATACAACTTGTTACAAGATACACCCGTCGTGTGAATCGCCTCTCGTGCCACTTCCATTGGAGGCAGGCGTTTCAGGCCCTCGTAGCCACTTGGTTTCGATTGGCTTTGGGACTTGTCGTCAAAACATAATATCCTTCCTGCCACTGCAACCTGTCGATCGGGGTGACCATCCTGTCGGATAGCGGCAACCAAATCGCGAATATAGTGTGGCGAAACATAATCATCACTATCGACAAAAGCTATGTATTCACCGGTAGCGAAGCTGATGCCAAAATTGCGAGCGCTTGCTGGACCGCCATTGTTGATCCTGAACACCTGCACTCTTTTGTCGGCGAGAAGAAACCTCTGGAGACATCCCAGCGTCTCCCACAGACCGGAGCCGTCATCAATACACAATATCTCGATATTTTGGTAAGACTGACTCAATAAACTTCTGAGACACTGTTGAATATGTATTGATGCAGTGTTGTATACAGGGACAATAATAGAAACTTTCGCCTCCGCGTGTGCGCAAGGCGGCAGTCGCGACAGGATTTCTGGGAATCGCTGCAAGAGCGCTTGAATCATTCTGTCATTCCCGCCCTGCCTCACATTCTGTATCCAAAGTGACGACTCCTCAGTTCCAGGCACCGTACAAAGCCGAAAGTCGGTCTCATATAACAAGGATACTCGCGTCCCGTTTCTAAGCGTCATTCCCCAGAACCAGATATCGTCCCCATGAGGGCATATCTCATTGAACAGTGTAGAATCACCAACATCCGGATGAAGGCTCCCTGGCGGATAGAGAATCCCTCCGCAGCCTGTCGCGAAGTTTTCGAATGATGGAAGCGACCCCGGCACTTCCTTCAACCACTGGCGATAGGGAAGTAGCCCGCCATCGGCTCCCCGACACACGCGGTGCCCGCGATGGGCAATTACATCCTTCGGTCGCAGCAAATGACCCACAAGCAGTTCAAGTAGCCATGTCGAATGGTAATCAACGTCGTCGTCTGCCGTCACGAGGACGGCATCAGGATACTCTTTAAGAGCGGGGATCAGCTTCTTGTAAGATCGATTATCCTCGCACCACCGAATATCGAGCCCCTGTTTCTGGAGCGTCTGCAGATCGTCCGGCAGTGACTTGATCCCCCCGGGGAACTGATCTGGAGAAAGCCATAAAATTAGCTCATCAGGGCGAACATCCTGATTCAAGATACTCCGCACAGTAACAGCGGTAGTTCCGATTCTTCTCGGATAAGACGTCAGCGACACGACTACGGGCGATTTCACGAAGCATCTTAGAATGCTAGCCGAAGCATTCCATGCGGTCACATTCATTTCCTCAGCATATTCATTCAGACCCAACCTCCTCAACAAGAGCACGACGTTGGCAAAGTATGCAGTCCTGCTCACTTTCATGCAAAGCAGTATGTAATACTTTAGCGCGCGAAGATACTCACCGCTGCGAAAAGAGGCTCTAGCCTCAAACCCAAGCTGCCACTCCGCCTTTGGCATGTTAGTCGGACTCAAACTCACGAGTTAAACCCCTTTTTCTTACTGGCCGCATCCAACGCGTCATGTCGCAGCCTCTCCGCCAGTTTCGCCAAGTGGAATGCGTTGCTTGAGTTGTAGAACATAAAGGTTGGAGTGGCATTCGTCATTGCCATAGCCGAGTATCCCAAGCGGGTCAAGAACGCATCAACTCGACCAAAGGTGGCGTGGTTGAAGCACTCACACGCGATAAACGGAAGCCACTTCCGAATAACATCCTCCGCCCCATGGAGGACGTCTATCTCCATGCCCTCTACATCGACCTTTAGCACTGAGATCTTGTCGCCAGGATGAAATGCCTGCATAACGGCATCTAACGTCCTGACGGGCACTCGGTAATAAGTATGCGTCGCCGTATCATCTTCGTATGAGGCGAGAGGGTTCAAGGTCGGCGACGAACTAAATGATCCGAAATTTTTCTCGATGGACATGGCCAAATCGATTTCACCAACCTCCCGACCAAGCGCAAACTTGTGCACCTCGATCCTTGGCAACAACTGATTAACATTGGCGTTAATCTGCAGGCACAAGGCATTGTGAGGCTGCGGCTCAAATGCAATAACTCTGGATCCTATCACTTCGGCAAAGTAAATCGCATGATTTCCGATGTTCGCACCGACATCGACGAACACGCCGTCATTTGAGTGAAACAAAGCAAACTGCTCCAAGAATTCCTGTTCGTAAAAGCGGTTCTCTCGAAGCATCTTCGTCGGAATGTAATCTCCTTCAACATGCATGATATTTAAGGCTCTCGGCGCCCCCCTGAACTCTGACACCATTAGCTTGGTCGAATCTTTGTGCCCGACAATTTCCTGCAAGCAACGAGTTGCGATCGGAACAAGCTCTCCAAAAGAGACACCGCTTGACAGTTGGTGGATCGCCTTATCCAGCGCAATAAAATTTGGCAGAATGGCTGCAGATAGTCCTTCTCGTCGAAGTAGTGCTGCGACTAGGAGCCTCCTATCTCGCAACCAGTTTCGATCTTCCCGCGATTCCACTCGAAAGTGGGACCTTTCAGCCACCAGCCGTCCTTGCCCAATCAGTCGGATCCCAATCGACCAGTATCTGGCATTCTCAAGCACCTTGAACGACAACTCGAACGAACCATCGTTGGAGACCGATACATACTCGGACCCTACCTTCTCATGGCTATCGTACTGATAAATCCAAATGTTCGGCCTCCCGCCGCCCTCTCGGGCAATGCGACCGGAAAGGACGTACTCAGCTCCAGGCAATAATGGGAAAACTACTTGGAAGGGTCGATTATCAGAGCTTCCACCGGGGGCACTGACCAAGTATATTGGCCTGTCATCCGTCGATTGAAAGGCGATTTCGCCCTTCTCAACACGAAGGACATCCCTTCTGAGAGAGTCAAAGCCCAGTTGATACGAGTCGCCCTTCATGTAGAGTGGAATCTCGAAAAGAAATGATCCGGATTCGGCGTCGTCATCATGTGCGCCGAGAACGCTCAATCTATCCAATAACTGACCAAGCACTTCATGAATGGTTCTTGAATCTTCTGTAGCCCGACCCGTAGTTTCAGATCGAATTTCGTCGAGCACCCGGAGAATAGCTCGGATCTGCTCCTCAGCCACTTGTCTCACGTCCTCGCTAACGCGCGCCACCGCAGTGGAATGTTCTTGCATTCTCTCAGTCAACTGAGTGACTGAATGAATTGCCGCGTCGCGCTCTGTTGACAGCTTCTCTAACTGCACCTGGCGCTCATTCGCCAACTTGGCCTGCTGATCGCGATCGGCCTTCAGCTTGTCCAGCTCGGCCTGGCGCTGCGCCACCAGCGCCGCCTGCTCGTCCTTCGCCTTGGTCTGCGCATCGCGCGCCTGCGCGGCCTCGTCGCGTTGCTTGGTCAGCGTCTCGACCTGCGCCTGGCGATCCGCCGCCAGCTTCGCCTGCTGGTCTCGCTCGGCCTTCAGCTTGTCCAGCTCGGCCTGGCGCTGCACCACCAGCGCCGCCTGCTCGTCCTTCGCCTTGGTCTGAGCATCGCGCGCCTGGGCGGCCTCGTCGCGCTGCTCGGTCAGCGCCTCGACCTGGGCCTGGCGATCCGCCGCGAGCTTCGCCTGCTGGTCCCGCTCGGCCTTCAGCTTGTCCAGCTCGGCCTGGCGTTGCGCCACCAGCGCCGCCTGCTCGTCCTTCGCCTTCGTCTGCTCGTCGCGCGCCTGCGCCGCCTCATCGCGCTGCTTCGTCAGCGCCTCGACCTGCGCCTGGCGATCCGCCGCCAGCTTCGCCTGCTGGTCGCGCTCGGCCTTCAGCTTGTCCAGTTCAGCCTGGCGCTGCGCCACCAGCGCTGCCTGCTCGTCCTTCGCCTTCGTCTGCGCATCGCGCGCCTGCGCGGCTTCGTCACGCTGCTTGGTCAGCGCCTCGACCTGCGCCTGGCGATCCGCCGCCAGCTTCGCCTGCTGGTCACGCTCGGCCTTCAGCTTGTCCAGTTCAGCCTGGCGCTGCGCCACCAGCGCCGCCTGCTCGTCCTTCGCCTTGGTCTGCGCATCGCGCGCCTGCGCCGCTTCGTCACGCTGCTTCGTCAGCGCCTCGACCTGCGCCTGGCGCTCCGCTGCCAGCTTGGCCTGCTGGTCGCGATCGGCCTTCAGCTTGTCCAGCTCGGTCTGGCGTTGCGCCACCAGCGCTGCCTGCTCATCCTTCGCCTTCGTCTGCGCATCCCGCGCCTGCGCAGCCTCGTCGCGCTGCTTGGTCAGCGCATCGACCTGCGCCTGGCGCTCCGCTGCGAGCTTGGCCTGCTGGTCGCGATCGGCCTTCAGCTTGTCCAGCTCGGCCTGGCGCTGCGCCACCAGCGCCGCCTGCTCGTCCTTCGCCTTCGTCTGCGCATCGCGCGCTTTCGCGGCCTCGTCGCGCTGCTTCGTCAGCGCCTCGACCTGCACCTGGCGATCTGCCGCGAGCTTGGCCTGCTGATCGCGATCGGCCTTCAGCTTGTCAAGTTCGGCCTGGCGCTGCGACACCAGCGCCGCCTGCTCGTCCTTCGCCTTCGTCTGCGCATCGCGCGCCTGCGCGGCTTCGTCACGCTGCCTGGTCAGCGCCTCGACCTGCGCCTGGCGATCCGCCGCCAGCTTCGCCTGCTGGTCGCGATCGGCCTTCAGCTTGTCCAGCTCAGCCTGGCGCTGCGCCACCAGCGCCACCTGCTCGTCCTTCGCCTTCGTCTGCGCATCGCGCGCCTGCGCGGCTTCATCGCGCTGCTTCGTCAGCGCCTCGACCTGCGCCTGGCGATCCGCCGCCAGCTTCGCCTGCTGGTCGCGCTCGGCCTTCAGCTTGTCCAGCTCGGCCTGGCGCTGCGCCACCAGCGCCGCCTGCTCGTCCTTCGCCTTCATCTGCGCATCGCGCGCTTGCGCAGCTTCGTCGCGCTGCTTGGTCAGCGCCTCGACCTGCGCCTGGCGCTCCGCCGCCAGCTTCGCCTGCTGCGCACGCTCTGCCCGCGCAGCCTCGGCGAGGGGCCGCCAGCGGCGGCAGTAGAGCGCCTGGCCGAGCGCCGGGTGGCGTTCCTCTACCACCGCCACGCGCTCGAAGCCGAGCGGGGCGAGCCGCGCATCCATCGCCTCCGCGCGCAGCGGGTCGAGCGCGGCGCCGGTGCCGACGAGCACCACGCGCGCGACGATCACCTCGGCGCCGGCCAGCGTGGCCGCGGCGCCGGGCAGCCACGCGGCGGCGCCGAGCACGTCGAGCAGCAGCCAGTCCGGCCGCGGCGGCGTGCCGTCGCCGCCGGCCGGCGGGAAGGCCGCATCCAGCGGCGCGGCGTCCAGGCGCTCGCTGGCGCGGCGCTTCAGGTTGCGCCAGAGGCCGAGCGACGCGGCGTCGAGCAGGCCGCTTTCCTCGGGCTGGCTGGCGGTGCAGAACTCGGCCGGGCCGGCCGCAGGCGCCACCACCTGCTCCAGCACCCGCCAGCCCGCGCGGCCCGCCGCGCGGCTGCGCAGCGCGGCCAGGCGGTCGGGCTGGGCCTCGATCGCGGTGACGGCGGGCAGCTCCCAGCGCGCGTAGGGCACGACGGACTCGCCGCTGCCGGCGCCCACGTGGGCGAGGTGGCGCGGCGGGTGCAGCAGGCGGAGGGCGGCCAGCCAGGAATCGAAGTCGTCGGCAGTCGGCATGGTGGGGCGCGGCAACGGCGGGGAGGCGGTCGGCGGGGCGGGCGTCGGGTTCAGGCCAGGCGGGTCAGCGCGAGGCTGCGCACGCGCAGGCCGAGCAGCCGGTCATCGGGCAGCCCGCTGGTCTCGCGGGGGGTGAGCACGCGCGGCGTGTCGAGGCGCAGCTCCCATTCGAGCGCGCCGTCGTCGGGCAGCTCCACCAGGCCCATCAGCCGGGCCGGGAGGCCCGGTTCGAGCGCCTCGAGCCGCACCGGCACGCCGGCGATGGCGAGCGCAGCGCCGTCGAGCACGTCGGGGGCGAGGGCGTCGACGACCTCGAGCTGCACGTGGTAGGCGCCGGCAGCCAGGCCGGGCAGGTGCAGCCGGCTGCTCGTCGCCGGGCCGGTCCAGCGGCCATCCGGCTCGGCTTCGTGCCAGCCATCGCCGTCGATGGCGCTGCGCAGGTCGATGCGCAGCGTGTCGGGCTGCAGCGCATGGGCATGGGCCTGGAGGCGCCGCAGCTGGTGCCGGCGGGCCTCCTCGGCCTCCTGCAGGCTGCGGTGGCGCCGGTAGTAGAGCTCGAGCTCCTCGCGCAGCTGCTGGACCTGCTGCAGCAGGCCTTCGCCGTCGCGCTGCAGCGCCTCGCGCTGGCGTTCGGCCTGCTGCAGGCGCTCGTCGGCAGCGCTGGCGGCGAGGGCGCGGTCTATGCGCTGCTGCTCGATCTCCTGCGCCAGCTGCTGCACCTGGCCGTCGAGCTGCGCGCGCTGCGCCTCGGCCTCGGCGCGGCGCTGCGCGAGTTCGCGGGCGAGCTTCTCGCGGTCGGCCGTCCAGGCGGTGCGTTCGGCGAGCAGCGTCTTGCGCTCGGTGGCCAGCCCGTCGCGCTCCCGGCGGGCCGCGTCGCGCTCGCCGAGCAGGGTCTTGCGCTCGCCGGCCCAGGCCGTGCGCTCGGCCAGCAGCGCATCGCGCTCCTTCGCCAGCGCATCGCGCGCCTGCGCCACGGCCTGGGCCTGCTGGGCCTCGTCGCGCTGCTTGAAGAACACCGCCTCGAACTCTTCCTGCACCTGGTGCAGCTGGCTGAGCAGCAGGTCGGCCTCCTGCTGGCTGGCGGCGGCCGCGTCGCGCAGCGGCTGCAGCTCGGCTTCGAGGCGATCGGCGCGGGCGGCCTGCTCGGCCTGGGCCTGCCGCGCGGCATCGCGCTCGGCCGCGCGCTCGCGGGCCTCGGCCGCCAGGCGCGCCGCCTCGGCCTCGCTCGCGGCCAGCCGCTGCACCAGGCCGGGGTCGACCGGCGGCCGGGCGCGCAGCTCGGCCAGCGCCTGCGCGTGCTGGTCGCGCTCGGCCTCGGCGGCGGCGCGGGCCTCCTTGGTGGCCAGCAGCGTCTCCACCGCGTCGCGCTGGGCCTGCCACTGCAGCGCCAGTTCCTCCTGCGCCTGGCGGAGCTGGCCCTGCAGCAGGCCGGCTTCACGCGCGGCTTCGTCCGAGGCGGCACGGGCTGCCGCGAGTTCGGCGTCGCGGGCCTGGGCCTGCGCGGCCCCCTGTTGCTCGGCGGCCTGCAGCCGCTGTTCGACCTCGCGCTGGGCCTGCAGCTGCGCCTCGAGCTCCTGCTGCATCTGGTGCAGCTGGAGCTTCAGCAGCCTGTCCTCGCGCTCGGCCTCGGCGGCCTGCTCGGCGTCGCGGCGCATGCGCTCCTGCGCCGCGTCGGCCAGGGCCTGCCGCAGGTCGCGGAGTTCGGCCGCGGCCGCGGCGCGTTCGGCGGCGGCCAGGCCGAGCGCCTCGCCGTCCAGGCTGGCCATGGCCTCGAGCGACTGGTAGAGGGCCTCGGCCTGCAGCGCGGCCGGGTCACCGCCGCGCGGGGCCAGCTCGGCGGCCAGCGGGCCGAGCGTGCCGCGCTCGAGCGTGAGCGGGCCGAGTTGCAGCGCCTCGGCCGGGCTGTCCAGCAGGTGGGCGGCCAGCGCCTCGGGCGCATGCAGCAGCGCCAGCACGTTGACGAGGCGCAGCGCCGGGTTCAGCGTGGCGGTGCGCAGCATCGGCGCGTGGGCGGCCTCCCAGGCCGGCAGCGCGGCCGCGCCGCCGCGCAGCCCGGCCCAGGACGGGGGGGTGTAGATCAGCCAGCCGAGCGGCGCCGCCGCGCCGGCCTCGGGCGCGGCGGTGGCCGCGGCCGCCACGGCCTCGGCGCTGGCCGCGGGTTCCGGTCGCAGCGCCGGCACGGCCGGCGCGCCCGCCTCCACTGCCCGGTGGCCCACCGCGCGGCAGAACGCCTCGGCCCAGGCCAGCACCGCCGGGTCCTGGGCGTGGAGGGAGACGGGGCGGGCGTCGGGCGGTGCGGCCATGGTCATGGGGGCGAAGGTTCTCAGGGAAAGCGGGCGAGCGCCAGTGTCTCGTGCAGCGCCAGCAGCCGGCGGCCGTGGCGGCGCAGCGCGCGGCGGGTCTCGGCATGGCCGCGGCTGCCGGGGCGGGTGGACAGGCCGGCGGGGTTCTGGAAGTAGACGGCGTGCGGGTCGGCGATCTTGCGGAAGCGGCGGCCGGCGGCCAGGCAGCGCAGCCAGAACTCGTAGTCGCCGGCGGACTGGAAGCCGGCGTCGAAGGGGCCGAGGTCGCGGTGCAGCCGGGCGCGCCACATCGGCGCGTGGTGCGGCGGGTTGCTGCCCATCTGCACTTCCGGGTTCAGCGCGTCGGGCAGCGCGCTGCGCCAGCCGAGCGCGGCCACCTCGGCATAGGGCAGGCGCGGGTCCATGGTGTAGAAGAAGTCCTGGTAGACCACGTCCACCTCGGGCCAGCGGTCCAGCGCGGCGGCCTGCACGGCGATCGAGTCTTCGCGGCGCAGGTCGTCGACGTTGGCGTTGGTGAGGTAGTCGCCGCGTGCCTCGGCGAGCGCGAGGTTCCAGGCCGCGTAGATGCCGAGCGGGCGCTCGCAGCGCAGCAGGCGGATCGAGGGATGGGCGCGCGCGCGGCGGGCCACCGCCTCGGCCTCGCCCTCGGGCGACGCGGCGTCGACGACGATCAGCTCGATGTCCTCGCCGAAGCCGAGCTGGCCGGTGAGGTTGTCGAGGAAGGCCTCGATGTAGGCGCCGCCGCGGTAGACGCTGGTGAGGACGGAGACCAGCGGGCGGCCGAGGCGGCGCGGCCGCCAGCGCGTGAGGGCCGGCGGCGGCACCGGTGCGGCCGCGGCCGGGTCGGCCACCAGCTGCTGCCGGCGCGCGTCCCAGTCGGCCACGCGCACGAGGCGGCCGCTGCCCATCACGTGGAACTCGGCGCCGCCGCCGCTGCGGGGGCCGGCCTCGACGGCCTCGCGCACGCGGCGGTCGCCGCTCAGGCCGCGGGCCAGCGCCACCCGGGCCGCGGCGCCGCCGACGGCGAGCGGGCCGAGCCGGTCCTGCAGCTCCGAGGGCCGGCAGCCGCGGCCGAGCACGGCCTCGTAGCCGCGCAGCACGAACTCGCGGTCGTCCAGCGCGGCCAGCTCGGCCAGGCCAGGGCAGGCGGCCCAGGCCGGGTCGACGTCGCTGTCGTCGTCGGGGCCGGGCCAGCGGGCCGGCGCGACGGCTTCCGGCCCGTCCTCGCTCTCGCCGTCGAGCAGCGCGCGGGCCTGGGCCAGCTTGCGCCGCGCCACACCGAGCGCGCGCACGGCGTGGCGGCGCAGCGCCGGCTCGGGCGAGCGGGCCGCCCGGCGGGCCAGCCCGTTCAGCAGGCCGGCCCAGACCTTCGCCAGCGTGCCGGCGGCCGGGTCGGCCAGCTGCTCGACGTAGGCCTGGCGGCTCGCGCCGAGCTCGGGCAGCGAGAACAGCAGCAGGTCGCAGAAATCCTGCAGCGCCTCGAGCTCGGGCGCCGTGAGCCGGCGCAGCCAGGCGTCGGCCTCGGCCAGGTCGCCGGGCGGCACGGGGTCGGGCGGCGGCGCGTCCGGCATGCGGGCCCCGTCAGGCGGCGACGTCGATGTCGAGCATCGGCCGCACCGTGCCGATCTCGCCGAACCAGCAGACGAACTCGGCCACCATGTCCAGCGCCAGCCGGTAGCGGCCGGGCGCCGCGGGGGCATGGAACCAGACGGTCAGCGTCGCCTCGGCGCCCGGCGGCAGGTCGGCCGGGATGCGGGCGCGCACCAGCGCGTCGAGCGTGACGAGTCGCCCGTCGTCGGCATAGAGGTGGCCGCCGAGCAGCACCTCGCCATGGTGGTTGGGCGTGGCGGCCAGCCACAGCGCCGTGCCGCTGTTGCGGACGGTGCAGGCGATGTCGATGCGCTCGCCAGGGCGCGCCGGGATCGCGCTGCGCGCCGGGCGCATCTCGGCCGCCAGGCCATCCACTGAGCGGCTGTCCGGCACGGCCTCGCCCTTCAGCAGGTAGAACACCGTCTTGTTGACCTGCAGCTGCGAGGCATTCAACAGGAGCTGCTGCTGCAGCGCCGGCCCGGGGCGGCCCTCGAGCAGCTCGCGGTAGGCGCTCACCGGGAGGCTGAGCTCGAGGCGCGGGGAGAAGCGGGCGTCGGTGAAGCCGGCGGCGCGGGCCTCGGCGAAGACGCGGTCGAGGTCGATGTCGTTCTCGAGCACCTTGTAGTTGGCCATCTCGAGCTGCGACTGCGGCGACTGCGAGTGCTGCGGCCCCGGCTCGCTGAAGCCGGCCAGGCCACCGGGGCGCAGCACGCGGGCCAGCTCCTTCAGCACCTCGGCGCGGTTCGGTACGTGGTGGAAAGCGTCGAAGCAGATCACGCGGTCCACGCTGGCGTCGGGCAGCTCGAGGCGGCGGCCGTCGAACAGCAGGAAGCGCGGCGGCACCAGGTCGCGGCCGACCGGCGGCTGCTCGTCGAACAGGCGGCGGCCGAGCGCGAGCGCGGTGGGCGAGACGTCGCAGGCGATGGCGGCGCACTGCATCTGCGTGAGCAGCCGCGAGAGCCAGCAGGTGCCGGCGCCGAGCTCGAGCACCGTCATGCCGGCGCCGAGCTGCAGGCCCTCGAGCAGCATGCCGAGGTTGTGCAGGATGGGCGGCGCGTCGCGCACGCCGCTGAAGGGCTTGGCGAGCTGGAAGCCGGGGTCGGTCAGCGTCGCGAAGTACTCCTCGGCGGCGCCGTTCAGCTCCTCCAGGGTCCAGCGGCGGATGACGTCTTGGGGGTCGATGGGCATGGGATTCGGTTCGGGCGGGGCGCCGGCTCAGCGGGCGGAGGCCGCGTCGAGGGCCTCTTCGTCGCAGATGATGCGGCCCAGCTCGCGCAGTTCGGCCTGCAGGGCCTCGCCGGGGGCAGCCGGGGCGGCGGGCGACGGGGCCGCGGCGGCAGCGGACGCGGTGCCCGGGGCGGCGCCCGCTGCGGCGCCGGGCATGGCGGCCTGCGGCGCGCAGTGTTTCAGGAACAGCCGCATCACCTGCTCGACGACCGCGGGCCGCACGCTGCGCAGGTCGGCCTCGAAGGCGGCGCCGCGCTGCTGCGGGCCGGTGACGAGCTCGTAGGACGGGAAGTAGGCGCAGCCGGGCTCGTCGTCGGCGATCTCCTGGGCCGCGGCGCGCAGCACCGCCTTGCTGGCGGCGGTGGACACCAGCACGTGCCGCGGCTCGGCGGTCGCCACCAGCGGCACCGGCGAGACCGTCAGCAGCAGCCGGGCGCGCGGGTTGAGCTCGCGCAGGCCGCGCAGCAGGCTGCGCAGGTCGTCGACGACCTCGGCCACGCGGGCGTTGCGGAACACGTGCCGCGCCGGGTCGTGGCGGCCGCCGGCCACGCCGGGCGCCAGCGGGAACACGGCTCCGTCGCGCCGGTCGGCCCAGGCCTCGGTCAGGCCGAGGGTGAAGACCAGCACGTCGAGCTGCTCGAACATCCGGCGCACGGCGGCGAGGTGTTCGTCGCGCGCGGCGCGCAGCGCCTCCAGGCTCTCGAAGCCCTCGGGCTCGATCTGCGGGCGGAAGGGGTCGACCCAGCGGCCGTCGTCGCGCGCCCAGGCCTCTTCGAGCGGCGTGAAGCGGCCGAATGCGCGCTCGAAGAGCTGCCGCAGCTGGCGCGCGGTGTAGACGTTGCCGTAACGCGCGGAGTAGATGCGGTAGTGCCGCGCGGCGGCCTCCGCCGGCGACAGGCCGGGTGGCGCCTCCTCGGTCACCAGGTAGCCCATGCCGGCGGCCTCCAGGGCGCGCGACAGGTGCTGGGCGAAGCAGCTGCCGGCACTGGCCACGCGCTCGCCCGGCGCGATGCGCAGCGGGAAGCCGGGGCCGACCGGGTCGACCTGGGACGGGTCGAGGCCGGCGACGGCGCGGCGCCAGTAGCGCTCGTCCGGCAGCGCCTCGTAGGGATGGCGGGGGGCGGGCACGGCGGGCTCGGCGGGCTCGGCCGGGGCGCCGACGGCCACCGTCGCGGCACGCCGCGCGGCGAGCGCGGGCAGCAGGCCGCGGTAGCGTTCCGAGGCCGCCTTGCCGGAGCGCAGTGCGTCGCGCGGGTAGGCGTCGTAGACGGCGAAGGAGAGGTCGATGAAGTCCTCGAGGCCGAGCGCGAGCACCTGGTCCAGCGGCGCGCCAGGAGCCCGCGGCAGCTTGAAGGCGAGCGAGCCGTGCTCCAGGCCGAGCCGGGCGGCGAGCTCCGGGTAGACGGGCCAGACGGCGCCGCTCATCAGCTCGTCCCAGACGCAGTCGCCGAGCCCCGGCAGCGCCGCGAGGCCTTCGCGCGCGAGCAAGGCGCGCGCGATGTCCTCCAGCACGAACAGCCGCGGGTGGTTCACCGTGTACATCCACGCGCCGCGGCGCGACCAGCGCTCGAGCAGCGGCTCCAGCGGCAGCTCGCAGGCGCGGCCCACCGCGCGCAGGTAGTCCGCGCCGGCGGCAGTCTGCTCGTGGAAGCCGAGCAGCTCGTAGACCTCCTCGCGGAACAGCGCGCGGGTGGCGGCCCGGTCCAGGCCCTGCTGCCAGGCGTGGAAGACGATCGAGGACTGGTAGTGCTGCAGCGGGCCGGAGACCGGCGCACCATCGGACCCGAAGACGTAGTCGCAGTCGGGGTGGAAGCCGCCGTAGGCGATGCCCGGCACCATGCGCAGCTTGCCGGCCAGGTCGGGCCGGCGCTGCCGCAGCGCGTCGCGCACGTCGACGTCGTGCAGGAAGACGAGACCGGCGTGCTCGAGCGCCGCGTCCAGCCCGCCTGCGTCGAGCTCGCGCCGCACCTCGGGCAGCAGCTCGTGCACCGCGACCTCGGGGTGGCCGGTCAGCGCGGCGGCCAGGCGACCCAAGCCGCGGGCCTGGCAGTTGCCGAGGAAGAGCAGCGGCGTCTCGCCCACCCGCAGCCGCGGGCCGTCGTAGGGCGGCGGCTTCGGCTTGCGGCCGAGGCGGGCGAGGCGCTCCAGCATCGCGCGGGGGCCGGGCGCGGCGGGCCGCGCCGCGTTCAGGCCGCCGCCCCGGCGGCGAGCCGGCGCAACAGCAGGTTGCGGTGTTCGCGCGAGGCGCCGACCTCGGCCACCAGGGCCTGCAGGTCGCGCGTCTCGGTCAGGCGCGCCGAGTAGGCGGCCAGGGCCTCGGGGTCGGCCTCGCGCTCGAGCAGCGCGCGGAACACCAGCTGCACCAGCGCCGGCGCCTGCTGGGCCACCACCTGCTGCAGGTGCTCGGCGGAGCCGGCCACGTCGCCGACCAGGCCGGCGGGGTTCTGGCTGCCGACCAGGAATTCGCTGTAGGCGCGCAGCGCCTCTTCGTCAGGCTCGCGGCCGAGCAGACCGGCGAAGACGGCACGCACCAGCCCCTCGGCCTCGGCCGGCTGCCAGCCCTCGCGGCGGCGGCCGCCAGCCAGCTCCGTCAGCAGCGCCGCCAGGCCCTGCGGGCCGCCGCCCAGGCGCTCGGCGGCCGCGGCCTCCTCGTCCGGCGTGGGCTCGCGGCCGGCCACCGCGCCGTAGGCCAGCCGGGCCAGGTCCTGCGGGCGCGCGCGCAGCCCCTTCTCCCAGGCCTCGGTGGAGCCGGCCATGTCGGCCAGCACCTTGTCCAGGCGGCCGTGGCGCGCAATCTCGCGGCTCAGGTTCTGGATGCCGGCAGCATCTCCGGCGCGGCCGAGCACACCGCGGTAGAACTGCTCGGCGATGCGCCGCGCGTAGAGCTTGGTGAACAGGCGGTACATGGTGGTCGGGTCCCTCGTCGATCGTGTTCTGGCCGCACGGACCGCGTCAGCGCCCGCCCGGCGCCCCGTCGGCGCCCTGGCGGCCGAGGAAGGCCTGCCACTGCGGCAGGATGCGCTGCGGCTGGTAGAGCGCGGCCACGCGGCGGCCGGCCTGGCGCAGCGTGTCGCGGCGCTGCTCGGCGCCGCCATCGGTCAGCAGGCTGCGCAGGCACTGCACCAGGCTGGCGGTGGAATAGGGGTCGAAGTAGGCCGAGGCGTCCTGGAAGACCTCGCGGTGCACCGGGATGTCCGACGAGGCCACCACGCCGCCGCTGGCCATGGCCTCGACGCCGGAGAAGTCGAAGCCCTCGGCCAGGCTGGGGCAGACGGTGACCGCGGCATGGCGGTAGAGCACGCGCAGGTCGGCCGAGGGCACGGCGTTCAGGCAGAACAGCTCGCCGCGGTCGATCCAGGAGCGGAAGGCGCGCAGCACCGGCAGGTAGTCCCAGCCGATCGAGCCGACGACGACGAGCTTCAGGTCCGGATCCAGCTCGGCCTTCAGCGCCTCCCAGGCCGCCACCAGCCGCGTGTGGTTCTTGCGCGGCTCGATGGTCGAGACCATCAGCAGGTAGCGCTGGCCGCCATCGGCCGGCAGCACCCGCTTGTAGAAGGCCTCCTGCTCGCGCAGCGAGCCGAAGGCCGGCTGCATCGACAGCCGCTCGACGGTGTCGGCGGTGAAGCGCTGCAGGTTGGTCTTCTCCGGCGGCTGCAGGATGTATTCCTCGCTGAGCCGGGAGCGGATGATCTGCGAGACGCGGGCGCGCGGCGAGTTCTCCTCGACATAGTGGTGGGACACCATGTTGTGGATGGTCACCGCGCGCGGCTCGGCCTGCGGGAACAGGCGCAGCAGGTCCTGCCGGGTGGCCTCGGAGACGCAGGCGAACCAGGCGCCGGCGCGCACGTTGTCGAGCAGCGCGTAGAAGTGGCTGGCCTGGTGGAAGGACTTGGCCGAGATGGTGTGCGGCATCAGCACCGGCACCGCGTCGTGGTAGCGCACGACGAAGCGGGTCTGCGGGTCGACGCGGGCCGGGAACGGGGTCTGCGCGATGAAGACGTCGCTGCCGCGGGTGTCGAGCTTGGGGTAGCGCGGCAGCGTGAGCACGTTCAGCGTGTTCAGGCCGGCGCGGTGCATCACCTGCCAGGGGATGGAGCAGATCTTGTGGTCGGCGCCGGTGACCAGCGCGAAGTCCTGCGCGGGCAGGGTCTTCGAGAAGAAGGTGCGCCAGACGAAGTCGCGGAAGTGCTCGGACTCGAAGCGGCTGAGCTGCACCCGCTTGGTCTGGAAGAAGGCGCCGGCGGTGACGTCGATCGCCTCCGACTTCTTCTGCGCGTAGTCGGAGATCTTGTCGAACAGCGTGCGGTAGGGCTTCTCGGCCAGCGAGACGACCACGCGCGAGTAGCGGTTCAGCTTGCGCGCCGGGCCGTTGGCGCCGACGAAGAACTTGGCGTTCTTCGCGGTCAGCCCGCGCGCCAGCGAGCGCGAGGAGTGCTGGATCAGCCCTTCGACCTGCACGCCGGCCAGCAGCGACAGGCCGCGGAACAGCAGCCGGGTTTCCTGCGGGATGCCGGCATAGCCCTCCATTGCCGGGCGCATCTCCATCATGACCCTGAGGTCGGGTTGGTCACCACCGGTAGTCGACGCAGTCATCAGGAGGCGCCCTCTCCCGCGTGATAGAACGTGTAAGCGGACTCTACGTCCGGGAAGTCGTACAGTTTTCCGTCGCGCAGCACGCAGGCACGGTCGCAGTGCTGGCGGATGCTGTGGCCATCGTGCGAGACCATGATCAGCGCCCGGTCGGCACGCTTCTCGAACAGCTCGCGCTCGCACTTCTCGTGGAAGCGCGCGTCGCCCACCGCGATCACCTCGTCGATCAGGAAACAGTCGAACTCGATCGCCATCGACAGCGCGAACGCGAGGCGCGCCATCATGCCGGCCGAGTAGGTCTTGACCGGTTCGCGGAAGGAGCGGCCGAGCTCCGCGAAATCCTGCACGAAGGGGATGCGGTCCTCCCAGGACACGCCGTAGACACGGCAGATGAAGCGCAGGTTGTCGAGGCCCGTGAGAGAGCCCTGGAAGGCGCCGCCGAAGGCCAGCGGCCACGACACGCTCATCTGGCGCACGATGCGACCGGCAGACGGAGATTCCACGCCACTGATCAGGCGGATCATGGTGGATTTCCCTGCGCCGTTACGCCCGAGGATGCCGACCTTTTCGCCCGGGCGGATCAACAGGTCGACGCCATTCAGGATGGTGACCGGACCTCTGCGGCCCGGGTATCGCTTGACGACGCGATCGAGCAGCACCATCGCCGTCAGGGGGTGATGTCGCGGCCGACGATGCGCGTGCCGGCCATGCCGAACAGGGTCAGCGCCAGGCAGCACGCGGCCATGTAGCCCAGGTCGTAGTGACTGCGCACGGCCGAGCCGAAATAGCCTTCGCGCAGCAACTCGACACCGTGCACCATCGGCAGCAGCAGGATGTAGTCCCGCCCGCCGGGCGGCAGCGCGTCGACGATGAAGGCAGCGCCGGAGAGCGGGAACAGGATGTAGGACATCGGGCCCCACAGCTTGCCGATGAAGGTGTAGCGCTCGCCGACCGCGCCGATCGCCAGCCCGAGCGCGACGCCGAACCAGCACAGCATCAGCCAAGCGAACATCACTTTCAGGATGTCTTCCGGCGGCTGCATCCACTCGAAGGCCGTGAAAGCGAACGCGAGGATGACAAAGGACGCCGTGACGCCACCGACTTCCAGCAGGATGCGCGACATGTAGATGTCGATCACCTTGACGTTGCGGTGGTACATCAGCGACAGGTTCGGCTCGATGGCGCCCAGCGTGCGGTTGGGCATGTTCCGCCACAGCAGCGCCGTCGAGTAGCCGGTGAGGCCGAACGCGACGATCGGGATCGAGGAGCCGTGGTTCGCGCCGATCGCCGTCCACAGCGCCGTCACCAGCGCGGTGAAGATCATCGGCTCCACGAACAGCCAGAAGAAGCCGATGTTGTGTCGACCATAGCGGGTCAGCACCTCGCGCAGGAACAGCGCGCCGATGATGCGGCACTGGATCGCGAAGGAACGCGACAGGCCGGTCGGCGCTGCTCGAGCGCCTTCGCGGTCAGTCCTTGTGTTCACGGACACCTGCCAGCAGCATCGACATCACCGCCCACGCCACCAGCCCGACCACGAAGGCCGCGAGGATGGCCCGCGCGCGCCGCGGCTCCAGCGCCTCGTCCGGCCGGTGCGGCTGCACGATGCGCTCGAGGTAGATCTGCTTGCGCCGCGCCTCGTTGCGGGCGTTCTCCAGGCTGGTCATCGCCGACGCGACCTGGCGGTCGGCGAAGCCGCGCTCGAGCTGCAGGCGCTCGAACTCGGTGGCCTTGTCGGTGAAGGAGTTGCCGCCGCCGGCCACCTTGGACATCTCGCTCGCCATCTCGCCTTCCAGGCCCTTGACGCGGCGTTCCAGCGTGGGGATCTGCGGGTTGGCCGGCGACAGCGCGCGCAGCTGGGCCAGCTGCAGCTTGGCGGCGATCACCTCGTCCTGCAGCTTGGTGATCTGCTGCAGCTGCAGCGCGCTCTGGCGCTCCGGATCGAACACCGCGCGGCGGTTGCGGTAGTTCGCGAGCGCGAGCGCGGCGGCCTTGGCCTTGGTCTCGGCCTCTTCCACCTCGGCCGCGGCGTAGCGCACCAGGTCCTCGCGGCCACGGTCGTTGATCCGGTTGACGAGCTCCTCGCCCATCGCCAGCAGCTCCTCGTTGATCTTCAGCGAAATGTCGGGGTCGAAGCTGCGCACGCGCACGGTGGTGATCGACGAGGCCGCGTCGTAGGTCACTGACACCTTGTCCTGGTAGAACTTGTAGAAGGACTCGAAGCTGTCGTCCGACCAGGGCTGCGGGAAGCGGCTCAGGAAGTCATGCGAGGGGTCGGCGTAGGACTTCCGAACGCCGAGCTTGGCGTCCAGCACCTTCAGCGCGTCGCGAGAGGTGATGTAGTCGTGGACGGTGAAGGAATCGTCCTGGGCGCGCGAGAAGCCGCTGCCCTGCAGCAGCGCGCCGATCGCGGTGGTGGGCTGGCTGCGCTGCGGCGTGCGCACGACGAAGCGGGCCTCGGAGGTGTAGACGTCGGACGCGGTGAAGCCGTAGTAGGCGATGGCCAGCAGGGTCGGCACGACCACGCACAGCAGGAAGACGCCGTCGAACAGGATGCGCGCCTGCTTGGGCACCACGTCGGCCCAGACCACGCCGGGCGGCTTCGCGGGGGCGCCTTTCGGCAGCGGGCCGGTGAACTTGCCGACCTTGCCCCCGAGTTCGGACTCGGGGACCAGCATCTCGGACGAGGGGCCGCCGGGCGGGCCGGGCGGCTTGGGCGGGCGGGGCGCGATCGGACTGGTCATTGAACCTGGGAGACATCACCCCGGGCGGGGCAGGAAACTGCGTGCACGCCCGGGAGGCGAGGCCCTGCAGCCGCGGCGGGAAGGACGGGAGTGTAGCCGCCCCCTCCAGCAGGAATCGGGCCTGCGCCCCGCCGCTGGGCGGGTGCTGCACCACTTTTGCACATGTTCACAGGGGGCTCCGCGGGGCCGCGCCACCCGCGCGAGCCTGCAGATCCGCGAGATCCTGCAACCAGGCCTCGAGCAGCGGCAGCTCCGCCGCGCCCACCACGCCCAGGTCGACCAGGCAGCGGTAGCACTGCCGCAGCGCCTGCGGCAGCGCGGGCTCGCCGGCGGGCAGCGCCAGCGCCTCGAGCGCGGCGCGGATGCGCTCGTTGTGCAGGTAGCCGGGGATCTCTTCCTCGAAGTCGCGCATCAGGTCGTGCGCGTTGCGGTCCTGCCAGACGGTGGCGCCGTGGTAGAGCACGTGCCAGCCGTTCAGGTAGGCGAGGCGCTGGGCGACGAAGCTGCGCCAGATGTCCGTCATCCGGAAGGAGCAGTGGTAGGGCAGGTAGAGCAGCGGCCAGCTGCGCGGGAACCAGGTGGTGTTCTGGCTGTTGAAGGGGCTCCAGGCGCCGCGCAGCGCCACCGGGCCGCGCGGCTCGAAGCGCAGCGGCAGCGGTGCGGTCAGCCGGTAGATCGCGTCGACGTCCGGGTTCTCGTCGGCCAGGCCCTGCTGGATGGGGCACAGCAGGCCGGGCTCCTCCGGGCCGAGCGCGGGCGGCAGCGCCTGCACCTCGGTCAGCGGCAAACCGCGCGGCCAGACGCCGCTGGCGCTGAAGTAGCGGTAGACGTTCAGCCAGCCCGGGCGCTCGCAGCGGGCCGCCTGCACCTGCTCCGTCCGCGGGGCCCAGAAGCCCTCGCGCGGGAGGTTGTCGTCGTCGGTCTCCACCAGCGCGTCGGCGCCGGCCTGGATCGCCAGCAGGTAGCCCACGTTCTTGCGGGCGTAGTGGCGCGCCGGGGCGATGCGGCAGTAGGCGAAGTCCAGCGCCTGCTGCTCGGCCAGCGGCACGAAGCGGGCGCCGGGCAGCTCGAAGCGGGCCGGCCCCTTCTGGTCGCCGATGACCCAGAAATCCTGGCCGCGCGCGGCGGCGCCTTCGGCCAGCGCGACGACGGCGGGGGTGGGCGGGTTGATGCTGGTGACGACGATCGTGGTCTTCATGTGTGGAACTGGATCTCGCGCAGCGCCAGGCCGAGCTCGCGCGCGTCGGGCGAGGCCGGGTCGAGGTCGCAGGGGCGCACGGTGCGCTCGACCACGACGTCGACGGTGTTGCCGCCGGTGCGCAGCAGCGCGCGCGGAATGACGACGCGGCGCTCGACGTGCGCGACATCGAAGGACAGGGCCTGGCAGGTCTCGCCGTTGACGACGAGCTGGGCCTGGACGACGGGCAGGCGGGCGTGGACCGGGGCCATCAGCAGCAGTTCGAGCGACGCGATGTCGTCCTCCTCCAGCAGGAAGCGGACCTCGGCCCGCGGCTCGGCCGACCAGCGGCCCCAGGATTCCTCGCCGTGCCAGCCCGTCGTCAGGTACTGCTGCGCGCAGCCCAGGCCGGGCACGTGCAGGCCGGGCAGCGCCAGGTCGCCGGGGTAGTCTTCGCCGCGCAGCACCGCGTGCACCCGGGCCTCGAACTGGCGCAGGCGCACCGGCGAGGACAGCTGCGACAGCTTGAAGGGGTGAATCGCGAGGAAACGCGGGTCGCGGAAGGCCTCCAGCGTGGCGGGCTGCGCGAAGCCGGAGGCGTCGAGCCCCAGGGTCTCCGCCGTCCAGACCTTGTCGCAGCAGGTGACCAGCAGCGTGGGCACCATCAGCTCGACGAAGAAATTGGCGGCCGAGGCCACGCCGATGAAGTGCACGAAGTCGTCGAAGCAGGCCTTGGGAAGCACGTAGAGGTCGGCGTAGTAGCCGCTGCCGACGACCGGCATCGGCAGCTCGACCTCGGTGACCGGCTCGGCCGCGTCGGCCGGCCCAGCGCCTTCGGCGCCCTCGCCGGACGCGGGCGGGGTGGCGGCCCCGGCCGGCGCCGCGGGCTCGGCGTGACGCATCGCCTCGACCAGCGCGCGGGCGGCGTCCAGGCAGTGGCGCTCGACCTCGGCCTGGCGCGCGTCGGACGGGTCCAGCGTGGCGGCGTAGCCGTGCAGCAGCGTGCGCGAGGGATGGCGCTCGACGTCGGGCATGCGGTCCGAGCGCAGCCGGGCATGGCGCTGCGGCAGGATGCCGTGGGCCGCGAACTTCGCGGCGATCTGCGCATGGCCGGGCAGGTACTGGCGCAGCGTAGCGCCCTCGATGCCGCTGCCGAACAGGTGCGACTTCGGGTGCAGGGCCTTGGGCGCGAAGCCGAACAGCCAGGTCCAGTCTCCGACGGTGCCGCCGACCGGGAACAGGTGCGAGATGTAGCCCTCGCGCTCGCCGAGCGGGAAGGTCTGCCGGAACGTCGCTTCCGACAGCGCCGGGTTCAGCAGCACGTCGTCGTGGACGACGAGGTAGTGGTCGCAGTCGACCGCCGCCAGGCGCTCGCGCACGTCGGTCAGGTAGGCGGCGTGGGTGTAGGAGCCGCGGTAGACCGTCAGCACGTCCGGCTCGTCGCAGCGGTAGAACGGCACCAGGAAGAGCACCGACGTGAAGCGGCCGGCGTAGAGCTTGCGCAGGATGGGAATCACCGACGGGAAGGGGTGATTCATCAGCACGCAGAGGCAGACGCGGGCCGCCTCGGCCGCCGCCGCCGGTGACGGGCGCCGCGGCGTCACGCCCGGTGCCCCGGCGGGCGCGGCGGCGGCGCGGTGATCGGGCAGGCCGCGCCCGGTACAGCCCGGGGGGCGCGGCGGCGGTGGGGGGTGGGCTGTCGGCGCATGGCCGGATTCTCGACCATGTCGCAGTGCAGCACCGCTCCCGGCCCGCGGGGCCGGGGGCTTTCAGTCCGCCACCCGCAGCACCGCCCGCCCATACCGCAGCAGCACCACCCCCCCATCCACCAGCCACTGGTCCGGCCGCTCGCGCGCGACGATGCGCAGCGTGCGGGTCGCGGGGTCGTAGGCTTCGATGGCGGCGCGGCCGGTGGTGAGGTAGACCCACCCGCCGGCGACGTGGAGCAGGATGCTGCCGTCGATCGCCTGCGGGGTGTCGCCGTGGGCCACGGAAACCTGCACCGGGCCGGGGAGCGAGCGCTCCCTGCCCAGCGCCTGCCAGGCGAGCACGCCGTCGGCGAGCACGTAGTTGCCAATCTCGTGCAGCGGGTACTCGACGGCGGGCTGGCTGCCGTCGGCGGGCGCGGTCACCAGGGTGCCGGGGTTCCAGGAGGCGATCGCCAGCGGGGCGCGGGTCCAGGCCAGGCGCCGGCCGTCGGTGACCGGCTGCCAGCCGGGCGAGAAGACGCTGGCGGTGCCGCTGTCGGCGCGCCAGCGGAACAGCGTGGGCTCGCGGGTCAGGCTCGGGGCGAGCGAGAACAGCAGCTCGGGCACGCCGTCGGCCACGCGCAGCGCGACGCGGGTGAGCACGTTGGCCTCGGGCACGGCGGGCCGCTCGATGAAGCGCAGCCGGCCCGTCGCGGTGTCGACCAGCACCAGGCCGCCGTCGTAGGGTTGGAGGGTCACGGCGAAGCGGTCGCCGACGGCGGCCAGGCCGCCGAGGCCGGCGGCGGCCCAGGGCGGCCGCGGCGTGGTGGTGTCGCGCAGGCTCAGGTTGGTCGCGCGGCCGTCGGGCCCCCACTGGTAGAGGCAGCTGGCGACCGGGCAGTCCGGCAGCGAGGCGCCGGCCAGCAGCCCGTCGCCGACCAGCGCGCCGCCCGCCCACGCGGGATCCGTGGCCAGCAGGCCGGGCGTGCCGGCGAGCGTGACGGCGCCGCTGCCGTCGAGGTTCTGCAGGCGGGCGCCGGCCGCGCGGTCGAGCAGCAGCACGCGGCCGCCGCGCCAGCCCGCCAGCCCGACGCCGGCCGGCAGCACGAGGCTGGGCGGCACGGCCTCGGCCGCGCTGGCGGCGACGAAGAGCGTCAGGTCGACGCGGCTCAGTGCGCCGGCGGCATCCTCCGCCTCGACCGTGACGCGGTGCCGGCCGGCGGTGACGCCGTCCAGCGCGAGGGTGCCCAGCGGCTCGGCGGCCAGGCCGCTCGGGGCGGCGGGGCCGGCCACCGGCTCGTCGTCGATGAACCAGCGCAGCCGCACCGGCGTGCCGTCGGCGGCGACCGCCTGGCCGCGCACCGGCAGGCTGCCGAACACGAACTGGCCGTCGACCGGGCTGCCGATCACCAGCCGCGGCGGGCGGACGGCGGGGAGCTGGACGTCGAGCGTCGCCTCGCGGTCCACCGCATCGCGCAGCGCGAGGCGCAGCACGGCACCGGCGGCGCCGATGCGCGCGTCCGGCACGCTGAAGCGCCAGGTGTCGAAGGCCGCGCAGGGCACGCCGGCGCAGTGGTTCGGCCGGGCGAGGCGCGCCAGCTCGGCGCCGTCGAGCCGCGCGACCACCTCGACCGCGCTGGACGAGGCCACGAGGTCGACGACGACCGCGTCGTCGGCGCGGGAGAGCGTGGCCGCCAGGCGGATCGCGCCGGAGGGCGGCTCCGCGAGGTCGATGCGGCGCGAAACGGGCAGCAGGCGGCCGCCGGGCAGCTCGATGCGGGCCTCGACGTCGGGGCCGAACACCGTGCGCGCCACCCGGGCGGCGTTCCAGCGCAGCGTGGCCGCGCCGTCGGCGGCGCCGGTACCGAGCCACTCGCGCTCGCCGTTGCGCCGCAGGAACCACTGCACCCGGCCCTCGACCGGGCCGTTCAGCGAGAGCGTGGCATCGCCGGCCAGCGGCTCGGGCGCGTCGGTGCGCACGACGAAGTCGGGCGCGGCGGCCTGCAGGCGCAGCGTCGTGCGGCCCTCGCCGGCGCGGCCGTCGCCGACGGCGAGCTGGAACTCGTAGGCGCCCGCCACGTCGGGCACCAGGCTGGCCAGGGCGCTGTCGGCCGCATCCAGCGGCGCACGGCTGCCGGCCGGCGCGGACAGCAGCGTCCAGCGGTGGCTCAGCGCATCACCGTCGGGATCGCTGCTGGCGCGGCCGTCGAGCGCCAGCCGGCGGCCGACGCGGGCCTCGCCTGCCGCGGTGGCCAGCGCCGTCGGCGCCCGGTTGGCGGCCGGCGGTGGCGGTGGGGCCGGGGGCGGCGGCTGCACGACGACGGGCGGCTCGGCCGGCGGGCCCTCGCCGTCGCCACCGCCGCAGCCGGCCAGGCCCAGCGCGGCGAGGCTCGCCAGCGTGGCGACGAGGCGCGGGGTTCGGATCAGGGTCATGGGCGCATCCTGGGGCCGCGGCATGCACGCCGCTGGTGCATCTTGCCGGGTCCCCCGCCAGGGGGCCATCGTCGGAATGCGGGAGCCGGGCGTCCGTGGGAGCATCCAACCCTCCCCCCACACCGGAGTTGACGCGAGATGACACCGAACCTAGCATCACGCATCATGCGCACCACCCTCGACATCGACGACCCGATCCTGCGCGACCTGAAGCAGCTGCAGGCCCGCGAAGGCAAGTCGCTGGGGCGGCTGGTGTCCGACCTGCTGGCCCAGTCCCTGGCGGCGCAGGCCCGGCCCGTGGCGGCGTCGGCCCCGTTCCGCTGGACGAGCCGGCCGATGCAGGCCCGGGTCGACCTGGCCGACAAGCACGCCGTGCAGGACGCCCTCGACGGCGCCGCGCCGTGAGCTTCGGCATCGACGTCAACCTGCTCCTGTACGCGTCGGACGAAGGCAGCCCGCAGCACGCCCGGGCGGCCGGGTTCCTCGCGGCCTGCGCTGGCAGCGGGCAGGTGTTCTGCCTCGCGTGGCTGACCGTGATGAGCTACCTGCGGATGGCCACCCACCCGAGCCTGTTCGCGCGGCCGCTGTCGCATGCCGACGCGATGCGCAACGTGGAGGCGCTCACCGCGCTGCCGCACTGCCGCGTGATCGGCGAGCTGGACGGCTTCTGGGCCGCCTACGCCGAGGTCACGCGCGAGGTCAGCACGCGCGGCAACCTGGTGCCGGACGCCCACCTCGCGACGGTGCTGCGCCAGAACGGCATCGCCACGCTCTACACCCACGACCGGGACTTCCGGAAGTTCGGCTTCCTCGACGTGCGCGACCCGGTGGGCTGACGACCGCCCGCGGCCGCCCCGGCCGGGCGACGCGGCCCGGGCCGCGGGCCGCGGCCGGCCGCGGCCCCGCCGCTCAGCCCCGCGCCAGCACCGGCCGCAGCGCGGCGCCGGTGCGGCTGGCCGGGGTCGCCACCACCTGCTCGGGCGTGCCGGCGACGACGATGCGGCCGCCGCCGGCGCCGCCCTCGGGGCCGAGGTCCAGCACCCAGTCCGCCTCGGCGACGACATCCAGGTCGTGCTCGATCACGACCACGCTGTGGCCGGCATCGACCAGGCGGTGCAGCACGCGGATCAGGCGCTCGACGTCGGCCATGTGCAGGCCGACGGTCGGCTCGTCCAGCACGTACAGCGTGTGCGGCGCCTTCTGGCCGCGCCGGCCGACCTCGTCGCGCACCTTGGTCAGCTCGGTCACCAGCTTGATGCGCTGCGCCTCGCCGCCGCTCAGCGTGGGGCTGGGCTGGCCCAGCGTGAGGTAGCCCAGGCCGACGTCCTGCAGCAGCTGCAGCGGGTGGGCGATCGCCGGCATGCTGGCGAAGAAGCCGACCGCCTCGTCGACCTCCATGCGCAGCACGTCGCCGATGCTGCGGCCGCGCCAGGTCACCGCCAGCGTCTCGGCGTTGAAGCGCTGGCCGTGGCAGGTCTCGCAGGGCACCTTGACGTCCGGCAGGAAGCTCATCTCGATGGTGCGCAGGCCCTGGCCTTCGCAGGCCGGGCAGCGGCCATCGCCGGTGTTGAAGCTGAAGCGGCCGGGCGCGTAGCCGCGGGCCCGCGCCTCCAGGGTGTCGGAGAACAGCCGGCGGATCGCGTCCCAGAAGCCGATGTAGGTGGCCGGGCAGGAGCGCGGGGTCTTGCCGATCGGCGTCTGGTCGACCTCGAGCACGCGGTCGATCGCTTCCCAGCCCTCGATGCCCTCGCAGCCCTGCCAGTCGATCTCCGCGCGCGCGGCCTGGCGGCGGCCGGCGCCGTTGGTGCCGATGAACTGCAGGTTGGACAGCAGCACGTCGCGCGCGAGCGTGGACTTGCCGGAGCCGCTGACCCCGGTGACCGCGACCAGCCGGTGCAGCGGCAGCGCCACCGAGACCTGCTGCAGGTTGTGCAGCGCGGCCTCGCGCAGCTGCAGCAGCGGCTGGTCCGCGCCGACCGGGCGGCGGGGCTGCAGCGGGTGGCGCATCGGCGCGGCCAGCAGCCGGCCGGTCTGGCTTTCCGGCGCGGCGGCCAGGTCGGCCACGCCGCCCTGCGCGACGAGGCGCCCGCCGCGCTTGCCGGCGCCGGGGCCGATGTCGATCAGGTGGTCGGCACGGCGGATGGTGTCCTCGTCGTGCTCGACGACGACCAGGGTGTTGCCCTTGTCGCTCAGGCTCTTCAGCGCCTTCAGCAGGATCTGGTTGTCGCGCGGGTGCAGGCCGATGGTGGGCTCGTCGAGCACGTAGCAGACGCCCTGCAGGTTGCTGCCGAGCTGGGCCGCCAGGCGGATGCGCTGCGCCTCGCCGCCGGACAGCGTGGGCGCGGCGCGGTCCAGCGTGAGGTAGCCGAGGCCGACCTCCTCCAGGAACTCGAGCCGGCTGCGGATCTCGGTCACCACGTCGCGCGCGATCTCGGCGTCGCGGCCGGCCAGCTGCAGGCTGGCCACCCACTGCCGCGCCTCGCTGACCGACCACTGCGCGACCCAGGCGATCGAGTGCCCGTCGAAGGTGACGCCGCGCGAGACCGGGTTCAGCCGGGTGCCGTGGCAGTCGGGGCAGGCCTGGTCGTCGCGGACGCCCTCGACCTCGGGCTCCTCGGAGGGGAAGCTCTGCTCGCGGCCGCGGTCGTCGTCGCGCTGGCTGTCGTCGTAGGCCTTGCGCTGCTCGCGCGTCAGCGCGAGGCCGGTGCCGACGCAGCCGGTGCACCAGCCGTGCTTGCTGTTGTAGCTGAACAGGCGCGGGTCCAGCTCGGGGTAGCTGGTGCCGCAGACCGGGCAGGCGCGCTTGATCGAGAACACCGTGAGCCGGCCGATGCCCTCGGTGCCGGCGCCGCGCGCGAGCGCCTCCTGCAGGCCGTCGAGCGGCGCGAGCAGGTGCATCACGCCCTTGCCGAGCGCCAGCGTGCGCTCCAGCAGGTCGCGCAGCGCGGCCTCGTTGGCCGGGTCCAGCACCAGGTCGCCGACGGGCAGCTCGATGGTGTGCTCCTTGAAGCGGTCCAGCCGCGGCCACGGGTCGACCGGCACGAAGGCGCCGTCGACGCGCAGGTGGGTGTGGCCGCGCTGGCGTGCCCACTTGGCGAGGTCGGTGTAGACGCCCTTGCGGTTCACCACCAGCGGCGCCAGCAGGCCGACGTGGCGGCCGCGGTGCTCGCGCATCAGCTGCGCGGCGATGCTCTGCGGCGACTGCGGGCGCACCGCGGCGCCGTCCTTCGGGCAGTGCTGCAGCCCGAGCTTGACGTAGAGCAGGCGCAGGAAGTGCCAGACCTCGGTGGTGGTGGCCACCGTGCTCTTGCGGCCGCCGCGCGACAGGCGCTGCTCGATCGCCACCGTCGGCGGGATGCCGTAGACCGCGTCCACCTCCGGCCGCCCGGCCGGCTGCACGATGCTGCGCGCGTAGGCGTTCAGGCTCTCGAGGTAGCGGCGCTGGCCCTCGTTGAAGAGGATGTCGAAGGCGAGCGTGCTCTTGCCCGAGCCCGAGACGCCGGTGACCACGCTGAAGCGGCCGTGCGGGATCGCGACGTGGAGCGACTTCAGGTTGTGCTCGCGCGCATTGACGATCTCGATCGCGTCGTGGCCGGCGCCCTGCGTCGCCGATCCGCCCGCGGCAGCCGGCGCCGCGGGCAGCGCGGGCGCCGCCAGCGCCGCCGGCACGGCCTCGGCCGCCACCGGCGCGGCGAAGCCCATCGCGACGTCGTAGTCGGCCAGCGCACGGCCAGTGTGCGAGCGCGGGTCGCGCTTGACCTCCTCGGGCGGGCCCGCGGCGATCAGCTCGCCGCCGGCGTCGCCGCCCTCGGGGCCGAGGTCGACCAGCCAGTCGCTGGCGCGGATCACGTCGAGGTTGTGCTCGATCACGATGATCGAGTGGCCGCCGTCGAGCAGCTTGCGGAAGGCCCGCATCAGCTTGGCGATGTCGTCGAAGTGCAGCCCGGTGGTCGGCTCGTCGAACAGGAACAGCCGGCCCTTGCGCGCCAGCGCCTGGCGGCTCGCCGGCCCGGCCGCGGCCGACTCGGCCAGGAAGCCGGCCAGCTTCAGCCGCTGCGCCTCGCCGCCGCTCAGCGTGGGCACCGGCTGGCCGAGGGTGACGTACTCGAGGCCGACGTCGAGGATGGGCTGCAGCACGCGCAGCACCTCGCGGTCCTGCGCGAAGCGCTGGGTGGACTCGCTGACGGTCAGCGCCAGCACGTCGGCGATGCTCAGCAGGCCCTCGCCGGGCGTGGCGGCGGCGCCGCGCTCGCCGGGCAGCGGCCGCTCGATCTTCACCTCCAGCACCTCGGCGCGGTAGCGCCGGCCGTCGCAGTCCGGGCAGCGCAGGTAGACGTCGGACAGGAACTGCATCTCGACGTGCTCGAAGCCCGAGCCGCCGCAGGTCGGGCAGCGGCCGTCGCCGGCGTTGAAGCTGAACATGCCGGGGCCGTAGCCGCGCTCCTTCGCCAGCGGCGCCTCGGCGAAGAGCTTGCGGATCTCGTCGAAGGCGCCGACGTAGCTGGCCGGGTTGGAGCGCGCGGTCTTGCCGATCGGCGACTGGTCGACGAAGACCGCGTCGGTCAGCCAGTCGGCGCCGAGCAGGCGCCCGTGCGCGCCGGGCGCCTCGGTCGGCTTTCCGAAGTGGCGCGCCAGCGCGGGGAACAGCACGTCCTGCACCAGCGTGCTCTTGCCGGAGCCGGACACGCCGGTCACCGCCACCAGGTGCTGCAGCGGGAACGCCACGCTGATGCCGCGCAGGTTGTGCTCGCGCACGTCCTCGAGGATCAGCCGCGGCGTGGACGGCGTGACCAGGCGCTTCAGGCCCATGCCGACCTGGCGCCGCGCGCCGAGGTAGGCGCCGGTCAGCGTGTCGGCGCGGCGGATCGCCTCGGGCGTGCCGTCGAAGACGATGCGGCCGCCGCGCTCGCCGGGGCCGGGGCCCATGTCGATCAGGCGGTCGGCGGCCAGCATCACCGCCGGGTCGTGCTCGACCACGACCAGGGTGTTGCCGGCGTCGCGCAGCCGGTGCATGGCCTCGACGATGCGCGCCATGTCGCGCGGGTGCAGGCCGATGCTGGGCTCGTCGAGCACGAACATCGTGTTGACCAGGCTGGTGCCGAGCGCGGTGGTCAGGTTGATGCGCTGCACCTCGCCGCCGCTCAGGGTGCGGCTCTGGCGGTCCAGCGTGAGGTAGCCGAGGCCGACGTCGCAGAGGTAGCGCAGGCGGGTGCGGATCTCGTCGAACAGCAGCGCCAGCGCGGCGTCCGGCGCGGCCGCGCCGGCGCCGTCGGCCTGCGTGTCGAAGAAGCGGCGCAGCCGCTCGATCGGCAGCAGCATCAGGTCGTGCACGCTCAGGCCGGGCAGCGCCTCGAGCTGCGCGCGCGTCCAGTCGACGCCGACCGGCAGCGCGCGCTGCGCGGGCGGCAGCACCGCGTCGGCGCCGGCCTTCGTGCCCAGGCGCCACAGCAGGGCCTCGGTCTTCAGCCGCGCGCCGCCGCAGGTGCCGCAGGGCGTGTAGCTGCGGTACTTCGACAAGAGCACGCGGATGTGCATCTTGTAGGCCTTGGACTCGAGGTACTCGAAGAAGCGGCGCACCCCGTACCACTGCTTGTTCCAGTTGCCGGCCCAGTTCGGCGAGCCGTCGATGACCCAGCGGCGCTGCGCGTCGGTGAGCTGGTTCCACGGCGTGTCGCGCGGGATGCCGGCCTCGCCGCCGTACTTCAGCAAGTCGTCCTGGCACTCCTTCCAGGCCGGCGTCTGCATCGGCTTGATCGCGCCGGCGCGCAGGGTCTTGCGCGGGTCGGGGATGACCAGGTCGTAGTCGACGCCGATCACGCGGCCGAAGCCGCGGCAGGTCTCGCAGGCGCCCATCGCCGAGTTGAAGCTGAACAGCGCGGGCTGGGGCTCGGCGTAGCGCAGGTCGCTCTCCGGGCAATGCAGGCCGGTGGAGTAGCGCCACAGCACGGGCGCCTCGTCGGCCGGCGCGCCGGGGCGCAGCACGAAGACGTCGAGCCGGCCGCCGCCGCGCTTCAGCGCGGTCTCGATCGCCTCCATCGCGCGCACGTCCTCGACGGCGCCGAGGCGGAAGCGGTCGGCCACCACGTCGAGCACGCGGCGCGGGCCGCTCGGCGTGGCGACGTCGCGCTGGCGCTGCACGCGGGTGTAGCCGCTCGCGGCCAGCCACTGCGCGACCTCGTCGTCGCTGACGCCGCCGGGCAGCTCCACCGGGAAGCTCAGCACCAGCCGCGGCTCCTCGCCGCCGGCGGCCGCCTCGGCGGCGGCGCGCTCGCGCAGGTCGGCCAGGATGGTTTGCGGCGTGTCGTGGCGCACCGGCTGCGCGGTGCGGCGGTCGAACAGCGCCGCGGCGCGCGCGTACAGCAGCTTCAGGTGGTCGTTCAGCTCGGTCATCGTGCCGACCGTGCTGCGGCTGGTGCGCACCGGGTTGGTCTGGTCGATCGCGATCGCCGGCGGCACGCCGTCGACGCGGTCGACCGCCGGGCGGTCCATGCGGTCCAGGAACTGGCGCGCGTAGGCGCTGAAGGTTTCGACGTAGCGCCGCTGGCCCTCGGCATAGAGGGTGTCGAAGACCAGGCTGGACTTGCCGGAGCCGCTGGGCCCGGTGACCACCGTCATCTCGCCGGTGCGCAGGTCCAGGTCGAGGTTCTTCAGGTTGTGCTGGCGGGCGCCGCGGATGCGGATGAGGCCGGAACGCATGCAGACGAGGGCGGGAAGCGGCCCGGGGACCGGGGCCGGAGGCGGGGGGCTGAGGATTCTAGGGACCGGGGGCCGGCCCGCCGGTCGCCGCGGGAATGCCCCGGAGCCGGCGCAGATTCCATCAGTTTGGGGATAGCCTTTTTCATCAAATTTGATGAACATCTGCGCGAACGTCCGCCCGGAGCCCCCGCGTCCGATGTCCGATCGACCGTTCGAGCCCGTCCCCCATCCCGCCGCGCCTCCGGGCCCGGCGGTGGCCGCCGCCACCGGCGCCGCGGCGGAAGTGCCCGCTGCAGGGTCCTTCCCCGCGGAGATCCGCCCGTCCGGGGCGGAACCGTCCGGCGCCGCCGCGGCGCCCTCGCCCTCGCCCACCGCGGACACGCCGGCCGACCCGCTGAGCGCCCGCGTCGCGGCCGCCGGCCCCGAGGAGCTGGCGCGCGCGCTGCGGCTGGTGCTCGGCAGCGACGGCGGCTACTGGGAGCGCCACCTCGTCACCGGCGAGACCTGGTACTCGGACAACTTCCTGCGCCTGGTCGGCCTGCCGCCCGAGGCTCGCCGCGAGGACATGCATGCGCTGATCCACCCCGAGGACCGGCCCGCCTTCGACCGGCACTACGCGGCCGCGGTGCAGCGCATCGGCCCCTTCGAGGTCGACCTGCGCTGCCGGCGCGCCGACGGCAGCTACCGCTGGGCGCGGCTGCAGGCGCGCGTCTGGCCGGACGCCACCGGGCGGCCGGAGCGGGTGATCGGCATGGTGAGCGACGTGCACGACGAGCGCGTGGCCACCACCGCGCTGCGCGAGCACCAGGCCGAGCTGCAGCGCCGCGTCGACCAGCGCACGGCGCGGCTGGCCGAGGCGCTGGAGGAGGCGCGCGCGCAGCGCCACGAGGCGGAGCGGGCGCTCGAGGTGAAGTCGCGCTTCCTGGCGCACATGAGCCACGAGATCCGCACGCCGCTGAACGGCGTGCTCGGGCTGAACGAACTGGCGCTGCGCGAGGCGCGCGGCGAGCAGCTGCAGCGCTACCTGGCGCTGGCGCTGGAGTCGGGCCGCAACCTGCTCGAGATGCTGAACGGCGTGCTCGACTTCTCGCGCCTGGCCGCCGGCGCGACACCGCCGGCCCCGGCGCGCTTCGACCTGCCCGAGCTGCTGGCCGCCGCGGTGCGCCAGGTGATGCCGCAGGCGCGGCGCCGCCAGCTGGGCGTGATGTACGACGTGCACGGCGGGCCCGACGAGGTGGTGGGCGACGCGCAGCGGCTGCGCCAGGTGGTGGACAACCTGCTGTCGAATGCCGCGAAGTACACGCCGAGCGGCCACCTGGCGCTGACCCTGCACACCCGGCCCGACGGGCCCGGCCGCTGCCGCGCGCGGATCGAGGTCAGCGACACCGGCCCGGGCATGGACGCGGCCATGGCCGAGCGCGTCTTCGAGCCCTTCGTGCAGGGCGACGACAGCTTCGCGCGGCGCCACGGCGGCACCGGGCTCGGGCTGTCGATCGCGCGCGGCCTGGCCGAGTCCATGGGCGGCGCGCTGACGCTGGAGACCGCGCCCGGCGCCGGCGCGCGCTTCCGCCTCGAGCTGCCGCTGGGCTGCGAGGAGGCCGGCGCGGAAGCCGTCGCCGCCTGCCCCGCCCCGCCGCCCGGCCACGCCTGGCTGGCCTATGGCCTGGCCACGCCGGCGCGCTGGCTCGGCGATCGCATCGCCCGGCACGGCTGGACGCACGAGGTGCTGCCGGGCCTGCCCGGCGTGCTCGCGCGCGCCGCCACCGCGGCGCCGGGGCCGGCGCTGGTGGTGCTCGCCGAGGCGGTGCTGGACGATGCGGCCACGCTCGCGGCGCTGCGCGGTGCGCTGCCCGACACCCGCATCGTGCTGCTGGTGCGCCCGGACTGGAACCAGCCGGCGATCGAGGCGATGGCCCGCGCGCAGGACATCGCGCTGGCCTTCATGCCGCTGACGCCGCGCGGCCTGCACGCGCTGCTGGCCGGGGCGCCGCCGGCCCGGCCGGACGCGGCGCCCACCGGCGGCGACGCCACCGCCCCCGCAGGCGCCGGCCGCGCGCTCGCGGACGTGCTGATCGCCGAGGACAACCCGGTCAACCAGCTCATCATCACCGAGATGATCGCCTCGCTCGGCCTGCAGCCGCGGCTGGCCGGCAACGGCGCCGAGGCGGTGACCGCCTGCCGCGCCCACCCGCCGCAGCTGGTGCTGATGGACGTGCAGATGCCCGAGGTCGACGGCCTGGAGGCCACCCGCCAGCTCTGCCTGCTGCAGCGCGAAGGCCGGCTGCGCCGCTTCCCCATCGTCGCCCTCACCGCCCACGCCAGCCCGCAGGACCGCGCCCGCTGCGAAGCCGCCGGCATGCAGGGCTTCCTCACCAAGCCCGTCAGCCTGGGCCTGCTGCGCAGCGAGCTGCGGCGCTGGGTGGCGGTCTGAGCGGTTGGGGCCTTCAGTGGGATGGATCGAGCGACAGCCAGGCCATCGGGAGGTCGGACAAGGTCTTGTTGACGGACAGGTGGGCGGGCGTCACGCCGGCTTCTGCGCGTGAATCCAGCGTGGAGGCAGTGACCACGCCGTAGGCGTCGGCGTACAACTGGCTGCAGAGGGTCGCGCGCTCGCTGAGCTGGCGCGGCCTGCCGGAGCCCCCGCGCCAGCCCCACTTGGCCTGGGTCAGCAACTGGACCACGGATCGCCAGTCGTACCCGTAGCGCAGTTTAAGCGCGGCTTCCAGCGCCACCTTGCAGCTGCCGAGGTCATCGAGCGCGGTGTCGCGCCGGAAACGGATCAAGTGGGTGCCGGCGGCGTACTTGAAGACGGAGGCGATCCGCACCCCCCACAGCTGCGCCTCACAGATGAGGTTGTTGCCAACGTAGACCGCTGCGTGATGCCACTGAGCGTGCCAGGCATCGAAACCCGCCGTCAGCTGCACGTGCTCAATCGCCTTCGACACAGCCGACTTGTTCAGAGCGCTGACCAGCAGGACATCTCCCGGTCGAAGCTGGTCCAACGACGGCATGTGGCCGAATGTCCGCACCGCCATCGGCAACTGTTCGCTGGGAGGGTCAGGGTGCGCAAACGACCGGGAGGTCTCCCGTGGGTCGAGGCAATGGGCCTGGCGCATGCCGGCCGAGTTGCTCAAGCAACGACCAGTTCATCGACCCGGCCTTGGCCGCTGACCCGGAAGCGGACGGCCTTGCCCACCGTCAATGTCCGTGCCTGGGAGTGCTTGAGGGCCCGGCCGATCACGAAGATGTAGCTGTGACGGCCCTCGGCATCGCGCACGTACCCGAATCCGGCACCCGGGTTCAGGCGTGCGACGGTCCCTTGCTGGAGTTCGTTGGCGACGAGACGATCGGAAGGCATGGTCATCCACTCCCTTTGCATACCCGAAGACATATTCTGCGCGACAGCACGATCCCGCGCGCGGCTCATGTCCCCCGCCGACGGGTGGTTCTTCCAGTCTGCCGCAGCCCGCGGCTCAGTGCATCCGCAGCGCCAGGTGGAAGCCGCCGTGGCCGTTGCAGCTGACCTCGACGGGGCGGGCGGGGCGCCGCAGGGCCTCGTCGGTGAGGAGGCCGGTGTCGACGGCGCGCTGGCGCTGCGCGAGCCAGCAGTCGACGCCGCGGGCCAGCGCGAGCAGGGCCTCGCGGTCGTGGGGGGCAAGGTGGCGCGGGTTCGTGTCCATCACGCACAGCGCGCCGACCGGCGCGCCGTCGAGGCGCACGGCCACGCCGGCATAGGCCCGCAGCGGGGGCAGCGCCTGCAGCATCGGGGCATCGGCGTAGCGCGGATCGGCCGCGGCGTCGGGAACCTCGTGCACGCCTGCGCCCAGGATGGTGTGGCCGCAGAAGGCGATCGAGCGCGGGCACTCGGTGGCGACGAAGCCCTGGCGCGAGCGGAACACGACGCGCTGCGCGTCGACCAGCGACAGCGCCGCGACCGGGTAGCCGGTGACCGCGGCGGCCGAGGCCACGAAGGCATCCAGCATCGGCTCGTCCGGGCCCTCGAGCAGGCCGAGCCCGTGCAGGCGCACCAGGCGCAGGGCTTCGTCGGCGGGGAGAGGAGCAGCGGGGTTCACGGGCGACCTTCCTGGCGCTCGGCCGGCCCGGGCGGGCGCGGCACGGCGACTCCCCGGGATATCGGCGGGCGCACGGCCGCCGGCCAGCGGCAGCTTCCTAGCGCCGGCTAGGTCGATTCCGTAGCCGCTTCGTCGAGCGTGCGGCGCGCCAGCGCGACCCGCAGCACGGTGCGCACGCCCGGCGTCGACTCGGCCCAGACGCGGCCGCCATGGCGCGCCACGATGCGCTGCACCGTGGCCAGGCCGATGCCGGTGCCGGGGAACTCGCTGTGGCTGTGCAGGCGGCGGAAGGGCGTGAACAGGCCGGCGGCCTGGGCCGGGTCGAAGCCGGCGCCGTTGTCGGCCACGTAGAAGACCGGGTCGCCGCCCTCGGCCGCGGGCTCGGCGCCCAGCTCGATGCGCGGCCGGGCGGCCGGCGCGCTGAATTTCCAGGCGTTGCCGAGCAGGTTGTCCAGCAGCACGCGCAGCAGCGCCCGGTCGCCGTGCACCACCAGCGTCGCCGGCAGCACCACCTCCACCTCGCGCGCCGGCGCCTGGTCGCGCAGCGCCTGCAGCAGATCGCGCGCGATCGGCACCAGGTCGACCGGGCGCGCCCGCATCTCGGCATGCGAGACCTGCGCCAGCGCGAGCAGGTCGGCGATCAGCTGCTCCATCTGCTGCGCGCCGGCGAGGATGCGTTCCAGGTAGTGCCGCGCCTTCGGCTCGAGCTGGGCCGCGTGGCGGCTCAGCAGCGCCTGGCTGAAGCCGGAGACGGACTGCAGCGGCGCGCGCAGGTCGTGCGAGACCGAGTAGGAGAAGGCCTCGAGTTCCCGGTTGGCCTGCACCACCTCCGCGGTGCGTTCGGCGACGCGGCGCTCCAGCTCGGCCGCGTGGCGGTCCAGCCGCTGGCGCAGCGCGAGCTGCTCGACGGCGATGTTCAGCCGGTCGACGATGCCCTCGGCGATCGCCACGCGCCCCGCGTCGAAGTGGCCGGCGCGCGGCGCCGCCATCAGCGCGGCGCCGACCACCCGCTGGCCGTCCTTCAGCGGCAGCACCAGCAGCGAGCGCACGCCGGCCGAGGCCGCGCGCAGCAGCAACGGCGAGGGCTGCTCGACGCGGTCCAGGTCGTCGATCGACAGCCGGCCCTGGCGCGCCAGGCCCTCGATGAAGCCGCGGCCCAGGTCGCCGGCCGGCACGTCGGTGCCCGGCGGGAAGACCGCCTCGCCGCCGCCGTCGGACCAGAGGCAGCGCACCGCGCCGCCATCCGGCGTGGTGGTCAGGTAGGAGGCCCGCTCGCAGGCCAGCAGGCCGCGCAGGCGCGCCAGGCCGAGCTGCGCCACGTCGGCGATCGAGCCCGCCTGCAGCAGCGCGCGGTCCATCTCGCGCAGCGCCTGCAGCCGCTCGACCAGCGCCGCGATCGCGGCCTCGGCCTGCTTGCGCGGCGTGATGTCGCGGAAGTAGACGGCCAGGCCCTCGTCGCTCGGGAAGACATGGTTCTCGTACCAGCGCCCCCAGGGCGGGTAGTAGGACTCGAGGTGGGTCTCCTCGCGCTCGCGCATCGCGCGGCGCACGGCCAGGTCGAAGTCCGAGCCGGCGCTCTCCGGGAACAGCTCGCGCAGCGTGCGGCCGAGCATGCCGTCCGGCGTGTGGCCCAGCACCTCGGCGCCGCGCCGGTTCGCATAGGTCACGCGCCAGTCGCGGCCGACCGAGACGAAGCCGTCGCTGGTGCTCTCCAGGATGCCGCTGATGCGCCGACTCATCGCGGCCAGGTGCTGCTCGGCCTCCTTCACCTCGGTGACGTCCAGCACCACGCCCACGAAGCGCACCGGCACGCCGTCGTCGTCGCGCACGACGTTGCCGCTGTCGACCACCCAGCGCACGCGGCCGTCGGGCCACTGCACGCGGTACTCGATGTGCAGCGGGCGTCCGGCGCGGCGGCTGTCCTCGTTGGCGGCCGAGACACGGGCCCGGTCGTCGGGATGGACCCGCTGCAGGAACATCGCGACCGAGCCGTCGTACTGGCCGTCGGCATAGCCCCACATCGCCTCGTGGCGGCCCAGCCAGAGCGCGCGGCCGCTGCGCAGGTCGTGGTCGTAGGTGCCCATGTGCGCCGCCGTGACGGCGGCCTCGAGCCGCGCCTGGTGCTCGCGCGCCGCGGCCTCGGCGGCGCGGCGCTCCCCGACGTCCTGCACGGCGGCCACCAGGCGACGGCCCTGGGCGCCGCGCTCGTCGATCTCGCCGAGCACGTGCAGCCAGAGCTCGCTGCCGTCGGGCCGGTGCAGCGCGAACTCGACGTCCAGCGGCAGCCCGGTCGACACGCAGCGCCCGAGGGCGGCGCGCAGCCGCTCGCGGTCGGCCGCGCCGACATGGCGCATCACCCCGTCGAGCGTGCGCGCGACCGGCATGCCGAGCACCTCGGCCAGGCCGGGCGAGGCCAGCACCCGGCCGTCGGCGAGCTGCAGCTCGCAGTAGGCGACGCGCGCGAGCCGCTGCGCGCGGCCGAGCTGCTCGGCCTGGTGCCGCGTCTCGGCCAGCAGCGCGTCGCGCTCGCGCTCGTGCCGGCCGAGGCGCTCCTCCAGCTCGCGCAGTGCCGCGTCCAGCCCGCGGAACTCCGCGATCGGCATCGCCAGCGCGGTCAGCTGCGGCGCCGGCCCCGCGGGCCCGGCCGCGCCGGCCGGCCGGCCGATCGCCTGGGTGCGGCGCAGCAGCGACGCGATCGGCTGCTCGACCAGGCGGCGGCCGAGCAGCCAGGCCAGCGCCACCGCGAGCAAGGCCGCGGCGCCGAGCGCCAGCAACTGCCGGTGCACCATCGCCAGCGGCTCGGCCAGCGCCAGGTCCTCGCGCACGCTGACGGCGACGACCAGGCTGTCGGCCAGCGCCCCGTCGACCGGGGCCAGCGCATGCATCCAGCGGCGATCGCGCTCGTCGACCGAGTCCAGCTCACCGGCCTGGCGCGCGCGCACGGCCTCGCGCAGCACCGCGGGCTCGAGCGGCGCGCCGCTGCCGGAGCGCTCGGGCCGGCTGGTGGCGAGCACCGTGCCGTCGGAATCGACCAGCTGCACGAGCAGGTGCGGCGGCAGCGGCAGCGCGCGCAGGCCCTCGTCGATGCGGCGCAGGTCGATCGACGCGTAGGCGATGCCCACGATGGCCTCGCCCTCGCCGCGCACCGGCAGCGCGAAGGACACCAGCGGCGCGTTGCGCCGGCGCCCGACGATGTGGTTGCCGACCGCGAAGCGCCCGGAGCGCATCGCGCGCTGGAAGTAGGCCCGGTCGGACACGTCGATCGGGTCGCGCGACTGGCAGACGGTGCGCCCGTCGGCGCGTGCCATGCCGACCAGCGCGAAGCTGTCGCTGCTGGCCATCAGGCGGTCGAACAGCGCGGTGCAGCGCGGTTCCTCCATCTCGCGCACCGAGCGGGCCTGCGCGGCAGCCAGCAGCATGCGGTGCACGCCCTCGACCATCGCCTGCTGGCTGGCCGAGGCCATCCGCGCCACCAGCAGCAGCTCGGCGCGGGCGCGCTCGGCCACCTCGCGGTGCGCGATGCGGTCGGACACGGCCGTGGCGACGAGCGCTGGCAGCAGCACCAGCACGAGCAGCAGCACGAGCGCGCCGCGCAGCGGGATCGGCCGCGTCATCGGGGGGCTCCGGGGGACGGGCGCCGCAGCGGGCGCGCCGGGCGAGCCTGCGGCCGAGCGCGGGCGGGAGACGGGCCGGCGGCGGCGGCGCGCAGGCAGGCGCCCGCCCGCGCGGGCCGCGTCGGCGGGCTCAGCGCCCGCCCGGCCGGCGTCCGCCCTGCTCCGGGTCCACCAGCCCGACGCGCACCGCGTACAGCGTCAGGCTCGCCACGTCGTTCAGCCCGAGGCGCGACATGATCGCGGCGCGGTGCACGTCCACGGTCTTCGAGCTCAGCCCCAGGTCGAAGCCGATCTCCTTCGAGCTGAGGCCGCGCGCCAGCAGGCCGAGGATCTCGATCTGGCGCGGCGTCAGCAGGTCCTCGGGCCGCGGCGCGTCGTGCGCGGCCAGGCGCTGGGCGGCCTGCGGGCTGAAATAGGGCCGCCCCTCCATCACCTGCCGCACCGCGGTCTCGATCTCGAACGACGGCGCGCCCTTCAGCACGTAGGCGTCCGCGCCGGCACGCATCGCCCGCCGGATGAAGTCGGCCGTGTCGTACATCGACAGCGCGATGATCTTCAGCGCCGGGTGGCTGCGCCGCAGCGCCTCGATCGCCGCGATGCCGTCGCCGCCCGGCATCGCCAGGTCGGTGATCACCACGTCCGGCAAGAGCCGCTCGACCACCGCGGTCAGCTCCGGGCCGCTGCGCGCCTCGCCGACGATCTCCAGGCCGCTGGCCGCGCCCAGCAGCAGGCCGATGCCGGCGCGCACCAGGTCGTGGTCGTCGGCAATCACGATCCGGATCGGGGTCATCGTCATGCGTGAGGCATTGTGACCGGCGGGGCCCGGGCTCACACCCGGGCATGCACCAGCGTCCCGCGGCCGGGCCGCGACCGCAGCCGCAGGCGGCCGCCGACGAGCTCGCAGCGCTCGGTCATGCTGTTCAACCCGAGCGGACGCCGCGCGGGGCCGGCCGCGCGCACGGCCTCCAGGTCGAAGCCGTCGCCATCGTCGAGGACGGTGGCGCTGTAGTGGCCGGCGCCGTCGCCGGCCAGCCCGATGCGGACCCGGCTGGCGTGGGCGTGGCGCACGATGTTGGCCACCGCCTCCAGCACGACGCGGTAGAGCACCGAGGCCTGGGGCACGGGAATGTCGCGCAGTTCGCCGCGCACGCGGATGCGCGCCATGATGCCCAGCGGACGCAGCAGCAGCTCGACCGAGGAGTCGAGCGCGGCCGGCAGGCCGAGCTCGCCGATCTGCGGCGGCTGCAGCGTGAAGGACAGCGTGCGCACCTGGTCGAGCACGTCGCGCAGCACGGTGCGCGCGGTGTCGCGGTACTGCAGCGCGGAGTCCTCGCCGGGCACCCGCTCGGCCGCCTCCAGGTGCAGCAGCACGCTGGTCAGGCTCTGGCCGAGCACGTCGTGCAGCTCGCGCGCGATGCGCCGCCGCTCGCGTTCCTGGGCCTCGAGCAGGCGCTCGCCGAGTTCGCGCAGGCGCTGGTTGGCGGCCGCCAGCCGCGCGTGGGTGCGCGCCACCTCGGCCTCCGCCGCCTGCTCCTTGAGCACGCGCTGGATGACCGACGGCAGGGTGGCGAGGTGGTTCTTCGCGACGTAGTCGCGTGCGCCCTGGCGCAGCACTTCCACGGCGGCCTGCTCGCCGATCGCCCGCGTGACCACGATCAGCGGCACCGTCGGCCAGCGCTCGGCCATCAGCGCGAGGGCGCGCTCGGGCGAATAGCGGGGCAGCTTGTAGTCGCAGAGCACCAGGTCGGCGCCCTCCTCGAGCGCGCGCACGAGGCCGCGCTCGTCCTCGACGAGCGTGAGCCGCGCGGCGAGGCCGGCCTCGACGAGCGCGAGCTCGATCAGTTCGGCATCGTCGGGGTTGTCGTCGATGACGACCAGCGCGAGCGACGGCGACGGCGCATCGGCGGGGGGCGGGGCGTCGTCGTGCGGGAGCGCAGCGGTGAGCGGCGTGAAGGGGATCGGGGACGGGGGCAAGGCGGCTCGGGCGACGGCGGCGATGCGTTGCGGGGACGGCTCGGGCGGGGGTTGCCGGGAGTATCGGCGTCGGGTTGGCGAACTCCTTAGGGAATTGGCTTACGCTCGCAGGAGGACGCGGCGGCAGGAGGCGCAGGCATCCCGTCGCCTGCCGGGCCGGCCGCACTGCGTCGAGCTTCAGCCGCGTCGCCCGCGCGGCGACACGGGTCAGGCCCCGACGAGCTGACGGGCGAGCTGGTTGTGGCGCTCGACGAGGCGGGGCAGGTCGAGCGTGGTGAGCTGGCCGTCGCGGACGACGACGCGGCCGGCGACGATGCTGGTGGCGACGCGGGGCACGTGGCAGAACAGCAGCGCGGCGAGGGGGTCGTGCAGTGCGCCGGCGAGGCCGATCTCGTCCAGTGGGACGGTGATCAGGTCGGCGCCCTGGCCGGGGGCGAGCTGGCCGATGTCGTCGCGGCCGAGGACGCGGGCCCCGCCGCGGGTGGCCATCGCGAGCACCTCGCGCGCCGCCAGCGGCGCGCCGGCGCCGCCGACGCGCTGCAGCAGCAGCGCGAGCCGGGCCTCGCCGAGCAGGTGGCCGGCGTCGTTCGACGCGGAGCCGTCGACGGCGATCGAGACCGGCACGCCGGCGGCCTGCATCGCGCGCAGCGGCGCGATGCCGGAGCCCAGGCGCATGTTCGAACCGGGGCAGTGGGCCACGCCGGTGCCGGTGCGGCCGAAGGCGGCGATGCCGGCGGCGTCCAGCTGCACGCAGTGGGCGCACCAGACGTCCGGGCCCAGCCAGCCGAGGCGCTCGGCGTACTCGGCGGGGGTGCAGCCGAACTTCTCGCGCGTGTAGTCGATGTCCTTGCGGTTCTCGGCCAGGTGGGTGTGCAGGCAGACGCGGTGCGCCGGGCCGTAGGAGCGCGCCAGGCGGACGGACTCGCGCATCAGGTCCTCGCTCACGGAGAAGGGCGAGCAGGGCGCGACGACGATGCGCCGCATCGCGTGCGGCGCGGGGTCGTGCCAGCGCTCGATCAGGCGCTGGGTGTCGCGCAGGATCGCGGCCTCGTCCTCGACCAGCTCGTCGGGCGGCAGGCCGCCCAGGCGGCGGCCGACGCTCATCGCGCCACGGGCTGCATGGAAGCGCAGGCCGACCGCCTCGGCGGCCTCCAGGCTGTCGTCGAGGCGGCAGCCGTTCGGGAACAGGTAGAGGTGGTCGCTGCTGGTGGTGCAGCCCGACAGCGCCAGCTCGGCCAGCGCGAGCTGGGTCGAGACCCGCACCATCTCCGGAGTGAGGCGGGCCCAGACGGGGTAGAGCGCGGTCAGCCAGTCGAAGAGCTCGGCGTCCTGGGCCGCGGGCAGCGCCCGCGTCAGCGACTGGTACATGTGGTGGTGGGTGTTCACCAGCCCGGGCAGCACGAGCTGGCCGCGCGCGTCGATGACCTCGTCGGCGGTCGTGGGCAGGTCCGCGCTCGGCCCGACGGCCTCGATCACGCCATCGCGCGCGAACAGCCCGCCGTCGGGGATCTCCCGGCCGGCGTCGTCGAAGGTGGCAAGCAGGTGGGCGTGGCGGACGAGGAGGGTCGGCATCGCAAAGGGCTCCGGCAAGGACGGGCCGGACGAGAGAACACGACCCGCGGGACCATAGCACCCCTCCCGACGCTGTCGCGGGCTCCGTCGGCCGCGACGTGCCACGGCACCGGGTGGTCTTCAGTGCCAGTCGCTGGGAAGCATCGCCTGGCGCGGCAGCTGGTCCGTGCTGACGAGGCGGATCAGGTCGACGAAGTCGGGCTCGTCGACGTACCAGAACCACAGCCGCGTGGCGCCGACGCGCTTCCACTGCAGGTCGGCAACGCCGAGCAACTGGCCGATCCGCCGGGATCCGGCGCCCGGCGCTTCGGAAATCGAGCGCAGGCAGGCCGCCATCTCGTCGACCAGGCGGGCCGCCGAGGCGGCTCCGGCCGCACGGCGCCGGTAGGCGACCTGCCGGACCATGTCGTCCATGGCCGCCGGCCGGCGCCGGATCGGCTTCATCCGGGGCCGGCGTCCGCAGAGCGGGCCACCGCGCCGAGCACGGCCCAGTCCTCGTCGGACATCGGAACCGGGTCGCCGCTGTCGAGGCCCGCCTGGTAGAGCGCCCGCAGCTGGCGCGCCGTTTCCTCGTCGCGGCGGATCAGTTCGCGGATGTACTCGCTGGCATTGCCGTACAGACCCGAGCGCAGCCGTTCGTCCACGACGTCCCGCAGCGCCGCGGTGAGTGACACGTTCATGGTGGGAGGCTTCGTGCGCATCGAACCATGTTGGGCGGCATGGCAAGGTTTGTCAAGCAGGGGGCGGCAGCGCGACGTCCGTGACCGCGCCGCCCACGGGCAGACCTTGGCGGGGATCAGCGCCTTCCTACGCCGTCTCCGGCCCTGCCCCGACGCTGCACCTCGTTACCGACCGGCAGACCCCCGCGTGCTTCCATCGCATCCTCGAGGCATCGGATCGATCCGCATCCGGCCGTTCCGCCCGAACGAGGAGAGCCCGCCATGTCGCACCGCCACGCCGCCCACCCCGCTTCCACCCCCTGCACCCCGGGTATCGCCCGGCGCGCCGGCCGCCGCCACCGCCGCCCGCCGCAGCCCCAGGCGCCGGCGCGATGGCTGAGCCGCTTCGGCGGCGCGGGCATCGGTGCCGCCGCGCTGGCGGCCGCCTGCGTGCTGACGGCCTGCGGGCCGGAGGACTCGACGGCGGCCGCGGTGGTGCCCGCGCCGGAACCCGCGGCGGTCACGCTGCCGCAGCCGATGCGCGCGCTGCCGCGGCCGCCCGAGCCGCTGCCGCGGCCGCGCGTCTCGCTGGAGGCGCAGGCCGTGCCGGCCGGCGCGGTGGTGAAGGTCGCCGACGTCGGCGACCGCGGCTGGCGCTCGGAGCGGGCCGAAGCGGGGCCGCCGCGCAGCCTGTTCGGCGAGGTGACCGCGATCGAGCCGATCAAGCAGGCACCGCCGAGCAGCGGCGCCGGTGCGGTGGTCGGCGGGGTGCTGGGCGCCGTCGTCGGCAACCAGGTCGGCAGCGGCAGCGGCCGGGCCGCCGCGACCGTGATCGGCGGCGTCGGCGGCGCGGTGGTCGGCAACAAGGTGGAGAAGCGCCGCAACGAGCAGGTCGTCGGCTACCGCATCCACGTGCAGCTCGACCGCGGCGGCATGCGCAGCTTCGAGCGCGCACAGCTGAACGGGATCGACGTGGGCGACCGCGTGCGCATCGACGGCAGCCGACTGCGCGAGATCTGAAGAAGCCGTGAACCAACCCGCCGGGGCCGGCGGGCGCGGGCCGCGGCCTACACTGCCGCCCGATGCGCCCCCCTGCCCCGGCCCCGATGCCTCCGGCCCCCGCTGCCTGGCGCGGCGTCGCGGGCTGGCTGGCGACCTGGTGGCAGGTGCTGCACGTCGGCGCGCAGATGCTGGTGCTCGCGGCCTCGCCGTCCAGCCACCGGCCTGCGCAGCGCCGCATCGTGCGGCGCGAGATCTACCGTGCCACCTGGCCGCTGCTGCCCGGCTTCACGCTGCTGACGGCGCTGTTCGGCCTGGTGGTGATCCGGATCGTGCTCGCCACCGCGCTGAGCTACGGCCTGTCGCGCTACGCGCTGGACGTGCTGGTGCGCACGCTGGTACTGGAGCTGCTGCCGCTGGTGGCGGCGCTGTTCGTGGCGGTGCGCTACAGCCTAGGCGAGGGCGAGGTGATCCGCCGGCTGCGCCTGGACGGCGGCTTCGAGCGCCTGCTGGCCGCCGGCCAGGACCCGACGCGCGACCTGGTGCTGCCGCGCGTGCTGGCCGGCCAGTTCGCGGTGGTGGCGCTGGCCGCGGTGAGCGCCACCGTGCTGCTGCTGCTGACCTACGTGTCGGTGCACGGCTTCGCGACCTGGGGGCTGCCGGCCTTCACGCGCGCCGTCGGCCAGGTCTTCGATCCGGTGACCCTGCTGATCCTCGGGCTGAAGACCTACTTCATGAGCCTGGCGGTCGGCGTGATCCCGCTGGTGGCCACGCCGCGCGACGCCACGCCCGACCGGCTCGACAGCAGCGGCCGCACGCACGCCGAGCTGGCGCGGCTGGCGCGGTTGCTGGCGGTCATCCTGGCGATCGAGATCGTGTCGCTGGTCGCCATCTACCATTGAGCGATGGCCGAGCCCCGCCCGCCCCACGCCCCACCCGCCGGTGCGCCCGCTGCGCCGCCGCCGGTGCCGGGGCTGCCGCCGATGCCGGCACCGGCCGACGTCCCGCCCGTCGCCCACCTGGACCTGAAGGCACGCGCGGTGCTCTGGGGCGTCGCGCTGCTGCTGCTGGCGGCGGCGGCCTACGTGGCCTATGCGCGCGGCGCCTTCGAACGCCAGCAGCGGCTGGTGCTGGTGGCCGACCATGCGGAGGGCGTGGTGGTCGGCATGGACCTCAGCTTCTCGGGCTTCCCGATCGGCCGGGTGCGGCGCATCGAGCTGTCGGACCAGGGCAATGCGCGCATCGTGATCGACGTGCCGGTGAAGGACGCCCGCTGGCTGCGGCGCTCGAGCGTGTTCACCATGGAGAGCGGCCTGGTGGGCGGGCCGAGGCTGCGCGCCTACAGCGGCATCCTGAGCGACCCGCCGCTCGAGGACGGCGCGGTGCGGCCGGTGCTGGCCGGCGACGTGGCGGCCGAGGTGCCGAAGCTGCTCGCCAGCGTGCGCGACCTGGTGGCCAACCTCGGCGCGCTGACGGCCAAGGACGCGCCCCTCGACAGCTCGCTGCGCCAGCTGGCCACCACCACCGAGCGCCTGAACGGCCCGCAGGGCGCGCTCGGCGTGCTGCTCGGCGACGCCGCCCAGCAGCGCCGCATCCTGGCCACGCTCGACAAGACCAATGCGCTGCTCGAGCGCCTGGACCAGCTGGCCCGCACCAGCGACCGCCTGGCTGGCCGCGTCGACGGCCTCGCGGCCAAGGCCGACGCCCAGGTCTTCGGCGAGACCGGCCTGCTCGTCGACACGCGCCAGACGGTGGCCCAGCTCAACGGCCTGCTCGGCGATGCCCGCGCCAGCCTGAAGCGCGTCGACGGCGTGCTGGCGGATGCCCAGGGCATCGCCGCCAACACCCGCGCCGCCACCGTCGACCTCGGCGCTCTGCGCGCGGAGGTGGAGGCCAGCCTGCGCAAGGTCGAGCAGCTCGTCAACGACGTGAACCGCCGCTGGCCCTTCGCGCGGGAGACCGAGGTGAAGCTGCCATGAGCCCGCCGGGCCGAACCCAGGGCGAACGCCGGCGTGCGTGCGCCGCATTTCGGCAACCGCTGCGGCCCGCGCTGTCACTCGCGCTCGCGCTCGCGCTGGCGCTGTCCGGCTGCGCCGGCGGCCCGCCGGCGCCCGACTGGGCGCTGGAGGCGCGCAGCGGCCTGGAGCGCTTCAGCCGGGCCGAGCTGGAAGGCCGCGGCACGGTGGCCCAGGCCGAGTTCGCGCGCGCCCGGGCCGCGCTCGCGGCGACCGGCGAGCCGGCCCGGGTGGCGCGCGCAGAGCTGCTGCGCTGCGCGACCCGCGTCGCCAGCCTGGACGCCGAGGGCTGCCCGGGCTTCGACGCGCTGGCGATCGACGCGACCGCGGAGGACCGGGCCTACGCGGCCTACCTCGCCGGCCGCGCCGGCGCCGCGGACCTGGCCGCGCTGCCCGAGGCCCAGCGGGCGCTGGCCGCGAGCGGCCCCTCGCCCGAGGCGCTGCGCGGCGCGGCCGACCCGCTGTCGGCGCTGGTGGCGGCCGGGGTGGCCGTGCGCCGGCTGGCGGGAGAGCCGCCGGCGCCGGCCGGCGCCGGCGGGCCGCAGGGCGCGGACCCGCGCGCGCTGGCGGCCGCGGCGGTCGACCGGGCCGCCGCCCAGGGCTGGCGGCGGCCGCTGCTGGCCTGGCTCGGCCTGCAGCGCCGGCTCGCGCTGCGCGATGGCGACACGGCGCTCGCCGAGCGCCTGGGCCGGCGCATCGCGCTGGCCGGTGGCGAGCCGCCCGCCGCGCCCGGGCCGGCGCCGGCGGGGTCGGCACCCCGCTGAGGCATCCCGTCGCGCCGGCGCGGGAGAGGCCGAGCCGAGCCCGCGGGCGGGACGCCGAGCCCGCGTCGACGCCGCCACCGGCCGGTGCGTCGCGCGGAACAGCCGGCGAATCCCGGTGCGCTTCGCGCGCCCGGCGGCCGCGGCCCTTCCTAGAATGCCGCCATGCGCTGGACTCCTCTTCGCGCCGGCACCGCCGGCGCCGTGCTCGCCCTCGCCGCCGTCGGCGGCTGGCAGGCGGCGGTCGCCGTCGGCAATGGCTGGCAGGCCTCGGCCGCCACGGTCGACAAGCCGCTGCAGCCCTTCTCCGTCGACCCGTCCTGGGTCCGCTCGGGCACGCCGAACTTCCGCGCCGTCGAGACCGCGCGCTCGCCGGATGGCCGCAGCATCACCGGGCTGTGGGCCTGCGACGGGCCGACCACCTTCGAGTGGCGCTTCGGCCTCGACGAGACCGTCCACCTGCTCGAGGGCCGGGTGGAGGTGGAGTACCTCGGCCGGCGCTTCGTGATCGAGCCGGGGCATACCGCCGTCTTCCACGCCGGCACCACGGCCGTCTGGCACGTGCCGAGCCATGCGAAGAAGGTCTTCAAGCTGCACCACCCGGGGCGCCTGGTGCTCTGGTGGCGCAAGCTGTTCGCGGCCGAGTCGACGCCGGCGCCAGCAACCACCTGAGCCCCCGCGCAAGCCGCCGATGCCCCGCCGCAAGCCGTCTCCGGACGCCCCTCCCGCGGACGCATCCGCGCCCGCGCCTGCTCCCCCGCCCACGTCCAGCGCGCCGGTGCCCGCACGCGTCGGCATCGGCGGCTGGAACTTCGAGGACTGGCGCGACAACTTCTACCCGGCCGGCCTGCCCCACGCGCGCGAGCTGGCCTGGGCCAGCCGGCGGCTGACGGCGATCGAGGTCAACGCCACCTACTACAGCAGCCAGAAGCCGGCCACCTTCGCGAAGTGGCGCGACGAGGCGCCGGAAGGCTTCGTGTTCTCGCTGAAGGCCTCGCGCTTCGCCACCAACCGGCGCGTGCTGGCCGAGGCCGGCGAATCGGTCGAGCGCTTCGTGCGCAGCGGCATCGCCGAGCTGGGCCCGAAGCTGGGGCCGATCGTGTGGCAGTTCGCCACCACCAAGGCCTTCGACCCGGCGGACTTCGGCGCCTTCCTCGCGCTGCTGCCCGGGGCGGTCGACGGCGTGCCGCTGCGCCATGCGATGGACGTGCGCCACCCGAGCTTCCTCGACCCGGCCTACCTCGCGCTGGCGCGCCGCCACCGCGTGGCCACCGTGTTCACCGACTCGGACGAGTACCCGAGCCTGGCGGACCGGACCGCCGACTTCGTCTACGCGCGCCTGATGCGCACCCGCGACGAGGAGCCGCTCGGCTGCACGCCGGCCGAGCTGGACCGCTGGGCCGCGGTGACCCGCGCCTGGGCGCGCGGCGAGGACCCGGCCGGGCTGCCGCACGTCGAGGCGCCGGCGTCCGCGGCGGCACCCGGCGAGGCCTTCGTCTTCTTCATCAGCGGCGCGAAGGCGCGCGCGCCGGCGGCGGCCCAGGCGCTGCTGCAGCGGCTGGGCTGGCAGCCCGCGGCGACAGACGCCGGCTGAAGGCCGGGCGGCCGGCGGCGCGCCGCGGCCGAATCGGAGGGAACCCCGCCGGCGCCAGCCGGTCCCTCGGTGTCCACGCTCCCGCGCCGACCGGCGGGCCGGCCCGGGGCCGGCCCGCCGGCGGTGCGCCTTCCCTTCGAAAGGACACCCCGACGATGACGACGCCGCCGACGCGACGACTCCCTGCCGTCCCCTTCACCACCGGTGCCCGCCGCGCTGCCCCGCCAGGCCCGGCCCGGCCCGGCCCGCGCCGGGCCACCCGCCGCGCCCTTGCGGGCAGCCTGCTGGCCGCCGCCGCGGCCGCCGGCAGCCCCGCGATCGCCCAGAACCCGCCGGACGGCCGCTGGCACGGCGGCATCGCCATCGGCGGCTCGGCCGCCAGCGGCAACACCGATGCGCGGGCCTTCTCGCTGACCGGCGACGCGACCCGCGTCACCGACCAGGACAAGATCAACCTGTACGGCCTGGTCAACTACGCCGACAGCCGCAACGCCGGCACCCGCACCCGTTCCGCCGAGCTGCTGCGCACCGGCGGGCGCTACGACCTGAACCTGTCGCCGCGGCACTTCGTGTTCGGCGGCGGCGAGGGCGAGACCAACCGCCCCGGCGGCATCGAGTCGCGGCTGGCGCTGAACGTCGGCACTGGCTGGCGCGCCATCACCGGCACCGAGCACCAGTGGGACGTCTTCACCGGCATCGGCTACACCGACGCCGAGTTCACCGACGGCAGCACGCGCAACGGTGCCGAGCTGCTGTTCGGGCAGGAGTCGGCGCACAAGCTGGGCGAGTCCAGCAGCTTCAAGCAGCGCCTGGTCTTCTACCCCGGCAGCAGCGAGACCGGCAACCGCGCCACCTTCGACGCCAGCCTCGTCACCGCGATCACCGGGGGCTGGACGATGAACACCGGGCTGGCCGTGCGGCACGCGTCCAAGGTCGCGGCCGGCCTCGCGAAGACGGACACGCTGCTGACCTTCGGCTTCGGCTACAAGTACTAGCGCGGCGGGCGGCGCGCAGGTCCTGCCGCCCGACGCGGATCAGCCGCCGCCCTCCGCGCGCCGCTTGCGGCGCTCTTCCTCCGCCTGGCGGCGCGCGGTGTCCACGCGCTGCAGGCAGGCCTGGCGCTCGGGCAGCGAGGGCAGGCGGTCGCAGCGCGAGCGCTCCTGCATCGCCGCCGAGTCGTAGGCGGTCTGCGCCATGAAGGTGCAGGCGCCCAGGCCGAGGCACGCGCCCAGTCCCAGCGTCACGATCGTCGTTCTCATGCCGCGACGATACGCGCAAATCCCCCCGGCCTGCGCGGACAGCCGGAGGCCCGGCCACGGGTGAACCGCACTGGCCGTCCGCACGGCAGCGGCCTATAGTGGACGCCCCTCCTTCGCCACCCGGAGCTTCGCGATGGCCGCCTCGCCTTTCGTCTGGTACGAACTGATGACCTCGGATCCGGCCGCAGCGGCTGCCTTCTACACCGGCGTCGTCGGCTGGCAGGCGGCGGACTCCGGCATGCCGGGGGTGGACTACACGGTGCTGTCGGCCGGGCCGTCGATGATCGCCGGGCTGATGGCCTTGCCGGAGCACCTGGTGGCCGAGGGCGTGCCGCCGCACTGGATCGGCTACGTCGGCGTGGACGACGTCGATGCCAAGACGGCCGAGCTGCAGCGCCTCGGCGGCCAGCTGCACAAGGCGCCGGAGGACATCCCCGGCGTCGGCCGCTTCGCGGTGGTGGCCGATCCGCACGGCGCCGCGTTCTGCCTGTTCCGCGGCCAGCCGGCCGAGGGCGAGGCGGCGCCGCAGCCGCCGGCGCCCGGCACGCCCGGCGCGATGGGCTGGCACGAGCTGATGGCCGGCGAGCTGGAGGCCGCCTGGGCCTTCTACTCGACGCTGTTCGGGTGGACGAAGGACGAGGCGATCGACCTCGGCGCGGTCGGCGTGTACCAGCTGTTCCGCGCCGATGCGGCGCACGCGATCGGCGGCATGATGACGCGGCCGCCGCAGGTGCCGGTGCCCGGCTGGCTCTACTACGTGAACGTCGACGCGATCGATGCCGCGGTCGCGCGGGTGAAGGCCGGCGGCGGCACCGTGGTCAACGGTCCGATGCAGGTGCCGGGCGGCAGCTGGGTCGCGCAGGCGCTGGACCCGCAGGGCGCGATGTTCGCGCTGGTCGCGCCCGGCCGCTGAAGGCGGCGCCGCCGGCGGATCAGCCGGCGGCGGCCGCTGTGCCCGCCGCGCCGGCCCGCGTGGCGCGCCAGGCCGCCAGCGTGGCCGCGGCCGACAGCAGCCCGCAGGCCGCGATCACCGGCGCGTAGCTGCCGCTGGCGTCGAACACGCGGCCGGCGGCCCAGGGCCCGGCCAGGTTGCCCAGCGCCGCGCCGGTGTAGAGCGTGCCGATGATCGCGCCGAGCGAGCGCGCGCCGAAGTAGTCCATGCACAGCGCCGGCATCAGCGACACGCTGCCGCCGTAGCTCAAGCCCATCCAGAGCGCGAACACGGCCAGCGCCCCCCAGCCCGGGGCCAGCAGCCACAGGCCCATCGACAGGCCGAGCGAGGCCATCACCGCGACCAGCGCCGGCCCGCGGCCCCAGCGGTCGGCCAGCAGCCCGACCGCGAAGCGGCCGCTCAGGCTGCCGATGCCGATCAGCCCGACCAGGCCGACCGCCTGCGCCTCGGCCACGCCGAGGTCGCGCGCCGCGGCCGACAGGTGCGCGAAGGGCACGAACATGCTCGGCGCGCCCAGCAGGCACATCGCGTACAGCCAGCGGAAGCGCGCGCTGGCCAGCGCCTCGCGCAGCGGCACGCCCGGCACCGCGGCGGCGCCGCCGCGACGCGCCGCGGGCGCCGCGCGCAGCTGCGAGGTCGCGGCCAGCCCGACGACGGCAACGAAGGCGGCCAGCGCCAGCATCGCGCCGCGCCAGTCCCAGCGCGCGATCGCCGCCGCCGCCAGCAGCGGCACCGCCAGCGTGCCGGCACCGATGCCGGCGCTCGCCAGGCCTGCGGCCAGCCCGCGCCGGCGCGTGAACCAGGGCTGCACGCAGCCGATCGCCGGCGTGTAAACCAGCGCGATGCCCAGGCCGAGCAGCAGCCCGTACGCGAGCATCATCTGCGCCATCGAGCCGGCGCGGCTGCCGGCCAGCAGCGCCGCGACGATCAGCAGCATGCCGGCGCTCGTGACCGTGCGCGGGCCGAAACGGTCGGACAGCATGCCGCCGAAGGCGCCGAGCACGAAGTAGACGAGGCCGGTGAGCCCGAACACCAGCGACACCTCGGCGCGCTGCGCGCCGAAGGCCTGCACCAGCGGCTCGAAGAACGCGGCGAAGGCGTAGGCGATGCCGAAGATCACCGCCAGCGCGGTGAAGCAGGCGGCCACCACCGCCCAGCCGCCGGGCGGCTCGGGATCGGGGCCGGGCGCGGGCGTTTCGGAGACCGCGCGCGTGGGGGTCATCGGCGCGGGGGGGCGCTCACATGCTGCGCCGGTACTGGCCGCCAACCTCGAACAGCGCCGCAGTGATCTGGCCGAGGCTGCAGACGCGCACCGCGTCCATCAGCACCGCGAACACGTTGCCGTTGTCGATCACCGCCTGCTGCAGGCGCTGCAGCATCGCCGGCGCCTCGGCGGCATGGCGCGCATGGAAGTCGGCCAGGCGGGCGAGCTGGCTGCGCTTCTCGTCCTCGGTCGAGCGGGCCAGCTCGATGTGCGCGGGCACCGGGTCGCCCTGCGGGTTGCGGAAGGTGTTCACGCCGATGATCGGGTACTCGCCGGTGTGCTTGAGCATCTCGTAGTGCATGCTCTCTTCCTGGATCCGGCCGCGCTGGTAGCCGGTCTCCATCGCGCCGAGCACGCCGCCGCGTTCGGCGATGCGCTCGAACTCGGCCAGCACCGCCTCCTCCACCAGCTCGGTCAGCTCGTCGATCACGAAGGCGCCCTGGTTCGGGTTCTCGTTCTTCGCCAGGCCCCATTCGCGGTTGATGATCAGCTGGATCGCCATCGCGCGGCGCACGCTCTCCTCGGTCGGCGTGGTGATGGCCTCGTCGTAGGCGTTGGTGTGCAGCGAGTTGCAGTTGTCGTAGACCGCGATCAGCGCCTGCAGCGTGGTGCGGATGTCGTTGAACGCGATCTCCTGCGCGTGCAGGCTGCGGCCGCTGGTCTGCACGTGGTACTTCAGCTTCTGGCTGCGCTCGTTGGCGCCGTAGCGCTCGCGCATCGCCACCGCCCAGATGCGGCGCGCCACCCGGCCCAGCACGGTGTACTCCGGGTCCATGCCGTTGCTGAAGAAGAAGCTCAGGTTGGGCGCGAAGTCGTCGATGTGCATCCCGCGCGCGAGGTAGGCCTCGACGAAGGTGAAGCCGTTGCTCAGCGTGAAGGCGAGCTGGCTGATCGGGTTCGCGCCGGCCTCGGCGATGTGGTAGCCCGAGATGCTCACCGAGTAGAAGTTGCGCACGTCGTGCTGCACGAACCACGCCGCGATGTCGCCCATCACCTTCAGGCTGAACTCGGTGCTGAAGATGCAGGTGTTCTGGCCCTGGTCCTCCTTCAGGATGTCGGCCTGCACGGTGCCGCGCACGTTGGCCAGGGTCCAGGCGCGCACCTTCTGCGCCTCGTCGTCGGTCGGCGCGCGGCCGTTGTCGGCCTCGAACTTCGCCAGGTTCTGGTCGATCGCGGTGTTCATGAACATCGCGAGGATGGACGGCGCCGGGCCGTTGATCGTCATGCTGACCGAGGTGGCCGGGTGCGTCAGGTCGAAGCCGCCGTACAGCACCTTCATGTCGTCCAGCGTCGCGATGCTGACGCCGGAGTTGCCCACCTTGCCGTAGATGTCGGGCCGCAGGTCGGGGTCGTGGCCGTACAGCGTGACCGAGTCGAAGGCGGTGGACAGCCGCTTCGCCGGCATGCCCTCGCTGAGCAGCTTGAAGCGGCGGTTGGTGCGGAAGGCATCGCCCTCGCCGGCGAACATGCGGGTCGGGTCCTCGCCCTCGCGCTTGAAGGCGAAGGTGCCGGCGGTGTAGGGGAAGCTGCCGGGCACGTTCTCCAGCAGCAGCCACTTCAGCCGCTCGCCGTCGCACTCGTAGGCCGGCAGCGCCACCTTGCGGATGCGGCTGCCCGACAGCGTGGTGTGGGTCAGCGCGGTGCGGATCTCGCGGTCGCGGATCTTCACCACGTACTCGTCGCCGGCGTAGGCCTGCTGCAGCTGCGGCCACATCGCCAGCAGCTTGCGGGCCGGGGCCTCGAGCCGGGCCTCGCGTTCGTCGGCCAGCGCGGCCAGCGAGGCCAGCGCGGCAGCGCCCTCGCCCGCACCGCCCGCTCCCGCTGCCTCGCGCAGCATGCGCGCGCTCTCTCGCAGCTGCTGGGCCTCGCGGGCCAGCCGCGCCTGCTCGCGCGCGCGGCGCTTGTAGCCGCGCAGCGTGTCGGCGATGTCGGCCAGGTAGCGCACGCGCGCGCCGGGCACGATCGGCACCTGGTGCGTGCTGTGGCGCGTGGTGACGGTCGGCAGGCGTGACTCGCCGGTCTTCAGGCCCAGGGCCTGCAGCCGCGGCAGCAGCGCCTGGTAGAGCGCCGTCACGCCGTCGTCGTTGAAGCGGCTGGCCATGGTGCCGAACACCGGCAGCTCCTCCGGCCGCGTGCCCCAGGCCTCGCGGTTGCGCTGCACCTGCTTGGCCACGTCGCGCAGCGCGTCGGCAGCGCCCTTGCGGTCGAACTTGTTGATCGCGACGAACTCGGCGAAGTCCAGCATGTCGATCTTCTCGAGCTGGCTGGCCGCGCCGAACTCCGGCGTCATCACGTACATCGGCACGTCCACCAGCGGCACGATCGCGGCATCGCCCTGGCCGATGCCGGAGGTCTCGACCACGATCAGGTCGAAGCCGGCGACCTTGCAGGCCGCGAGCACGTCGGGCAGGGCCTGGCTGATCTCGCTGCCGAAGTCGCGCGTGGCCAGTGACCTCATGAACACCCGCTCGCCCTGCTGCCAGGGGCCGATGGCGTTCATGCGGATGCGGTCGCCGAGCAGCGCGCCGCCGCTCTTGCGGCGCGACGGGTCGATGCTGACGACGGCGATCTGCAGCGCATCGTCCTGGTCCAGCCGCAGCCGGCGGATCAGCTCGTCGGTCAGGCTGGACTTGCCGGCGCCGCCTGTGCCGGTGATGCCGAGCACCGGCGTGCGCACGCCGGCCGCGGCCTCGCGCAGCGCCTCGCGCAGCGCCGCATCGGCTCGGCCGTTCTCCAGCGCGGTGATCAGCTGCGCGAGCGCGCGGCGGGCCTCGGGCGCGGGGCCGCGCACCGCGTCCAGGGTCTTCGGCGCATGCGGCGACAGGTCCACGTCGCAGCGCATCAGCATCTCGCCGATCATGCCCTGCAGGCCCATGCGCTGCCCGTCCTCGGGGCTGTAGATGCGGGTCACGCCGTAGGCCTGCAGCTCGGCGATCTCGGACGGCACGATCACGCCGCCGCCGCCGCCGTAGACCTGCACGTGGCCGCCGCCGCGCTGGCGCAGCAGGTCGACCATGTACTTGAAGTACTCGACGTGGCCGCCCTGGTAGGAGCTGATCGCGATGCCCTGCGCGTCCTCCTGCAGCGCCGCCGTCACCACCTCGTCGACCGAGCGGTTGTGGCCGAGGTGGATCACCTCGGCGCCCATGCCCTGCAGGATGCGGCGCATGATGTTGATCGCGGCGTCGTGGCCGTCGAACAGCGACGCGGCGGTGACGAAGCGCACCTTGTGCGTCGGGCGGTAGTTCGCGAGGGCCTTGAACTCGGCGGACAGGTCGGTCATCGGGGGGTTCCTCGGGTCGCAGGGGGCGGGCAGGCGCGGGCTGCAACGTCAGGTGACGCGCAGGCCCTGCAGTGCCGGATCGCCCGGCGGGAAGCGCAGGTCCATCGACAGCAGGGCCTGCTTCACCGCCAGCGCGATCATCAGGTTGCGGTGGGTCTTGGAATCGGCCGGCACCACCGTCCACGGCGCCCACGGCGTCGAGGTGGCGGCGATCGCGTCGGCATAGGCCTGCTGGTAGTCGTCCCACTGGCGGCGCACCTCGAGGTCGGCGGGCGCGAACTTCCACTGCTTGGCCGGGTCGTCGAGGCGCTGCTGCAGGCGCGCGCGCTGCTCGTCCTTCGAGATGTGCAGCAGGCACTTGACGAGGCGGGTGCCGGTCTCGGCCAGCATGCGCTCGAAGTCGTTGATGTGCGCATAGCGCTGCCGCACCTGGTCCATCGTGACCCAGCCCTGCACGCGCGGCACCAGCACGTCCTCGTAGTGGCTGCGGTTGAAGATCGTGATCTCGCCGGCGCCGGGCACCTGCTGGTGGATGCGCCAGAGCACGTCGTGCGCGCGCTCGGTCTCGGTGGGCGCCTTCCACGCGACGGTGCGCACGCCCAGCGGGCTGGTCTGCCCGAAGACGCCGCGGATCGTGCCGTCCTTGCCGCTGGTGTCGGTGCCCTGCAGCACCACCAGCAGCTTGTGGCGGCGGTCGGCGTAGAGCAGGTTCTGCAGCGCGTCGAGCTCGCGCGCGAGGGCCTCGACGCGCGCCTTGTCGGCCGCCTTGTCCCCGCCGGAGAAGGGCTTGGCCGCCGGATCGAGCCGGCGCAGCGAGAAGCCGTCGCCGGGCGCGGCGGCGAACTGCCAGCGCGCCAGCCGGCGCGCGTCGGCGGCGTCGAGCGGCGCGATGCCGGCCCGCTCGGCGGTGCGCGCCTGCACGGCGCGCTCGGCGGCCGCCGGGGCGGCAGCGGTACGCGCAGGGGCGGATGACTTGGCCACGGGTCTCCTTGCGGCGGGGGCGGATGCCGGTCGCCTCGGGGCGATGCCTCGGGCTGCGACACTTGACGTATACGTCAGGTCGCGCAGTGTAGCGGCTGGTCGCAGCGCGGACCATCGGGGCGAACGCCCCCCGGCCGCGCCGGCGCCCGCCTGCGTTACGCTTCGCCCGCGCCGGGCTGCGCGCCCGTCCCGGGCGCCGCGATGGCGCGCAGGCCCGTGCGCCCGGCACACCGCCCGGCGCATCGCGGCCGCAGACGACACCGACAGGGGACGCGCGCGTGAGCTTCTTCGCCATCGACATCGGCAACACCCGCCTCAAATGGGCGCTCTATGCGCAGGGCGTGCCGGGCGCCGCGCGGCTGGCCCACGGCGCCGTCTTCCTGGAGACGATCGACTCGCTGGCCGACACCGACTGGAAAGACCTGCCGCCGCCCTCGCGCATGCTGGGCTGCGTGGTGGCCGGCGAGGGCATCAAGCGCCGCGTCGAGGAGCAGCTCGAGCTGTGGGACCTGGCGCCGCGCTGGGTGGTGTCCAGCCGCGCCGCCGGCGGCATCACGAACGGCTACGACCACCCGGGCCGCCTCGGCACCGACCGCTTCGTCGCGCTGATCGGCGCGCGCCACCTCGTGCTCGCGCGCGGCCGCGCGCGCCCGGCACTGGTGGTGATGGTCGGCACCGCGGTGACGGTGGACGCGCTCGATGCGCGCGGCCACTTCCTCGGCGGCATGATCCTGCCCGGCTTCGGCGTGATGCAGCGCGCGCTGGAGATGAGCACCGCGGGCCTGAAGGTGCCGACCGGCGAGATCGTCGACTTCCCGACCAACACCAGCGATGCCTTGATGAGCGGTGGCTCGAACGCGATGGCCGGCGCGGTCGAGCGCATGTACCGCAAGCTGCGCGACCATGCCGGCGAGGAGCCGGTGCTGCTGATCAGCGGCGGCGCCGCGTCCAAGCTGCAGGCCCTGACCGACCTGCGCTTCGAGGCCATCGAGAGCCTGATCTTCGACGGGCTGCTCGCGCTGCAGGCGCACACCCAGGGACAGGCGGCGCGGGCGCAGCAGCAGCAGTAGCAGCGGGCAGCGCGGGCACGGCAGCGGCCCGCCACCGCATCGGCGGCGCGGTCGCGGACGGCGCCGATCGCGCGGGCGTGAGGGGATTCCGGCACCGATCGCGTTTTCGCAGGCAAGGGTGTCCCCTTGCCCGTCCGAACCCCGCTGCCGGAGATTGCCGATGTTCCGCCCTTTCCGTCGTTCCCCCGCGGCTCGCTTGGCGGGCCTGCTCGCCGTGCTGGCCGCGCTCGCTGCGCCGGCGGCCGCGCAGACCCCGGCCACGCCGCCGCCGGCGGCGGACGCGATGCTGGTGCTCGACGCGTCGGGATCGATGTGGGGCCAGCTGAATGGCCGCAGCAAGATCGAGCTGGCGCGCGACGCAGTGGCAGGCATGCTGCGCCAGTGGCCGGCCGGGCAGGCCCTCGGGCTGATGGCCTACGGCCACCGCAGCAAGGGCGACTGCCAGGACATCGAGCTGCTGCGGCCGCTGTCCCCGTTGGGCAGCGACGGCGCGGCCGCGCTGCAGGCCACGGTGAACGGCCTGCAGCCCAAGGGCATGACGCCGATCTCCGAGAGCGTGCGCCAGGCCGCCCGGCAGCTGCGGCACACCGAGCGCGCCGCCACCGTGATCCTCGTCAGCGACGGCGAGGAGACCTGCCAGGCCGACCCCTGCGCGGTGGCCGCGGAGCTCGAGGCCAGCGGGGTGAACTTCACGGCCCACGTGATCGGCTTCGACGTGGCGGCCGGTTCGAAGGCGCGCCAGCAACTGCAGTGCCTGGCCGAGCGCACCGGCGGGCGCTACCTGGATGCGCGCAATGCGGCCGAGCTGAACCAGGCGCTGGGCCAGGTCACCCAGGCCAGCACCGATGCCTGTGCCGGCTTCGAGCAGGCGCTGGCGATGATGCCCGGCACCGCCCTGAGCCCCGACGGCGACGAGCAGCCGGTGGCGGGCGCGCAGCGCTTCGACGTGGCGCGCCTGCCCGACGGCGCCGATGCGCGCGCCTGCCAGGCCCTCTGCCTGGGGGCGCCGGGGTGCATGGCCTGGCGCTACGAGGCGAAGGACCACCTGTTCATCGACCACGGCCGCTGCTTCCGCTACGGCGCCGCGGCCTCGCTGCTGCGCGAGGACCGCGCGGCCGGGCCGAAGGAGGTCGTGTCCGGCGTGCGGGCCGGCGCGAAGGTGGTGAAGCAGGGGGCGGGCTTCGCCCACTGCAGCGCGGCGGCCCGGCCGGCCGCCCCGCCGCCAGGCACCCGCCGCTGACCGCTGCAGACGGGCGAGGCACGGCGGACGGTCCCGCTCGGCCCGAGCCCGCCGCGGCGACTCGGCCGCAGGCCGCTCGTCAGAGCACGTAGCGGGACAGGTCCTCGTCCTTCGCGAGCGCGCCGAGCTTCGCATCGACCATCGCGGCATCGATGGTCAGGGTCTGGCCGCTGCGGTTCGGCGCGTCGAAGCTGATCTCGTCGAGCAGGCGCTCCATCACCGTCGACAGGCGCCGCGCGCCGATGTTCTCGGTGCGCTCGTTGACCTCGCAGGCGATGTGCGCGAGGCGGCGGATGCCGTCGGGCGCGAACACCAGCGTCACGCCCTCGGTGGCCAGCAGCGCCTGGACCTGGCGCACCAGGCTGGCGTGGGTCTGGGTCAGGATGGCCTCGAAGTCGTCGACGCCCAGCGAGCCCAGTTCGACGCGGATCGGGAAGCGGCCCTGCAGCTCGGGGATCAGGTCGCTCGGCTTGGCCAGGTGGAAGGCCCCGGAGGCGATGAACAGGATGTGGTCGCTGCGCACCATGCCGTACTTGGTGTTCACCGTCGTGCCCTCGACCAGCGGCAGCAGGTCGCGCTGCACGCCCTGGCGCGAGACATCGGCGCCGCCGACCTCGGAGCGCGAGGCCACCTTGTCGATCTCGTCGATGAACACGATGCCGTTCTGCTCGGCATTGGCGAGCGCGGCCGTCTTGATCTCGTCCTCGTTGACGAGCTTGGCGGCCTCCTCCTCGACCAGCAGCTTCAGCGCGTCGGCGATCTTCAGCTTGCGCGCCTTGCGGCGCGTGCCGCCGAACTGCTGGAACATGCCCTTGAGCTGCTCGGCCATCTCCTCCATGCCGGCCGGGCCCATGATCTCGAGGCTGGGGCGGGGCTCGGCGAGCTCGAGCTCGATCTCCTTGTCGTCGAGCGCGCCTTCGCGCAGGCGCTTGCGCATCACCTGCCGGGCCGTGTTGTCGGGCGCCGGCGCGGCGCCGCCGTGGAAGCCGAGCTCGCCGCGCGGCGGCGGCACCAGCACGTCGAGGATGCGGTCCTCGGCGGCGTCCTCGGCGCGGCTGCGCTGGCGCCGCATCGCGGCCTCGCGCTCCTGCTTGACCGCCATCTCGACCAGGTCGCGCACGATCGAGTCGACGTCCTTGCCGACGTAGCCGACCTCGGTGAACTTGGTCGCCTCCACCTTGATGAAGGGTGCGTCGGCGAGCCGCGCGAGGCGGCGCGCGATCTCCGTCTTGCCGACACCGGTCGGCCCGATCATCAGGATGTTCTTCGGCGTGATCTCGGCGCGCAGCGCCGGCTCGACCTGCTGGCGCCGCCAGCGGTTGCGCAGCGCGATCGCGACCGCGCGCTTGGCGCCGGCCTGGCCGACGATGTGGCGGTCGAGCTCGGAGACGATCTCCTGCGGGGTCATGGACATTCAGCGCGCCTCCCCGGCCGCGGCCGTGCCACCGCCGAGCGTCTCGATGGTGTGGTGCTGGTTGGTGTAGATGCAGAGCTCGCCGGCGATGGTGAGCGCCTGCTTGACGACGTCGGCGGGCGGCAGCTCGGTGTGCTGCAGCAGCGCCCGCGCCGCGGCCTGCGCATAGGCGCCGCCGGAGCCGATCGCGATCAGGCCGTGCTCCGGCTCGAGCACGTCGCCGTTGCCGGTGATGATCAGCGAGGCCTCGGCATCGGCCACCGCGAGCATGGCCTCGAGGCGACGCAGCACGCGGTCGGTGCGCCAGTCCTTGGTCAGCTCGATGGCCGAGCGCACCAGGTGGCCCTGGTGCTTCTCGAGCTTGGCCTCGAAGCGCTCGAACAGCGTGAAGGCGTCGGCGGTGGCGCCGGCGAAGCCGGCCAGCACCTTGTCGTGGTGCAGCCGGCGCACCTTGCGGGCGCTCGCCTTGACGACGATGTGGCCGAGGGTGACCTGCCCGTCGCCACCCATGGCGACCGACGAGCCCCGGCGCACGCTGACGATGGTCGTGCCGTGGTATTGCTCCATCGGCGGCACATGGGGGCGGGCGGGCCCGCTTTCAAGGGTGGGCTGCGGGCCGGTGGCCGCAGCGGCCGGCGGCCGGCGGCCGATCAGGCCGCGGCGAGCTTGACGCTGGCGTGGGCGTCGATGCCCATCGCGCTGAAGAACAGCGCGACCAGGCGGTGCGCATCGACGAAGCCCACGACGCGGTGCTCGCGGTTGCGCGCCAGCACCCAGTTCAGCAGGTCGCCGGCGGCCATGAAGTCCACGCGCAGCAGGTGGGCGCAGGAGATTTCCATCATCGTCGCGGCGCCGAGCTCGCGGTCCAGCCGCGCCAGCACCGGGGCGATGTCGCCGGTGAGCTGGCCGCCGAGCTCGAGCCGGGCGGGCGCAGCCAGCGCGGCATCGGGCTGCGAGTCGTACTGGCTCGGCTGGCCCTCGCCGACCAGGGTCGACGGCAGCGGCGCGGTCGGCGCGCCGCCCACGCCACCGAGCCGCACGCGGCAGGCGGCCGGCTCCCACGAGGGCGGGGACACCTCGTAGGTGACGCAGCAGTCGATCGCGACCTCGTCGAACTTGTCCGGCCGGTGCGCGAGGCGCAGCATCTGCAGGCGCAGCTGCCACAGCCGCGGATCGACCTGGCGCTCGCCGACCGGCGTCGCGCGCGCCAGCACCTCCAGCAGCTGCTCGCCGGACTGCCAGCGCATGTCCAGCGGCTGCGGCGCCCAGTGCTGCAGCAGCTCGAGCAGCGGCCCGCGGGCGTCCTCGGCCACCTCGGTCAGCGCGCCCCAGTCCAGCACCCAGGGCAGCGGCAGGCTGAGCGTGCGCTTGCGCAGCGCGTCGACGGCCGCGGCATCCAGCACGGCCGGGCTGGTCCAGCCGGCCGGACCGCCGGCGCCGGCCGCGCCGGCGGCCTCGGCGCGGGGCCGGGCGCGCGGGCCGGTCTGGCGCGCCGCGGCGTCGGCCGCGCGGCGCGGCATCGAGAACCACTGCGGCGCCGAGCGGCCGAGGCGCTCGGCGAACTCCAGCGCGAGCGGCTCGAAGGCCAGCTGCTGGCCGGTGGCGCGGTACAGGTCGAACAGCACCATCCAGGTCTCGGCATGGTGGCTGCGCGGGCCGCCGGCGCGGATCAGCGACAGCAGCAGCCGCTCGGCATGCGCATCGTCGCCGTTCGCATAGGCGATCACCGCCTCGTCCAGCTCCGGGTCGTGCACCGCCTCGCTGACCTCCAGCGCGGTGGGCGACTGGCTGTCCGACAGGCTGAGCGTGCGCATCACGATCGACGGCGAGGGCTCGGTCGGCGGCGCGCCCGGCGCGGGCGCGGGCAGCGTCGGGCTGAAGCCATGCGCGGGCAGGTCGGCGGGGGCCAGGCTGAGCGTGGCGGCGGCCGGCCGGCCGGCGGGCGGCTGCACGCGGGCGCCATCGATCACCGTGTCGGCCACCGCGCGCGCCGCGGCACCCGGATCGGCCGGGCCGAGCGCGCCGGGCGCGGTCGGCTCCTCGGCCGGCGGCCGCGCGGCCGGCGGCGCCACGCGCCGCGAGCCGCTCGGGATGGCATGGCCGGCCATCTGCTGCTCGATCTCGTCGATCTTGGCCTTCATGCCGGGTGGCGCGGCCTCGACCTCCTGGCGCCCGCTCTCGGTGTCGGCCATGCCGGACGAGCTGCCGAGCGCCGCCAGCTGGGCCGGCGTCAGGCCCTCGCGGCGCAGCTTGCGCAGCATGTCCAGCTCGCGCTTGCGGACGAAGTCGTTGCGCCGCTTGCGCTCGATCATCGCCTTCAGCTCGCTCTTCGCGAACTCGTCCTCGCGGCCGAACTCCGAGCCCCGCTCGCCGTCGGCGCCCCGTTCGCCGCCGGACGGCGTCACGAAATTGACGACGCGGCGGAAGAAGCTGCGGTTGTCCTTGCCGTCGGACATGGGGCGCGCCGTGACCCGCCGCTGCGCGTCAGTCGCCGAACATCTTCTGCTTCAGCTCGCGGCGCTGCTGCGCCTCGAGGGACAGCGTGGCCGTCGGGCGAGCGATCAGCCGGCCGAGGCCGATGGGCTCGCCGGTCTCGTCGCAGAAGCCGTAGTCGCCGGCCTCGATCCGGGCGAGCGACTGGGAGATCTTCTTCAGCAGCTTGCGCTCGCGGTCGCGGGTGCGCAGCTCGAGCGCGTGCTCTTCCTCGATGGTGGCGCGGTCGGCCGGGTCCGGCACGATCGAGGTGTCCTCGCGCAGGTGCTCGGTGGTCTCGCCGGCGTTCGACAGCAGGTCGTCCTTCAGCGCCTGCAGCCGGGCGCGGAAGAAGTCCAGCTGCTTCTCGTTCATGTACTCGGACTCGGGCATCGCCAGCAGCTCGGCCTCGCTGAGCTCGCGGCCGGCCTTGCCCTTCCAGGCGTTGGCGAGCCGGGGGTCGGACTTCTGCGGGGTCTTGGTGATGTCGATCAGGGCCTGGTTCATCTGTCGGGTGGGGGGCTTCGGCGGCGCGAAGCGGTCGGAGAAACGGGAGGCGGCGGCGGCGGCCGGATCCAGCGGCGTGGGCGCGGGCATTCCCGCGCGGCCCTTGGTGGATGACTCCGCCCGGGTCTTCGGCGCTGCCGAGCCCTCCGGCTTCGCTGCTGCCTTCGCCGTCGTCTTGCTCACGAGCTTCTCCTCGATACCACGCGGGGTGCGGCCCCCGGCGTCACGGCAGGCCGCGCGGCACGCCGGCGGGGGGCTCCCCCAAAGCGCCGCGGATTGTAGCCACGCCAGAGCGCGCCGCGGACAAGCCCGCGCATCAGGCCAGGCACTGCTCCAGCCCCTGCAGCAGCACGTCCTTCGGCAGGTCGATCCCGATGAAGACCAGCTTGCTGCCCTTCTTCTCGCCGGGCGCCCATTTCGGGCCCAGGTCGCTGCCCATCAGCTGGTGCACGCCCTGGAAGATCACCTTGCGATCGCTGCCCTTCATGTTCAGCACGCCCTTGTAGCGCAGCATCTTCGGGCCGTAGACCTGCACGATCGCGCCCAGGAAATCCTCCAGCTTGGCCGGGTGGAAGGCCTTGTCCGAGCGGAACACGAAGGACTTCACGTCGTCGTCGTGGGCGTGGTGGTGCGGGTGGTCGCAGTGCTCGCCGTGCGCGTGGTCGTGGTCGTGGTGGTCGTGCCCGTGGTGGCCGTGGCCGTCGTCGTTCAGGAAGTCGGGGTCGATGTCCAGCTTGGCATTGAGGTTGAAGCCGCGCAGGTCGAACACGTCGGCCAGCGGCACGTCGCCGAAGTTGGCGGTGCGCACCGGCGCGCGCGGGTTCATGTGCTTGACGCGGTGGATCAGCGCCTCGACGGTGGCGCCATCGACCAGGTCGGCCTTGCTGACGAAGATCTGGTCGGCGAAGCCGACCTGGCGGCGCGCCTCCTGGCGGGCGTCGAGCTGCTGGTCGCCGTGCTTGGCGTCGACCAGGGTCAGGATCGAGTCCAGCAGGTAGGTCTCGGCGATCTCGTCGTCCATGAAGAAGGTCTGCGCGACCGGGCCGGGGTCGGCCAGGCCGGTGGTCTCGATCACCACGCGGTCGAAGGCGAGCGTGCCCTTGCGCTTCTTCTCGGCCAGCTCGGCCAGCGTGGTGCGCAGGTCCTCGCGGATCGTGCAGCAGACGCAGCCGTTGTTCAGCTGGATGATCTGCTCCTGGTCGTCGCGCACCAGGATCTCGTTGTCGATGCTCTCGTCGCCGAACTCGTTCTCGACGACCGCGATCTTCTGGCCGTGGGCCTCGGTCAGCACGCGCTTGAGCAGGGTCGTCTTGCCGCTGCCGAGGAAGCCGGTCAGGATGGTGGCGGGGATCAGGGCCATGGGTTTCTCGCAAGGGGCATCTGGGGTGCGGGCCGCGGGAGGTGGGGGCGATCGGCCGGGCTGCAAGCCCTGCGGGCCGCCAGCGGCCCCGCGTCGCCACCGCCGCAGCCCGGGCGGCCTGCGAACGAATCCGCCAAACTAACACAGCGCGGCCGCGCGCGCCGTGGCATCGGTTACGCTAGGCGCCGATTCACTCCGCGCCCCGTGCGATGTCCGACCCCCACCCTTCCCGCACCGGCGCCGGGCGCGATGCCCGCCGCGCCGGTGCCGATGCGGACAAGCCGAACCTGTTCCAGCGGCTGATCGAGTTCATGTCGCCCGGGCCCGATTCCCGGCGCGAGCTGATCGAGACGCTGGCCGACGCCGAGGACCGGGAGCTGATCGCGCCCGAGTCGCGCATGATGCTCGAGGGCGTGCTGCGCATGGCCGACCTGACGGCCGGCGACGTGATGGTGGCGGCGCCCCACATGGACCTGCTGGACATCGGCGCCGACTACGACGCACTGCTGCACGCGGTGATCGACACCGGCCACTCGCGCTTCCCGGTCTACGACGGCGCGCGCGACAACATCATCGGCATCCTGCTCGCGAAGGACCTGCTGAAACTGCAGCGCGCGCCGGAGCTGAACCTGCGCACGCTGCTGCGCCCCGCGGTCTTCGTGCCCGAATCCAAGGGCCTGAACGAGCTGCTGCGCGACTTCCGCGGCAACCGCAACCACCTCGCGATCGTGATCGACGAGTTCGGCAGCACCGCCGGCCTGATCACCATCGAGGACGTGCTGGAGGAGATCGTCGGCGAGATCGAGGACGAGTTCGACGACGAGGACGGCGACTCCAGCATCTACACGCTGGCCGACGGCAGCCAGCGCGTCGCCGGCGACGCCGAGATCACCGCGGTCAACGAGGCCTTCGGCGTGGCGCTGCCCACCGAGGACTTCGACACCATCGGCGGCCTGGTGGCGCAGGAGTTCGGCCGCGTGCCGCGGCGCGGCGAGGTGGTCACGCTCGGCCCGCTGCAGTTCCACGTGATGCTGGCGCGCGGCGGCGCCGTGCGCTGGTTCAAGGTGACGCACGCGCCGGGAGGCGCCGGCGACGACGCCTGATGGCGGGCCGCCTGCCCGCCGGCGCCGCGCCGCCGCGCGGCGAGTGGCTGGGGGTCGCCGTGGCCGGCGCCGGCCACACGCTGGCCTACGAGCACACCGCCGCGTGGCCGCTGGCGCTGCTGGCGATCGCCTGGCTGGCGGCGCGCGTCGCTCGGGCCGGGCCGGGCCGCGCGGCGCTGCTCGGCGGGGTCTACGGCACCGCCTGGCTGGCCGCCGGCACCTGGTGGCTCTTCATCAGCATGCACCGCTACGGCGGCCTGCCGGCGTGGATGGCGGCCGCGGCGGTGCTGGCGCTGTCGGCCTTCCTGTCGCTGTACCTGGCGGCGGCAATGGCCGCGGTGGCGCGCTGGCGCCGCGGGCGGCCGCTGGCGGACGCGCTGCTGTTCGCCGCCGCGTGGCTGCTGGCCGAGCTGGCGCGCGGCGTGGTCTTCACCGGCTTTCCCTGGGTCGCGGCCGGCTATGCCCAGGTCGACGGGCCGCTGGCCGCGCTGGCGCCGTGGGTCGGCGTCTACGGGCTGGGTGCGGTCGGCGCGGCGCTGGCCGCCGGCATCGGCTTCGCGTGGGCCGGGCCGCGCCGGGCCGGTCCGGCCCCGGGCGAGGCAGCGGCCGCCTCGGCAGCGTCAGGGGCCGGGGCCGGGGCCAGGGCGCGCCGCGCCGTGCGCCCGCTGCTCGCCGCGCTGGCGGTGCTGGGCCTGCTGGCGCTGCTGCCGGTGCCCGACTTCAGCCGCCCCAGCGGCCCACGCCCGCTGGGCGTGGCGCTGCTGCAGGGCAACGTGCCGCAGGACGAGAAGTTCGCGGCCGGCCCGCAGGCGGCCGCCATCGAGTGGCACGTGCGCGCGCTGCTGGACGCGCGCGGGCCGCAGACCGACCTGGTGATCGCGCCGGAGACCGCGCTGGTGCTGCTGCCGGAGCAGATGCCCGAGGGCTTCTGGGCCGGCCTGCAGCAGGCCTTCGCGCAGGGCCCGACGCATGCGCTGGTCGGCGTGCCCTGGGGCGACGAGGCGAGCGGCTACACCAACTCGGCGCTCGGCCTGGCGCCCGGCCGCGCCGCCGGCGCGCCGGACTACCGCTACGACAAGCACCACCTGGTGCCCTTCGGCGAGTTCATCCCCGCCGGCTTCCGCTGGTTCACGCGGATGATGAACATCCCGCTCGGCGACTTCGCGCGCGGGCCGCTGGTGGCGCCGTCGATGCCGGTGAACGGCGAGCGCATCGCGCCGAACATCTGCTACGAGGACCTGTTCGGCGAGGAGCTGGCGGCGCGCTTCCGCGACCCGGCGCAGGCGCCGACGGTGCTCGCCAACCTCAGCAACATCGGCTGGTTCGGCGACAGCCCGGCGCTGCCGCAGCACCTGGGCATCTCGCGCATGCGCAGCCTGGAGCTGCAGCGGCCGATGCTGCGCGCCACCAACACCGGCGTCACCGCGGTGATCGACCACCGCGGCCGCGTGACGGCCCGGCTCGCGCCCTTCACGCGCGGCGTGCTGCGCGCCCGCGTCGAGGGCCGCGAGGGGCTGACGCCCTATGCCGCGTGGGCCTCGCGGGCCGGGCTGTGGCCGCTGGCGCTGGCGGCGCTGACCGTCATCGCGGCGGCGGCGTGGCGCGGCCGCCGCGCAGCAGCCGGCCCGGGCGGGCCGCGGTGACCACGCCGTCGCGCTGCACCGCCTGGCCGGCCACCCAGGTGCCGAGGTAGCCCTCGGCGCGCTGCACGAAGCGGCGCCCGCCGGCCGGCAGGTCGCGCACCAGGCGCGGCGCGCCGCACTGCAGGCGCTGCGGGTCGATCAGGTTCAGGTCGGCGCGCAGGCCGGCGGCGATGCGGCCGCGGTCCGTCAGGCCGAGGTGCTCGGCGTTGCGCGCGCTCAGCATCCGCACCGCCTGCGCCAGCGGCAGCCGGCCCTCGGCGCGGTCGCGCACCCAGTGCGTCAGCACGAAGGTGCTGAAGCTGGCGTCGCAGATGGTGCCGACGTGGGCGCCGGCGTCCGACAGGCCGAGCAGGGCCTGCGGGTGGCCGAGCATCTCGCGCACCGTGCCCAGGTGGCCGTCGTTGTAGTTGAAGATCGGGAAGTAGACGAGTGCGCTGCCGTCGCCGGCGGCGAAGTGGTCGTAGAGCGCGGCCAGCGCCGTGGTGCCGGCGCGGCGCGCGCGCATGAAGAAGCTGTCCTCGACGCGCGGCTCGTAGTCGGGCCGCTCGCCGAGCGGGAACATGCGCGCCGAGATGCGCTCGAGGTCGGCCAGCAGCAGGTCCACCAGCGGCGGGATCGGCGTGCCGTCGCCGGCCAGCCGCCCGCTGCGCTCGGCGAGGATGCGCGCGCGGCGCGCCGGGTCGCGCAGCGCGGCGGCGCGCTCGGCCAGCGGCAGCGCGGCGAGCTCGCGGTAGCCGGGGAAGCCCATGAAGGGGTGGAAGCTCGCATCGAGCCCGATGATCACGCCGATGCCGCGCGGGGCGGCCTGCAGATGCAGCGGCAGCCCCTGCGCGGCCGCCGCCTCGACGCGGGCCTGGATCGCCCGCCACTGCTCGCCGCCCGGGTCGCGCTGCAGCCAGGTCATCGACAGCGGCCGGCCCGCGGCGCGCGCGACGGCCTCCACCACGTCGAACTCGGCGTCGAAGCGGCGCCGCGCGGCCTCGTCCCAGACCGGCATCGGCAGGCCGAGCGGGCCGGGCGGCGCGCCGCGCAGCAGGTCGAAGTCGCTCACCACCTGGACCACGCCGTGGCCGCGGCCCTGGAAGGCGGCGACGATGCCCGCCAGCTCCGCGGTGTCCGCCTCCGCCGCCGGCGTCTCCAGGCCCTCGGCGGTGCGGTGGTTGTCGGTGCGGCCGGTGGAGAAGCCGAGCGCGCCGGCGTCCAGCGCCTCCGCCAGCAGCCGCCGCATCGCGGCCACGTCGTCGGCGCCGGCGGCCTGGCGGGCCACCGCACGCTCGCCCATCACGGCCATGCGCAGCGGGTCGTGCGGCACCTGCACGCCGAAGTCCAGGCTGTGCGGCATCGCATCGAGCGCGTCCATGAACTGCGGGAAGCCCTCCCAGCGCCAGCGGATGCCCTCGGCCAGCGCGACGCCGGGGATGTCCTCCACGCCCTCCATCAGCGCGATCAGCGCCGCCTCGCGCCCGGGCACGCGCGGCGCGAAGCCGACGCCGCAGTTGCCCATCAGCAGCGTGGTCACGCCGTGGTGGATGCTGGGGCTGAAGGTCTCGTCCCAGCTGGCCTGGCCGTCGTAGTGGGTGTGCAGGTCGACGAAGCCGGGCGTCAGCCAGGCGCCGTCGCAGGCGATGCGCTCGCGCGCGGCCTCGCCGACGCGGCCGTCGCGTGCCAGCGCGACGATGCGGCCGTCGCGCACGCCGACGTCGGCGGTGAAGGGCTCGGCGCCGCTGCCGTCGACGACGGTGGCGCCCTCAAACAGCGTGTCGAGCATCCTGCCTCCGCCAGACGAACGCCAGCGTCATGCCGCTGACGATGTGCCAGATCCCCCACAGGCTGGCGATGATGACCATGTTCAGGTCGGCGCCGAACTGCACCGCGATGATGCCCAGCGCCAGCCCGGCGTTCTGCATGCCACCCTCGATCATCACCGCGCGCCGGTCGGCGGTGCCGAGGCGGAAGGCCCGCGCCGCGGCCCAGCCCAGCGCCAGGCCGGCCGCGTTGTGCAGCACCACGACGGCGAGCTGCGGCAGGATCTGCGGCCCGAGCAGCGCGCGGTCGCGCACCAGCCCGAGCACGATGAAGGCGGCCAGCGCGACCAGGCTGAAGCGCGACAGCGGCGGCTGCAGCCGTGCCGCGGCGGCCGGCCGCAGGTGCGCCAGCGCCATGCCGGCGGCCATCGGCAGCGCGAGCAGCGCGAGCAGGCTCCACCAGATGTCCGATGGATCGATCTCCAGCGTGCGCAGCCAGCCGGCGGTGGCCGGGTTGGTGGAGACCATCCAGGTGAAATTGAAGGGCGTGAGGAACAGCGCCAGCAGCGCCGCCACCGCCGAGACGCTGACCGACAGCGCGGTGTTGCCGCGGCCGAAGTGCGTCACCACGTTGCTCAGCGAGCCGCCCGGGCAGCAGGCCACCAGGATCATCGCCGCCTCGGTGGACGGCGGCAGGTCCAGCACGAGCGTGGCGGCCCAGGTGGCCACCGGCAGCAGCAGGAACTGCGGCACCAGCCCGCAGACCACCGCCCGCGGCATCGTGGCGACGCGCGCGAAGTCGGCCGGCTTCACCTCGAGGGCCACCGAGAACACCATGGTCGCCAGCACCAGGCTGAGCACGAGTTGCTGTGCGGTCATCGGGCGGGGATGTTAGCCGCGGCACCGGCGCCTAGAATCGAAGGTTTACGCGGATCCTTCACCGTCGCCCGGTGCCCGATGCTCACTTTCCAGCAGATCATCCTGAAGCTGCAGTCGTACTGGGATGCCCAGGGCTGCGCCCTGCTGCAGCCCTATGACATGGAGGTCGGCGCCGGCACCAGCCACACCGCGACCTTCCTGCGCGCGCTCGGCCCCGAGCCCTGGAAGGCCGCCTACGTGCAGCCCAGCCGCCGCCCGAAGGACGGCCGCTACGGCGACAACCCGAACCGGCTGCAGCACTACTACCAGTACCAGGTGGTGCTGAAGCCCGCGCCGGCGGACATCCTCGAGCTCTACCTCGGCAGCCTGGCCGCGCTCGGCTTCGACCTGCAGGCCAACGACGTGCGCTTCGTCGAGGACGACTGGGAGAACCCGACGCTGGGCGCCTGGGGCCTGGGCTGGGAGGTCTGGCTGAACGGCATGGAGGTGACGCAGTTCACCTACTTCCAGCAGGTCGGCGGCATCGACTGCAAGCCGATCACCGGCGAGATCACCTACGGCCTGGAGCGGCTGGCGATGTACCTGCAGGGCGTCGAGAACGTCTACGACCTGCAGTGGACGGACACGCTGCGCTACCGCGACGTCTACCACCAGAACGAGGTGGAGCAGAGCACCTACAACTTCGAGCACAGCGACGTCGACTTCCTGCTCGGCGCCTTCGGCGCGCACGAGCGCCAGGCCCAGCACCTGATGGCCCAGCAGCTCGCGCTGCCGGCCTACGAGCAGGTGCTGAAGGCCGCGCACACCTTCAACCTGCTGGATGCCCGCGGCGCGATCAGCGTGACCGAGCGGGCAGCCTACATCGGGCGCATCCGCAACCTGGCGCGCGCCGTGGCGCAGAGCTACCTCGACAGCCGGGCCCGCCTGGGCTTCCCGATGGCCCCGCGCGGCTGGGCCGACGAGGTCGCGGCCCAGCTGGCCGCGCAGCGCGCGAAGAAGGCCGCCTGAACTCCCCCTGCCCACCCCGGGCGCCGCGCGCGCCCGCCCTGCCGAGATGAACACCACCATGGGCACCGCGAAGAACCTGCTGGTCGAGCTCTTCGTCGAGGAACTGCCGCCGAAGGCGCTGAAGGCGCTGGGCGAGGCCTTCGGCCAGCAGCTGCTGGCCGGGCTGAAGGCGGCCGGCCTCGCCGGCGAGGGCTCGGCGCTGAATGTCTACGCCAGCCCGCGGCGGCTCGCGGCTCACGTCAGTCACGTGCTGCCGGTGGCCGCCGACAGGGCGGTCTCGGTGAAGCTGATGCCGGTGGCGGTGGGCCTCGCGGCCGACGGCACGCCGACGCCCGCGCTGTTGAAGAAGCTGGCCGGCCTGGGCGCCGACGCGTCCGCGGTGCCGGGCCTGAAGCGCCAGCCCGACGGCAAGGCCGAGGCGCTCTACCTCGACAGCACCGTGCCCGGCGCCAGCCTGCGCGACGGCCTTCAGGCGGCGCTCGACGCCGCGCTCGCGAAGCTGCCGATCCCGAAGGTGATGCAGTACCAGCTCGCCGACGGCTGGACCAGCGTGAACTTCGTGCGCCCGGCGCACGGCCTGGTGGCGCTGCACGGCGCGGAGGTGGTGCCGGTGCAGGCGCTGGGCCTCGTGGCCGGCCGCCAGACCCGGGGCCACCGCTTCGAGGCGCCGGTCGACCCGGTGGTGCTGCAGGACGCCGACCACTACGAGACGGTGCTGGAGACGCAGGGCGCGGTGATCGCCTCCTTCGCGAAGCGGCGCGCCGAGATCCAGCGCCAGCTCGCGGCCGCGGCGGCCGCCGTCGGCGCGAGCCCGGTCGACGACGAGGCGCTGCTGGACGAGGTGACCGCGCTGGTCGAGCGGCCGAACGTGGTCACCGGCGCCTTCGAGCCGGCCTTCCTGGCGGTGCCGCAGGAGTGCCTCATCCTGACGATGAAGGCGAACCAGAAGTACTTCCCGCTGCTGGACGCCCAGGGCCGGCTGACGCACCGCTTCCTGGTGGTGGCCAATGTGCGCCCGGCCGACCCGTCGCGCGTGATCCAGGGCAACGAGCGCGTGGTGCGGCCGCGGCTGGCCGATGCGAAGTTCTTCTTCGACCAGGACCGCAAGCGCACACTGGCCAGCCGGGTCGCGGGCCTGGACAAGGTCGTCTACCACGGCAAGCTCGGCAGCCAGGGCCAGCGCACCGGCCGCGTGCGCGAGATCGCGCGCGCGATCGTGCGCCAGCTCGGCGCGCACCAGCCGGCCTCGGTGCAGTCGCACGACGAGCTGCAGATGCTGGCGCACAAGGTGGACCAGGCCGCGCAGCTGGCCAAGGCCGACCTGCTGACCGACATGGTCGGCGAGTTCCCCGAGCTGCAGGGCATCATGGGCGGCTACTACGCGCGCCACGAGGGCCTGCGCGACGGCGTCGCGATCGCCATCGAGGACCACTACAAGCCGCGCTTCGCCGGCGACGCGCTGCCGCGCAACCACACCGGCACGGTGCTCGCGCTGGCCGACAAGCTGGAGACCCTGGTCGGCCTGTTCGGCATCGGCCAGCTGCCCACCGGCGACAAGGACCCGTTCGCGCTGCGCCGCCATGCGCTCGGCGTGATCCGCATCCTGGCCGAGAAGAACCTGCCGCTGGACCTGCCCGAGCTGGTGACGGCGGCCTTCGACGCCTTCCACCCCGCGGTCGACGCGCCGGCCGATGCGCCGCCGCCGGTCGGCGGCCTCGCGCTCGCGCCGGACACGGTGGCGGCCGTCTGCGAGTTCGTCTGGGACCGCCTGGCGGTGAACCTGCGCGACCAGGGCTACCGCGCGCAGGAGGTGGAGGCCGTGCTGGCGCTGCGCCCCGGCCGCCTCGGCGAGGTGGCGCGCCGCCTGGCCGCGGTGCGCGCCTTCGCGGCGCTGCCGGAGGCCGCGGCGCTGGCCGGCGCGAACAAGCGCGTGTCCAACCTGCTGAAGAAAGCCGAAGGGGGCGGGGCCGGCCCCGCCGTCGACCCGGCCCGCCTGGTGGAGCCGGCCGAACAGGCGCTGGCCGCCGCGCTGGCGGACGTGGCGGGCCCGGCCGACGCCGCCTTCGAGCGCGGCGACCACGGCGCCAGCCTGCAGGCGCTGGCAGCGCTGAAGGGCCCGGTGGACGCCTTCTTCGAGCAGGTGATGGTGAATGCCGAGGACCCGGCGCTGCGCGCCAACCGCCTGGCGCTGCTGGCGCGGCTGCACGGCGCGATGAACCGCGTCGCCGACCTGTCGCGGCTGGCCGCATGAAGCTGGTCATCCTCGACCGCGACGGCACCCTCAACGAGGACCGCGACGACTACGTCAAGTCGCCCGACGAGTGGCAGCCGATCCCCGGCGCCCTCGAGGCGGTGGCGCGGCTGACGCAGGCCGGCTGGCACGCGGTGGTGGCCACCAACCAGTCGGGCCTGGGCCGCGGCCTGTTCGACATGGCGACGCTGAACGCGATGCACCAGAAGCTGGCGCAGTGCCTGGCCGAGGCCGGCGGGCGCATCGACGCCGTGTTCTTCTGCCCCCACGTGCCCGCCGACGAGTGCGACTGCCGCAAGCCGCTGCCCGGGCTGATGCTGCAGGTCGCCGAGCGCTACGGCGTGGACCCGCGCGGCATCCCGGTGGTCGGCGACGCGCTGCGCGACCTGCAGGCGGCGCACGCCGCCGGCTGCGAGCCGCACCTGGTGCGCAGCGGCAAGTCGGCCGGCCTGGACGAGGAAGGGCTGGCGCGCATGCACGCGGCCGTGCCCGGCCTGACCGTGCACGCCGACCTCGGCGCCTTCGCGGACCTGCTGCTGCGCCGCGAGCGCCAGGCGCGCGGCCTGGCCGAGGACCGCGGCGGGGAGCGCGCCTGATGGCCGGCCTGCTCGCGCGGCTGCGCTCGGCCGTCTACCTGCTGTGGCTGGTGGCCACGGTGATCCCGTGGGCGATCCTGTCGCTGCTGGCCTCGGTGTTCGTGCGCGGCACGCCGCTCTACCGCGTGACCACCTACTGGCTGCACCTGGCCATCTACGGCGCGCGCGCGATCTGCGGGGTGCGCTGGCGCATCCACGGCGCGCAGCACCTGCAGGCCGCCGCGGCCGGCAGCCAGCCGATCATCCTGCTGTCCAAGCACCAGTCGACCTGGGAGACCTTCGCCTACCCGGTGCTGATGCCGCGGCCGCTGTGCTATGTGTTCAAGCGCGAGCTGATCTACATCCCCTTCTTCGGCTGGGCGATGGCGCGGCTCGACATGGTCCACATCGACCGCAGCAAGCGCGCGCAGGCCTGGAACCTCGTCGCCGAGCAGGGCCGCCGCCACATGGCCAACGGCAACTGGGTGATCATGTTCCCCGAGGGCACCCGCATCGAGCGCGGCCGGCGCGGCGCCTACAAGACCGGCGGCACCCGGCTCGCCACCGCCACCGGCGCCGTCGTGCTGCCGATCGCGGTGAACTCCGCCACCTGCTGGCCGCGCCGCTCCTTCGTGCTGCGCCCCGGCACCATCGACATCTCGATCGGGGCGCCGATGCCGGCCGCGGGCCGCGACGCGGAGGCGCTGATGGCCGAGGTCGAGGCCTGGATCGAGGGCGAGATGCGCCGCCTCGACCCGGCGGCCTACGTGCCCGGCCAGCCGACGCCGCTGGCCGCCACGCGGCACTGAGGGGCGCGCAGCGCAGCGCGCTGCGCCGCCACCCGGCCGGCCCGGCCCTCGGCCCGGGCCCTTCCCGAGGGCGGCGATCGGCGTGCACGGCAACGGCGTGCCCCGGCGGGCACGTCCCCGCCCGGGGCGACGGGGCCTCGCCCGGAACGGCCGCGCCGATACACTCCCGGCCCATGCCGCCCCGTGCCCCCGACCCTCGCGACGCGGCGCTGGCGCAGCTGTCGCTGTTCGATGCGGCCCCGGCGCCCGCGCCGGCCGCGACTCCCGCGACCGCGCCCCCGCCGGCGGCGGCCCCGCCGCGCCCCGCGCGCCCCGCGCGCCCGGCCGCGCCGGCCGGGCTGGCCTCCACGCCGCCCGCCCGCGCACCGGCCACGCCGCCGCACCTGGCCCCGACCGAGTTCCGCCACCCGCAGGCCAACCGCGAGCTGCGGCTCGACGGCCACCTGGTGGCCTATGCGCTGCGCCGCTCGCGCCGCCGCAGCATCGGCTTCGTCGTCGGCACCGAGGGGCTGAGCGTGAATGCGCCGCGCTGGGTCGGCCAGGGCGACATCGACGCGGCGCTGCGCGACAAGGCCGGCTGGATCCTGCGCAAGCTGGGCGAGCAGCGCGACCGCGCGCGGCGGCTGCAGGCCGCCCGCGTCGAGTGGCGCGACGGCACCACCCTGCCCTTCCTCGGCGAGACCCTGGTGGTCGTGCTCGATCCGCGCACCCGCGGCGCCCAGCTGCAGCCCGGCGCGCCGACCGCCGACGGCGCCGCCGCGGCGGACGGCCGCGCGGCCCAGGCCACGCTGCAGGGCGTGCCGCACCGGCTGCTGCACGTCGGCCTGCCGCAGCACGCCACGCCGGCGCAGATCCGCGACGCGGTGCAGGCCTGGCTGCAGCGCCAGGCGCGCCAGGTCTTCGAGGAGCGCTGCCGCCTCTACGCCGAACGCCTGGGCGTGCGCGTGGCCCGGCTCTCGCTGTCGTCGGCCCAGACCCGCTGGGGCAGCGCGTCGGCCAGCGGCGCGATCCGGCTGCACTGGCGCCTGATCCATTTCGGCCTGGCCACCATCGACTACGTCGTGGCCCACGAGCTGGCCCACCTGCGCGAGATGAACCACAGCCCGCGCTTCTGGGACGTGGTGCGCTCGGTGCTGCCCGACTACGAACGCGCGAAGGACGGGCTGCGGCAGGCGGTGCTGCCGGTCTTCGACTGACCGCCCTCGGCCGGGAGGCGCTCGCGTCGGCGCCCCGAATGCACCAGAATTGGGCGTCGGCGCGCCGAAAATCGTCGACAAGTTGGCACATCCTTTGCCTGCAATGTCGACGCCATGAGCCCTGACGCCAGCCTCGAACTCGTCCACGTCACCAAGCGCTACGGCGAGACGACCGCGGTCGACCGCATCGACCTGCGCATCGCGGCCGGCAGCTACTGCTGCCTGCTGGGGCCCTCGGGCTGCGGCAAGACCTCGACGCTGCGCATGATCGCGGGGCACGAGATCGCGAGCGAGGGCGACATCCTGCTCGGCGCGCGCAACATCACCCGGCTGCCGGCGGCCGAACGCGGCACCGCGATGATGTTCCAGAGCTATGCGCTGTTCCCGCACCTCAGCGCGCTGGACAACGTGGCCTTCAGCCTGAAGATGCGCGGCGTCGACAAGGCGGCGCGCCAGAAGAAGGCGGCCGACCTGCTGGAGCGCGTCTCGCTCGGCCACCTGGCGCACCGCAAGCCGACCGAGATGTCCGGCGGCCAGCAGCAGCGCGTGGCGCTGGCGCGCGCGCTGATCACCGAGCCCAAGGTGCTGCTGCTGGACGAGCCGCTGTCCGCGCTCGACCCCTTCCTGCGCATCAAGATGCGCGCCGAGCTGAAGGGCTGGCAGACCGCGCTGGGCATGACCTTCGTGCACGTCACCCACTCGCAGGAGGAGGCGATGGCGCTGGCCGACCAGGTGGTGGTGATGAGCCACGGCGTGATCGAGCAGGACTGCGACCCGCACACCCTCTTCAACGCGCCGCGCAGCGAGTTCGTCGCGAAGTTCATCGGCGGGCACAACGTGATCCCGTCCTCGCGCGGCAAGATCGCCGTGCGCGCGGACCGCACCCGCCTGTCGCGCGACGCGCTGCCCGCCGGCGACACGGTGCTGCCGGCCACGGTGCGCGGCGTCGAGTACCAGGGCACCTACGTGCTGCTGACGCTGGCCAGCGAGCCGGTGCCCGAGTTCAACGTGGTGCTGGCCGAGGCGGAGTTCGACGCCGCGCCCTGGCAGCCCGGCGATGCGGCCAGCGCCCACTGGCGCGCCGAAGACATCCACCTGCTGGCGGCCTGAGGCCGCCGCCGTTCCACCCCGAGGAGAGCCCCCGATGTCCCGCGACACCACCAACCCCCAGCGCCGCAGCCTGCTCAAGGGCACCGCCGGCATCCTCGCCACCGGCATCTTCCCGGCGGTGCATGCCCAGGAGAAGATCACGCTGCGCTACCTGGGCACCGCGGTGAACCAGGACAAGTCGATCGCCGAGAAGTTCAAGGCCGACACCGGCATCACGATCCAGTACGTCGCGGTCAACACCGACGAGGTGACCAAGCGCGCGGTGACCTCGCCGAACAGCTTCGACCTGATCGACACCGAGTACTTCTCGCTGAAGAAGATCGTGCCGACGGGCAACCTGAAGGGCATCGACGTCAAGAAGATCAAGAACGCCGACAAGATCACCACGCTGTTCACCACCGGCATGGTGGCCGGCAAGGCGGTGGGCGACCAGGGCACCGCGCCGAAGAAGGTGATCTTCCTGGAGGGCGAGAAGAGCAAGGTGTTCGCGAAGTCGCCGACGCAGTTCATGTCGCTGATCCCGACCGTCTACAACGCCGACACGCTGGGCATCCGGCCGGACCTGATCAAGCGCCCGATCGACAGCTGGAAGGAGCTGCTCAACCCCGAGTTCAAGGGCAAGGCGGCGATCCTGAACATCCCGTCGATCGGCATCATGGACGCGGCGATGGTCGTCGAGGCGCTGGGCCTGTACAAGTACCCCGACAAGGGGAACATGACGAAGAAGGAGATCGACCTCACGATCAAGACCCTGATCGAGGCGAAGAAGGCCGGCCAGTTCCGCTCGCTGTGGAAGGACTTCAACGAGTCGGTCAACCTGATGGCCTCGGGCGAGGTGGTGATCCAGTCGATGTGGTCGCCGGCCGTCACCGCGGTGCGCACCAAGGGCATCGACTGCGTGTTCCAGCCGCTGAAGGAAGGCTACCGCGCCTGGGCCGCCGGCTTCGGCCTGCCGGCCACGCTGTCGGGCCGCAAGCTGGACGGCGCCTACGAGTTCATCAACTGGTTCCTCGACGGCTGGGCCGGCGCCTACCTGAACCGCCAGGGCTACTACAGCGCGGTGCTGGAGACGGCCAAGGCCAAGATGGAGGCCTACGAGTGGGCCTACTGGATGGAAGGCAAGGCCGCCGAGAAGGACATCAAGAGCCCGAACGGCGACCTGCTGGCGAAGGCCGGCAGCAAGCGCGACGGCGGCTCCTACGAGCAGCGCATGGGCGGCATCGCGTGCTGGAACGCGCTGATGGACGAGAACACGTACATGGTCCAGAAATGGAATGAGTTTGTCGCGGCCTGACGGCCGCCCCCCCCGGAGCGGCTTGACGCCGCTCCCCCCCAGAGGGGGGGCGCCGCGGCTGGACCGGCGGAGCCGGATCCAGCGCGGCTGCTTGGGGGGCGGCTTCGCTGCGCTCGCCTCGTGGCGAGTGTGATGCGGGGCTTCGCTGCGCTCGCCTGGTGTTGAGTGGGGCGGGGCTGCGTTGGGCTCGCCGGGTGGGTCGCAACGGTGGGGTGAACGGGATGGGGGATCGATGAAGGGATCGCTGTGGAGGGCCGGGCCGCCGGGGTGGCTGCAGGCGCTGCCGTTCTCGGCGGTGTTCCTGTGCTTCTTCATCGCGCCGCTGCTGCTGATCGGCGCGGTGAGTTTCTGGCCGACGAGCGACTACGAGCTGGTGCCGGGGTTCACGTGGCAGAACTACGTGTCGATCTTCGACGGCTGCGCGAACCTGGCGGATCCCTGCGTGACGCTGAAGACCTATGCGTCGACGCTGCGCTTCTCGCTGATGACCTGGGCCGTGTCGCTGGTGCTGGGCTTCACGATCGCCTACTTCCTGGCCTTCCACGTGCGGTCGCCGGGCACGCAGACGCTGCTGTTCGTGATCTGCACCATCCCCTTCTGGACCAGCAACGTCATCCGCATGATCTCCTGGGTGCCGCTGCTGGGCCGCAACGGGCTGGTGAACCAGACGCTGCAGGGGCTGGGCGTGGTGCAGCAGCCGGTGGAGTGGCTGCTGTTCTCGGAGTTCTCGGTGGTGCTGGCCTTCGTGCACCTGTACACCATGTTCATGCTGGTGCCGATCTTCAACTCGATGATGCGCATCGACCGCGCGCTGCTGGAGGCGGCCGACGACTGCGGCGCGAGCGGCTGGCAGACGCTGTGGAACGTGATCGTGCCGCTGAGCCGCACCGGCATCGTGATCGGCTCGATCTTCGTGATCACGATCGTGATGGGCGACTTCGTGACCGTCGGCGTGATGGGCGGCCAGCAGATCGCGTCGGTCGGCAAGGTGATCCAGGTGCAGACCTCCTACCTGCAGTTCCCGCTGGCGGCGGCGAACGCGGTGGTGCTGCTGGCGGTGGTGCTGATGATCATCGCCGCGCTGACGCGCATGGTCGACCTGCGCAAAGAACTCTGAGCACCGCGAGGCACCGATGAAAGAGGGCAGGCGCAAGGGCTTCTGGCCGCTGGCGATCGTGTTCGGGCTGTTCGTGCTGTTCCTGTACGGCCCGGTGATCACGATCTTCGTGCTGAGCTTCCAGGGCCCCGAGGGCGGGCTCACCTTCCCGATGCGCGGCTGGTCGCTGCACTGGTACCGCGAGCTCTGGGAGGGCCTGGGCGTGGTCGACATCGGCGCCGCGCTGCGGCGCTCGCTCGCGCTGGGCGCGGTGGTGATGGTGCTGACGGTGGTGCTGTCGCTGCTGGCCGGCCTGGCCTTCCGCAAGAAACTGGTCGGCGGCGACCTGCTCTTCTACGTCACGGTGGCCAGCCTGATCATGCCGTCGATCATCGTGTCGCTCGGCATCGGCCTGCAGTTCCGCCTGCTCGACGGCGCGATCAAGGCGCTGCTGGAGGCGCTCGGCGCGACCTCCGCGCTGGAGAACTACACCACCTCGCTCGGCCTGTTCACCTCGGGCCTGGGCGCGCACCTGACCTGGACCCTGCCCTTCGGGCTGCTGATCATGTTCGCGGTCTTCAACCGCTTCAACCCGGCCTACGAGGAAGCCGCGCGCGACCAGGGCGCGACGCCCTGGCAGACCTTCTGGCACGTGGTGCTGCCGATGATCGGCCCGTCGGTCATCGGCGTCGGCATGTTCGGCTTCACGCTCAGCTGGGACGAGATCGCGCGCAGCTCGCAGGCCATCGGCGACCTGAACACCCTGCCGCTGGAGCTGCAGGGGCTGACCACCACCGTCACCACGCCGTCGATCTATGCGCTCGGCACGGTGACGACCCTGGTCTCGCTGGTGGTGATCGCGCTGGCGCTGTCGGCCGCGGCCTGGCTGAACCGGCGCGCGAAGCGGCGGCGCGGCTGAGCCGCCGCAGCCGCGCCCTCAGTCCAGCATGCGGCAGCCGGCGCAGGTCGCCGGGAGGCGGCCCGCTGCGAGCGCTGCACGGGTGGCCTCAGCCGAGAAGTCCGGCGGCACGTCCTTGATGAAGCAGCAGGGCAGCTCCACGCCATCGATCGTGAAGAAGCGCATCCGCGGGCGCTCGAGGTAGTCGCAGCGGCGCGGCCGCGGCGGGCGGGCCCAGCCGATCAGCGCGGCCGGATCGGCCGCGGCCAGCCCGGGCAGCACGGCGGCCAGCGCCGGCTCGGCGGCCGCGGCCGGGTAGTGGCGCCGGTAGTCCGGCTTGCGCTGCAGCGGCTGCACCTCGTGCGCGATGCCGCGCGCGGCCAGCCAGGCCCGCAGCGGGCCGAGCGGCTGGCCCAGGTCCACGCTGTGGACGATCAGCCGGGCCGGGCCGAGCGCCGCGCACAGCGCGTCCAGGTTCGCCAGCACCTTGGCCAGGTGGGGCCGGCCGATGCGTGCGGACAGGGCCTCGTCCAGCGTGTCGACCGAGACGCCCAGCCGCGGGAAGGCCGCCGCGAAGCGCGCCGGCTCGACCCGCGTGCCATTGGTGATCGTGTAGGGCGTCCAGCCGTGCGCCTGCACCGCGTCGACCAGCGCCCAGAAGCGCGGATGCAGCGTCGGCTCGCCCTCGCCCTGCAGCGAGACGGTGCCGCCGGGCGGCCCGGCCGGCAGCCGGCGCAGCACGTCGGCGAAGACCGCGTCGTCCATGTGCCGCTGCGGCATCGCGCGGCCGGCGCAGTAGACGCAGGCGTAGTTGCAGACGGTCGTCAGCTCGACCTGCACGAACGGCGCGGCGGCGGCCGTCACCGTCGCGGCCTTCAGGCGGGGACGAAGCGGTGCACGCCGTCGTCGCTGATGCGGCGCAGACGGCCGGCGCGCCACAGCAGGTTCAGGTGGGCGATCGATTCGCCCATCGCGAAGGCCGTCTGGTGCAGGTCCAGCGGGCGCCGGAACAGCACCGGCAGGATGTCGGCCGCGGTCCGCGGCGCCTCGGCGCAGGCCTGCATCAGGTCGCGCAGGCGCTCGTCGTGGTGCGCATGCAGCTGGTCGATGCGGGTGTGCAGGCCGCGGAAGGGGCGGCCGTGCGAGGGCAGCACCAGGGTGTCGGTCGGCAGCACGCGCATCGCGTCCAGCGAGTCGAGGTAGTCGCGCAGCGGGTCGGCCTCGGGCTCGACGTCGATCACGCTGACGTTGGTCGAGATGCGCGGCAGCACCATGTCGCCGGAGATCAGCAGGCCGAGCGACGGGGCGTGCAGCGCGATGTGCTCGGGCGCGTGGCCGTAGCCGGCGATGGCCTGCCACGCGTGCCCGCCGACCTGCAGCACGCTGCCGTCGCGCAGGCGCTGGAAGCGCTCCGGCACCGCCGGCACCATGGTCACGTAGTAGTTGCGGCGCCCGCGGATCCGCTCCAGCGCCTGCGGGTCGCTCAGGCCGTGGCTGGCCATGAAGCGCGCCGCCACTTCGCCGCCGACGCCGGTGTTGATGCTGCGCGCGAGCTGAGCCACGTGGTAGTCGGTGGCGCTGATCCACAGGCGGCAGGGCTGCTCCGGCGTGCTCCAGCGCCGGGTCAGCCAGTCGGCCAGGCCGATGTGGTCCGGGTGCATGTGGGTCACGACGACGCGCAGCACCGGCAGCCCGTCCAGCGCCTCGGCGAACAGGCGCTCCCAGGCGCCGCGGGTGCTGTCGTCGGCGATGCCGCAGTCCACCACCGTCCAGCCCTCGCGGCCGTCCAGGCGGTCGCGCAGCAGCCAGAGGTTGATGTGGTCGAGCTGGAAGGGCAGGCCCATGCGCACCCAGCGCACGCCGGGGGCCACGTCGAGGGCCTCGCCGAGCGGCGGCAGGCGCTCGCCGAGGGGATAGTCGAGCTGGCGTTCGAGGTCGTTCATCGGCACGGGGCTGGCCGGACGGCGGAGGGGCTCGCTACACTGCGCGCCTGTTCCCCGCCCGGGTTGCCGACCCAGTGTATTGCGCCATGTCCGAGCCTGCTGTCGCCGAAGCGTCGTCCCCGGCCGAGGGTCCGGCCGCCACGGCCGGCGCGGTCTACACGATCGGCGAGCTGGCGCGCGAGTTCGACCTGACCACGCGCGCGATCCGCTTCTACGAGGACTGCGGCCTGCTCAAGCCGCAGCGCGTCGGCCGTAACCGCGTCTACACCGGCCGCGACCGCACGCGGCTGCGGCTCACGCTGCGCGGCAAGCGTCTGGGCCTGACGCTGGCCGAGGTGAAGGACCTGGTCGACATGTACGAGACGCCGCGCGACACCGTGCCGCAGTTGCAGCGCTTCCTGCAGGTGCTGGGCGAGCACCGCGGCCAGCTCGAGCAGCAGCTGGCCGACCTGCACGTGACGCTGGACGAGGTGCGCAGCCACGAGAAGGAAGCGCGCCGGCTGCTGAAGGCGGCCGGCAAGACGCCGGGCTGAGCGGGCTGCCGCGCCGGCGTCCGCCGCGCCGCCCTGCGCGGCCACGGCTCCGGCCGCACGGCGCGCCGCTCAGGCGTCGGCCCACATCCGCAGCAGGTTGTGGTAGGTCCCGGTCAGGCCGATCACGCCCGGATCGGCCTCGCCGACGCTCGCGCGCAGGTGCATCAGCGACTGGTCCATGTCGAACAGCAGCCGCCGCTGCTCGTCGCTGCGCACCATGCTCTGCACCCAGAAGTAGGCGCCGACGCGGTGTCCGCGCGTCACCGGCTCGACGCGGTGCACGCTGGTGCCCGGGTAGAGCACCATGTCCCCGGCCGGCAGCTTGACGCGCTGCTCGCCGTAGGTGTCGACGATCACCAGCTCGCCGCCGTCGTAGTCGGCGGGGTCGCTGAGGAAGACGGTGCAGGACAGGTCGGTGCGCACGCGGCCGCCCTCGCGCAGCGCGCGCATCGCACCGTCGACGTGGTTGCCGAAGCGGTTCGCCGTGCCGCCGTAGCGGTTGACCAGCGGCGGCGAGACGCGGCTGGGCAGCGCGGCCGAGAAGAACTGCGCATGCCGGTCGAGCCCGCGCAGCACCAGCCGGCGCACCTGCACGCAGGCCTCGTCCATCTCGGGCAGCTGCTCGTTCTGCTTCGCGCGCGCCGACTGCTCGCCCGCCGTCAGCCGGCCGTCGACCCAGTTCGCCTGCGCGAGGAGCCTGCGCGCCTCGCGGAGTTCATCGGGGCCGAGGACCTGTCGGACGTGCAGCAGCATGGCGGTGGGGCGGGTCAGAAGGTGAAGCTGCCGGTCAGCTGGACCGTGCGGCCCTTGCCGGGAATGTAGTGGCCACGGTACAGCTCCTCGGCATACAGCTTGTCGGCCAGGTTCGTCACGTTGAGCTTGAAGGCCATCTGGCGCAGCGTGTACTCGACCATCAGGTCCGCGGTGACGAACTTCTCGGCGTAGAGGTTGGTCAGCAGCACCTTGGTCGCCGAGCGCGCGTTCAGGCCGCCGCCGATGCGCCAGGACGGGTCGAGCCGGTAGGTCGTCCACAGGCTGCCGGAGTGCTTCGGCGTCATCGCGGGGCGGTCGCCGACGCGCTCGCCCTGGATCAGCGTGCTGCCGTCGGAGGCGCCCTTGTCGACCTTCGCGCTCGGCACGTAGGAATAAGCCATGAAGACCTCCCAGGCCGGCGTCAGGCGGCCCGCGAAATCGAGGTCGATGCCGGCCGCATGGCGCTCGCCGGACAGCACGTAATTGGTCGGCGTGACCGACTCCTCGTCGCGGTTGCGCTCGTTGTACTTGGTGGCGTGCCAGAGCGCGAAGCGGGTGGTGAAGCGGCCCTGCGACCAGTCGATGCTGCCGCCCAGCTCGACGTTGCGGCTCTTCTCCGGCGGCGTGTTCGAGCCGAGGGCGTCGAAGGAGTAGGTGTCGCCCGAGGTGTTGAACGAGGTGCCGTAGGACAGGTGGTAGGACTGCTTGTCGGTCGGCTGGTAGAGCAGGCCGAAGCGCTTGCTCCACAGCGAGTCCGCGCGCGAGCGGTTCGCGGTCTCCTGGCCCCGCGTGGCGTCGGCGGTGGAGTAGGTCTTGTAGGTGGCGTCGAAGCGGTCCCAGCGGACGCCGCCGAGCAGCTTCCAGGTCGGCGAAAGCTTCAACAGGTCCTGCGCATACAGGCCGGTGGCGGTGGACTCGAAGTTCTGGCTGCGCCGCCGCTCACGCAGCGACTCGTTGACGTAGCCGCCGTCGTTCGGCGTCCCGATGGTCGTCGTCGGCTTGCCCGGGATGGTCACGCCCGCGGGCGTCACCAGGCCGAAGCGGTTGAAGTCCTCGAGCGCCAGGTCCACGCCCGCGGTGATCGCGTGCTCGGAGCCGAAGGCCTTGTAGGTGCCGGTGAAGTCGGACTGGACGTAGGTCGCGTCCATGTCCTGCATCTTGTTGTTCGAACCGCGCGTCAGCACCGTGCCCGGGCCGATCGTCGCCTCGCTCACCGCGACGCCGCCGGGCTGCAGGCTGGCATTGCCGAAGCGGATCGCCGAGGCGCGCTGGTCGCGCTCGTAGCGCGCCTGGCGCAGCACGGTGCGCAGCTCGGCGCCGGACTCGCCGCGGAAGCGGTGCACGTGCGAGAAGGTGCCGGTGGTCGCGTTGCCGGCCTTGTAGTCGCTGTCCGCGCCGTAGTAGGCATCGGGCTTGAAGGCCTCGTTGATCTTGCCGTTCAGCCAGGGCACGCCATAGGGGATGCCGTTCTTGTACTGCAGGTAGTACAGCCCGGCGCTGAACTCGTCGGCGGTGCCGATGCCCCAGCGCACGGTCGGCGCGATGCCCTGCTTGTCCACGCCGTTGCCGGCGCCGTTGGCCGTGTTCAGCACCGCGTTGACGCGCACCGCCGCGTTCTCGCCGGTGCGGCGGTTCACGTCCAGCGTGGTGCGCGCGAAGGAGCCGGTGCCGGCCGTCATCGACAGCTCGCCCTGGTTGATCAGCATCGGCTGCTTGCTGACCTGGTTCACCGCGCCGCCGGTGGAGCCGCGGCCGAACAGCATCGAGGCCGAGCCCTTCAGCACCTCGAGGCGGTCCCAGTTGAAGCTGTCGCGCTCGTAGAAGCCCGGGTCGCGCAGGCCGTCGAGGAACACGTCGCCGGTGGACTGCAGCGAGAAGCCGCGCAGGCGGATGTCCTCCTCCGCGCCCTCCGCAGCGAGGAAGGTGATGCCGGCGGTGGTGCGCAGCGCGTCCTTCATGGTGTCGAGGTTGCGGTCGTCGATCAGCCGCTCGGTGACGACGGTGATCGACTGCGGCACGTCGCGCAGCTCCTGCAGGCCCTTGCCGATCGTGGTGGTGGTGGCGCGCACGCTGTCCTTGTCGGTCTCGGCCTTGGCGCGCACCTTGACCTCCGGCAGCACGGTCTCGCTGCCGGGGGCCGGCGCGGTCTGCGCGACCGCCGAGCCGAGCATCAGACCGAAGCCGGCGGCCAGCGCTCCGAGGGGCAGCAGCGTCGAGGGGGTGGCGGGGGACGGCGGCAGCGGCTCGCTGCGCGAGCCCGGGATCGATCGGGACATGGAAGCTCCGGAGACAGGGGTCGGGACGGTGGCGGGCTGGGAGGCCGCGGGCGTGCGGCCGACCTGGCTGGCTCGGAGGGGGGCCGGCCGCGCCGGGGCGGCGGGCCGGGAACGACGGGCACCCGGCGGGGCCGCGCAGCGGCCGCCCCGGCGTGGGCGCGTCATCGAACAATACAAATAAGAATGATTATCAACATTATCGCAGCCGGCAAGCGGCGGCGCGGCTGTCGGGCCGGATGGGGCACCATGCGTGGCGTGTGCGCCACAGCGCCGACAGGGTCCGCGGCCGCCGCCGCGACGTCCTGAGCGCGCGGTATCGCGCGGTATCGCGCGGTATCGCGCGGGATCGCGCCGGCCGACGCCCTCCCGGGCCCGGCGTGGCGCCGCGCTCAGGCGGAGAAGAAGCGCTCCACCAGCGCGTACTGCGCCGGCGTGTTCAGCGCCGGCGCGTGGCCGCAGCCGGCCAGCGTCGCGACCACGGCGCGCGGGCCGCGCCGCCGCATCTCCTCGGCCGTCTCGGCCAGCAGCAGGTCCGAGCGCTCGCCGCGCAGGCACAGCACCGGCAGCGCCAAGCTGTCCCAGGCCTCCCACAGCGCGTAGTCGTCGGGGTGGTGGGTGAACTGCATCACCATCGCCGGGTCGTAGTGCGGCGTGACGCGGCCGTCGGGCAGGCGGCGCACAGAGGTCTCGGTGAGGCGGCGCCACTGCGCATCGCTGAGCCAGCCATAGGGCTCGTAGACGCGGCGGAAGTAGTCCTCCAGCTCCGACACGGTGTCGAAGGCCGCCGGCTGGCCGGCGTAGTCGCGGATGCGCTGCAGCGCCGGCGCGGCCAGCTGCGGGCCGATGTCGTTCAGCACCAGCCGCTCGATGCGCCCGCGCAGCGTGGTGGCCGCCGCCAGCAGGCCGATCGCGCCGCCCATCGAGGTGCCCAGCCAGTGCACGCGCTGCAGCCCGAGCTGGTCGAGCAGCGACACGGCCAGCCGCACGTAGAAGGCCAGGCAGTACTCCTGCTCGGGCTGCGGGCTCCACTGGCTGAGGCCGCGCCCGATCGTGTCGGGGCAGATCACGCGGTAGCGCTGGGCCAGGTGGGCGGCGATGTCGTCCATGTCGCGGCCGGTGCGCGCGAGGCCGTGCCAGGCGATCACCGTCTCGGCCGGCGCGCCGCCGGCGGCCGGCCAGTCGAGGTAGTGGATCTCGCGGCCCTCGCAGCGCAGGTAGTGCGAGCGCGGGCCGGCCGGTGCTGCCACGGACGGGAACGACATGCCGTGTGTCCTTGCCTGGGCGGTCCGCGTCAGTCGGGCACGACGACCGAGCTGCCGGAGAAGCCGATCGCATTGCCGGCCGCGGGCGTCGCCGCCGCCGCCGGCACCTGGGCCGCGGTGATGGCCGGCGCCGCGCCGGGCACGCCGCCGCGCGGCACCGCGCGCACCACCTGGCTGGCCGGCAGCGCGGCGCCGTTGCGCAGGTGCGCCCACATCGCGTCCATCGCCCGCACGAAGTAGACGTGCAGCGGCACGTAGCGGGTGTCGAAGCCCGACAGCGCGTTGAAGGCGTCGAAGTGCTGCGCGTTCGTCACCTCGAGGTAGGCCACGCGGCTGGCCGCGCCCTCGACGACGCGGTTGTAGGCGGTGTAGGCACGCGCGTTGTGGTTCACCGGCACCAGCGCATCGTTGCGGCCGGCGACGATCAGCGTGGGCTTGCCGCGCAGGTTGCCGTTGACCGTGACCTCGGCGATGCCGGCGCGCACCGCGGCCGACTGCGCGGCGGTCGGCCGCGTCGAGCTGGCGGTGGCGGTGAGCGCCGCGCCGGTCTCGTCGACGCCGGTCACCAGCGCGCGCTGGCACAGCGCGTTGTCCAGCCCGAAGTCCTGCACGCCGGTGGACGGCGAGGCCGCGAGCGACCACAGGCGCGGGCCGCCGACCGCGTTGTCGTAGACCACCGCCACCGGCGCGCCGTTGGCCGTGCCGTTGGCGTTCGCGAAGGCCTGGGCCTTGGCCGCCGCTGCGATGGCCACCGGCGCGCCCGCGGCGTCGACCGCCGAGAAGCTGGTGCCGCAGACGCGCTCGTCGAGCGCGAAGCGGCCGTACATGATCGGGTACATCGCCGACAGGATCGGCCCGTTGCCCAGGCCGTAGTGGGCGTTGTGCATCGTGTCGTGCACCGCGAACCAGCCGTAGGCGCGCAGGCGGGCCAATGCGTCGGCCGCCTGGGCCGCGGTGTCCGCGCCGCTGACCAGGCCCTTGGCCGCCAGGCCGGCGCAACGGGCCGCCGCCTTCGCGCCCTGCGCGGTGACGGTCAGGTAGTTGAAGATCGACAGCTCGGCCATCGTCGCCGAGGCCGCGAGCGCGGCGCAGGGCTGGTAGACGTTGCCGAAGGTGGTGTAGTCGGCCAGCGTGCGGCCGTAGCCGACGACGGCGCTGCCGCCGGCGACGATGCCGTAGCCGCTCGCGGTCGGCATCTCGGTGACCGGCTCGCCGGCCACCACGCCGTCGATCAGGCCCTCGGTGTCGGCCTCGGCCGCGCGGATCACCGCGGCGCCGCCGTTCGACACCGAGCCGGCGATCACCAGGGTGTTGCGCGCGCTGAAGGGCTTGGGCTGGACCACGTCGCCGTAGCGGTCGTTGAGCGCCCAGAAGGCATAGCGGGCCGCCGCCAGCGTGTCGTTGCCCCAGTCCTTCTCGGGGTTCTGCTGCGAGTGCACCTGCTTCAGCGCGAGCCGGTTCGGGAAGGCCGCGACGAAGGCGGCGCGCGCCGCGTCGCCCAGCGCGGCCGCGAAGTTCGACAGCGTGCCGGCCGCGCTGCGCGTGGCGCGCGTGCCGTCGATGCGCGTCACCGTGTCGTCGGCCGGGTCGTACAGGCCCACGCCCTTGCCGGCGTCGGTGAGCGCCACCGCGCAGCCGCGCTTCAGGCCCCACTCGCCGGCCGACGAGATCGCGCCGTAGACGCCGCGCGAGCCCGACGAGGGGCCGAGCACCAGGCAGGGCGCGTTGCGGTCGAAGGTCTCGGGGATCATCACCGCGACCGTCACCTGCTTGCGGCCGCTGCCGTCGTCCAGCACGCCCACGTACTCGCGGCCCGGCACCAGGCCCTCGCCGCTGCCGGCGTTGCCGGCCACGTCGACGTTCGGGCCGTACAGCGTGCCGTAGCCGCCGCCGGGCGTCGGGTCGACCAGGCCGCGGTAGTTCGCATGGACGGCGGCGCGGCGCAGCTCGGCGGCGGTGGGGTTCAGCGGGTCGGCGTAGGGCTGCGGCACCGTCGCGGCCCCGAGGCCGCTGCGGCCCAGGCCGGCGGTCAGCAGGTCCTGGCCGGCCGCGGTCGAGCCGTTGCCGGGCGCGGTCGCCGGGTAGAGGGTCACGCCGAGCGAGGTGGTGCGCTCGGGCAGCGTGTTCGGCTCCGGGCCGTTGCCGTCGCCGCAGGCCGCCAGCAGGCCGGCGGCGAGCAGGGCCGCCGCGGCCGCGACGGGCCGCGGCCGCGCGGCCGGCGGCAGGACGGAACGGGGGCGCATGGGCTCGGGGGCGGTCATCGGCGGTCTCCTGGCAGGGTGGAAGCGGCCGTCGTCGCGGCCGTCGGGGGCGGCGCCGCACGCGCCGCCGCCGGCCGCGCCGCGGCGCGCGCCCGCAGCCGGCCGACGATGCCGGTGGGGAAGTGGTAGACCGAGAGCACGAACAGCAGGCCCAGCCAGAGCAGCCAGCGGTCCGGCGAGACCAGCTGCGACAGCACCGGCACGCCCTCCAGCGCGCCGGCGCCGAGCTTCAGCAGGTCCTGCAGGTAGTTCTGCGCCAGCACGAAGGCCACGCTGCCGACCACCGCGCCGTACATCGTGCCCATGCCGCCGATCACGACGATCAGCAGGATGTCCAGCATGATCTCGAAGCTCAGCGTGGTGTCCGGCCCGGTGTAGCGCAGCCACAGCGCGAGCAGCGCGCCGGCCACGCAGGCGAACAGCGCCGAGGCCACGTTCGACAGCGTACGGAACACCACCACCCGGTAGCCGATCGCCTCGGCGCGGAAGTCGTTCTCGCGGATCGCCTGCAGCACCCGGCCGAAGGGCGAGTTGACGATGCGCAGGAGCAGCAGGAACAGCAGCAGCACCACCGCGAACAGCAGGTAGTAGGCCAGCACCTTGCCGTCGACGGCGAGGCCGAACAGCGGCCCGTCGAAGGGCTCGAAGGACGGGCTCAGCGCCGCCGGCACGCGGAAGCTCAGGCCGTCCTCGCCGCCGGTCAGCTCGCTGAGCTGCGAGGCCAGCGACTGGAAGGCCGAGGCCACCGCGAGCGTGATCATCGCGTAGAAGATCGCCTTCACGCGCAGGCTGAACAGCCCGATCACCAGCGACAGCACGAGCGACAGCGCGAGCGCCAGCCCCAGCCCCACGGCCACCGCCGTCCAGCCCGCGCCCAGCCGGCTGCTGGCGATCGCCACCCCATACGCGCCGATGCCGAAGAACATCGTGTGCGCGAAGCTGACGATGCCGGTGTAGCCGAGCAGCAGGTCGTAACTGGCCACCAGCAGCACGAAGACCAGCATCTTCGCGGCCACGCCGAGCGGCTTGCTGCCGGGGAAGAGGAAGGGCGCGCAGGCCAGGCCGACCAGGATCGCGAGCAGCGCGGCGGCCAGCCAGCGGTTGCGCGGCAGGTCGTGGGAGAGCAGGCGGTTCAGCATCGCGGGCCCGGCCGTCAGCGGTTCGCCACCGGGTACAGGCCCTGCGGCCGCCACAGCAGCACGGCCACCATCAGCGCGATGTTCGAGAACAGCGCCACCTTGGGCGCGAGGAAGCCGGTGTAGTTGGCCATCAGGCCGACCAGCAGCGCGCCGACCAGGCAGCCCAGCGTCGAGCCCAGGCCGCCGATGATGATGACGATGAAGATCAGCACGTTGACCTGGGCGCCCATCTGCGGCACCACCGACTGCTGGTAGAGGCCCCACATCACGCCACCCAGCCCGGCCAGCGCGGAGCCGACCACGAACACGCCGACGAACAGGCGGCGGATGCGGTAGCCCAGGCTCTCGACCATCTCGCGGTCCTGCACGCCGGCGCGGATCAGCAGGCCGATCTTGGTGCGGTTCAGCGTTAGCAGCATCGCGGCCAGCACGACCAGGCCGGCCGCCACCGCGAACACGCGGTACTTCTCCACCGCGGCACCCTCGCCGCCACCGAGCACCCAGGCGCCGCGCAGCGCCTCGGGCAGCGGCAGCGGCAGCTGCGCCGGGCCCCAGACCACCTTGATCAGCTCCTCGCCGACGATCATCCCGCCCATCGTGATCAGGATCTGCTTCAGGTGCTGGCCGTAGACCGGCCGCACGATCACGCGCTCGAAGGCCCAGCCGATCGCGCCGGCCACCGCCATCGCCGCCAGCATCGCGACGAAGACGGCGCCCAGGTTCAGCAGCGGCGAGCTGCTGCCGCTCCAGTCCGCCAGCCCGGCGAACACGCTGGTGGCCACGAAGGCGCCCAGCGCGATGAACACGCCGTGGCCGAAGTTCAGCACGTCCATCAGCCCGAACACCAGCGTCAGGCCGGAGGCGATGACGAAGACGATCATGCCCATCGCGAGGCCGGCCACCGTCAGCGTGACCCAGGTGCCCGGCGAGCCGATCAGCGGCAGGGCCGCCAGCGCCAGCCCGCCGAGCAGCAGGAAGGGGCGCGCGTCGAACTCCGCGCGCGGGATCGCGGCGCCGGCCGCGGCGGGCGCCGGGCCGGCGGGATCGGCCGGGGCGGCCGGGCCGGGAAGGGAGGTCATGCGTGGGCTCCGAGCGAGAGGCCGAGCAGGCGCTGCTGCAGGTCGTCGTCGGCCGCCAGCGCGGCCATCGAGCCGTCGTGCACGACGCGGCCGTTGTCCATCACGGCCACCCGGTCGCCCAGCGCGCGCGCCATCGCGACGTTCTGCTCGACCAGCAGCACCGTGGTGCGCTGCGCCTTGAGCTGGCGGAAGGCCTCGATCAGGTTCTGCACGATCGCCGGGGCCAGGCCCTTGCTGGGCTCGTCGACCAGCAGCAGCTCGCGCGGCTCGACGATGGCGCGCGCCACCGCGAGCATCTGCTTCTGGCCGCCGGACAGCTTGCCGGCCGGGTAGAGCCAGAACTTCTTCAGCGCCGGGAACAGGCCGAAGATCCAGTCCAGCCGCGCCGTGTCGAGCTGCGCCGCGCGGCGCGCCGAGCGCGCGGCCAGCACCATGTTCTCCTGCACCGTCAGGTCGCCGAAGATGCCCATGTTCTCGGGCACGTAGGCGATGCCGCGCTGCGCGATGCGCGGCGTGTCGGCGGGCGTGCCGGGGCCGCCGATGCGCTCGCCGCGGAAGCGCAGCTCGCCGGACGACGCGGCCCACAGGCCCATGATCGTGCGCAGCGTGGTGGTCTTGCCGGCGCCGTTGCGGCCGAGCAGCATGGTCACCTGGCCGGCCGGCACCACCAGGTCCACGCCGTGCAGGATGTGGTACGCGCCGATGTGCGTGTGCACGCCGCGCAGTTCGAGCAGAGGCTCAGCCATGGTCGTGCGGGCGGCGCTCGCGCACCGCCGGAATGGTCCGCACCGGGGGCTCCTCGTAGCGCGGCGACGGCGTGGCCTCGGGCGCGGCGCCGCCCAGGTAGGCCTGCTGCACCACCGCGGAGGCGATCACGTCGGCGGGCCGGCCATCGGCCACGCACTGGCCGTTGTGCAGCACCACGATGCGGTCGGCCAGCTCGCGGACCACGTCCATCTTGTGCTCCACCAGCAGGATGGTCTTGTCGCCGCGCGCCTTCAGCGCGCGGATCAGGTCCAGCACCACCGGCACGTCGTCCACGCTCATGCCGGCGGTGGGCTCGTCGAACATGTAGACGCTCGGCTCCAGCGCCATCAGCATCGCCACCTCGAGCTTGCGCTGGTCGCCGTGCGGCAGGCTGGCCGCCAGCGCGTCCGCGCGGTCACCCAGCGCCACCTGCTCGACCAGCTCGCGCGCCCGCTCGAGCGTAGCGCGCTGGTCCAGCCAGACCGACCACAGCCGCAGGCCCTCGCGCCGCCGCGACTGCACCGCCAGCCGCACGTTCTCCAGCACGCTGAGCTGCGGGAACAGCTGCGTCAGCTGGAAGGCCCGCCCCAGCCCGCGGTGCGTGCGCGCCGAGGCCGGCTCCGCGGTGATGTCCACGCCATCCAGCAGCACCCGCCCCGACGTCGCCTTCAACTGCCCCGAGACCAGGTTGAAGTAGGTCGTCTTGCCCGCCCCGTTCGGCCCGACGATCGCCGTCAGCGTGCCCGGCACGAAGCGGCAGCTCACCGCATCCACCGCCACATGCCCGCCGAACCGGATCGTCAGCCGCTCAGTCTCCAGCATCCCCGTCCACCCCTCCCAAACCCGCCACCACCACCCCCCCACCCGCCCCCGACAACCAAGCGCCGAAGGCGCAAAGCGCCCCCCAAGCAGCCACGCGGGATCCGGCTTTGCCGGGCCCGCCGTGGCGCCCCCTGGGGGGAGCGGCGTGAGCCGCTCCGGGGGGGACCCAGCAGCCACGCGGGATCCGGCTTTGCCGGGCCAGCCGTGGCGCCCCCCTGGGGGGGAGCGGCGTGAGCCGCTCCGGGGGGGGGTCAACGGTTCCGAATGGGCACGTTCATCTCGGAAGCCTTGATCTCGCGCACCAGCTCCGGCACGCCCCACGCGAAGGCCGGGTCCACCTTGATGCGGAAGTGGTACATGCTCTGCATCGCCTGGTGGTCTTCCTTGCGGAAGGTCATCGTGCCCTTCGGCGTCTCGAAGCTCATGCCCTCCATGGTCTGGATGAGCTTGTCGGTGTTGGTGTCGCCGTTGGTCTTCTTGAGCGCCGTGACCACCGCCATCGCCGCGCTGAAGCCGCCGGCGGTGAAGAAGTCCGGCGGCGTCTTGTACTCGCGGTAGTGCTGCGCGACCAGCGCCTCGTTGACCGGGTTCTTCGGGATGCCGAAGTAGTAGTAGGTCGCGCCCTCCATGCCCGGCAGCTGCTTGTAGGCCGCCATCGCCGGCAGGATGTTGCCGCCGGTGGCGATCTCGATGCCGTAGCGCTTGAGGTCGAGGTCGGTGATCTTGAAGGGGTTGCCGGCGCCGGCCCAGACGATCCAGATCACCTTGCGGCCGGGCTGGTCCTTCAGCTTGTCGATCAGGCGCTGCGCCCCGGCGGTGAAGTCGGTGGTGGCCGGCGGCAGGTACTCCTCGTGCGCCAGCTTGGCCGTCTTCACGGCCTCGCGGAAGGCCTTCACGCCGTCGCGGCCGAAGGCGTTGTCCTGGGCCAGCGTGGCGATCGTCACGCCGGGCTTGTCGAGCGCGACGGCATTGGAGATCGCGTCCTGGCTGCTGTTGCGGCCGGTGCGGAAGATGTACTTGTTCCACTTCTCGCCGGTGATCGAGTCGGCCACGGCCGGTTCGACGACGAGGATCTTCTTGTACTCCTCGGCCACCGGCAGCATCGCCAGCGCGACGCCGCTGGCGGTCGGGCCGACGGCGATGTCGGCCTTGTCGTCGCCGAAGGCGGCGGCCAGCAGGCTCTTGCCCACGTCGGGCTTGCCCTGGTCGTCCTTCTCGATCACGACCAGCTTCTTGCCGCCGACCATCATCGTGCCGCCGGTGGCGTACTGCAGCCCGAGCTGGAAGCCGACGCGCGTCTGCTTGCCGTAGGCCTCCAGCGGGCCGGTCAGGCTGTGCACGTGGGCGATGCGGATCTCCTTGGCCTGCGCCAGCGCGAGGCCGGGCAGGGCCGCGAGCGCGGCGGTGGCGAGGGCGCCGAAGGCGACGGTGCGGCGGCGGGTGGGGGTCATGCGCAGGGTCTCCGGACGGCCCTCGGACGGGGCCCCATGGGTCGCCTTGTCGCAATCGACGTGCCACGCGCACCAGATCAGGGCAAACCCTGGGATTTGGCGTCAGACAGCGCCTGAAATGGGTCCATATGTCCAGATCGAAGACAGCCGAACGGCGAATCGGCCGAGATCGATCGTTCGATCTCCGGACACTGTCTGCCTTCCAGTCAAGCCACCGCCGGTCCGGCGGCCCCGCCCGGCAGCCTCAGGACATCCCGCTCGCCAGCGGCCCGCGCACGCCCACCGCCGCGTCGCCGGGGCCCGGGGCGTCCGGCCGGTTCAGCAGGGCCGCCAGGTCCTCGGTCAGCTCGCTGTCGCCCGCCTCGTGGAAGGCGTAGGCGGCACCGCCCCCCGTCTTGGCGCGGTACATCGCCTGGTCGGCCCGGTGCATCAGCGCCTCCGGCCGCGTGCCGTCGTCGGGGGCGATCGCCACGCCGACGCTGGTGCCCACCGACATCGTGCGCCCTTCCAGCGGGAAGGGCTCGCAGATCGCCGCGACCAGCTTGTCCAGCAGCGGCGTCACGGCGGCGCGGCCCATGCCGGGCAGCAGCACCGCGAACTCGTCGCCGCCGAGGCGGGCCACGGTGTCGGAGGCCCGCACCACCTGTTGCAGCCGGCGCGCGACGATCTGCAGCACCTCGTCGCCGGCGGCGTGGCCGAGGCCGTCGTTGATCGCCTTGAACTTGTTCAGGTCCAGCATCAGCAGCGCCAGCGGCCGCCCGCGCCGCCGCGCGGCCTCCTCGAGCGCCAGCCTCAGCGCGGCGTCGAAGTAGCGCCGGTTCACCAGGCCGGTCAGCGTGTCGCGGTGGGCCGACTCGTTGATCGGCGCGACCAGCCGGCGCGTGACGACGTAGACCGCGCCGCCGGCCACCACCAGGCTGGCAGCCAGCAGCAGCAGCAGCGCCCGCTCGACCTCGCGCATCGGGGCCATCGCCTGGTCGAGCGAGCGGCCCATCACCGCCACCACCTCGGCGCCGCCGCGCGCCGACAGCGGCAGCACGCTGAGCAGGTAGCTGTCGTCGGGGCCGTCGACCGTCCAGGCCTCGCGCAGCAGGTCCGCGCCGTGGGCCTCGCGCAGCGACGCGATCGCCGCCGCGGTGATCGGGCCGGGCAGCGTGCTGCCGTGCAGCCGCCAGGCGCCCTGCTGGTCGCGCGCCAGGAAGAGGAACTGCATGTCGGTCAGCCGCGACAGCTCCTCCGCGAAGGCGGTGTCGATCGCAAAGCCCATCGAGATCCACGCCAGCTGCTGCGGCGCGCGCACCTCGGCCACCGACAGGTGGAACAGGGTCTCGCCCGCGCGGTCCAGCGCGGCCATGTGGATCGGCAGGCCCTGGCCGGCGCGGGCGCCGCCATCGGCCAGCGCGTCCAGCCGCTGGCCCACCGGCAGATTGGTCGACTTCGCGAGCAGGCGCTGGCCGAGGTCGTGCACCGCGATGAAGAGGCCCTGGGCGCGCTTCTCGTGGTTGTCCAGCATCGAGGACACGGTCGGCCGGTCGCCGGTGGCGATCGCCTCGCGCAGGCCGAAGTCCCCGGCCAGCACCCGCGTCGACTCGTCGAGCTGGCGCTGCCGGGTCTCGAGCAGGCTGCGCGTCACGTGGGCGCCGGTCTGCAGCGCGGCACCGAGCGAGGCACGCGCGATGCGCTCGTTGTTCACCCGCAGCACGAGGTAGATCGCCAGCTGGATCGCGATCAGCACGACGACCAGGCTGTAGATGATGCGGCGTTCGGTGTGGCGGGGGTTCATCGCGGTCGCCCGGCGGCGGGGCGGATTCGGCTGGGCAGGCAGGTCCTGGGGGCCGGGGGCCCGGCGGGCCGCCTCTTTCCGGGGACGACGTGCGTATCGGCCGCGCGCCGGTGGTCTTGAGCCCTTTCGTCCTCCGTCGGGGGGAGGTCCGGGGCCCCGGCGGGCCGCGGCGCGCCGTCAGCGCAGCGGCAGCGCGAGCCGGCGCAGCTTCTCGTACAGCGTGGCGCGCGCGATGCCCAGGCGCCGCGCGGCGGCCAGCTTGTTGCCGCCGGTGGCGGCCAGCGCGGCGAGGATGCGCTCGCGCTCCAGCGTGGCGACCGCGTCGCCGAGCCGCTCCGGCGCGGCTGGCCGCGGCGCTTCGTCGCCGGCCGGCCCGGGCGGCTCCGCGGGCGCCACGGCAGCGGCGTCGGGCCACCGGGCGCCGGGGGTCGGCGCGGACGGCGCGAACGAGGCGGGCGCTGCGGGCCGAGGAGGCGGGGGGGCCGACGCGGACGACGTCGCCGATGCGGGCAGCGCGGCGAACCCCGGGCCCGCCGCCGCAGCCGGCGCGACGCCCTGGGCCGGCACCGGCGCCGCAGCCGCCGCGGTCGCCGGCGCCGCCGAGCCCGCCGCCGCCGCGCCGCCGCCCTGGAAATGCACCGCCTCCAGCACCGGGTCGTCGGTCATCAGCGTGGCCTGCTCGAGCACGTTGCGCAGCTCGCGCACGTTGCCCGGCCAGTCGCGCTGCGCCAGCCATTCCAGCGCGTCGGCGCTGACCGGCTTGGCCGGCATGCCGCTGCGCCGCGCGATGTCGTCGCAGGCCATCTCGACCAGGGCCTCCAGGTCGGACAGGCGCTCGCGCAGCGGCGGCAGCCGGATCGGCAGCACCGCGAGCCGGTAGTAGAGGTCGGCGCGGAAGCGGCCGTCGGCCACCATCGCGGCCAGGTCGCGGCTGGTCGCGGCGATCACGCGCACGTCCACCCGCAGCACCTCGTTGCTGCCCAGCGGCTCCAGCTCGTGCTCCTGCAGCACGCGCAGCAGCTTGGCCTGCAGCGGCAGCGGCATGTCGCCGATCTCGTCGAGGAACAGCGTACCGCCGTGGGCCAGCCGGAACTTGCCGTCGCGGCCCTTGCGCTCGGCGCCGGTGTAGGCGCCGGGCGCCACGCCGAAGAACTCGGCCTCGAGCAGGCTGTCGGGCACCGCGGCGATGTTGACGCCGACGAAGGGCCGCGCGGCGCGCGCGCTGGCGGCGTGGATGCCGTGCGCCAGCAGCTCCTTGCCGGTGCCGGTCTCGCCGAGCAGCAGCACCGCGCTGTCGGTCTGCGCGACGCGACGCGCCTGGCGCTTGACCTCCAGCGCCTGCGGGCTGGCGCCGGCGAAGCTCGACAGCGTGTACTTCGGCCGCCGCTGCTGCGTCAGGTGCGCCGCCAGCTGCTCGCGCGCCGCGGCCAGCTCGCGCTGCAGCTGCGCGAACTTGCCGATCAGCGGCTGCATCGTGGTCTCGGGGTGGTCCAGCAGCACCAGGCCGAGCGCGCCGATCACCGCGCCCGCGGCGTCGCGCAGCGGCAGCCGGCTGACGAGGAAGGTGCCGGCCTTGTTCGTCAGCAGGTCCACCAGCATCGGCTGGCCGCTGTCGACCACCTGCGCCATCAGCGTGTTCGGCACCACCTCCTCGACGCGGCGGCCGACGAACTCGCCCTCGGAGCGGCCGAGCGCGGGCAGGAACTGCTTGTAGCCCTCGCTGATCCAGACCACCCGGTGCGCCTTGTCGACCACCATCATGCCCATCGCCGACTGCGCGAGCGTGTCGAACATGCTCTGCGCGGCGAGCTTCAGCACCGCGTCGGCATCGGCGGGCAGCGGGGTGGGAATGGCAGGGCTCCGGGGTCGGCGGACGGCCGCCGCCGGACGGGCGGGCCGCGGACGGCGATGGTAGCCGGCCCACCCGCCGGCGCGATCGCGCGGAAACGGGCATGCTCCGGCCCCAGGCCCCGCGCCGCCCCGGCCGCGCGCCCGCAGGGCAGCGCCGCGCCAGGCCATCCCGCAGGCCGGCAGCGCCCACCCCCCTCACCGTCCACCCGAGCCCCCTCCGCCGTGACCACCCCCCGCACCGCCGACCACCCGATCGACCGCCAGTTCCTGGACCGCTGGTCCCCGCGCGCCTTCACCGGCGAAGCCCTGCCCGCCGAGACCCTGCTCACGCTGCTGGAGGCGGCCCGCTGGGCACCCTCGGCCTTCAACTCGCAGCCCTGGCGCTTCGTCTATGCGCACCGCGACACGCCCGCTTGGGGCCCGGTCTTCGACACCTTGAGCGCCACCAACCAGGGCTGGGCCCGGCAGGCGGGCGCGCTCGTCGTGGTGCTCTCCAGCACCCACTGGACGCCGCCCGGCAAGGACGCGCCCGAGCCGCTGCGCAGCCACGCCTTCGACGCCGGCGCCGCGTGGGGCTACCTCGCGCTGCAGGCCCGGCTCGCCGGCTGGGATGCGCACGCGATGGGCGGCTTCGACCGCGAGCGTGCGCGGCAGTCGCTCGGCCTGCCCGAGACCCTCGAGCCACAGGCCGTGGTCGCGATCGGCCGGCGCGGCGACAAGTCGGTGCTGCCGGACGCGCTGCAGGCCCGCGAGGCGCCGAACGGGCGCCGGCCGCTGGCCGGGTCCATCTTCGAGGGCCGCGTGGGGCCGGCCGCGAGCGGCGGCTGAGCGGCGGGCGGGCTCCGGGGTCGTCCGCAGCGACCGCCAGGCGGCCCCGGGGCGTCCAGACCGCCTCGGGCACCGTCCCGCGGCGTCTAGAAGCAGTCCGCGGCGACCGGCTGCAGCCGGCAGCGCCACTGGAAGCGCTCGACGCCGTTCTTCGACGAGCGCCGAAAGGTGGCCGTGGCCTCGCGCTCGATCGCATCGGGCAGCGGCACGGCCAGCGGCGCGCCGGCCGGGTTGGCGTAGAAGTTCAGGAAGCAGGTGCGCTCCGGCTCGCACAGCCGCTCGATCTGGACGCGGTAGGCCGCTGCATCGGCCACCGCGGCGGCCGGCACCAGGACATAGCGCACCAGCCCCTGCCGGCCGATGACCGACCAGTCGGCCGCGGCCGCGGCCGCGGGCGCGTCGGTGGCCGGGCCGGGAACGGCGGCGGGGCGGGAGGCGGCCGGGCCCGTCACGGCCGGACGGGCGGCACTCGGCGACGCGGCGCCCGCCGAGCCGGCCAGCGCGAGCGCGAGCGCGAGCCCCAGCGCGGCCACGCCTCGGCGCAGCGCCTCGGGCCGTTCGACGAGGTGGGGCATCAGGCCTCCTGAGTGGTCATCCGGTGCCAGTTGGCGGACAGCATGATGGCATGCGCGCAGGGGACGTTCATAAGCACATATGAACATTTGTGGTAATGTAGCGAAGAAGGAGATCATCCATGAGCCGACTGAGCATCGAGATCACCGACCAGCAGCATCAGAGCCTGAAGGCGATCGCGGCGCTGCAGGGCAAGACCATCAAGGCGTACGCGCTCGAGCGCCTATTTCCAGGCCAGGCCGGCGACGACGCCGCCATGGCCGAGCTGCGCGCCCTGCTGGCGCAGCGGCTGAGCGACAGCACCCCGGCCAGCGTGGTCGATCGCAGCGTCACCGACATCGCGGATGAGGTGATCCGCGCCGGTGGCAGGGGGTGAGCCGCGCGTACGTCCTCAGTCCGGGCGCAGCCGCCGACCTTCGCGAAATCACCCGCTACACCCTCGGCACCTGGGGGGCTGCGCAGTGCCGCCTCTACATCGAGGCGCTCGAAGACGCCGCCCAAGGGATGGCCAGCGGTGATGGCCCCTTCAAGGCACGCGACGACATCCTTCCGGGCCTTCGCATGGTCTGGAGCGGCAAGCACTGCATCTTCTGCATGCACAGGCCGGGCGCGCCGGCCCTGATCCTGGCCGTGCTCCATGAGCGCATGGACATCGTCGCCCGCCTGACCGCGCGCCTGCGGTGAAGGCGCGGGCGTCGACGAAAGCTCGCCCAGGCGTTCCACACCGAGCAGGCCGAGCGCTACCCGACACGACTTCGTCTACGGCCGCCTCGACGAGCACGCCCTGATGGCCGTGCGGACCAGGCGGAGAAGTACCCGATCATGGCCGCGCTCGAGCCCGTGGAGTGCGTCGTCTTCAACACTCCCCTCCCCTCGGCGTGTGCAGGCGGCTGGCGCCCCACGCCGCGCGGTCGATCGCATACAGCACGTGGCGCTTCAGCGGCCCGTCCGGCACCGCCGGGTGGTCGAAGTCGCGGCCGGTGTCGCGCATGCCGAGCCGCGCCATCACCGCGCGCGACGGCGCGTTCGCGACCACCGCCATCGAGACCACCTCGGCCAGGCCCAGCGGCCCGAAAGCCAGGTCCAGCGCCGCCTGCGCGCCCTCGGTCGCATAGCCGCGGCCCCAGTGCGCCCGCGCCAGCCGCCAGCCGATCTCCACGCAGGGCTGGAAGGGCAGGTCGTGCGCCGGCACCAGCAGGCCGACGAAGCCGATGAACTCACCCGTCTCGCGCAGCTCCGTGGCCCAGAACGTGAAGCCCCGCCGCGCATGCGCTTCCGCCAGCCGGTCGACCGCCCGGTCCGACTGCTCGCGCGTCAGCACGGCCGGGAAGTGGCGCATCACCTCCGGGTCGGCGTTCAGCGCGGCGAACGGTGCGCGGTGCTCGTCGCGCCAGCGCACGAGGCGAAGGCGGGGGGTCTCCAGTGCCTGCGGCACGGCGGTGGGGAGTGCAGTCAACGCACGATCCTCCGGGATGCGCGCGGCCTGATTCGCGCCGGGGGACGGCCCGGCGCGCAGCGGCCGCACCGGGCCGCCCTGCGGCGCCGGGCCTGGCCGCAGGGGTCCCGTTCTCGATCGGATGCAGCGCGCACGGTCCGCCTCCTCGGCTGGGTGGGGCCCCGCATCTTAGTAGGCCGCCCGCGCGGCGCGTGTGTGGGGGACTGATCGTTTTGGCACGCACCCACGGGGACAGAAGGGCCGGGCGGCCGGCGAAAAGTTCAATCGGGGCGCGGAGTTACAGCGGGCGGCGCCGGTGAGGCGCGTTCCGGGACCTTTGGCACGGAATGGGACATCCCGGGCTACGGTTCGGGCAGGAATGGGCTGAAGCGGGCCGCTGTGGGCCGCCAGGAGGCGCGATCGGCGAGGCGCCGCGGCATAGGGTGCTACGAGGGAGAACGGCGCCCCACAGGGCCCAGTTTCCTGGGGGTGCCGTGCAGTCCGAGCCGGCCGTCGAGGTCGCACGTTCCGAGGTCGCACGGTTCGAACTCGGGTGCGACCTGAGAAATCATCAGTAAATCAACAGGTTAGGGACGGAACCCGCCCGAATTCGCCCCACCGTGCGACCTGCACGAGGTCGCACGTCAGAAATCCCCTCCGAACAGCCCCTC
>NZ_BBYR01000013.1 GCF_001293525.1 Pseudideonella sakaiensis | reverse complement strand
GGGCGTCGGGCGTCGGGCGTCGGGCGTCGGGCGTCGGGCGTCGGGCGTCGGAGCGCAGCGGCGGGCGGAAGTTCAGGGGCGCGCGCGGGGACGGCCCGCGGCCCGCGCGGCGGGGGCGGGGGCAGCGCCGTCCGGTGGCGGCGCGGCAGGATCGTCGCGCGACGGCGTCTCGTCCAGTGGCCCGGCCGCCTGCGCGAGCATCTCCTGGGCATGCGCGCGGCTGGTGCCGGACAGGCGCTCGCCGCCGAGCATCCGCGCGATCTCGGCCACGCGGGCCTCGCCGGCCACCGGCTGCACCTCGCTGCGCACCGCGCCGCCGTCGACCGCCTTCTGTACCACGAGGTGGTGGTCCGCACAGGCGGCGACCTGTGGCAGGTGCGTGACGGCCAGCACCTGCCGGTCGGCGCCGAGCTGCTTCATCAGGCGGCCGACGGTCTCGGCCACCGCGCCGCCGACGCCGGCGTCGATCTCGTCGAAGATCAGCGTGCCGGCGCCCGCCGCGGCCGGCTCGTCGCCCGGCGCGGCGTCGAGCCGGGCCGTCGTCACCGCCACCGCGAGCGCGATGCGCGACAGCTCGCCGCCCGAAGCGATGCGCGCCATCGGGCGCGGCGTGCTGCCGGCGTGGCCGGCGACGAGGAACTCGGCGGACTCGCGGCCCCAGGACTGCGGGGCCTCCTGCGCCTCCAGCGCCACCTCGAAGCGGCCGCCGGCCATGCCGAGCTGCTGCATCGCCTGCGTGATCGACGCGGCCAGCTGCGGCGCCGCGCGACGCCGCGCCGCGGAGATGCGCGCGGCCTCGCGGTCGTAGGCGGCGAGCGCCGCGTCGCGCCGCGCGGCGAGCGCGGCGGGGTCGGCGGCGTCGTCGAGCGCCTGGCGCTGGGCCGTCCACTGCGCGAGCAGGTCGGGCAGGTCGGCCGGCGGGCGGCGGTGGCGCCGCGCCAGCGCGATCCAGGCGCCCAGGCGCTCGTCGAGCTGCTGCAGCCGCTGTGGCTCGGGCTCGGTGGCGTGCAGGTAGCTGGACAGCGCGTGCGCGGCATCCTGCAGCTGGGCCTGCGCGCCCATCAGCGCCTCCACCACGCCCGCGAGGCCGGCGTCGAGCGCGGCCGCGGTCTCGATCGCGCGCAGCGCACGCTGGGTCAGCGTGCCGGCCGAGGGCTCGCCGTCCCCGACCGCGTCGAGCGCGCCGCGCGCGGCCTCGATCAGCGCCTGCGCGTTCGACAGCCGGCGGTGCTCGGCCTCCAGCGCCTCCCACTCGCCGGGCCCGGGCGCGAGCCGTTCCAGCTCGCCGATCTGCCAGGCCAGGCGCTCGCGTTCGCGCTGGTGCTCCGCCTGGTGCGACAGGGCCGCGTCGAGCGCCTGCTGCGCCGCCTTCCAGTCGGCATGCGCCCGCGCCAGCGGCGCGGTGTCGAGGCGGGCGTAGGCATCGAGCAGCGCGCGCACCGCCGGTGGCCGGGTCAGGCTCTGCCAGGCGTGCTGGCCATGGATGTCGACCAGGTGGTCCGCCACCTCGCGCAGCTGCGCGACGGTGGCGCTGCCGCCGTTGATCCATGCGCGGCTCTTGCCGCTGCCGTCGATCGTGCGGCGCAGCAGCAGGCGCTCGCCGTCGCCATCGGCATCGGGCAGGAAGCCGGCCTCGTCGAGCCAGGGGCGCAGGCCCGGCGGCAGGTCGAACTCGGCGCTGATGTCGGCGCGCGGCCGGCCCTCGCGCACCACGCCGGCGTCGCCGCGGCTGCCGAGCGCGAGCTGCAGCGCGTCGACCAGGATGGACTTTCCGGCGCCGGTCTCGCCGGTGAGCACGGTGAAGCCGGCGCCGACCTCGACCTCGAGCGAGGTGACGATGACGAAGTCGCGCAGGCCCAGGCGGCGGAGCATGGCCGTCAGGCCCCCGTGGCCACGAGGGCCGCCTGCCGCCAGCGCCGGCGCCAGGCCAGGGCGACGTCGGGCGCGGCCCCGCGGAGGTCGGCCTGTCGCCTCATGCCGTCCCCGCGTTCCAGTGCAGCTTGCGCCGCAGCGTGGCGTAGTAGCTCCAGCCGAGCGGGTGCAGGAAGCGCACCTGGTGGGCCGAGCGGCGCACCGCGATGCGGTCGCCGTGCAGCAGGCTGGCCAGGCTCTGCATGTCGAAGTTCACGCTCGCGTCCCGGCCGGCGACGATCTCGATGCTGACCTCGACCGAGTCGGGCAGCACGATCGGGCGGTTGGACAGGTCGTGCGGCGCGATCGGCACCAGCACCCAGCCGGCGATCCCCGGGTGCAGGATCGGGCCGCCGGCCGACAGCGCGTAGGCGGTGGAGCCGGTGGGGCCGGCGATGATCACGCCGTCGGCCCGCAGGTTGGCGACGAACTGCTCGCCGATGTCGATCTTCAGCTCGACCATGCTCGAGGTGCCGCCGCGGCTGACCACCACGTCGTTGACCGCGAAGCCCTCGTAGATGGCCCGGCCGTCGCGCCACACCGCGCCTTCCAGCAGCGCCCGGTGCTCTTCCTCGTAGTCGCCGGCGATCATCGGCGCCAGCGTCTCCTGGAAGGCCTTGACCGGCACGTCGGTGATGAAGCCGAGGCGGCCCTGGTTGATGCCCACCAGCGGCACGCCGTGGCGGGCGAGCTGGCGGGCCATGCCGAGCATGGTGCCATCGCCGCCGACCACGATCGCCAGGTCGCAGCGCGCGCCGATGTCGCGCGGCGTGAGCGCCGGGTAGCCGGCCAGGCCGGTGGCCAGCGCGGTCTCGGCCTCGATCGAGACCTCCACGCCCTGGCGCTCGAGGAACTGGGCGATGTCGTCCAGCACGCCCCGCATGCCGTGGGCCTGGTACTTGCCCACCAGGGCGGCATGGCGGAAACGGCTCGGCATGCGATTCATTACACCACAGGGCCCCACGCCGGGCCGGGCGCTGCGCTCCCCCTGCCGGGCCGTCCGGGGCCGCCGCCGGTGCGCCGCGCGGCGCTCGCCCTACAATGAATTTCAGCCATGGACGAGCGCGCCAAGACCCTGCTGAAGACCCTGGTCGAGCGGTACATCGCCGACGGCCAGCCGGTGGGCTCGCGCACGCTGTCGAAGGCGTCCGGGCTGGAGCTGTCGCCGGCGACCATCCGCAACGTGATGGCCGACCTGGAAGAACTCGGCCTGATCGCGAGCCCGCACACCAGCGCGGGCCGCATCCCGACCGCGCGCGGCTACCGGCTCTTCGTCGACACGATGATGACGGCGCAGCCGCGCCGCTTCCCCGACCTCGAGCCCCAGCTCACGCCGGACCAGCCCAAGCGGGTGATCGCGAACGCGGCCCAGCTGCTGTCCAGCCTGTCCAGCTTCGTCGGCGTGGTGACCGCGCCGCGCAAGCCGAGCGTGTTCCACCACATCGAGTTCATGCGCCTGTCCGAGCGGCGCGTGCTGCTGATCCTGGTGACGCCGGACGGCGACGTGCAGAACCGCGTCATCTTCACCGCGCAGGACCACAGCGCCGCGCAGCTGCAGGAGGCGAGCAACTTCCTCACCGCGCACTACGCCGGGCTGACGCTGGAGGAGATGCGCCAGCGGCTGCGCAGCGAGGTGGACCGGTTGCGCGGCGAGATCAGCGGCCTGATGCAGGCCGCGGTCGACGCCGGCAGCCAGGCGCTGGCCGACGACGGCGAGCAGGTGATCGTCTCCGGCGAGCGCAACCTGCTCTCGGTGCAGGACTTCTCCAGCGACATGGGCAGCCTGCGCCGCCTGTTCGACCTGTTCGAGCAGAAGACCCAGCTGATCCGGCTGCTGGACGTCAGCAGCCAGGCCGAGGGGGTGCGCATCTACATCGGCGGCGAGAGCGGCGTGGTGCCCTACGAGGAGCTGTCGGTGGTGTCCGCGCCCTACGAGGTGGACGGGCAGGTGGTGGGCACGCTCGGCGTCATCGGGCCGACGCGGATGGCCTATGACCGGATGATCCAGATCGTGGACATCACCTCCCGGCTCGTGGGCAACGCGCTGAGCACGAAGTAGCCGCCGGCCGGCGGCGGCCGGCTCCGCCGCGGAGGTCCTGCGCGAATCGCGCAAACCGGGCGCATTTCTGCTGTTCGGGGTGCGGCAATCGGCGGATCATGGGGCATGCCCCTGCCCTTCTCCCGTGGTCTGCCCGTCCGCCTGGTGCTGACCGCCGGGGTGGTCGGTGCGATGCTCGTGATGGCGCTCGCGCTGTTGATCGCCGGCAGCGTGGGCGTGCGCGAGGTGCGGCTGCAGGCGGCCAGCCGTTCGGCGCTGGACGCCTCGCGCATCACCGAGGAGCGGGCGCGGCGCATGCTGGAGCCCGCTGCCGCCAGCGTGCGGCTGCTGGTGCACGATCCGCTGCACGCCGCCACGTCGCTGCCGCAGCGCCTGGCCCGGGTGCCGGTGCTCGCGTCCGAGCTGGATGCCAACCCGCTGCTCGCCGGGCTCTACATGGGCTATGGCAACGGGGACTTCCTGATGGTGCGGCCGCTCGGCCGCGCCGACGTGCGGCGCAGCGTGGACGCGCCGCCGGGCGCGCGCTTTCTCGTGCAGAGCCTCGTCGTGCAGCCGGACGGCCGGCGCGAGGTCGGCTTCCATTTCTACGACGCGGCGCTGCAGCCGATGTTTCGCCGCACCGAGGCCGACGATCGCTTCGATCCGCGCGAGCGTCCCTGGTACCGCGCGGCCCAGGCGGAGACCACGGGCGGGACGGCGGTCTCGGCGCCCTACGTCTTCTTCACCACCCGCCGCATCGGCATCAGCCTCTCGCGCCGCGCCGGCGACGACGGCGCGGTGGTCGGCCTCGACCTGGCGCTCGACGACCTGGCCGAGTCGCTCGGCGACCTGCGCCTGACGCCCGGCGCCGAGCTGGCGCTGGTCGATGCCTCCGGCCGCGTGCTGGCCTACCGCGACATGCAGGCCGTGATCGAGCGCGGTGACGGCGACACGCTCGGCTTCCACACGCTGGAGGCCCTCGGCGTGGCCAGCCTGAGCGGTCTGTATGCCGCCCCGCGCGACGGTCGTGCGGTGGCCTACACGGCCGGTGAGCGCGAATGGTTCGGCCTGGTGCGGCCCTTCGACGCGATCCCCGGGCAGGCGCTCCAGCTGCTGGTCGCGGCCCCTGCCGACGAGCTGCTGCGCGACCTGCGCGGCGTGCGCGAGCGCCTGGTGCTGCTGGCCGGGGTGCTGATGCTGGCCTGCCTGCCGATCGGGGTCTGGGTCGGACAGCGGCTGGGTCAGGGGCTCGAACGCGTCACGGCCCGGGCGCGCCGGCTCTCGCGCTTCGATTTCAGCCAGCCCGCGCCGGCGCGCAGCCTGCTGCGCGAGGTGGGGGCACTGCAGCGGGTGGTCGACGAGGTCAGCCGCACCGTCGAGGCCTTCCTGGCGGTCAGCCGCGTGCTCGGTACCGAGCCGCGCATCGAGACCATGCTGGAGCAGGTGCTGCAGGCGCTGGTGAGCGCGGCCCGCTGCGACGGCGGCGCCGTCTACCTGCGCGCGGCCGCCGCCGAAGGCGCGGACGATGCCGGCCCGCTCGAGCGGGCCGTGGCGCACGGCCGCACGGCGGGCCTGCCCGAGCGCCTCGACGCCGACGAGCCCACGCTGCGCGCGCTGCCGGCGGACGCCGGCGTGTGCCGCGCCTTCGAACTGCGCGGCCGCCACGGCGCGCTGGAGGGCCTGCTGGTGCTGGTCATGCCGCCCGACCGGGCGCATGCCTCGCCCGAGTTCCTCGCCTTCGCAGGCCGCCTGACCGGCATGCTTGCGGTGGCCGTCGAGACGCGCCGGCTGATCGACGCGCAGCGCCGGCTCTTCGATGCGGTCATCCAGGTACTCGCCGACGCGATCGACGCGAAGAGCGCCTACACCGGCGGCCACTGCGAACGCGTGCCGACCCTCGCGTCGATGATCGTCGACCGCCTCGGCGAGCAGACCGAGGGCCCGTACGCCGGCTTCCGCCTCGACGAGGACGAGCGCTACGCCTTCCACCTCGCGGCCTGGCTGCACGACTGCGGCAAGGTCACCAGCCCCGAGCACATCGTCGACAAGGCCACCAAGCTGGAGGTCATCCACGACCGCATCCACGAGGTGCGCACGCGCTTCGAGCTGCTCTGGCGCGACGCCGAGATCGAGGCGCTGCAGGCGCGCCTGGCCGGGGCCGACCCGGTGGCCGCCGACGCCGCCCGCGACGCCGCCCAGGCCCGGCTGCAGGACGACTTCGCCTTCGTCGCCGCGTGCAACATCGGCGGCGAGTTCCTGTCGGACGAGGCCATCGCCCGGCTGCAGGCGATCGGCCGCCAGCACTGGCAGCGCCACTTCGACGACCGCCTCGGCCTCGGCCCCGACGAACGCCGTCGCCTCGAGGCCGTCCGGCCCGAAGCCCCGCCGCTGCCGGCGCTCGAACCGCTGCTGGCGGACCGGCCCGAGCACCGCATCCCCTGGGGCGACGCGCGGCCCGCCGTGCAGCGCGACGATCCGCGCAACACCCTCGGCTTCGACATGGACCTGCCGCCCCTGCGCCAGGACCGCGGCGAACTGCACAACCTCGCCGTGCGCCGCGGCACCCTCAGCCCCGAGGACCGCTTCGCGATCAACGACCACATCGTGCAGACCCTGTGCATGCTGAAGAAGCTGCCCTGGCCTGCCCCGCTGGCGCGCGTGCCCGACATCGCCGCCAACCACCACGAGCGCATGGACGGCCGCGGCTACCCGCGCCGCCTCGTCGCCGCCGACCTCCCGATCACCGACCGCGTGATGGCGCTCGCCGACGTCTTCGAGGCCCTCACCGCCGGCGACCGCCCCTACAAGCCCGCCAAGCCCCTGTCCGAATCGCTGCGCATCATGGCCGCCATGGCCCGCGACGGCCACATCGACCCCGAGCTCATGCGCTTCTTCCTCGCCTCCGACCTCTGGCGCCGCTACGCCGAGCGCTTCCTCGCGCCGGCGCAGATCGACGAGGTCGACGTCGAGGCCCTCGCGTGCGCCTGCAGCGCCGAGGCGCCGGGCGCAGGCGCCGCGGGCGCGTCGGGCGCAGCCTCGGCGGCGGCGACCTGAGCGCCCACCGGCTGCCTACAATCCGCCGCGACCGCCGCCGGCGCCATCGGCCGGCGGCCCCGAGGTGCCCCGGGCCGTTAGCTCAGTTGGTCAGAGCAGAGGACTCATAATCCTTTGGTCGTTGGTTCAAGTCCAACACGGCCTACCAGTGACATCAATGACTTCGGCCTGGCGGTGTGACTGCTCGCCATGTTGCAGGCAGTTCGTAGGGGGTTTTTTGTAGAGGCTAGACGGGGTATTCCATCCGATAGCCGTTCCGGGGGCCTTCTATGACCAGTGTCAGGTGCCGCAAGACGTCGATGCCGATCAAGCCGTCGATTGACTGGGTCGACTGAAGTGATCCCCCAATCACTGGCAGCGCAGTAATGCGGAATCTCTCCCCCTTGCTGGTACCAGGCAGGTGGAGGCCGAACTGGACGTCGTAGGTCGCGCATTCCCCCTGACCGTTGAAGTTCGCTACCGTTGTTTTTCCGCTCGGGGGTATGCCCAGGGATCTCATGTGCTGTTCGGAGACCATCGTGGTCGTGGCTCCGGTGTCCAGCAAGAAGCTGAGTCGCAGCGGGTGAGGCGGCGTAGCCATGTGGCGCCTGCGCGGCTGGCTGACTCCCACCCATACCTCCACCACGACACCGTAGCGGGGGTCGAACTGGCCACTTACGTGCGGCACAGCCCGAGATCGCGAGTGAAGTGCGCTACCGACTCTTGCTCGGAGACGACTTCCTTGACGAAGAAGGGTTGGTCAAGGCCGAACTTGCCGTAGGCCCATTCAAGTGCGGCCTCGTAGGAGCGGCCAAAGTGCTCGACGCGTTCACCTTGGATGACGACGAACTGCCGTTCATGGCGTTCCAACAGTTGCGGAAGATGCCGCTGGTAGGTTTGGAACTCGCGATCAAGTGTTGACATCGCTCTTCCTTTCGTATGACTCGGCCCACTATCAGCAACGTGTTCTCAGTTGACCGCAAAGCTTCTGCGAGTTCGTTGTTGACAGTAGCAAAGTGATGCTCTCGGCACAATAAGGGTCGACGGTAAAGGTATGTTCTACATAGCGACCTGGGACGGCGACCGCACGAACGCAGGAAGGCTCGAGACCCTGGCTTGAGAACGTCCCGTCATCGGGTCGGCTCTCTGCGCCACGGGCCCCTGCTTCGCGCTCGTCACCTTGGCCGTGACGACTTCGCCGGAGCCAGCGTCTTCGATCCAGACGGAGGAGCCCGTGGGGGCGAGGACGCCCTTGACGATATAGCTGCCGTCCGGTTTCGGGGCGAAGTCAACGGTGCCTTCTACCGATTGGACCGTGCCGATCATCGCGAGGATCGGGGCGGCATGGACGGTCTGACACTTCAGTCCGGCCCGGACAGCTGCGGCAGGGATCCGACGGTCCGTCAGCCAAGCGTGCAGATTCAGTCCCATGCCGCGGCCACGCTCGATCGTCTCGTTGATGGCGTTGCTGATCGGCCGGCCGTCGATGCTGTGCAGCACGCAGAAGTCGCCCTGCTTCGACGTCACGTTGGCCATCGAGTCTTTGACCTTGGCGACCGGGCCGCGATACGACTCGGGCAGCGCCGGCTGCATCGTGGCGCAGGCCGAGCACAGAACGGTGATGGCCAGGGCGAGTGACAGCTTGGTCATGAGGTCGGCGGAAAGCGGAGGTCGGAAGGGAGACGGGCCGATCGCGTGCTTCGACGATCGCGATTCTCAGCGGGCGGGCTGGCTTGCGAGCCAGCCATGCCGCTCTGGGCGGCCCGTCCCGTGGGTCACGGCCGCGCCGGTGGCGGCGTCACCGGGAGGTAGACGGGCGAGGGTGTCGCCGTGCGCTCGACCGGCCTGTCGACGCGCACGAGCTCCGACGGCGGATCCGCGCCGGCATCGAGGACGCGGAAGACGAAGCCCGAGGCTTCACGGTTGGCCACGATCCGCAGCGGCTGCCCGGACTTGGCGTCGACCTCGATCTGCGCCGATGCGTAGGCGTAGCGGTTGTGTGCCAGCACCTCGATGGTGTGCTGGCCGGGTGCCACGCAGGCGCGCGATTCGCTCGGGCTCGCGAGACCGTCGATCTGCTTCAGCCACAGGTGCGCTTCGCCGGTGGTAAAGACGCGCACCATGTTCGGCCAGTTGCTGACCTCGATGCAGACCCGGTCGGGACCGGCGTGATCGACGTGGCGCGGGGCCTGGGGTGCGCTGGCGCAGGCGGAGAGGAACGTCGCCGCCAGGGCCGGCAGGAATAACTTCATGAGCGCATTCTGACGCCCTGCGACGGGCATCGCGCCGGGGATCGGCGCTGCCCGCGAAGAAGGGCCGCGCCGGCCGTCCGTCCATCGGACCGGACGCCGCGCGACCGCGGCGCTTCAGTGGATCAGCGCCGCCGCCTCGCCCCGCAGCGCCTCGGCACGGGCCGGGTTGCTGGCTTCGCAGGCGTTGGACGCGCGCAGCAGCTGCTCGACGTGCTCGATCTGCGCCTTGTTGTAGCGGGCGGCGAGGACGGCGTCGACGGCGACGACCAGCCCGTGCCAGGCCTGGGCGAGCAGGGGGGTGCCGTTGGCGGGAGCGGTGCGGAGGGCTTGCGTGCTCATGGTGGAGCCTTTCGTACGTGCCATCGCGCCGGGTGGGGCGATGTACGGGTTAACCCGTACGTCGAATATAGGGTAAACCCGAGGCCCTTTCAAGCGCAGGGCGGCGCGGAAGCCACGGTGTTAGGCTGGCGCGTCGACTTCCGCACAGATCCGGGGCGCGGCCCGCGCCCCGGCGCCGCCGCCATGAACGCTCCGCTGCCGTCCCACGTCTTGCCCGAGGCCCTGCGCCGCACGGCCTCGCCCGCCCTGCTCGAGCGCCTGAAGGCGCGCTTCGGCGAGCGCTGCTCGACGGCGCTGGCGGTGCGCCAGCAGCATGGGCGTGACGAATCGCCGCTGGACGCGCCGCCGCCGGACGCGGTGGTCTGGTGCGAAAGCAACGAGGACGTGGCCGACGCGGTGCGGCTCGCGGCCGACGAGGCGGTGCCGGTGATTCCCTTCGGCGTCGGCTCCTCGCTGGAGGGCCACCTGCTCGCGGTGCAGGGCGGGATCAGCCTGGACCTGTCGCGGATGAACCGCGTGCTGGCGGTGCAGCCGGAGGACCTGACGGTGACGGTGCAGGCGGGTGTCACGCGCAAGCAGCTGAACGATGAGATCCGCCACACCGGGCTGTTTTTCCCCATCGACCCGGGCGCGGATGCGAGCCTGGGCGGCATGAGCGCCACCCGCGCCAGCGGCACGAACGCGGTGCGCTACGGCACGATGCGCGAGAACGTGCTGGGCCTGACGGTGGTGACCGCGTCCGGCGAGGTGCTGCACACCGGCACCCGGGCCCGCAAGTCCTCCGCCGGCTACGACCTGACCCGGCTGATGGTGGGCAGCGAAGGCACGCTCGGCGTGATCACCGAGGTGACGCTGCGGCTGTACCCGCAGCCGGAGGCGGTGTCGGCGGCGACCTGCAGCTTCCCCAGCATCGATGCGGCGGTGCGCACGACCATCGAGGTCATCCAGCTGGGCGTGCCCATCGCCCGCTGCGAGCTGCTCGATGCGAACGCGGTGCGGGCCGTGAACCGGCACGACCGGCTGGCGCTGAAGGAGGCGCCGATGCTGCTGATGGAGTTCCACGGCAGCCCCGCGGGCGTGGCCGAGCAGGCCGCGACGGTGCAGGCGGTGGCGGCCGAGCACGGTGGCGAGGGCTTCGAGTGGGCGACCACGACGGAGGAGCGCACGCGGCTGTGGACGGCGCGCCACCACGCCTATTTCTCGGCCCTGCAGAGCCGCCCGGGCTGCCGCTGCGTGACCACCGACACCTGCGTGCCGATCTCGCGGCTGGCGCAGTGCATCGACGAGAGCGTGGCCGAGGTCGAGGCGGCCGGCCTGCCGTACTTCATCGTCGGCCACGTCGGCGACGGCAACTTCCACCTCGGCTACCTGATCGACCCGGCGATCCCCGCCGAGCGCGAGCAGGCCGAGGCGCTGAACCAGCGCCTGGTGGAGCGTGCGATCCGGCTCGACGGCACCTGCACCGGCGAGCACGGCATCGGCCTGCACAAGATGGACTTCCTGGTCACCGAGGCCGGCGCCGGCGCGGTCGCGCTGATGCGCAGCGTCAAGCAGGCGCTGGACCCGAAGAACATCATGAACCCGGGCAAGATCTTCACGTTGTAGGCCGCGGCGCATGGCGCGGCTGCTGCTGGCGTGGGAGCTGGGGGGTGGGCTCGGCCACGCGCAGGCGCTGACGGCGCTGGCCGATGCGCTGCTGCGCCGCGGGCACGCGGTCGACCTGGCGTGGAAGGACCTGTCGGTGGCCGGTGCCGTGCTCGGCGAGCGGCTGCGGCACCCGCGGCTGCGCCTGTGGCCCGCCCCGGTGTGGACGGCCACGCTCGCGAACATGCCCGAGCCGGCGAACCATGCCGAGCTGCTGTTCCGTGCCGGCTACCTGGACGCCGGGCGGCTGGCCGGCCTGGCGCGCGGCTGGCGCACGCTGCTCGAGGCGACCGGGCCGGCGCTGCTGGTGGCCGACCATGCGCCGACGGCGCTGCTGGCGGCGCGCGGGCAGCCGCTGCGGCGGCTGCTGTTCGGCAACGGATTCTGCATCCCGCCGGCCGAGGGGCCGTGGCCGGCGTTCCGCGAGTGGGAAACGCCGGCGCCGGCGCAGCGCCTGGCAGCCGCCGAGACGCGCGTGCAGCGGGTCTGCGACGCGGTGCTCGCCGGCCTCGGCGAGCCGCCGCTGCCGTCGCTGGCCGCGCTCTATGCGGCCGACGAGCGGGTGCTGCTCGGCTGGCCCGAGCTGGACCCGCTGCGGCCCTGGCGCGGCCGGGGCCCGCAGGAAGGGCGCCACTGGGGCCTGCCGGCCTCGCCGCCGGGTGGCGCCGCCCCGGGCTGGCCGGACGGCGAGGGGCCGCGGGTGCTCGGCTACCTGCGCGCCACCCACCCGGCGGCGGCTCCGGCGCTCGGGGCGCTGCAGGCCGGGCCCGCGCGCAGCCTCGTCTACCTGGACGGCGTCACCCCCGAGGACGCGCAGCGCCTGGACACGCCCTGGCTGCGGGTGTCGGCCGAGCCGATCGACCTGGCCGCGGCCCTGCCGCAGGCGCAGGCCTTCGTCGGCATGGCGGGCGCCGGCACGACGCTCGCGGCGCTGTCCGCCGGCGTGCCGGTGGTGCTGCTGCCGATGCAGGCCGAGCAGCTGCTGTTCGCGAGGCGTGTCGTGGCGGCCGGCGCCGGGGTGCTGCTGTGGCCGCAGGAAGTCGCGGCGGGCCTCGGCCGGGCGGTCGCGGCGGTGCTGGGGTCGCCGGGCTTCGCCGACGCGGTACGGGCCCTGGCTGCGTGCCAGCGGGCCGTGGCGGGCACGGGCACCGGCACGGAGCTGCACGCGGGCCGGCCCGGTGCGCCCGCGGCTGCCGGCGCGGCCCCGGCCGCCGACGGCGGCCCCGAGGACCCGGTGATCGCCGCGATCGCACGGCGCTGCGAGGCGCTGCTGGAGAACTGAGCCGGGCGGCGGCCGCACCGGCGGGTCTTGGCGCAGTCCGGCGGACGGGATCGGTGTCGCGGGCAGGGCGACCGCGGGCGGCCCACCCCGCCGTTCAGTGGCTGGGCGCGCTCACCGACCAGCGCTTCTGCACCTGCCCCGCGCCGTTCACGCTCTCCAGCTGCACGCCGAAGCCCCACAGCCGGGCCACGTGCTTCAGCACCTCCTGCGCGGTGTCGTGCAGCGGGCGGTCGTTGTGCTGGGTGTGGCGCAGCGTCAGCGAGCGGTCGCCGCGCAGGTTCACGTTCCAGACCTGGATGTTGGGCTCGCGCGTGCCGAGGTCGTACTGGCGCGACAGCATCTCGCGCAGCGCGCGGTAGCCGCTCTCATCGTGGATCGCCGCCACCTCCAGCTCCTTCTCCTTCTCGTCGTCGCGGATCGCGAAGAAGCGGAACTCGCGCATCAGGTTCGGCGACAGGAACTGCCCGATGAAGCTCTCGTCCTTGTAGTTGCGCATCGCGTGGTCGAGGGTCTCGAGCCAGTCGGCGCCGGCGATGTCGGGGAACCAGTGGCGGTCCTCCTCGGTCGGCGCCTCGCAGATGCGCTTGATGTCGTTGTACATCGCGAAGCCGAGCGCGTACGGGTTGATGCCGCTGTAGCCGCGGTCCGTCACCCGCGGCTGGTAGACCACGTTGGTGTGCGACTTCAGCCACTCGATCATCGTGCCGTCGGTCAGGTGGCCGTCGTCGTACATCGTGTTCAGCAGCTTGTGGTGCCAGAACGTGGCCCAGCCCTCGTTCATCACCTGGGTCTGCCGCTGCGGGTAGAAGTACTGCGCGACCTTGCGCACGATGCGCACGATCTCGCGCTGCCAGGGCTCGAGCAGCGGCGCGTTCTTCTCGATGAAGTAGAGCAGGTTCTCCTGCGGCTCCTCGGGGAAGCGCTTGACCAGGGTCTCCTCGGCGGCCTTCTCGGCGCGCCGCGGCAGCGTGCGCCACATGTCGTTGATCTGCCGCTGCGCGTACTCCTCGCGCTCCTTGCTGCGCAGCGTCTCCTGCGCGAGGCTGAGCTTGCCGGGCCGGCGGTAGCGGTCCACCCCGTGGTTCATCAGCGCATGGCAGCTGTCCAGCAGCGCCTCGACGGCGTCGATGCCGTGCCGCTCCTCGCAGGCGCCGACGTAGTTCTTCGCGTAGACGAGGTAGTCGATGATCGACGACGCGTCGGTCCACATCCGGAACAGGTAGTTGCCCTTGAAGAAGCTGTTGTGGCCGTAGGCCGCATGCGCGATCACCAGCGCCTGCATCGCCAGCGTGTTCTCCTCCATCAGGTAGCTGATGCAGGGGTTGCTGTTGATGACGATCTCGTAGGCCAGGCCCATGTGGCCGCGGCGGTAGTTCTTCTCGGTGGCGATGAACTCCTTGCCGTAGCTCCAGTGGCGGTAGTTCACCGGCATGCCCACGCTCGCGTAGGCGTCCATCATCTGCTCGGCGGTGATGATCTCGAGCTGGTTCGGGTAGGTGTCCAGGCCGTAGCGCTCGGCGGTCTGCCGGATCACGCCGTGGTACTGCTCGATCAGCTCGAAGGACCAGTCGCTCGGCGCCGGCAGCGGTGCCGTGGCCTTCGGCGGGCTGGCCAGGTCGGCCGCGCGGCGACGGCGCAGCGTGGCCGCCGGGCCGGCCGGTGCGGTGCGGCCGGGCGGCTCGCGGTCGGTGACGAGGGTCATGCGGGTGCCCCTTCCTTCTTGAACAGGTCCCGGAACACCGGGTAGATCTGCGAGGCCTCGATCGCCTTGCGTACCGCGAAGTTCGTGCTCTGCGCGGCCAGCTGGGCGTACTCCTCCCACAGGTTCTGCTCTTCCTCGGCCACCTGCACGTAGGCGAAGTAGCGGCACAGCGGCAGGATGGTGCGGGCCAGCAGGTCGCGGCAGCGGCCGCTGTCGTGGTGCCAGTTGTCGCCGTCGCTCGCCTGCGCGCCGTAGATGTTCCACTCGCTCGTCGGGTAGCGGGTGCGGGCGATCTCCTCCATCAGCACCAGCGCGCTCGACACGACGGTGCCGCCGGTCTCGGTGGAGTGGAAGAAGTTCTGCTCGTCCACCTCCTGCGCCTGCGTGTGGTGGCGGATGAAGACGATGTCGATCTTCTCGTAGTGCCGCGTCAGGAACAGGTAGAGCAGGATGAAGAAGCGCTTGGCCAGTTCCTTGCGGCTCTCGTCCATCGAGCCCGAGACGTCCATCAGGCAGAACATCACGGCCTTCGCGGTCGGCACCGGCACGCGCACGCGGCTGCGGTAGCGCAGGTCGATCGGATCGAGGTAGGGAATGCGCTCGAGCCGCTGGCGCAGCGCGAGCACCTCGGCCTCGAGCGCCGGCAGCTCGGCCGCGCGCACCCGCTCGTCGGCCTCGCGGCGCAGCGCCTCCAGCCGTTCCTCGGCCTCGCGCAGCGTGCGCCGCGAGTCGCTGCCGAGCGCGATGCGCCGCCCGATCGCGCCGCGCATCGAGCGCACCACGTGCAGGTTGTTCGGCGTGCCGTCGCTGGAGAAGCCGGCCCGGTGCGTCTTGTACTCGGGCGTCTCGGCCAGCGTGGTGCGCGCCAGGTTGGGCAGGGCCAGGTCGTCGAAGAAGACCTGCATGAACTCTTCCTTGGTGAGGTGGAAGACGAAATCGTCCTCGCCCTCGCCGGAGTCGCTCGCCTGCCCGCTGCCGCTGCCGCCGCCCCCGCCGCCGCCCTTGGGCCGGGCGATGCGGTCGCCGCGCACGTACTCCTGGTTGCCGGGGTGCACCATCTCGCGCTTGCCACCGCTGCCGTGGCCGAACACCGGCTCGCTGATGTCGCGCTTGGGGATGGTGATCTCCTCCCCCTGCGCCATGTCGCGGATGCCGCGCCCGTCCACCGCCCGCTTCACCGCCTCGCGGATCTGCTCCTTGTGGCGGCGCAGGAAGCGCTCCCGGTTGCCGATCGACTTGTTCTTGCCCGCCAGTCGCCGATCAATGATCTGCTGCATTTCCGGGGTCTCGCGCGAAGGTTTCGGGCGACCGCCGCGCCACCGGCGTGGCCGGGCCGCGGGCAGGGCCCCCCAGGGGGGAAGCGCCGAAGGCGCAACGAGGGGCGGCCCGGATCATCAGCTGCTCTTCCTCACGCGGAGGTACCACTCGCAGAGCAGGCGCACCTGCTTCTGCGTGTAGCCCTTGGCGACCATGCGGGTCACGAAGTCCTCGTGCTTCTTCGCCTCGTCGGCGCTGGCCTTGGCGTTGAAGCTGATCACCGGCAGCAGCTCCTCGGTGTTCGAGAACATCTTCTTCTCGATCACCGTGCGCAGCTTCTCGTAGCTCGTCCACACCGGGTTGTTGCCCTGGTTGTTGGCGCGGGCGCGCAGCACGAAGTTGACGATCTCGTTGCGGAAGTCCTTCGGGTTCGCGATGCCCGCCGGCTTCTCGATCTTCTCCAGCTCCGCGTTCAGCGACGCGCGGTCGAAGACCTCGCCGGTGTCGGTGTCGCGGTACTCGTGGTCCTGGATCCAGTAGTCGGCGTAGGTGACGTAGCGGTCGAAGATGTTCTGGCCGTACTCGCTGTAGCTCTCCAGGTAGGCGGTCTGGATCTCCTTGCCGATGAACTCCGCGTAGCGGGTGGCCAGGTGCTCCTTGATGAAGGCGAGGTACTTCTGCTCGGTCTCGGCCGGGAACTGCTCGCGCTCGATCTGCTGCTCGAGCACGTACATCAGGTGCACCGGGTTGGCGGCCACCTCGGTGGAATCGAAGTTGAAGACCTTCGACAGGATCTTGTACGCGAAGCGCGTGCTGATCCCGCTCATGCCCTCGTCGACGCCGGCGTAGTCGCGGTACTCCTGGTAGCTCTTCGCGCGCGGGTCTGTGTCCTTCAGGTTCTCCCCGTCGTAGACCAGCATCTTGCTGAACAGCGACGAGTTCTCCGGCTCCTTCAGCCGCGTGAGGATCGCGAACTGACTCATCATCTTCAGCGTGCCCGGCGCGCAGGTCGCGCTGGCCAGCGACGAGCCCTTCAGCAGCTTCTCGTAGATCTTGATCTCTTCCGAGACGCGCAGGCAGTAGGGCACCTTGACGATGTAGATGCGGTCGAGGAAGGCCTCGTTGTTCTTGTTGTTGCGGAAGGCCTTCCACTCGCTCTCGTTGCTGTGCGCCAGCACCACGCCGTCGAAAGGGATCGCGCCGAAGCCCTCGGTGCCCTTGAAGTTGCCTTCCTGCGTCGCCGTCAGCAGCGGGTGCAGCACCTTGATCGGCGCCTTGAACATCTCGACGAACTCGAGCAGGCCCTGGTTGGCCAGGCACAGGCCGCCGCTGAAGCTGTAGGCGTCGGGGTCGTCCTGGGCGTAGCTCTCGAGCTTGCGGATGTCGACCTTGCCGACCAGGCTGGAAATGTCCTGGTTGTTCTCGTCGCCCGGTTCGGTCTTGGCGATGCCGACCTGCTTCAGCACCGAGGGGTAGCGCTTCACCACCTTGAACTGGCGGATGTCGCCGCCGAACTCCTCGAGCCGCTTCACCGCCCACGGCGACATGATGCGGTTCAGGTAGCGCCGCGGGATGCCGAACTCCTTCTCGAGGATCGGGCCGTCCTCGACCGGATCGAACAGCCCCAGCGGCGACTCGTTCACCGGCGAGCCCTTGATCGCGTAGAAGGGCACCTGCTCCATCAGCTGCTTCAGGCGCTCGGCGATCGAGCTCTTGCCGCCGCCGACCGGGCCCAGCAGGTAGAGGATCTGCTTCTTCTCCTCCAGGCCCTGGGCGGCGTGGCGGAAGTAGGAGACCACCTGCTCGATCGCGTCCTCCATGCCGAAGAACTCGGCGAAGGCCGGGTAGATCTTGATGACCTTGTTGGCGAACAGGCGCGACAGCCGCGGGTCGTTGCGGGTGTCGATGGTCTGCGGCTCGCCGATGGCCTTGAGCATGCGCTCGGCGGCGGACGCGTAGGCCACCGGGTTGCGCTTGCACTCCGCCAGGTACTCCTCGAGGCTCAGCTCCTCTTCACGGGTGCGTTCGTAACGGGCGGCGAAATGGCTGATCACATCCATGCTGAGCTCCTGGGAGTGCGGCCCGTGCGTGCGGCACGGGCCCATGTCGGGGGAAGTTCTGATGAAGTCCTGCAGGGCTCCATCAGAGCTTTCCTTCACATCAGCGGATGTCTCGAGGGTGCGCGATCAGTGGGTGCGGGCGTCGCCGGAACAGCGGGGCGAAGCCGGTGCACTTGGCGAGGTCCTACGCAAGTTGCATGCCTTTTGAACGGTTCGACACATTGTGCGACCAGGACATGGAGGCGCGCGAGGCGCTCCGGGTTCCCTGTCGGCGGTGGGCAACGTTGCCGTGCCCGTGCCGATGAAGCTTATAACGCCGCGATCGGCCCCGCGGTAGACGGGGTCAGGGCATTCCCCGTGCCGGCCAGCGCCCAGGCGCGCCGCAGCACCGCGGGCGCGGCGCGCTCCTCGGGGATCAGCAGCAGCCGGGCCTGCCGCAGCCGGCGGCCGGCGCCGCGGCGGCTGGTCCACACCAGCAGCGGCACGGCCAGCAGCAGCGGCCCGCCGACCGGCAGGGTCCACAGCAGGGCCGCGGGGTCGACCGCCGCGGCCAGGGCCATCGCCGCCGCCACGCCCACGCTGACGCGGCCGCCGCGCCGCCAGGCCTCGCGCCAGCCGATCGCCTGGGCCTCGCGCGGCGGGGACTTCCAGTCCAGCCGCAGGCCCGTCAGCGCGACGGCGACGAAGAGGGTGTGCGCCAGCATGCGCAGCGGCGCCTGCAGCATCGACAGCAGGCCCTCGGCGGCGGCGCCGGCAGCCAGCGCGGCGCTGCCGCCGAAGCGGCGCTGTTCGCCGCGCAGGCAGACGGTGGCCACGCCGAGCAGGCGCGGCAGCACCAGCATCGCCAGCGTCAGGCCCCACAGCCCCAGCAGCTCGACCGGCCAGCCCACCGTCGCCGGGAACATCGTGTAGCTGCCCGACAGCCACAGCACGCCGCCGAGCAGCACGAAGCCCAGCCACAACGGTGCCGACAGGTAGGCCATCGCGCCGGTGGCCAGCATCGCGCGGTGCACGCCGCTCAGCCCCGGCTCGGTGATGAGGCGGGCGTTCTGCAGGTTGCCCTGGCACCAGCGGCGGTCGCGCAGCAGTTCCTCCACCAGGTTCGGCGGCTGCTGCTCGTAGCTGCCCTCGAGGTCGCCCACCAGCCAGACCTCCCAGCCGGCGCGGCGCATCAGCGCGGCCTCGACGAAGTCGTGCGAGAGGATGTCGCCGGCCAGGCCGCCGCGCCCCGGGATCGGCGCCAGGCCGCAGTGGCGCATGAAGGGCTCGACGCGCAGGATCGCGTTGTGGCCCCAGTAGTGCGACTCGCCGAGCTGCCAGTACTGCATGCCGGCGGCGAACAGCCGGCCGAGCACGCGGCCGGAGAACTGCTGCGCGCGTGCGTGCAGCGTGTCCACGCCGCAGGACACGGGCGCGGTCTGCACGATGCCGGCGCGCGGATGCGCCTCCATCAGCCGCACCAGCGAGCACAGCGCCTCGCCGGTCATCACGCTGTCGGCATCCAGCACCACCATGTAGCGGTGGCGCCGGCCCCAGCGGCGGCAGAAGTCGGCCACGTTGCCGGCCTTGCGGCGGGTGCGGCGGGCGCGCCAGCGGTAGTGCAGCGCGGGCGCGCGGCCGCCGGGCAGCGCGGCCAGCTCGTCGCGCAGCGCGGCCCAGGCGCGTTCCTCGGCGGCGCGCAGCGCCGGGTCCGGCGTGTCGGACAGCACGTAGAACTCGAACAGGTGCGCCGCGCCGGTGTCGGCCAGCGACTCGGCGGTGGCCCGCAGCCCGGCGAACACCGTCGGCACGTGCTCGTTGCAGATCGGCATGATCACCGCGGTGCGCGCCCCCGGCCCCAGCGGCTGCTGCGCCACCGCGCGCGCCGACAGGCCGTGCCGGTCGCCGCGCCATTGCACGACGAAGCCCATCACCGCCGTGAAGAAGCCGGCCGAGATCCACGCGAACAGCAGCGTGAAGAGTGCCACCTGGCCGAGCCGCAGCAGCGGCAACTCGCGCACCGGCTGGGCATGCAGTTGCAGCGCCGCCGCCACGCTGGCGGCGGCCAGCACGGCCAGCAGCAGCGCCGCGCGGCGGCGCGTGGCCGCCGCCTGCCACGGCGCGCGCGGGGTGTCGGGTGCAGCGGGCCGCGCGGCGCGCAGGCCGCGCAGGAAGCCGGCCCACGGCCGCGCCGGCATCGAGCCGCGCAGCAGCGGCGGGGCCATGCCGGCAGCCGCGTGGCGGGCCGGCCGGTGCGCGGCCGTCGGGGCGGGGGCGCTCAGCGCGCCGGGATCACGTGGGTCCATGTCTCGGTCAGGGCGTGGGGCGGGGATTGGAGGAAGGCGCGCAGTTCCACCGGGCGCGCCGGGTCCTGCTGGCGCACGCGCAGGTGCAGGCGCCAGCGGGCCGGCGAGCCCTGGCCGGCGGGCTGCAGGTCGGGCGGCAGCGGGTAGGCCTGCGCCTCGAGGACGCGGCCGTTGGCATCGGCCGTCACGACCGCGCGCGGCGTCTGGCCGGCCGGCAGCGCGGCGAGCGCCGGGCCACGGAAATCGATCGCGAACTGGTGTTCGTCGGGCCCGAGCGCGGCGTAGCTCCGACCGGCGCGCGTCTGTTCGACCCAGGCCGAGGGCGGACGCTGCCAGTCATCGCCCTGCCAGTGCAGGCGGTACTGCAGGTCCAGCGGCTCACCCGGCGCGGGCAGGCGCCGCGGCACCCAGTAGGCGGCGATGTTGTCGTGGGTCTCGTCCGGCGTCGGCAGCATCAGCAGCTCGACCCGGCCGGGGCCCCAGTCGCCGATCGGCTCCACCCAGGCGCTGGGCCGGCGGTCGTAGCGCGCCTCGGTGTCCTCGTAGCGCGCGAAGTCGCGGTCGCGCTGCATCAGGCCGAAACCCAGCGGGCGCTCCATCGCGAAGGACGAGGCCAGCGGCCGCGCCGGGTTCGCGAGCGGCCGCCACAGCCACTCGCCGCCACCGGTGCGGATCGACAGCCCGTCGGAGTCGTGCACCTCGGGGCGGAAGTCGTCCGGCCGCGGCTGGTTCTCGCCGTGCTGGAACATGCTGGTCAGCGGCGCCAGGCCGAGCATCGCGGGCGCGGTCGTGCCGGCGCGCAGGTACAGCCGCGCGCGCACCTCGGCCACGCTGGTCGCGCCCGGGCGCAGCACGAAGGCGTAGGCGCCCGTCGCCCGCGCCGATTCCAGCAGCGCGTACAGCCGCAGCTCGCGCGCGCCGGGCGCCGGCCGTTCGAGCCAGAAGGCGGTGAAGCGCGGGAACTCCTCGGCCTGGCCGGCGGGCGCGCCGACCGTGTCGATCGCGAGGCCCCGCGCGGACAGGCCGTAGTGCTGCCCGCGCCCCAGCGCCCGGAAGTAGCTGGCGCCGAGGAAGACCACCAGCTCGTCCTTGTAGTCCGACGCGTTGAGCGCGGTGTGCACGCGGAAGCCGGCGTGGCCGAGACCGCTCCAGGCGGCGGTGGGCAGCCGGTTGCGCCCGTAGTCGTAGTCGGCCGGGTCGAAGCCGATCTCGCGCGGCCGACCGTCGACCAGCTCGTGCACGCGCACCGCGTCCGCGGCGTACTTGCCGCGGTGGAAGAACATCACCTCGAAGGGCAGCCCCTCGCGCCGCCACAGCGCGCGCTCGGGGCGAAAGCGGATGTCGCGCAGCTGGTCGTAGTCCAGGGCCTGCAGCGCGGCCGGCAGCGGCGCCGCCGCGGCCGGCGCGGGGGCCTGCGCCAGCGCCGCGGCCTGGGCCGCCACGTCGTCGAAGCCGAAGGCCGCGGCCCACGGCGCCAGCAGGCCCAGCAGCGCGGCGACGGCGGCCTGGCGCGCGCCGCTGAGGGCCCTGCGCCACCTGCCCCGGGCGTTCGCACGCACCGGGCCCGGCCGTGGCGGCACCAGGGGTCGATCGGCCAGCGGACGGGGGCGGGTGGGTGCCACGCGGCGGAGCTCCTGCTCGGGCGCGCCGTGGCGGCGCGGGAAGCTCCCTCAGCGCAACCGATGTGCCACGAGCAGAAACGCCTTGCAGATCAATGACTTGGCGCGGATCTCGGGCGCCGGCAGGGGCTCCGGCGGGCGGCGGCGGGCCGATTCCGTCGCCGATCGGCGACAGCGCCGGCCGCGCCCGCCGCCAAGTGCCTGTCGGCCGGGCGGTTTCAGGCGTCGCCGATCGGCGACAGCGGCTCGCCCCCCGTGTCGCCGGAGGGCGACTCGCCGCGGAAGGCGCCGGGCGTCAGCCCGTGCTTCTGCAGCAGGCGGTAGAACTCGGTGCGGTTGCGGTCGGCCAGCCGCGCGGCGTCGGCGACGTGGCCGTCGGTCATCTTCAGCAGGCCGATCAGGTAGTCGCGTTCGAAGCGCTGGCGCGCCTCGGCGTAGGTCAGCACCTCGACGCTCGGCACACGCAGCGCCCGCTCCACCAGCGCCAGCGGGATCAGCGCCCCGGTGGCCAGCGCGCTGACCTGCTCGACCACGTTGTGCAGTTGGCGCACGTTGCCCGGCCACGGGGCGGTGCTGAGCAGCTTCAGCGCCTCCGGCGCGAAGCCGTTGACGCGCTTGCCGTACTTCTTGGCCAGCCGCACGAGGAAGTGGTTCGCCAGCAGCGGGATGTCCTCGCGCCGCTCCGCCAGCGGCGGCAGGTGCAGCGTGACGACGTTCAGCCGGTAGTACAGGTCCTCGCGGAAGCTGCCGTCGGCCAGCGCGGCGTCGAGGTCGCGGTGGGTCGCCGACAGGATGCGCACGTCCACCGGCACCGGCTCGCGCGCACCGACGGGGCGCACGGTGCGCTCCTGCAGCACGCGCAGCAGCTTGACCTGCAACGCCGGCGGCATGTCGCCGATCTCGTCGAGGAAGAGGCTGCCGCCGTGCGCGGCCTGGAACAGGCCCCGGTGGTGCGCGATGGCGCCGGTGAAGGCGCCCTTCACGTGGCCGAACAGCTCCGACTCCAGCAGGGCCTCGGGGATCGCACCGCAGTTGACGGCGACGAAGGGCTGCTCGGCACGCGGGCTGGCGCGGTGGATCGCCTGCGCCAGCAGCTCCTTGCCGGTGCCGCTCTCGCCCCGGATCAGCACGCTCGCGTCGCTGCGCGCCACCATGCGCGCCTCGCCGAGCAGCTCGGCCATGCGCGCCGACCGGCTGACGATGGCCGCACGCCACGCGCCGGCGGCCCCGGCCGGCGACTCGGCCGGCGGGGCCGACAAGGCCAGCGCCTGCCGCACCTTGTCGGCCAGTTCCTTCCCGTCGAAGGGCTTGGTGAGGTAGCTGAAGACACCGCGCGCGGTGGCCTCGACCGCGTCCGGGATGGTGCCGTGGGCAGTCAGCAGGATCACCGGCAGCGCGGGGTGCGAGCGCCGCAGCTCGTCGAACAGCGCCAGCCCGTCGCGGCCGGGCAGCCGCACGTCGCTCAGCACCAGCTGCGGCCGCTCCAGCGCCACGGCGGCCAGCGCCGCCTCGGCCGAATCGACGGCCGTCACGCGGTGGCCGGCGGCCTGCAGCCGCATCGTCAGCAGCCGCAGCAGGTCGGCATCGTCGTCGACGACGAGCACGTGGGCGGCGGCCGCGGGGGCCGGGGCGGCGGGGCGGGCGGTGTCGGGCATGGGCGGATGCGCCGGCCGGCTCAGGGCGCGTTGCGCACGGGGGCCGGCGCGTTGCCCGCGGGCGCGGGCCCGGGGGCCGTCGGCGAGGCCGCGCCGGGCCGGGGCGCCATGCTGCGCTCGATCGCCTTCAGCGCCTCCAGCTGGCTCGCGAGCTGGTCGACGCGGCGCTGCTGCTCGCGCAGCTGCTGGGCCTGGCGCTCGAGCTGGTCCTCCAGCCGGCGCTGCTCGGCATAGCGGGCCAGCAGCAGCCGCGCCCAGGGCTGCCAGGGCGCCGCCTCCGGCGCAGCGCTGCGCAGCAGGCCCTCGAGCAGGCCGATCGCGCGGGCGATGTCGCCCGGGCTGCGGGTCAGGCCGAGGCCGAGCGCCATCTCGATCGACGTGCCCGGGCTGGGCGGTCCCTCGCTGAGCCGCACCACCTCGCGGACCAGCTCCGGCGTGGGCAGTGCGCGCAGCCGCTCGGAGGCGGCGAGGACCTGGCGCGCGGCGGCGTCGGCCGGGTCGGTGCGGGGCGGGGCCGGCGCGGGGGCCGGCGGCGGCGGCTCGGGCGCCGCCACCGGGGCGGAGGCCACGGGCGCCGGCAGGGCCGGCGGTGCCGGATCGCTCGCCGGCAGCGGCGGCAGGGACATGCAGGCCGCCAGCGGCAGGAAGATCGGCAGGACGAGCGGCAGGGCCCGGACGCTGCGCCAGGCCGCGGCGGCCGCGGACGCAGCCGGCACGGCGGGCCGGGCGACGTGGGCGGGGCAGTCAGCGGACAGTGGCATGGGGCAGTTCGATTCGGAAATGGGTGCCGCGCGTGCTCGGCCGCAGCGCGATCGTGCCAGCGTGGGCGGTGACCACCTCCTGCACGATGGACAGGCCGATGCCGCTGCCGCGCGGTGCGTCGTGCGGCTGGCGCCGGCCGCGGTAGAAGGGTTCGAAGACACGGTCGTGGTCGTCCGGGTCGATGCCCGGCCCCGCGTCGACCACGTCGATCAGCGCCCGGTCCCCTTGCAGGGCGAGTGCCAGGTGGATCGGCGCGCCGACGGGGCTGAACCGGATCGCATTGGACAACAGGTTGCCGAGCGCGGTCGCGAGCTTGTCCGCATCGACCTCGGCCCAGACCGGGCCGCCCTCGCGCTGCACCGGCAAGCGGCGCGCCTGCCACTGCAGGCGCTGCTCCGAGACCACGCGGTCGAGCAGCGCGCCGAGCTCCACCTTGCGGCGCACCAGGCGCCGGGCCTCGAAGGCCGCGGCGTTGAAGTCCAGCAGGTCCTCGATCTGCCGCTGCACCACCGCGGTGTTGTGGCGCAGGATGGCGGCGACCTCGCGCTGGGCCTCGCTGAGTTCGCCCGCCACGCCCTCCTCCAGCACCGCGACGCCCTCGCGCAGCGCCGCCAGCGGGGTCTTCAGCTCATGCGACAGGTGGCGCAGGAAGCGCGACTTGTCGGCGTCGATCTCCGCCAGCCGCTGGCGCAGCCAGTCGAGGCGGCGGCTCAGGCGCTGCACGTCGGCCGGCCCGCGGATGTCGATCGGCAGGTCGAGCCGGTTCGCGCCGAGCCCGACCATCGCCGCCTCCAGCCGCGCCAGCGGCCGCGCCAGCCAGACGCCGAAAGCCAGCGCCAGCAGCACCGCGCCGAGCACGGCCGCGAGCACCTGCCGCACCAGCCGATCGCGCCCCTGCTCGAGGCCATCGAGCAGCGCCCGGCTGCGGGCATCGGTGACCTGCTGGATGCGCTCGTCGAGCTGGTTGCGCAGGCCGTCCAGCTCGCGGAAGGCCAGCGCGAGCGTCTGTTCACGCGCGAGCGCGGTGTTGCGCGGCCCCTCCAGCAGCGCGGCGATGCCGGCGAGCTGGGCGTCCCAGGCGGCGCGCGACGGGGCGGGCAGGGCCGCGCCGAGCGCGGCCAGTGTCCGCTTCAGCTCGTCGGCGGCCGTGTCGAAGCGCTCGCGCAGCGCGGCGTCGTCCAGCACCAGGAACTGGCGCGCGGCGCGTTCCATCGTGGCCGCCTGCTCGCCGATGCGCTGCAGCTGGCCGGCCAGCGCAGCCGCCTCCTCCGCGCCGTGCCGGCTCTCGGCCACCAGGCGCTCCAGGCCGACCAGCCCGCGCAGCGACACCGCGGCCACGAGCGCGGCGATCAGCAGGAAGGCGACCACCAGCAGCTGGCGGAAGGACAGGCGGTGCAGCAGGGGCATGCCGGCCTGATTCTGCCTGGGCCCTCGGGCAGACCCTGATGACGTCCCGCTCAGGCCTTCTTGGGCCGGGGCGCTCCGCGCGTGAGTCGATTGAGCGGTTATACTGGTGCAACCATGCGAGTCGTCCTCGACACCTCGGTGCTGGTGGCTGCGGTACGTTCCCGGCACGGGGCCAGCCACGTCCTGCTGAGCGCCCTGCCGTCGCCCCGATTCCAGCCCGCGCTGTCCGTGGCGCTCTACATGGAGTGGCAGGCGGTGCTCTGCCGGCCCGAACATCGCCTGCCGGGCGTCGATGCGGCGCAGATGCAGGGCTTCCTCCGCTACCTCGCGTCGGTGTCGCATCTGCAGGACGTGCATTACCTCTGGCGCCCGTTCCTGCGCGACCCGAACGACGACATGGTGCTCGAGTGCGCCGTGGCCTCCGGCGCGCGGTTCATCGTGACGCACCATCTGAAGGACTTCCAGCGCACGCAGGAGCTGGGGGTGCAAGCCCTGTCCCCGGGCCGTTTCCTGCAGCTTCTGGAGCACGCACCATGACCGCCCTGACCATTCGCCTGCCGGATTCGGTGCACCTGCGCATCAAGGAACTGGCCGCACGCGACGGCGTGTCGGTGAACCAGTTCATCGCCAGCGCGGCCGCGGAGAAGATGGCCAGCGTGATGACGCTCGACTACCTGCGTGCCGAGGCGGCCCAGGGGCGCCGCGAGGACTTCCTCGCCGTGCTGGGCCGCGCGGGCGACGGGCCCCCGCTGCTCGGCGACGAGCGGCCCTGAGCGCGGTGGGCGCTGCGGCCGTGGCGCGGACGGGGCGGGGCCGCTGCCCGCTCAGCCGCCCGACGGCAGCCCGAGGCGCTCGAGCAGCCCGTTCAGCTCCTCGAGCGAGCCGAAGCCGATCCCGATCTCGCCCTGCTCGCCGCGCTTGGTGCGCTTGCGGATGCGGATCTGCACCGGCGCCGTCAAGGCGTCCGACAGCGCCTGCTCGATGCGCTGCAGCTCGCGCGACGGCGCGCCGCGGGTGCGCAGCAGCGGCTGCTGGCGCGCGCTGCCCGCGGCCCGAGCGACCAGCTTCTCGGCCTCGCGGACGCTGAGCTTCTTCGCTGCGATCTCGGTGGCCTTCAGGATCTGCTGCGCGCCGTCCAGCGGCAGCAGGGCGCGGGCGTGGCCCATGTCCAGGTCGCCGGCCATCAGCATCTGCTGCACCGGCTCGGCCAGGTGCAGCAGGCGCAGCAGGTTGCTGGCCGCGCTGCGCGAGCGGCCGACCGCCTGCGCCGCCTGCTCGTGCGTCAGGCCGAACTCGTCGACCAGGCGCTTCAGGCCCTGGGCCTCCTCGAGCGGGTTGAGGTCCTCGCGCTGGATGTTCTCGATCAGCGCCATCGCGGCGGCGGCCTCGTCGGGCACGTCCTTCACCAGCACCGGCACCTCGGCCAGGCCGGCCAGCCGGGCCGCGCGGAAGCGGCGCTCGCCGGCGATGATCTCGTGGCGGCCCTCGCCGACGGGGCGCACGAGGATGGGCTGCATCACGCCCTGCGCCTTGATGCTCTCGGCCAGCTCGTAGAGCGAGCCCTCGTCCATGCGCGTGCGCGGCTGGTACTTGCCGGCCTGCAGGGCGTCCAGCGGCAGCGTCGACGGGGCGCCGGGCGGCGCCAGCGGCGCGTCGCCCGGATCCTTCACGCGCGGGCCGAGCAGCGCCTCGAGGCCGAGGCCCAGGCCCTTGGGTTTCTTCGTCGCCATCGGCGCATTGTCGGCCATCGTGCCGGCCGGCGGCGCGGGCCGCGCGGGCGGCGGCGTCCGCCTCGCGCGCGGCGCGGCGTGCCGCGCGGCGACCGGCCGGCGCGCCGTCGCTGGCGGGGTCAGCCGCCGGCCGCGGCCAGCAGGGCGTCGAGCAGCCGGCGGCCCTCGGGCCAGTCGCCGAGGCCGGAGTCGCCGTTCAGGTGGCCGCGCGGGCCCACGTCGACGACGCCGCTGCCCCAGGCATCCGCGAGCGCCTGCGCGCGCGGCCGGGCGGCGTAGGGGTCGTCGCTGCTGACGACGACGCGGCTCGGGAAGGGCAGCGGCCCGCGCGGCACCGGGCGCCAGGTGGCGATCTGCGGCGGGGCGTCTTCGCGCTCGATGTCCGGCGGGGCCACCAGCAGCGCCGCCCGCACGCGCGCGGTGTGCCGGCTGTGCGCGGCCCAGGCGGCGACCAGCAGGCAGCCGAGGCTGTGCGCCACCAGCGCCACCGGGGCCGGCTCGTCCAGCAGCACCTCGTCCAGCCGAGCCATCCAGTCGCCGCGGCGCGGCCAGACCCAGTCCGCCTGCACGACGCGGCGATCGCCGTGCAGCGCTTCCCAGCGGCTTTGCCAGTGGGTGGGACCGGAGTCGAGCCAGCCCGGGAGCAGCAGCACGGGCACGTCGGGGCGGGGCGGCGGGAGGACGGAGGCAGGGATCACGAGGGGTCTCGGGGTTGTGCCGGAGGGAGGGCTTATGCTCGCGGATCCACCGGCCCTTCGATTCTCGTTTTTCGCCGGTGCACTGGAGCCACACGATGGTCTACCGCGTCTATGTCGACGGGCAGGAGGGCACCACCGGCCTGCGCATCCACGAGTACCTCGCGCAGCGCAGCGACGTGGAACTGCTGCGCATCGACCCCGCCCAGCGCAAGAACGCCGACGAGCGGCGCCGCCTGCTGAACGCCGCGGACGTGGCCTTCCTGTGCCTGCCCGACGCGGCGGCGCGCGAGGCAGCGGCGATGGTCGACAACCCGCGCACCTGCCTGATCGATGCCAGCACCGCGCACCGCACGGCGCCGGGCTGGGCCTTCGGCCTGCCGGAGCTGGCGCCCGGCCAGCGCGACGCGCTGCGCGCCGGCAAGCGCATCGCGAACCCGGGCTGCCATGCGAGTGCCTTCATCCTGCTGCTGCGGCCGCTGACCGATGCCGGCGTGGTGCCGCGCGAGCGCGTCGTCAGCGCCACCTCGCTGACCGGCTATTCCGGCGGCGGCAAGAAGATGATCGAGCAGTACGAGGCGGGCGGCGACCCGGCGCTGAAGTCGCCGCGCCCCTATGCGCTCGGCCTCGCGCACAAGCACCTGCCGGAGATGCAGCGGCACGGCGGGCTGGCGCAGCCGCCGATCTTCATGCCGGTGGTCGGCGACTACTACAAGGGCCTCGCCGTCAGCGTGCCGCTGGCGCTGGCCGACCTCGCGCCCGGCACCACCGCCGAGCGCCTGCACGAGGTGCTGGCCGCCCGCTATGCGGGCGAGCGCTTCGTGCGCGTGCTGCCGCTGCGCGACCCGGGCACCCTGGCGGACGGCTTCCTCGACGTGCAGGGCGCCAACGACACCAACCGCGTGGACCTGTTCGTGTTCGCGAACGAGACCCAGGCAGTGCTGGTGGCGCGCCTCGACAACCTCGGCAAGGGCGCCAGCGGCGCGGCCGTGCAGTCGATGAACGTGCACCTCGGGCTCGACGAAGGGATGGGGCTGTGAGGTCGCCGGCGGACGCGCTGCACCGCCCGGGGGACGCGGCATGAAGATCCTGATCCTCGGCGCCGGCGGGATCGGCGGCTACTTCGGCGCCCAGCTGCTGCGCAGCGGGGCGGATGTCAGCTTTCTGGTGCGCGAGCGCCGGCGCGCCGCGATCGCGGCGCAGGGGCTGCGGATCGAATCGCCGCATGGCGATTTCACCGTGCATCCGACGCTGGTGACCGCTGCCGATGCGCGCCCGGTCTACGACCTGGTGCTGCTGTCGCCCAAGGCCTATGACCTGGACGACGCGCTGGCCTCGCTCGAGGGCGCGCTCGGCGCCGCGGCGCTGCTGCCGTTCCTGAATGGCCTGGACCACCTCGAGCAGCTCGACCGGCGCTATGGCCGGGAGAGGGTGCTGGGAGGCGTGGCCCAGATCGCCGCGACGCTGACGGCGGAGGGCGTGGTGCGCCAGATGTCGCCGCTGCACAGCCTGACGGTGGGCGCGCGGGACCCGGCGCACGCCGCGCTGGCCCGGGCGTTCATCGCGGCCTGCGCGAAGGCGCCCTTCGACAGCCTGCTGTCCGAGGACATCACGCAGGCGCTGTGGGACAAGTGGACCTTCCTTGCGACGCTGGCGGGCATGACCACGGTCTGCCGCGGCAGCATCGGCGAGATCGTCGCCACCGCGCATGGCCGTGCGCTGGCCGAGCGGATGTACGCGGAGTGCCTGGCGGTGGCCGCGGCCAGCGGGCAGCCCGTCGGCGAGGCGGCCCGGCAACGCGCGCTCGGCCTGCTGACCGCCGTGGGCTCGCCCTTCACCGCGTCGATGCTGCGCGACCTCGAGGCCGGGCAGCGCACCGAGCACGAGCACATCCTCGGCGCGATGGCCGCGCGCGGGCAGGCGCTGGGCCTGCCGATGGACCTGGTGCGGCTGGCCTACACGCCGCTGGCCATCCGGGCGGCACGGGCCGCGGCCGCACCGGTCGCCTGAGCAAGGCCGGCCCGCTCCGGAGTGGGCCCTGCCGCGGACCGGCCGGTCTGGGGCGCCCTCAGCCGCCAGCGCCGGCCGGCAGTTCGCCGCCGGCCGGCGCGCGGTAGTGGTAGGCGTAGGCGTCGCGGAAGCCCAGGCGGTGGTAGACCGCCCGCGCCGCGAGGTTGTCGTGCTCCACCTGCAGGTAGGCATGGCGGGCGCCCTCGGCCGCCGCGGCGGCGATCAGCCGGCTGCACAGGGCCCGGGCGAGCCCGCGGCCGCGTGCCGGCGGTGCCGTGTAGACGTCGTAGAGACCGACCAGGTCGTCCTCGCAGGCGATCTGCCCGCCGGCCAGGGCCTGGCCCCCGTCGGCCTGCAGCAGCCAGGCGCGGTAGGGCACCGGCGAGACCTGGAGCCGGGCGGCGTGCGCGCGCCGCTGGGGCGGCGGCGTGCCGCGCCAGGCACCCACCTGCTCGGCATAGTGCGCCGGATCGGTGGCGACCAGGCGCAGGCCGTCCGGCAGCGCGGCGGCCGGTGCCGTGTCCAGGCCGCTGCGCCACATCACCCGGGTGTCGTCGAGCCGGCCCCAGCCGCGGGCAGCGAGTTCAGCCTCCAGTTCCGGCGGCTCGGTGAACGGGGTGATGCGCACGACCAGGGGCACGCCCGCCGCGCGGCAGGCGGCGGCCGCGCGCGCCAGCTTCTCGTCCAGCGGCAGCCGGCCGCGGGCGACGGCGTTCACGCAGCGGGCGCGCTTGGCCTTGGCCGGGAGCAGGCGCAGCAGCCAGCCGTCGAGCCAGCGCTGCTGCGGCGGGGCGCTGGCATTCAGGCCCGCGTCCTCGATGCGCGAGAGCAGCGCGGGATCGGCGCCGTCGTCGAGCAGCGGCAGGCCCCCGCGGGTCGACCCCGTCATGCCGGCCCGCCGGGCGGGCGATCCGACGCGACGGGCGTGCCCACCGGCGCGGTCCGCAGGTCGGCCAGCCGGCGCACCATCTCGCCAGCGAACTCGACGAAGGCCTGGGCGCCCTTGGACGCCGGATCGAAGACGACGCCCGGCAGCCCATAGCTCGGCGCCTCGGCCAGCCGGACGTTGCGCGGGATCACGGTGTCGAACACCTTGTCGCCGAAGTGCGCCTTCAGCTGCTCGCTCACCTGCTGCTGCAGCGTGATGCGCGGGTCGAACATCACCCGCAGCAGGCCGATGATCTGCAGCGAGGGGTTCAGGTTGGCATGCACCTGCTTGATGGTGTTGACCAGGTCCGACAGCCCCTCGAGCGCGAAGTACTCGCACTGCATCGGCACCACCACCCCGTGCGCGCTGCACAGGCCGTTCAGCGTGAGCAGACTGAGCGAGGGCGGGCAGTCGATCAGCACCACGTCGTAGTCGGCGTCGACGGTGGCCAGCGCCTGCTTCAGGCGCAGGTGGCGGCGCTCCAGGTCGACCAGCTCGACCTCGGCGCCGGCCAGCTCCCGGTTCGCGCCCAGCAGGTCGTAGCCGACAGCGGGCAGGCGTTGCCGGGCCTCCGCGACGGTCGCGGTTTCCAGCAGCACGTCGTAGACCGTGGTCTGCAGGGCCCGCTTGTCGCAGCCCGAGCCCATGGTCGCGTTGCCCTGCGGGTCGAGGTCCACCGCGAGCACGCGCTGGCCGATGCGTGCCAGGCCCGCGGCGAGGTTGACGGTGGTCGTGGTCTTGCCGACCCCGCCCTTTTGGTTCGCGACACAGAAGATGCGGGCCATGCTGGACGGGGCGGGTGGACGGGGCAGGGGTGGATCAGGCCTGGGCCTTGAGCAGCCGCAGGCCGAAGCCGATCAGGCAGACGCCGGCCAGGCGCTGGGCCCAGACGCCCAGCGCCGGGTGCCGGCGCAGCGGGCCGGTGATGGCCTGGGCGCCCGCGCACAGCGCCAGGCAGTAGGCGGCGGTGATCGCGGCGATGGTCACGGCCATCGCGGCGAAGGTCGGCAGGCCGCGGTGGGTCGCCGGGTCGATGAACAGCGGGAAGAAGGCCATGTAGAACACGATGGCCTTGGGGTTGAGGAGGGTGATCAGCAAGGCCTGCCGGGCGTAGTGACGCGGCGCCATGGACATCACCGCGGCGCTGCCGGGCCGTGCGAACACCAGCCGCAGGCCGATCCATCCGAGGTAGAGCGCGCCGCCGACCTGTACCAGCAGGAAGGCCGTCGGGTGGGCGGCGAGCAGCGCCGCGACGCCGGCGACCGCCAGCCACAGCAGGAGCTGGTCGCCGAGGATCAGGCCGGCCGTGGCGGCGGCGCCGGCGCGGAAGCCCCCCTGGCCCGTGGCGGTCAGCAGCGCGAGCGTGCCCGGGCCGGGCAGGGCCAGGAACAGCAGCACCGCTGCACAGAAGGCGCCGTAGTCGGAGATGCCGAACATTGCGGTCGGGGGGCAGGGGTCGGAGGTCGCAGGATCATGGCCGGGGCCGCATCCAGACGAGGCAGCGCTGGGCGTCGAGGCCTGGCACCTGCAGCGGTTCCACGTGAAACACCTCGATGTCGCCCGGAAGCGCCGCGACCTCGTCGTCGGGGCGGCGGCCTTTCATGGCCAGCCACACGCCATTGTCGGCGAGGTGACGGCGGGTGAGGGCGACGAAATCGGCCAGCGAGGCGAAGGCGCGCGAGGTGATCACCTGGGCCTGCTGGGGTGCGAGCTCCTCGACACGCGCATGCAGGCCACGCAGGTGGGACAGACCAAGCTCAGCGGCCACCTGGGTCAGGAAGCTGGCCTTCTTGCCGACGGTGTCGACGCAGCAGACCGAGGCGGCCGGCAATCCGATGGCAATGACGACGCCAGGGAAGCCAGCCCCGCTGCCCACGTCCAGCACGCGTGGCGGCGAGGCGAGGGCCGGCAGTTGTTCGAGGTGGCGTTGCAGCGGCCGCAGGACGGCCAGGCAGTCGACGAGGTGCTGGGACAGCATCTCCTGCCGGTCCCGGATGGCCGTCAGGTTGTAGACGCGGTTCCACTTCGCCACCAGGTCGAGGTGGCCCAGCCAGGCTCGGTACTGTTCCGGGCTGGGCTCCAGGCCGAGCTGCGCCGCTGCGGACTGGAGGCGGGCGAGCTCGGCCGCCGGGCTGCTCTGGCCCGACTCAGGCGGCATGGGGTGCCGCCACCTCCGGCGCGGCCGGGGCCCTGCCGCGGAGCTTCTTCAGATGCACCAGCAGCAGCGAGACCGCCGCCGGCGTCACGCCCGAAATCCGCGAGGCCTGGCCCAACGTCTCGGGCCGGTGCTGACTGAGCTTGTGGCGGACCTCGTAGCTCAGGGCGCTGACGGCGTGGTAGTCCAGATCGGCCGGGATGCGGAGCTGCTCCAGGCCCGCCGCGCGCTCCACCGCCTCGTTTTGCTTGTCGATGTAGCCGGCGTACTTGATGCCGATCTCCACCTGTTCGATCACGGCATCAGCCATCGGTGCGCCGAACTCGGCGTACAGCGTTTCACGTGAAACCACGGCGTCCGGGTTCGCGACGGCTGCGATCGTCGCCAAGGTGTCGAAGTCGACGCCCGGGCGCCGAAGCAGCTCGGCGTGGCTGTACTCGTGCTCGATGGCCCGGCCCAGCAGCCGCTCGGCATCGACCGGTCCCAGGGTCTGCGGCCGCACCCAGAGGCCGCGCAGGCGCTCCGTTTCACGTGAAACCGCGTCCCGCTTGCGGCAGAACGCGTCCCAGCGGCGATCGTCGACGAGACCGAGGCGGCGGCCGGTCTCGGTGAGGCGGAGGTCGGCGTTGTCTTCACGCAGCTGGAGCCGGAACTCGGCCCGGCTGGTGAACATGCGGTAAGGCTCGGTGACGCCCTTGGTGATCAGGTCGTCGACCAGCACGCCGAGGTAGGCCTCGTCGCGGCCCGGCGTCCAGGCCACGTCGCCGCGCACCTGCAATGCGGCGTTGATGCCCGCGAACAGGCCCTGCGCGGCCGCTTCCTCGTAGCCCGTCGTGCCGTTGATCTGGCCGGCGAAGAACAGGCCCTCGATCGACTTGGTTTCGAAGCTGGCCTTCAGCGCGCGCGGATCGAAGTAGTCGTACTCGATCGCATAGCCCGGGCGCAGGATGTGGGCCTGCTCGAGGCCGCGCATCGAGCGCACCGCCGCCAGCTGCACGTCGAAGGGCAGGCTGGTCGAGATCCCGTTCGGGTAGATCTCGTGCGTCGTCAGCCCTTCGGGCTCGAGGAAGATCTGGTGCGCGTCCTTGTCGGCGAAGCGGTTGACCTTGTCTTCCAGGCTCGGGCAGTAGCGCGGGCCGACGCCCTCGATCACGCCGGTGAACATCGGGCTGCGGTCGAAGCCGCTGCGGATGATCTCGTGCGTGCGGGCGTTGGTGTGCGTGATCCAGCAGGGCCGCTGCGCCGGGTGCTGCGCCGCCTCGCCGAGGAAGCTGAACACCGGCATCGGCGTCGTGGCCGGCTCGCCGCCGGGGCCGGGCATGCCGTCGCCGGGCTGGACCTCCAGCACCGAGAAATCGATGCTGCGCCCGTCCAGCCGCGGCGGCGTGCCGGTCTTCAGGCGGCCCTGGGGCAGCTTCAGCTCCTTCAGCCGGGCGGACAGGCGCTGCGCGGGCGGGTCGCCGGCGCGCCCGGCGGCGTGGTTCTGCAGCCCGACGTGCACCCGGCCGTCGAGGAAGGTGCCCGCGGTCAGCACGACGCTGCGGGCCGCGAAGTGCACGCCGAGCTGCGTCACGGCGCCGGTCACGCGGCCGCCGTCGACCGTCAGGTCGTCGCAGGCGCCCTGGAACAGCCAGAGGCCCGGCTGGTTCTCCAGCCGGCGCCGGATCGCGGCGCGGTAGAGCACCCGGTCCGCCTGCGCCCGGGTGGCGCGCACCGCCGGCCCCTTCGAGCGGTTCAGGATCCGGAACTGGATGCCGGCCTCGTCCGTCGCGGCGGCCATCGCGCCGCCGAGCGCATCGACCTCCTTCACCAGGTGGCCCTTGCCGATCCCGCCGATCGACGGGTTGCAGCTCATCTGGCCAAGGGTCTCGATGTTGTGCGTCAGCAGCAGCGTCGTGCAGCCCATGCGCGCGGCCGCCAGCGCGGCCTCGGTGCCGGCATGGCCGCCGCCGACCACGAGAACGTCGAAGCAGGTGGGGAATCGCATGGGATTGCCTGTTTTTTGGGCAAACCGGGATTGTAGGGAGCGGGCGTCGGGAAGTCACCCGAGGGGGTGGGCCCTGCGCCACGGCCCGACAATCCGCGCGTGGACTGCCGAACCGGCTGCGCGGCCTGCTGCATCGCGCCTTCGATCACCTCGCCGATGCCGGGCCTGCCGCAGGGCAAGCCGGCGGGGGTGGCCTGCCCGCACCTGGATGCCGCCTGGCGCTGCCGGCTGTTCGGCCGGCCCGAGCGGCCGGCAGTCTGCGCCTCGCTGCGGCCGTCGGCGGAGATGTGCGGGCGCTCGCGTGACGAGGCGCTCGCGTGGCTGGTCCGGCTGGAGGTGGCCACGGCGCCGGCGTCCCCGGCGGCCGCGCCGCGTCGCGACGTTGCGGAGGAGCGGTCGGTCGTGCGAGGCGCCGGGCCGGGCGCGGCGTGAGTGGCGTGGCCGGTGGCCGTGCCGGACCTCAGCCCGGCACCGAGGTCGCGAGGCTCTCCGCCGCCGCCGGTCGGCGGCCCCAGCGGGCGAGCCGCTGCTGCCAGGCCGGGTGGTCCCAGCCCTTGTCGAAGAAGTAGTGCATCACCGTGTTCACCAGCGGCTCGACCAGGCTGAGTGCGCCGGCGATCGCGGCGCTGCCGGTCAGCAGGTAGCCGACGCCGAACGAGGTGCCGAGGTGCAGGACGCCGAAGGTTGCGGTCTTGGCCATGGGAAGCTCCAGACGAGAATCATTCTCGATGGGGGCACAGGATGCCGCCGGCCTGCGGGCGTGTCCAATGGCCGCCGCCGATCACGGCCATAGCCTGGGCCGTTCGACCCGGCGCGCCGCTCGCCGCCCGCCGTTCAGCCGCCCAGACCCGTTCCCGCCGGCGTGGCCGCCGGCCCGCTGCCCGCGCCGGGCCCGCCCGACGGTCCACCGGGGGCCGGGCCCGGCCCGCCACCGCCCGCCGTCCCCGTGGCCGACGCCATCGGCGCCAGCGGGCTGGCGCCGCCCACGCTGCGCAGGTCCTGGGCGACCCGGCCGTCCTTCAGCACGATCACCCGCCCGACGGAGGCGATGGTCTCCGGCCGGTGCGCGACGATGATGCGCGTGATGCTGAGCTCGCGCACGGCCTGGTTGACCTGGCGCTCGCGGTCCACGTCGAGCGCACTGGTGGCCTCGTCGAGGAAGAGGATCTGCGGCCGCTTGTACAGCGCACGCGCCAGCAGGATGCGCTGCCGCTGGCCGCCGGACAGGCTGCTGCCCATGTCGCCGACCAGCGTGTGCAGGCCCATCGGCATGGCCTCGATCTCGTCGAGCACGGCCGCGAGGCGGGCGCACTGCTCGACCCAGGCCAGGTCCGGCGCGGCGTCGAAGAAGCTGATGTTGTCGATGATGGTGCCGGCGAACAGCAGGTCGTCCTGCATCACGGTGCCGATGGCCTCGCGCCATCCGCGCAGGCCCACGCGCGCCAGCGGCACGCCGCCGACGCGGATCTCGCCGGCCTGCGGCGCGTGCACGCCCAGCATCAGCTTCAGCAGCGTCGTCTTGCCGCAGCCCGAGGGCCCGACGATCGCGACCGACTCGCCCGGCTCGATCGCCAGGCTGACGTCGACCAGCACCGGCTTCTCCGCCGCCGAGTAGGCGAAGCGCAGGTGCTCCAGCTCCAGCCGCAGCCCGCGGCCGCGGCCGTCCGGCCGCGGCGCGGCCGACGGATCCAGCGCGCCAGGCACGCCGGCGTCGGTCTCCGGCGCGGTGAGCACGATGTCCGACAGCCGCTCGCCCTGCAACCGCAGCATGCGCAGCTCGACCGCCTTGTCGATCAGCGCGCTGAAGCGCAGCGCGAACTGCTCCTTGTAGGCAAGGAACGCGAACAGCATGCCGACCGATAGGTTGCGCTCCAGCACCAGCAGCGCGCCGAGCCAGACCACGGCGATGCGCTCCAGCCCGAACACCAGCTTGTGGCCGACGCCGAACCACAGGTCCAGCCGGCGCGTCGCGATCTGCGCATTCGCCGCATCGACCACGCGGTTCATGAACTGCGCCTGCCGTTCGTCCTGCCGGTTGTGCAGCTTGATCGCCTGCACGCCGCGCAGCGATTCGAGGAAGTGGCTGACGCGCCGCGCGTCGTAGACGATGGCCTCCTCGGTGGCCTCGCGCAGCGGCCGGTAGAACGCGGCGCGCAGCAGCGCGTAGGCCGCCACCGCGGCCAGCGCCACGGCGGTCAGCCGCGGGCTGTAGACCCACATCATCGCCAGCGTCAGCAGCACCAGCAGGCCGTCGAGCACGGCCTCGATGAAGTGCGTGGTCAGGGTCTGCTGGATCTGCGTGATCGCGCCGAAGCGCGACAGCACGTCGCCGGCGTGCCGCTTCTCGAACCAGGCCACCGGCAGCCGCATCAGGTGGCCGAAGACATTGCCCAGCCACTGCAGGTTCAGCGTCGCCGACAGGTAGAGCACGGCCCAGGAGCGCACCGCGCCGACGGCCACCGTGACCAGCACCAGCAGGCCGAAGCCGAGCCCGAGCGTCACCAGCAGGTCGCGGTCCGCGCTGACCAGCACGCCGTCCACCACCCACTGCAGGAAGAAGGGCGCGAGCAGCTGGAAGGTCTCGAGCACCAGGGCCAGCACGAAGATCTGGCCCAGCGAGCGGCGCAGGCCGCGGATCGGGCCGAGCAGCTGGCGCAGGCCGATCGGCTGGCGCTCCTCGCGCGGCGCGAAGCCATGGCCCGGCGACAGCTCCAGCGCCACGCCGGTGAAGTGGCGGGACACCTCGTCGAGCGCCATCACCCGCAGCCCGCGCGAGGGGTCGTGGATCACCGCCTTGCCGCGCCGCAGGCCGGTCAGCACGACGAAGTGGTTCATGTCCCAGTGCAGGATGCAGGGCAGGCGCAGGCCGGCCAGGTGCGCCAGCTCCGCGCGCAGCGGGCGCGGCGACAGGTTCAGCTGCCCCGCGATGCGCAGCAGGTCCAGCATCGACGCGCCCTTCAGCGACAGCGGGAAGCGCTGGCGCAGCGTCGGCACGTCGATGCGCAGGCCGTGGTGGCTGGCCACCATCGCCAGGCAGGCGAGGGCGCACTCGGCGGTCTCCGTCTGCAGGATCAGCGGCGTGCGGCCGCCGCCGAGCCCGCCCAGGCGCAGCCGGCGCAGCCAGCCGGCCGACGCGGGCGCGCCGGGCGCCCCGGACGCCCCCGGCGTCGCGGCCGGCTGCTCGCCCTCGGGGCTCATCGGACGACCTTCCGCGCTGCATGCCCCGGGATGAGCGCTCGGGACCGCCCCCGGGGCCGGACGCTGCACGTCCGGCTCCCCGCGGGGGGCCAGAAAGCGGGGGGCGGCCCGGCGTGGTCCCGGGAGTGGCCCGGCGGGCTCACAGCCGACCCGCCACGCTGATCAGCGGCTCGAAGATCCACTCGATCAGCCGCCGCCGGTCGAGCAGCACGTCGGCGTCGAGCTGCATGCCCGGGGCCAGCGCCTGGGGCTGGCCATAGGCGGTCACGGCCTGGGCGTCGAGCGCGACCGTGATGCGGTACAGCGGCTCGTTGGTGGTCGTGAAGGTGCCGATGCCGGTCAGCCGCAGCGGCAGCCCCGCCAGCTCCGCAGGCTGCAGCGGCGTGCGCGAGACCTGCACGACGTGCCCGCCGTGGTGCCCGAACTTCTGGTACGGGAAGGCCTGGTAGCGCAGCCGCACCGGCTGCTCGGGCCGGATGAAGCCCACTGCGCTGGACGGTGCGTAGAGCTGGGCCTGCAGCCGCGCCTCGGCCGGCACGAGGCTGGCCATCGCGATCGCCGGCGTGACCGCCTGGCCGGGCTGCACGGTGACGGCGCCGAGCACGCCGTCCTCCGGGGCCCGCACGACCAGCCGGCGCCGCGACGCGTTCTCGGCCTCCGCCTGGCGCAGCTCGGCGAGGTCGCGCTCCAGCTCGGCCTGGCGCTGGCGGCCCTGCAACGGCAGCTCGCCGAGCCGCGCGGCCAGCTCGCTGGCCTGGCGCTGGCGCTCCACCCGCTGGCGCCCGAGCGCCTGCAGCGCCGCGCGCACGCCGAGCAGTTCCTCGGTGCGCGCCTGCACCTGGGCGTCGGAGATGAACTGCTGGGCCCGCAGCGCCTCCAGCCGCGCCACCGCCTGCTCGGCGAGCGCCAGGCGCTGCTGCTGCAGCGCCTCCTCGGCGTCGATCTGCGCCAGCTCGCGCTGCAGGTCCTCGCGCTGGCGCTGCAGGCCCGCGGTCTGGGTGTCGGTCAGCACCTGCTGCTGGCGTGCCGCGTCACGCAGGCTGCGCTGGCGCTGCACCAGCGCCTCGGCCACCGCGCCCTGGGTGTCGCCCTGGTCGCTGGACTGGCCGACGTCGAGCACGAACAGCACGTCGCCGCGCCGCACGGCGCGGCCCTCGACCGCGTGGCTTTCCACGAGGGTGCCGGCCTGGCTCGGCACCAGCCGCAGCACGCCGCGGTCCGGCGCCAGCAGGCCGGCGACGGTGGCGCGCCGCGTGTACTCGCCGAACCACAGGAACGCGAGCACCGCCGCCAGCACGGCCACGGCGCCCAGCGTGAGCGCCTGCAGCGAGGGGGGGCGCACCAGCTGGATGCTGCCCAGCCAGGCCTGTTGCTGGCCTTCGAGGGCCTCGCGGCGGAAGAAGCTCGGCGGCCGCGGTCAGCGCGCGGGTGATCTCGGCGGCCTGGTTGCTCAGCACGTCGCCGTGCTGGCGCACCTGGGCGGGGTCGGCCAGCAGGGTCATCACGCGGGCGCGGGTCGCGGCGTCGGCCGGGGTCTTGCCATCCGCGGCGGCGAGCGACTGCAGCAGCAGGCGCTGCGCGGTGTCGGCCAGCTTCGGCGGGCAGTTCGCGGCCAGCTGCCGCAGCACGGCCGGCACCTCCTCCTTGGCGATGCCCTGGCGGTCGTCCGTGTCCCACGCGTAGTACGCGAGCATGCGCCACTCGCCGTCGGCCAGCCGGCGGCCGCCCTGGCGCGCGTCGGCCAGCACCGCCTTCACCGGGCGCTGCGCGTGCATGCCCAGGGTCAGCACGGTGGTGTACTGCGCCGGGTCGACCTCGCCCGGCAGCCGCGTGATCTCGCGGCCGTCGGCCTTGAACAGCACCATGGTCGGGTAGCCGGTGACCTTGAAGCGTGCGCCGATCTTCTGTGCGCCGGGCCGGTCGCCATCGACGTAGACCGGCACGAAGGCGCGCGAGCGCGCGATGAAGTCCTGGCGCGTGAACAGCGTGGCCTTCACCTGGTTGCACGGCGGGCACCACTTGGCGCCCCAGTAGAGGAAGAGCGGCTTGTTCTCCGCCTTCGCGCGCGCGAAGGCCGCGTCGACGTCGGCCTCGCTGGCGGCCTGGACCCACGCGATGCCATCGGCCTCGGCAGCGGCGGCTGCCGGCGCCGCGCCGGCGCCGGACGGGGCGGGCGCGGCCTGCGCCGGGGCGCCGCAGGCGGCGGCCAGCGCAATCAACCAGGCGGCGGGACGGAGGGACGCGGGCAGGGTCGGCAAGGACATGGGTCTTCCTCGGCAGGCCCGGCGGCGCTGCGCGGCACGATCGGCACCGCGCCGGCGCGCCGGGCGCACGGCAATGGGGCCGCTATTGTGAGCCCGCAGAGCCGGGCTGCCCGTCCCGCTCCCCCACGGAGGTCGAGAAAGCTCGGGGATTTCTCATGCGTCGTCGCACGCGGACAGCGCGGGCTGGTCGTCGTCGGGCCGCCACCCTGGCAGCGGCGTGGCGCGCGCCAGCGCCATCCACAGCCCGAAATGCATCGCGAAGGCGCGGCGCGGCGCGGTGCGCACGATGTCGAGCGCGCCCCAGCCGCCGTCCGGCAGCGGGCGCGCGAGCATCACCCCGCACTCGGCGGGCACTTCCGCCGGGTCGGCGATGCCCTCGGCCAGCACGTACCAGCACTCGCCACCCAGCTGCAGGTAGGCGGCGCGCTTGGCGGGCCGGTTCAGGTCGGCCAGCAGGTCGGCGCGACGCACCTTCACCTCGTGCACCACCGGCGCGAGGTAGGCCTCCACCGTGGTGTGGCGCACCGAGTAGACGTCGGGCATCGCCATCACCCACGGGCCGTCGGCCAGCGGCTTGCAGCGCAGGCTCAGGCCGCGCCACGCGAGGCGGCCGTGGCGCAGCATCTCGTCGGCCACGCGCTGCACCAGTGACTCGTGCGCCGCGTAGGCGCCGCGGTGGCGCTGCAGCGTCTGCGCCAGCACCTGCACGCCCTGGGGGGTGACGCGCACCGTGTGCCGACCGTCGGCCTGCTCGACGCGTTCCAGCCAGCCGGCGGCCAGCAGCTCCACTTCCACCAGGTCCTGGCTCGGCCAGCCGGCCGAGCGCCAGACCTCGCGCAGGCGGCGGCGGTGCACTGCGCCGAGGGCGGCCGGGGTGTCGTTGTCGCTCACCGGACGCGTGCGCGCGGCCGTGCCGCGGGCGCGAGGATCGGGGTGGCGGTGGCGGTGGCGGGCGCTGCCGGCGTGGGTGTCGGTGCGGCGGCGGCCGGGGCGGCGGGAGGCTCGTAGGCCGCCGCAGCGCGGTGCAGTCGCTCGGCGATCAGGCGCTGCAGCGGCCGGTCGCCGAGCACCTGCACGCTGTCGCCGTGGCGCAGCACGTCCATCGCCAGCTCCGTCGCCTCGCCATAGGGCACGCGCAGCTCGTAGCGGCCGTCGTCGAGCCAGCGCGACTGCTGCTGCGGATGCCATTCCTCCTGCGACACCCACTGCGCCGCATCGGCCTCGAAGCGCAGCACCGCCCAGCGCAGCCGGGCGCCGCCGCCGTAGATGCCGTAGCCGGCATCCAGTGCAGCCTCCAGGTCCTTCACCGCGACGTGGCGGGCGCGCGCCGGCAGCGCGCGGGCCTCGCGCACCGCGTCCAGCGCGAAGCGCCGCAGGCCCTCGCTCGCGTGGCACCAGGCGTCCAGGTACCAGGTGCTGCGGTAGTGCACCAGCCGCTGCGGCGAGACCTCGCGCTCGCTCTCGCGCCGGTCGCTGCGCTTGTAGTAGCGCAGCCAGACGCGCCGGCGCTGCATCAGCGCGCTGCCCAGCAGCTCGAAGTGGCGGCTCGGCGCCCGCCGGCGCGCGGTGCCGATCACCTTCACGCGGCGCATCGCCTCGCGGGCCTCGGCCGCGTCGGCACCCAGCATGCCCTGCAGCTTGTCCACCATCGGCGCGAGGTGGCGCGCCAGCACGCCGTCGTCGTCCAGGCCGGCCAGCAGCTGGTGCATGGTCAGCAGCGCATGCACCTCCTGCTCGCTGAACCACAGGCCGGGCAGCTCGCGCCGCGCGGCCGTGCCGGCACCCGGGCCGCCGCGGCCGGTCCCCGCCGCGGCGGCGAAGCGGTAGCCGTTGGTCTCGCGGTCATAGACGATGGGGGCATCCATGCGGTCGCGCAGGTACTGCAGGTCGCGCTTGAGCGTGGCCGGGGAGACCTCCAGCTCGTCGCGCAGGGCGTCGAAGGACACGCAGCCGCGGTTGCGCAGCAGCAGCTCGATCCGGTAGAAGCGTTCGGTGCGGTCCATCGTCCTCGGGCGTGGCGCGGGGCCTCGGCAGGTGGCTCACGGTGTGAGCGGGTGCCCGGATGCTAGCCGCGGCGGGGCGCGCCGTCCATGCGGGCCGAGGCCATGTCCCCGCGGCGATCCGGTGGCTCACGCTGTGAGCTTCCGGCCCGCCAGACTGTGGTCCATCGTCGCCGCACCGGCGCCGAACCGAGCCTGCAGGAGAGCCCCGCATGAGCACGCACCCGATCCCCGTCGCCCCGCCCGCCGCCCCCGCGGCCGCGCCGTCGCGCGCGGCCGCCGCCGTCCCGCCCGCCGGGGCGCAGCCGCTGTCGCCGCTGGCCGCCGCGCTGTCGACCGAGCAGCCGCCGCACGACCCGGTCGCCTTCGAGCTGGGCTGGGACCACGCCCGCCACGGCCTCGCCCCGCCGGCCGCGCTGGCCGACGGCTGCGCGCCGCTGCGCCACGGCTGGCTCGCCGGCCAGGCGGTGTTCGGCGAGCGCTGCCTGCGCGCCACGCCGGCCGCGCGGCAGTGGCTGCAGCTGCGGTTGCGCGCCTGGCGCCGCGGGCGCAGCGTCGAGCTGTTCCAGGTCACGCCGGCTTACCTGCGGCAGATCGAGGTCACGCACTGCCCGGTGACGCGGGCCGAGCTGGGCGGGCCGGTGCCCGGCAGCGAGCCCTCGGTGGACCGGGTGCGCGATGCCGCTGGCTATGCCGCCGGCAACCTCGCGCTGCTGAGCCGCCGCGCCAACGCCGCCAAGGGCGCGCTCGACTTCGCGGCCGCGATGCAGGTGGTGCGGCGCCTGGAGGACCGGCCGCTGCGCGAGGTCGAAGGCCTCGGCGCCGCCGCCTGGCGTCGCATCGCCGTGCTGTGCAGCTTCGTCGAGCCGCTGCCGCACGAGGCCGCCTGCACGCTGCCGCTGCAGGTGCTGCCGCCGAAGCGGCTGCACCTGATGAACCCGGTGCAGGCGCTGCAGGCCCAGCTGAGCCTGCAGCTGATGCGGCCGGGCTGGGCCGAGCGCAGCCGACGCTTCGAGGCCCTGCTGGCGGGGGCCCCGCTGCGGCGCGCCTACCAGGCCTTCTTCCATGCGCTGCTGCCGCGCGTGCTCGAGGCCGCGCCCCCCGCGGTGCGCCAGGCGCGCGACGCGGCGGACCGGCGCCGCCTGCGCTGGGCCATCGAGGACGCCTGGCAGCACCCCGCCGTGCTGCTGCGCTGGACCGCGTTCGCACGCCAGCTCGACGCGCCGGGCTGCGAGGCCCTGCTGGCGCGGCTGGATGCGCTCGGCCTCGGCGCGCAGCGCACCGCGCGCCTCACCGAGGCGCAGGCGACCGAGGGCTGGCAGCTCGACTCCGCCGGCTTCGACCCGCGCCTCGCCGACCGGCCGCGGCCCGGCCTCGCGCGCTTGCGCCGGCGCGGACGCCTCGAGGGCGGGGACGCCGGCGCCGGTCCGGCTGCCCCGCGCACCACCCCCTGGCCGGCCGCGTCGGTGGAGGCCTCCGGCCAGGTCTGCCTGCCGATGTGACGGCGCGCGCCCCCGGGTGGGCCTTGGCGAGGCCGCTGCCTAGAATCGGCCATGCCTGCCCCGCCGCCGCCCCGCCGCCTCCGGCCGGCCGGCGGACGGCCCGCCGTGGCCATCACCGTCGGTGATGACGTGCCCGCGGCTGCGCCAGCCGACGCCGCGGCCGGCCTGCGCGACGAGGCCCTGGCCGGCCGGCTGCGGCTGCGCCACCTGCAGTGCGTGCTCGCGGTGGCCGACACCGCCCACCTCGGCCGGGCCGCTGAGCGGCTGTGCATCACCCAGCCCGCGGTCACCAAGACGCTGAACGAGCTGGAGGCGCTGCTCGGGCAGCGCCTGTTCGAACGCAGCCGCCAGGGCACCCGCGTGCTGGAGGCGGCGGCGCCCTTCCTGCGCCATGCGCGCGAGGCGCTGCGGGCGCTCGGCGCGGCCGTCGACAGCGTGGCGCCGGGCCGCGAGGCGGGCGCGTTGCGGGTCGGCGCGCTGCCGACGGTGGCCGCGGCGCTGCTGACACCGGTGCTGGCTAGCGGCCTGGCGCGCGATCCGGCGCTGCGACTGCAGCTGCATACCGGCCGCAATGCGGCGCTGCTCGCGCAATTGCGTGCCGGCGAGCTCGACCTGGTGCTCGGCCGCCTCGGCGACCCGGAGGCCATGGCCGGCCTGGCCTTCGAGCCGCTGCGCGCCGAGCCGCTGGTCATCGCGATGCGGCCGGGCCACGCGCTCGCGCCGGACGTGGCGGGCCGCGGGCCGGCGGGGGGGCCGGCCCGGCGCGGGGGCCACGGCCCCGGCCCCGTGCCGCCGCCGGCGGGCCTCGACGGCGTGCCGCCGCCCGCAAGCTTCGGCGCCTGCCTGCTGCTGCTGCCGCTGCCCGGCACGCAGATCCGCCAGGTGGCCGATGCCTTCCTCGCGCGCCACGGCCTGGTGCCGCGCGCCGGCCTGGTCGAGACCCTGGACGGCGCGCTCGCGCTGGCGCTCGTGCAGGACGCCGACGCGCTCTGGATCACGCCGCTGTCCGCGGTGGTGCGCGAGCTGGCGGCCGGCCGGCTGCAACGCTGGCCGACCGCGATCACGCCGTCGGAGGCGATCGGCCTGCTGCGCCGTGCCGACAGTCCGCCCGGCCCGGCGGCGCTGCGCCTGGGGGCGGCCTTGCGCAGCGTCGCGGCGCCGCGCGACGCGACGGTCACGCGACGCCCCCGCGCGCGGCGCTGACGGGTGCCGACCGCCTCCCGCCGCAGCGCGCCGGTCGGCGCCGGGGCTGCCGCCCAGGCCCGGCCATCGGCCCGCGGCCGCGCCGCCGATGGTCATCACCACCGCTCATGACGCCCCGGCGGCGATTTCAGTTGTCGCCGCCCGCCGCCCCCGCCTACAGTGCGCGCGCCGCCGTGCACCGCCACGGCCCCCATCCGAACGAGGAGACACCCATGGGACGCGCCCCCGAGCCCGGCGACGAATTCCTGATGCGGGACACCACGTCCCACCCGCCGGCCTACGCCCCGGCCTACAAGACCAGCGTGCTGCGCAGCCCGCGCAATGCGCTGATCTCGCTGCAGCAGTCGCTCAGCGAGGTCACCGGCCCGGTGTTCCGTGCCGAGGAGCTGGGGCCGCTGGACAACGACCTGATCCTCAACTGCGCCCACCCGGACCAGCCCCATGGCCTGCCGATCGGCGAGCGCATCGTGGTGCACGGCTACGTGCGCGACCAGTTCGGTCGGCCGGTGCGCAACGCGCTGGTCGAGGTCTGGCAGGCGAACGCGAGCGGCCGCTACCGGCACAAGAAGGACCAGTACATCGGCGCGCTGGACCCGAACTTCGGCGGCTGCGGCCGCACGCTGACCGATGCCGACGGCCACTACGTCTACCGGACGATCCGCCCCGGCCCCTACCCCTGGCGCAACCGCATCAACGACTGGCGGCCCGCGCACATCCACTACGCGATCAGCGGTGATGCGTGGGCGCAGCGCCTGATCACGCAGATGTACTTCGAGGGCGACCCGCTGATCGCGAGCTGCCCGATCCTGCAGACGGTGCCGAGCGAGGAGCAGATCCGCGGCCTGGTCGCGCTGCAGGACCCGGGTGCCTTCGTCCAGCTCGACAGCCGCGCCTACCGCTTCGACATCGTGCTGCGCGGCCAGCGCGCCACCTGGTTCGAGAACCGCGTGCAGCCCCTGCCCGCCGGAGACGCCCGATGAGCTTCCGACCGATCGATTCCCCGCTGCCGCTGCGCGAGACCGCGTCCCAGACGGCCGGCCCCTACGTCCACATCGGCCTCGCGCCGCGCCAGGCCGGCTTCGAGATCTTCGAGAACGACTTCGGGCCGGTGCTCGTCACGCCGCAGACGCGCGGGCGGCGCATCCGCATCGAGGGCACCGTCATCGACGGCTCCGGCACGCTGGTGCGCGACGCGCTGCTGGAGTGCTGGCAGGCGAATGCCGATGGCCGCTACGCCCACCCCGGCGATCGCCAGTCCGGCCAGCCGCTGGACCCGGCCTTCCGCGGCTGGGGCCGCGCCTGCACCGACTTCGACACCGGCCTGTACGCCTTCGACACCATCAAGCCGGGCCGCGTCGTCGGCCGCAACGGCCGCCGGATGGCGCCGCACGTCAACCTGTGGGTCGTCGCGCGCGGCATCAACCTCGGCCTGAACACCCGCATCTACTTCGACGACGAGCCCGAGGCGAACGCCGAGGACCCGGTGATCAACCTGATCGAATGGCAGGTGCGGCGCCAGACCCTGATCGCCCGCAGCGAGGGCGAGCGCGACGGCGTCATGGTCTACCGCTTCGACGTGCGGCTGCAGGGCGAGGGCGAGACGGTCTTCTTCGACGTCTGACGGCCGTCGACGGCGAGACGGCGGGCCGCCTGCGGCGGCCGCCGCGCGGGTGCGCACGGCGCCAGCGCGTCACGGCAGAACCCGCCGCGCGCGGCGGGACTCGCCGGGCTCGGTAGGATGCGCGCTTCTCCGCGCTGCCGACCCGATGCCCGCCCCGTTCGAGACCACGCTGCCCGGCCTGCCCGACGAAGGCGCAGGCGCTCCCGACGCAGCCGGCGACGGCGCGGCGTCGTCCGCGGCCAGCGACCGCGTCGGCGAGCGCTTCGGCCCCTGGGAGGCGGTGCGGCGGCTCGGCGCCGGCGGCATGGGCGAGGTCTACGCGGCGCGCCGCGTCGACGGCCAGTACGAGGGCCGCGCCGCCGTCAAGCTGATCAAGCGCGGCATGGACAGCGCCGCGGTGCTCGAGCGCTTCGCGCAGGAGCGCCAGGCGCTGGCCCGCCTGAACCACCCGAACATCGCGCGCCTGATCGATGCCGGCCTGAGCCGCGACGGCCGGCCCTATTTCGTGATGGAGCAGGTCGAGGGCCGGCCGATCGACGAGGCCGCGCGCGACCTGCCGCTGGAGGGCCGGCTCGCGCTGTTCCTGCAGCTCGCCGACGCGGTGGCCTACGCGCACCGCCAGCTGCTGGTGCACCGCGACCTCAAGCCGGGCAACGTGCTGGTCACCGCCGCGACCGGGCCGGGCCGCGTCGGGCAGGTCAAGCTGCTCGACTTCGGCATCGCGAAGGCGCTGGACCCGGCGCCCTCGGGCGGCGACACCACGCTGGGTGCCGAGCGCCCGTTCACGCCGAACTTCGCGAGCCCCGAGCAGGTGCGCGGCGAGCCGGTCGACACCGCCACCGACATCTACAGCCTGGGCGCGGTGCTCTACAGCCTGCTGACCGGCGTGCGCCCCACCGGCCGCCGCGCCACCACGCCGGAGGCGGCCGCGCGCAGCGTGCTCGAGGAGATGCCGACGCGGCCGAGCGCGCTCGGGCCCGACGAGGCGGCGGACCCGCAGTGGCTGCGCACCCGCCGCCGCCTGAAGGGCGACCTCGACCGCATCCTGCTGAAGGCGCTGGAGAAGCCGCCGGAGCGCCGCTACCGCAGCGTCGATGCGCTCGCGCAGGACGTGCGCGCCTACCTCGCGGGCCACCCGGTGAGCGCCCGCGCGCCGCGCGCCGGCTACCTGTTCGCGAAGTTCGTGCAGCGCCACCGGCTGGCCGTGGCCGCCTCGGTGCTGGGCGTCGGCGGGCTCGCCGTCGGCCTGGCCGCCAGCCTCTGGCAGGCCCAGGCCGCCGAGCGGGCGCGCGACGAGGCCCGCGCCCAGGCGGCCGAGCTGAAGCGCCTGACCACCGACCTGGTGTTCCGCTTCGGCGACGCGCTGACGCGGCTGCCCGGCGGCATGGCCGCCCAGGAGGCCACCCTGAAGCAGACCCTGGCGGCGCTCGACACCGCGCTGCGCGCGGCGCCGGACGACGTCGACGTGCAGGCCCTGGTCGCGTCGGCGCTGGCCCGGCTGGCCGAGATCCAGGGCAGCGACCGCCAGGCCGCGCCGCAGCGCGCCGCCGAGGCGCGCGCCACCGTGGACCGCGCGCTGGCGCTCGGCGAGCGGGTCTGGCAGGCCGGCCACGCCGACTGGCGCTTCGCCAGCTGGCACGTGCGCACCCTCACCGTGCAGGCCCAGCTGCTGCGCGCCGAGGGCCGCCCGGCCGACGCGCTGGGGCCGCTGAACCGGGCGATCGAGCGCAGCACCGCGATGCTGCAGCGCCAGCCCCCGCTGGACGGCGAGGGCCGGGCGCACATGGTGGCCGAGCGCGCCGCCGCGCAGATGTTCGTCGCGCGCATGCAGCTGGCATTGCTGCACCCCGAGCTGGCCCTCAACCACTATGCGCTGGCCGAGGCCGACCACCGGGCGCTGCTGGGCGACGAGGCGCTGCTGCACAGCCTCGAGCAGGACGCCGCCCCCGGCGACGTCAGCGCGCGCGACGCCTTCACCCACCAGCTCGCCGCCACCTACGCCGGCCAGGCCCGTGCCCACGAGCGGCTGGACGACCTGCCGGCGATGCGCCAGGCGATCGACCAGGCGCTGGCGCTGCGCCGCCAGGTGCTGGCGCGCGAGCCGGACAACCTGGCCTGGCGCGACGGGCTGATGACCGACAGCCTCACGCTGGCGCTGGCCCGGCTGCGCCTGGGCGAGGCGGAGCCGGCGCTGGAGGCCGCGCAGACCAGCTGGGACACCGCGCGCCGGCTGGCCGAGCAGCAGGGCCCCGAGAGCAAGTGGGCCGGCATCCTGCCGACGCTGGCGCCGGTCTACGGGCGGGCGCTGGCCGCGGTCGGCCGCCACGACGAGGCGCTGGCGGCCTACGAGCTGGCGCTGACCCGCGGCGCGGCCGACCTGGCGCGCCGCGACGATCCCGCGCTGCGCCTGCAGATCGCGCAGCTGCAGGTCTGGCGCGCGCGCTCGATGGCCGCGCGCGGCGACGCGGCGGCGGCCGCGCCGCTGCTGGCGACGGCGCTGGCCGCGCTGCGCGGCCTGGCCGCGCCAGCCGCGCCGCAGGCCGATCGCCTGCACCGCGATGCGGTGCTCGCACTGGCCGAGGCGGCCGCGCTGCAGGCCGAGCTGGTGCCCGCCGAGGCCGCCGTGCTGCGCGGCGAGGCCGCCGCGGCGCTCAAGGATGCCGCCGCGCGCCAGCGCCTGGGCGCCGACCACGAGCGCCTGCTCGCGAGCCTGGCCCCGCCGGGCTGACGGCATGCGCCGGTCGCTGCCACGGTGACGGCGCTTCGGCGGCCGCGCGGGAGCCGCCGTTCCGGCCACGATGCCTGGTGAACCGAGGCCCCTCCGGCCGACTCCGAGCCGGTTCACCCCGACCGCCGAAACCGCCTCGACATCCGTGACCGAGACCGCCATGCCGACCGACCGCCGCCCGTCCCCGACCCGTGCCGCCGCGCTGCCGGCCCCCCAACGCCGGCGCCTGCTGCTCGGTGCCGGTGCCGGCGCCGGCGCGGCGCTGCTGGCGCTGCCCCGGCCGCTGCGTGCCGCCGGCCTGCCGCCGATGACCGAGGGGCCGTTCTATCCCTCCGTCGCCTGGCGCGCCCGCGCGCTCGACTGGGACGCCGACCTCACCCGCGTCGAGCGCGGCGGCCGCGTGCTGCAGGCCCAGGGCGAGGCGCTGGACCTCGGCGGCCGCATCGTCGACGCGCGCGGCCGCGCGGTGGACGGCGCGGCGGTGGAGATCTGGCAATGCGACGTGCACGGCAGCTACCGCCACCCGGACGGCGCCGGCGAGCGCATCGACGAGGGCTTCCAGGGCTTCGGCGCGACGCGCAGCGACGCCGCGGGCCGCTACCGCTTCCGCACCATCCGCCCGGTGCCCTACCCGGGCCGCACGCCGCACATCCACGTGCGGCTGCGCCACCCCGCGTGGGGCGAGCTGACCTCGCAGCTCTTCGTCGACGGCGAGCCGGCGAACGCGCGCGACTTCCTCTACCGCCGGCTGACGCCGGACGACCGGCGCGACACCGCGCTGGTGCTGCAGCCGGCGGAGGTCGGCGCGCCGGTGGCCTGGCGCGCGAGCCGCGACCTGCACGTCGGCGCCTGAGCGCCACGCCGGTCGCGTTCCCGGCGCGCGCCGCCGGGTTCGGGGCGCCGGCCGGGCGTTGCCGACGCGGCCCGCTCAGCCGCGGCGCGCCTTCACCGCCTGCGCCAGCACCTCCAGCACCGTCTCCGAGTCGTCCCAGCCGATGCAGGCGTCGGTGATGCTCTGGCCGTACTGCAGCCGGGCCGGGTCGTCCTTGCCGGGGGTGAACTTCTGCGCGCCGGCGACCAGGTGGCTTTCGACCATCACGCCGAACACGGCCCGGCTGCCACCGGCCACCTGCGCGGCGATGTCGCGCGCCACGTCGATCTGCTTCTGGTGCTGCTTGCTGCTGTTGGCATGCGAGCAGTCGACCATCAGCGTCGGCGCCAGCTTGGCCGCTTCCAGCTCGCGGCAGGCGGCGGCCACGTCGGCGGCGCCGTAGTTCGGGGCCTTGCCGCCGCGCAGGATCACGTGGCAGTCCTTGTTGCCCTTGGTCTCGACGATCGCCACCTGGCCGTTCTTGTGCACCGACAGGAAGTGGTGCGGGCGCGCGGCCGCCTGGATCGCGTCGGTGGCGATCTTGATGTTGCCGTCGGTGCCGTTCTTGAAGCCGATCGGCGCCGACAGGCCCGAGGACAGCTCGCGGTGCACCTGGCTCTCGGTGGTGCGCGCGCCGATCGCACCCCAGGAGATCAGGTCGCCGATGTACTGCGGCGAGATCACGTCCAGGAACTCGCTGCCGGCCGGCATGCCCTGGCGGTTGATTTCCAGCAGGAGCTGGCGGGCGATCCGCAGGCCCTCGTCGATGCGGTAGCTCTCGTCGAGGTAGGGGTCGTTGATCAGGCCCTTCCAGCCGACGGTGGTGCGCGGCTTCTCGAAGTAGACCCGCATCACGATCTCCAGCGTGCCGGCGTACTTCTCGCGCTGCACGCGCAGCCGCCGCGCGTACTCCAGCGCCGCGGCCGGGTCGTGGATGGAACACGGGCCCATGATGACCAGCAGGCGGTCGTCCTTGCCGGCGATGATGCGGCGGATGTGCTCGCGCGTGCCCGCGACCAGCTGCTCGACCGGTGTGCCGGAGATCGGGAAGAAGCGGATCAGGTGCTCGGGGGGCGGCAGCGGCGTCACGTCCTTGATCCTTTCGTCGTCGGTCCGACTGGTCTTCTCGTGGTGGCGCGCATACCAGGGCTCGCTGGCCGTCGGCGTGGATTTGGGGGCCATGTCGTTGTTCTCCGGAAAGGGCGGCGCAGGTGCGCGGTCGATGGGAAAGGCGAGGACGAAAAAAAACCGCCGGGGGGGAACCCGGCGGTTTGGGGGATCTGGCGGCGCTTCAGTCTTGCCTACACGCTGGCCTCTCCTCCGCCGGGGCGGTGCGAGAACCAAAAGTAGGCAAAGTAAAACGAGCGCATGACAGCCAGGAATGTAGCACGGGGCCCGGCCAGCCGGCACGGCGCCGGGGTCCGCGCGCGCGGCCGGCGTGGCGCCGGCGCATCAGGTGCGGCGGGGTTGGGGCCGGCCGCTCCGCTCGGCAGGCGCGCGCTTCAGGCGAGCGTGGCGGAAGGCGCCGCCGGCCGCTCGTAGCCGCCGCGCAGCCCGTCCTTCGACAGCACGAACTGCCACAGCTGGATGTCGCGCGCCCGGAAGGCGCCCGCGCAGGACAGCAGGTAGTAGCGCCACTGCCGCCGGAAGCGTTCGCCCAGGCGCTGCGCGAAGCGGGGCCAGGCCGCCTCGATGTTCGCGTGCCAGGCCATCAGCGTGCGGTCGTAGTCGGCGCCGAAGTTGTGCAGGTCCTCCACGACGAAGCGGCGCTCGAAGGCGCGGCCGAGCCGCGCCAGCGTCGGCAGCTCGCCGTTCGGGAAGACGTAGCGGTCGATCCACGCGTCGGTGCCGTGCCCGTCCTCGTTGCGCCCGATGGTGTGCAGCAGGAACAGGCCGTCGTCGGCGAGGCAGCGCCGCGCCACGCGCATGAAGGCCGCGTCGTTGCGCCGGCCGACGTGCTCGAACATGCCCAGGCTGGCGATCGCGTCGTAGCGGCCGTCGATGTCGCGGTAGTCCTGCAGCCGGAACTCGACCGGCAAGCCGCGGCACATCGCGCGGCCGAGCGCGACCTGGCGCTCCGACACGGTCACGCCGACGCAGCGCACGCCGTGGCGTTCCGCCGCGTAGCGCATCAGGCTGCCCCAGCCGCAACCGATGTCCAGCAGGCGCATGCCCGGCCGCAGGCGCAGCTTGCGACAGACCATCTCCAGCTTGTGCTCCTGCGCCTGCGCGAGGTCCTGCGCCTGCGCCCAGTAGCCGCAGGTGTAGGTCATGCGCGGGTCGAGCATGGCCTGGTAGACGTCGTCGTCGAGGTCGTAGTGCCGGCGGCCGACCTCCCAGGCACGGCGCGCGGTCTGGCGGTTCGTCCAGCGCGCCTTCAGGTGGTGCCAGACGATGGACAGCGGCTGCACCTGGTCCGCGAGCCGCGCGCGCACGATGCGCTCGAACAGCTGGTCCAGGCGCTCGGCGCTCCAGTCGCCGTCCATGTAGGCCTCGCCCAGGCCGAGGCTGCCCTGCGCGAGCACGCGCTCCGGAACGCCGGGCGCGTGCAGCCGCAGGTCCCAGGGGCGGTCGCCGTCGATCCGCACGTCGGCCTGAGCGAGCAGGTCCTCGAGCCAGCGGCGGGCGCCGCGCGCGGCGGACACGGGCGGCTTCGACGCCGCGGGGACGGTGAACTCCGATCGGTGCACGGCCATGGCGCAGACCTCCAGGCAGGGTCCGGGGATGCCCTGGGGCCGGCAAACGCCGTGCCTGCACCGAACCGGCGCCTGATGGGGAGCGCCCGGCCGCGACGGCGCCTGCGGACCGGGCCGCAGGCGCCCCGCGTCAGGCGGTGCCGCCCACCGTCAGCCGGTCGATGCGCAGCGTCGGCTGGCCGACGCCGACCGGCACGCTCTGGCCTTCCTTGCCGCAGGTGCCGACGCCGGTGTCCAGCCTCATGTCGTTGCCGATGGCGCTGACCCGGGTCAGCGCGTCGGGGCCGTTGCCGATCAGCGTGGCCCCCTTCACGGGGTACTGGATCTTCCCGTTCTCCACCCAGAAGGCCTCGCTGGCGGAGAACACGAACTTGCCGCTGGTGATGTCGACCTGGCCGCCGCCGAAGTTGGTGGCGTAGAGGCCACGCTTGAGGCCCGCGACGATCTCCTCGGGGGCGCGGTCGCCGCCGAGCATGTAGGTGTTCGTCATGCGCGGCATCGGCACCGCGGCGTAGCTCTCGCGGCGGCCGTTGCCGGTCGGCTTGACCTTCATCAGCCGGGCGTTCATCGCGTCCTGGATGTAGCCCTTCAGGATGCCGTCCTCGATCAGCACGTTGCGCTGGCTGGGGTTGCCCTCGTCGTCGACGTTCAGCGAGCCGCGGCGGTCCGGCAGCGTGCCGTCGTCGAGCACCGTCACGCCGCGGGCGGCCACGCGCTGGCCGATGCGGCCGGCGAAGGCGCTCGAGCCCTTGCGGTTGAAGTCGCCCTCGAGGCCGTGGCCGATCGCCTCGTGCAGCAGGATGCCGGGCCAGCCGGCGCCGAGCACCACGCTCATCTCGCCGGCCGGTGCCGGGCGCGATTCCAGGTTGGTCAGCGCCGCGCGCACCGCCGCGTCGACGTAGCCCTGCACCACCGCGTCGTCGAAATAGGCGAAGCCGAAGCGGCCGCCGCCGCCGGCGCTGCCGCTCTCGCGCCGCGTGCGGCCCTCGACGGTCTGCTCGGCGATCACCGTCACCGACAGGCGCACCAGCGGCCGCACGTCGGCCGCGAGCGTGCCGTCGGCGCGCGCCACCAGCACCACGTCGTACTCGCCGGCGAGGCCGGCCATGACCTGCTTGATGCGCGGGTCCTTCGCGCGGGCCAGCGCCTCGACGCGTTCCAGCAGCGCCACCTTCTGGCGGCTGTCCAGCGTGGCGATCGGGTCGGCCGGCGCGTACAGCGCGCGGCTGCGCGCGATCTGCGGCGCCGGCCCGCCGACCTTGACGCGCCGGCTCTGGCCGGCGGCGGCGATCGTGCGCACCGTCGTCGCGGCGTCCAGCAGTGCCGCCTCCGAGATGTCGTCCGAGTAGGCGAAGGCCGTCTTCTCGCCGGCCACCGCGCGCACGCCCACGCCCTGGTCGATGCCGAAGCTGCCGCTCTTGACGATGCCCTCCTCCAGGCTCCAGCCCTCGCTGCGCGTGGTCTGGAAGTAGAGGTCCGCGTCGTCGATGCGGTGGGCGCCGATCACGCCCAGCGCGCGTTTCAGCGCCGCCTCGTCGAGCCCGAACGGCTCCAGCAGCAGCGAGCGGGCGATGGCCAGGCGTTCGAGGGTGGGTTCGCGCGAGATCATCGGGTCATTGTAGGGAGCGAGCTTCTCCCTGTGCGGCGTGCGGCGCGGGGGGTGCCGGCCGCGCGACCGGCGGCGTGGGGGGCGGGCGGGCCGGTCGCGGCGGGCCGCCCGCGGCCCCGGCGCGCCGGCCGCGGCCAGGCCCTCAGCGGGGCGCGTCGTCCCCGGCGGCGCCGCCCTCGCCCGCGCCGTCGCCCGCACCCTCGCCGAGGTCGGTGTCCTCGCCGTCGGCGGCATCGTCGCCCGAGGCCCCCGCGTCCTCGGCCCGCCGCCACGCGAGCGCGCGTTGATAGAGCGCCTTGCGCGAGCCGCCGCCGAGCTCGGCCGCCAGCGCCGCGGCCTGCTTCAGCGGCAGCGTGCGCAGCAGCACCCGCAGCGCAGGCTCGCCCGGCAGCTCGTCCGCGACCATGCCGTCCGTGGCCGCGGGGCGCCCGTGCAGCACCAGCACGAACTCGCCGCGCCGCCGGTTCGCATCGGCGGCCAGCCAGGCCGGCAGGGTCGACGCGTCGAGCGTGCTCACCGCCTCGAACTGCTTGGTCAGCTCGCGCGCCAGCGTGAGGCGGCGTGCGGGCGCCGCGTCGGCGAGCTCGCGCGCGAGCGCCTCGATGCGGTGCGGCGCCTCGAACAGCACCTGGGCGTCCGGGTCGCCGGCCAGCGCCTGCAGCGCAGCACTGCGCTCGGCGCCGCGCGCCGGCAGGAAGCCCAGCAGCCGCACGCCGCGCCCGCTGGTGTCGCCCGCCACGCTCAGCGCGGCGGTTGCGCTGCTGGCGCCGGGGATCGGCAGCGTCGGGTGCCCGGCCGCCTGCGCCGCGGCCACCAGCACCGCGCCCGGGTCGCTCAGCGCCGGGGTGCCGGCATCGCTCACATAGGCCACCCGTTCCCCCCGCGCGAGCCGTTGCAGCACCGCGGCGCTGGCCGCATGCTCGTTGTGCCGGTGCAGCGCCAGCAAGGGCTTGTCCAGGCCGAGGTGGTGCAGCAGCGCGGCGCTGTGGCGCGTGTCCTCGCAGGCCACCGCGTCCACCAGGCCCAGCAGGTGGATCGCGCGCAGCGTCAGGTCGGCCAGGTTGCCGATCGGCGTGGCCACCAGGTAGAGCGCCGCCGGCGGGAAATGCTGGTGGCCGGCGGCCGCGGCGGCGGCCTGGCGCAGCAGGGGGGCGGAGGGGATGGACACGTCGGGAACGACCACTCGGGTGGGCCAGCGGGCGGAGCAGGCGGCGCTCGCGCACCTGCAGCGGCAGGGCCTGATGCTGGTGCAGCGCAATTATCGGGTGGCGGCCGGCCCGCGCCGCCCCGGCGGCGAGATCGACCTGGTGCTGCGCGAGCCCGACGGCACCCTCGTCTTCGTCGAGGTGCGGGCGCGCCGCCGCGGCGAGCATGGCGGCGCCGCCGCCAGCATCGGCGCCGGCAAGCGCCGCCGCCTGGTCTTCGCGGCCCGCTGTTTCCTGCGCCGGCTCGCCGTGCTGCCGCCCTGCCGCTTCGACGTGGTCGCGATCGACGGCGACGCGGTGTGCTGGCTGCGCGGCGCCTTCGAGGCCGGGGAGTGAGGGGCGGCGGGCCGGCGCGGCGGCGCGTTCCGGGCCGCCGCGGCCGTCATCCCCGGTCGCGTGCCGCTGGGCGCTGTGGAACCGCCCCATCCCGGGGCGTGTCATATCATCCGCCATGCTCGAACAACGCATCCAGAAGCAGTTCTTCGACAGTGCGGACCTGAAGTACCAGGCCGCGGAGGTGCTGGCCCGGCCGATCGCCGATGCGGTGCACGCGCTGGTCGGCTGCCTGACGGCCGGCGGCAAGGTGCTGGCCTGCGGCAACGGCGGCTCGGCCGCCGACGCGCAGCACTTCGCGGCCGAGTTCGTCGGCCGCTTCGAGCGGGAGCGGCCCGGGCTGGCAGCGATCGCGCTGACCACGGACACCTCCATCCTGACCGCGGTCGGCAACGACTACGACTTCAACAGCATCTTCAGCAAGCAGGTGCAGGCGCTCGGCCAGCCGGGCGACGTGCTGCTCGCGATCAGCACCAGCGGCAACTCGCCGAACGTGCTGGCGGCCGTCGAGGCCGCGCGCGCGAAGGACATGACGGTCATCGCGATGACGGGCCGCAAGGGCGGCCTGATGAACGAGCGACTGACCGAGACCGACGTGCACATCTGCGTGCCGCACGAGCGCACCGCGCGCATCCAGGAGGTCCACCTGCTCGCGCTGCACTGCCTGTGCGACGCGGTCGACCTGCAACTGCTCGGCGAACAGGAACTCCCATGACCCTGCGGTCTTCCGCTCCCGTCCCCCTCGGCCGCCGGGCCGCCCGCGTGCTGGCCGTCGGCGTCGCCGCGGCTACGCTCGGCGGCGTGCTGGCGGCCTGCGCGCCGCTGATCGTCGGCGGCGCGATGGTCGGCGGCACGCTGATGTACACCGACCGCCGCACCTCCGGCGCCCAGATCGAGGACCAGGCGATCGAGCTGAAGGCGTCGCGCCGCATCGCCGAGCTGACCGGCGAGCGCGTGCACGTCAACGTGACGAGCTACAACCGGCTGGTGCTGCTGACCGGCGAGGCGCTGACCGAGGCCGACCGGGCCACGGCCGGCGAGGCCGCGTCGCGCGTCGAGAACGTGCGCTCGGTCGTCAACGAGCTGGCCGTGATGGGCCATTCCTCGCTGACGGTGCGCTCCAACGACAGCATCCTGTCCGGCAAGGTCAAGGCCTCGCTGGTCGATGCGAAGGACCTGATGGCGAACGCCTTCAAGGTCGTCACCGAGCGCGGCACCGTCTACCTGATGGGCCGCGTGACCGAGCGCGAGGCCAACCGCGCGGCCGACATCGCGCGCAGCGTCAGCGGCGTGCAGAAGGTGGTGCGCGTGCTCGAGGTCATCTCCGAGGCCGAGCTGGCGCAGATCGACCCGGCGCGCCGGGCCGCGATCCCTGCCGCACCGCCGGCCAGCACCGCACGCTGAGCCGGCGCCCGCGGCGGCGCCGTGCCGCCGCCAGCGGTGCGGCGGCTCAGCGCACCCGCCGGATCAGGCTCGAGGTGTCCCAGCGCCCGCCGCCCTCGGCCTGCAGCGCCGCGTAGAACTGGTCGACCAGCGCCGTGACCGGCAGCCGGGCGCCGTTGCGCCGGGCCTCGTCGAGCACCAGGCCCAGGTCCTTGCGCATCCAGTCGACCGCGAAGCCGAAGTCGAAGCGGTCCTCGACCATGGTCGGGCCGCGGTTGTCCATCTGCCAGCTCTGCGCGGCGCCCTTGCCGATCACGCCGAGCACCGCCTTCATGTCCAGCCCGGCCTTCTCGCCGAAGGCGATGGCCTCGGCCAGGCCCTGCACCAGCCCGGCGATCGCGATCTGGTTGACCATCTTCGCGAGCTGGCCCGCGCCCGAGTCGCCCAGCCGCGTGACCGCCTTCGAGAAGGCCATCGCCACCGGCTGCGCGCGCGCGAAGGCGGCCTCGTCGCCGCCGCACATCACCGTCAGCACGCCGTTGATCGCGCCCAGGTTGCCGCCCGAGACCGGCGCGTCGACGAAGTGCAGCCCGCGCGTGCGCGCCACCGCCGCCAGCTCGCGCGCCACCGCGGCCGAGGCCGTGGTGTGGTCGACGAACACCGCATCGGCCGCCATGCCCGCGAAGGCCCCGTCGTCGCCCAGCACCACCGAGCGGAGGTCGTCGTCGTTGCCGACGCAGCAGAACACCAGGCTCGCGCCCGCCACCGCCTCGCGCGGCGTCGCCGCCGCACCGCCCCCGTACTCCGCCGCCCACTGCGCCGCCTTCGCCGCGGTCCGGTTGTAGACCGTCACCCGGTGCCCCGCCCGCGCCAGGTGCCCGGCCATCGGATAGCCCATCACCCCCAGCCCCAGAAAAGCCACCGTCTGCGCCGGCACCGCCTCGTAGGTCTTGCTCAAGCCCCGCCTCCTCGATCGTCGTCCATCCACCCGGCCCCGGACCCCGGCACCGAACCAGCACGAAGCCTACCCCGAAGCGAGAAGGCAAGCGAAGCGAAGCCCTCCCCAAAGCAAAAGGGCAAGCGAAGCGAAGCCTCCGCCCGAAGCGAGAAAGGCGAGCGAAGCGAAGCCTCTACCCGAAGCGAGAAAGGCGAGCGAAGCGAAGCCTTCCCTCAAGCGGACGCCGTGGGCGGGCTCCGCCCGCCCACTGGCGGCGCCCCCCTGGGGGGGAGCGGCGTCAGCCGCTCCGGGGGGGGGTCAAACAATCGCGAGGTGCTCGGTCCCCGAGGACAGGTCCTTGTTGCGCGCCCGCTGGCTGTTCAGCTTGATGTTCAGCCGCAGGTCGTTGATCGAGTCCGCGTTGCGCAGCGCGTCCTCCATCGTGATCATGTTCGCCTCGTAGAGGTCGAACAGGCTCTGGTCGAAGGTCTGCATGCCGAGCTCGCGCGAGCGCCGCATGATCTCCTTGATCTCGGTGACCTCGCCCTTGAAGATCAGGTCCGAGATCAGCGGCGAGTTCAGCATCACCTCGACCGCGGCCACCCGCCCCTTGCCGTCCTGGTGCTGCACCAGCCGCTGCGAGATCAGCCCGCGCAGGTTCAGCGACAGGTCCATCAGCAGCTGGGTGCGCCGCTCCTCGGGGAAGAAGTTGATGATCCGGTCGAGCGCCTGGTTCGCGCTGTTGGCGTGCAGCGTGGCCATGCACAGGTGGCCGGTCTCGGCGAAGGCGACGGCATGGTCCATCGATTCGCGGTCGCGGATCTCGCCCATCAGGATCACGTCCGGCGCCTGGCGCAGCGAGTTCTTCAGCGCCGGGCCCCAGTCCTCGGTGTCCAGGCCGATCTCGCGCTGGGTGATGATGCAGTTCTTGTGCGGGTGCACGAACTCCACCGGGTCCTCGAGCGTGATGATGTGGCCGTGCGAGTGCTCGTTGCGGTGGTTGATCATCGCCGCCAGCGAGGTGCTCTTGCCGGAGCCGGTGGCGCCGACGAAGACCACCAGGCCGCGCTTGGTCATCGCGACTTCCTTCAGCACCTCCGGCAGCCGCAGCCCGTCGATCGTCGGCAGCACCTGCGGGATGGTCCGCATCACCAGGCCGACGTGGCCCTGCTGCACGAAGGCATTGACGCGGAAGCGCCCGACGCCCTGCGGCGAGATCGCGAAGTTGCACTCCTTGGTGCGCTCGAACTCGGCCGCCTGCTTGTCGTTCATCACCGCGCGCGCCAGCGCCAGCGTGTGCTGGCCGGTCAGCGGCTGCGGCGAGACCTTGGTCACCTTGCCGTCGACCTTGATCGCCGGCGGGAAGTCCGCGGTCAGGAACAGGTCCGAGCCATTGCGGCTGATCATCAGCCGCAGCAGGTCGTTGACGAATTTCGAGGCCTGGTCGCGTTCCATGGTGGTCCTTCAGGTCAGGCGGCGGGCGGCACGGTCGACGCCGGGCCGCCCGGGGGGCGCGCGCCGCGGGTCAGCCGGGGAAGTTCTCCGGGATCTTCGCCTTGCTGCGCGCCTCGACGGTGGAGATGGTGTTGCGCCGCACCAGCTCGGCGAGGTTCTGGTCCAGCGTCTGCATGCCCATGCTGTTGCCGGTCTGGATCGCCGAGTACATCTGCGCGATCTTGGCCTCGCGGATCAGGTTGCGGATGGCCGGCGTGCCCAGCATGATCTCGTGCGCGGCGACGCGGCCGCTGCCGTCGCGCAGCTTGCACAGCGTCTGCGAGATCACCGCCACCAGCGATTCCGACAGCATCGCGCGCACCATCTCCTTCTCGGCGGCGGGGAAGACGTCGACGATGCGGTCGATGGTCTTCGCGGCCGAGCTGGTGTGCAGCGTGCCGAACACCAGGTGGCCGGTCTCGGCGGCGGTCAGCGCGAGGCGGATGGTCTCCAGGTCGCGCAGCTCGCCGACCAGGATCGCGTCCGGGTCCTCGCGCAGCGCGGAGCGCAGCGCGTTGTTGAAGCTCAGCGTGTGCGGGCCGACCTCGCGCTGGTTGACGAGGCACTTCTTGCTCTCGTGCACGAACTCGATCGGATCCTCCACCGTGAGGATGTGGCCGTACTCGGATTCGTTCAGGTGGTTGACCATCGCCGCCAGCGTGGTCGACTTGCCCGAGCCGGTCGGCCCGGTGACCAGCACCAGGCCGCGCGGCTTCAGCGCCAGGTCGGCGAAGACCTTGGGCGCGTTCAGCTGCTCGAGCGTCAGGATCTTGCTCGGGATGGTCCGGAACACCGCGCCGGCACCGCGGTTCTGGTTGAAGGCATTGACGCGGAAGCGCGCGAGGCCCTGGATCTCGAACGAGAAGTCGCATTCCAGCGTCTCCTCGTAGGCCTTGCGGTGCGAGTCGTTCATGATGTCGTAGACCATGTTGTGCACGTCCTTGTGCTCCAACGGGTCGACATTGATGCGCCGCACGTCGCCATGGACCCGGATCATCGGCGGCAGGCCGGCCGACAGGTGCAGGTCGGACGCCTTGTTCTTGACCGAGAACGCCAGCAGTTGGGTGATGTCCATGGGCGGGGAGGAGGGGTGGCCGGGCACGACGGCATGCCCGGCGGGGTACGCTCGGTGCATTATGGCGACGATCCAGAACAACGTACAACTCGTGCGCCGGCGCATCGCGCAGGCGTGCGCGGCGGCCGGCCGCGACCCGTCGGCGGTGACGCTGCTGTGCGTCAGCAAGACCCAGGCCGCGGAGCAGGTGCGCGCCGCGGTCGACGCGGGCGAGCACCGTTTCGGCGAGAACTACGTGCAGGAGGGCCTGGACAAGATCGCCGCGCTGGCCGAACTGCGCGCGCGCATCGAATGGCACCTGATCGGCCCGCTGCAGAGCAACAAGACGCGCGCGGTCGCCGAGCACTTCGACTGGGTGCACGGCATCGACCGGCTGAAGATCGCCGAGCGCCTGTCGGCCCAGCGGCCGCCGGGCCTGCCGCCGCTGCAGGTCTGCCTGCAGGTCAACGTCAGCGGCGAGGCGAGCAAGAGCGGCGTCGCGCCCGAGGCGCTGCCGGCGCTCGCGGCCGCGGTGGCCACGCTGCCGCGGCTGCGGCTGCGCGGCCTGATGGCGATCCCCGAGCCGAGCCGGGACCCGGCGGCCCAGCGCCGGCCGCACCGCCGCCTGCGCGAGCTGCTCGCGGCGCTGCCGCCGCTGCCGGGCGGGCCGCTCGACACCTTGTCGATGGGCATGAGCGACGACCTGGAGGCGGCCGTCGCCGAGGGCGCGACGATCGTGCGCATCGGCACCGCGGTGTTCGGCGCGCGGTCCGCGGCTGGCGCGGGCGCCGGCGGCGGCGCGGTCGGCTGACTCCCGGACCGCGGCGGCCCGGCCGGCCAGCGCGCGGGCCGGCGGCCCCTCACACCGCCAGCGCCGTCGTGCTCTTCACCTCCTCCATCACCGCATAGGTGCGTGTCTCGCGCACGCCGGGCAGGTTCCAGATCGCGCTGCCGAGCAGGCCCCGGTAGGCCGCCATGTCGGCCACGCGCAGCTTCAGCAGGTAGTCGAAGCCGCCGGCCACCAGGTGGCATTCGAGGATCTCGGGCCGCGCCTGCACCGCGGCGCGGAAGTTGTCCATCACGTCCGGCACCGTGCGGTCGAGCAGGATCTCGACGAAGACGAGCATGCCCGCGCCGAGCTTGTGCGGGTTCAGCCGCGCCTCGTAGCCCAGGATGACGCGCTCGCGCGTGAGCCGGCGCACCCGCTCCAGCACCGCGGTCGGCGAGAGGTGCACCGCCTCGGCCAGCCTCAGGTTCGACAGCCGGCCGTCCTGCTGCAGCAGGCGCAGGATGCGGACGTCGATCGCGTCGAGGCCGTCGGGGAGATCGCTGCGGGTCATGGCTGGATCTTATGCGGTCGAAGTCCCGTCGAATGGTGAAAGATTCGGCAGCAGGCGCTCTACGCTGTCGAGCATGCGGCGGCCCATCGGCAGCCGCGCCCCGCCGGCGCTTCGTTCCGTCGCCGGCCCGCTCGACGAGGTGCTCCATGCCTGCTTCCGCCCCCTCCGCTTCGACCCGTGCCGCGTCCGCCGCAGCCGACGCCACCCCGGTCGCCCCGCCCGGCACCCCCGCGCGCCGCCTGCCGCCGCCGGTGCGTCCCGAGGCCGAGGTCGTCGCTGCGCTGCGCCGCTCGCTCGAGGGCGCGCTGGACTGGCCGGCCGTCGTCGAGGCCGCGCGGCCCTGGGTCGACGCGGTGCGCACGACGCCGGCGCCGTTCTGGGCGCTCGAGTCGCTGCTGCGCGAGTACCCGATCTCCTCGGCCGAGGGGCTGGCGCTGATGCGGCTGGCCGAGGCGCTGCTGCGCGTGCCGGACGCCGAGACGGCGATTGCGCTGACCGCCGACCAGCTCGGCCGCGCCGACTTCGACGGGCCAGCCGGCGGCCGCGGCCCGCACGCGATGCTGGCCAGCCTGTCGGCCAGCGCCATCGCGCTGTCGAAGAAGCTGCTGCCCGGCGCCGAGGGCGAGGGCGGCCTGGTCCGTCGCCTGGGGGCGCAGACGGTGGTGGCGGCCACGGTGCGCGCGATCCAGCTGCTCGGCCGCCAGTTCGTGCTCGGCCGCCGCATCGCCGAGGCGCGGGCCGAGGCGGCGGCGGCGCGGCGCGCGCAGCCGGCGCTGCGCGCCAGCTACGACATGCTCGGCGAAGGCGCGCGCACCGACGACGACGCGCGGCGCTACCTCGCCGCTTATGCCGACGCCATCCAGGCGCTGGCCGCCGAGTCGCGGCCGCAACCGGGCGACGGCGGCCCGCCGGTGCGCGACGGCATCTCGATCAAGCTCAGCGCGCTGTTCCCGCGCTACGAGGTGGCGCAGCGCGAGCGCGTCCTCGCCGAGCTGCTGCCGCGGGTCTGGACCCTGGTCGAGCCGGCCGCGCGGGCCGACATCAACCTCACCATCGACGCCGAGGAGAGCGACCGGCTCGAGCTCTCGCTCGAGGTCGTCGACGCGCTGGCCGCGCGCATCGCCGCGTCCCATCCCGGCTGGCAGGGCTTCGGCCTCGCGGTGCAGGCCTACCAGACGCGCGCGCTGGCGGTGGTCGACGAGGTCGCCCGGATCGCCGAGCGGCACGGCCTGCGCTTCATGGTGCGGCTGGTGAAGGGCGCTTACTGGGACGGCGAGGTCAAGCGGGCGCAGGAGCTGGGCCTGGCCGGCTACCCCGTGTTCACGCAGAAGGTGCACACCGACCTGTCCTACCTGGCCTGCGCGCGCGCGCTGGTCGCGCATGCCGCGGCCGGGCGCCTGCTGCCGCAGTTCGCCACCCACAACGCCGGCACCATTGCCGCGGTGCTGCAGCTGGCGCGCGCCGCCGGCGCCCCGTTCGAGATGCAGCGCCTGCACGGCATGGGCGAGGGCATCTACCGCGAGGTGATGCGCGATGCGGCGGTGCCGGTGCGCGTCTATGCGCCGGTCGGCGAGCACCGCGACCTGCTGGCCTACCTGGTGCGCCGCCTGCTCGAGAACGGCGCCAACTCCTCCTTCGTCCACCAGCTGGCCGACGAATCGGTCGGCGTGCCCGAGCTGCTGCCCTCGCCGCTGCGGCCGGCGGCGGAGCCCGCGCTGCCGCTGCCGCGCGCGCTCTACGGCTGGCGGCCGGACGCGCCGTCGAGCGGGCGCGCCAATGCGCTCGGCGTGGACCTGGCCGATGCGCCGGAGCGCGCGCCGCTGGAGGCCGCCGTCGCCGCGACGACGGTCCCGGCCGTCCCCGAGGCCGCCGTCGAGGCGGTCGGCCCGGCGATGCAGGCGCTGCGCGCGGCCCAGCCGGCCTGGAACGCGACGCCGCCGGCCGAGCGGTCCGCCGCGCTGCGCCGCGCGGCGGACCGCCTCGAGGCCGCGCTGCCCACCTTCGTCGGCCTGCTGGTGCGCGAGGCGCACAAGACCCTGGGCGACGCGGTGGCCGAGGTGCGCGAGGCGGTCGACTTCCTGCGCTACTACGCGGTGGAGGCCGAAGCCCGCCTCGCGCCGCTGGAGCTGCCCGGCCCGACCGGCGAGCGCAACACGCTGACGCTGCATGGCCGCGGCGTGTTCGTCTGCATCAGCCCCTGGAACTTCCCGCTCGCGATCTTCACCGGCCAGGTGGCGGCGGCGCTGGTCACCGGCAACGCGGTCGCCGCCAAGCCGGCCGAGCAGACGCCGGCGGTGGCGCAGGCCGCGGTCGCGCTGCTGCACGACGCGGGCGTGCCGGCCGCGGTGCTTCGGCTGCTGCACGGGCCCGGCGAGACGATCGGCGCTGCGCTGGTGGCCGACCCGCGCACCGCCGGCGTCTGCTTCACCGGCTCGACGGCGGTGGCGCGCCACATCCACCGCGCGCTCGCCGCGAAGGACGGCCCGATCGTGCCGCTGATCGCCGAGACCGGCGGCCTGAACGCGATGATCGTCGACAGCACCGCGCTGCCCGAGCAGGTGGTCGATGCGGTGGTGCAGAGCGCCTTCCGCTCGGCCGGCCAGCGCTGCTCGGCGCTGCGGCTGCTGTGCCTGCACGAAGGGATCGCCGACGCGGTGTGCGCGATGCTCGCCGGCGCGCTGCGCGAGCTGGTGCTCGGCGATCCGGCCGCGCTCGCGACCGACGTCGGCCCGCTGATCGACGCCGAGGCGCATGCGAACGTGGCGGCCCACGTCGAGCGGCTGCGCGGCAGCGCCCGCTGCGTCGGCGAGACCCCGCGCGGCCCGGCCGCCGGCCCGACCCACCTGGCCCCGGTGGCCTTCGAGCTGGCGCGCATCGAGGACCTGCGCGAGGAGGTCTTCGGCCCGGTGCTGCACGTGGTGCGCTGGCAGGGCGACGTGGCCGCGGTGGTCGACGCGGTAAACGCGCTCGGCTACGGCCTGACGCTCGGCGTGCAGACCCGCATCGACGGCCGGGCCCGCCAGATCGCCGAGCGCGCGGCCGTCGGCAACGTTTACGTGAACCGCAACATGGTGGGCGCGGTCGTCGGCGTGCAGCCCTTCGGCGGCGAGGGCCTGAGCGGCACCGGGCCGAAGGCCGGCGGGCCGAACTACCTGCCGCGCTTCTGCGCCGAGAAGACCGTGACCATCAACACCGCGGCGGCCGGCGGCAACGTCGAGCTGCTGGCGCACCGGGCCTGACGCTACCGGATACCGCCGGCCTCCCCGCCCCGCCTGCCTACACTGCACGCATGAACACCCTGGCATTCATCGGCGGCGGCAACATGTCGTCCGCGGTCATCGGCGGCCTGCTGAAGAGCGGCCGGCCGGCCGCGTCCATCCTCGTGGTCGAGCCCGTGGAGGCGGCGCGCGCGCGCCTGGCCAACGACTTCGGCGTGCGCGTGCTGGCCGCCGCCGACGCGTCGCTGGGCGAGGCGGACCGCGTCGTCTGGGCCGTCAAGCCGCAGCTGTTCCGGGAGGCCGCCGCGCCCTGCGCCGCGCACGTCGGCGCGGCGCTGCAGCTCAGCGTGATGGCCGGCATCCGCTGCGATGCGATCGCCGCGGCCACCGGCAGTGCGCGCATCGTGCGCAGCATGCCCAACACGCCGGCGCTGATCGGCCAGGGCATCGCCGGGCTGTACGCGCGGCCGGCGGTGAGCGCCGACGAGCGCGCCGAGGTCGAGGCACTGCTGGCACCGACCGGCGAGGTGGTCTGGGTCGCCGAGGAGGCCGACCTGGATGCGGTCACCGCGCTGTCCGGTTCCGGCCCGGCCTACGTCTTCTACCTGATCGAGGCGCTGATCGACGCCGGCCAGGCCGCCGGGCTGGACGCGGGGCAGGCGCGCCGCCTGACGCTCGCGACCCTGGCCGGCGCGACGGCGCTGGCGCGGGCGTCGGACGATCCGCCGGCGCTGCTGCGCGAGCGCGTCACGTCCAAGGGCGGCACCACGCACGCCGCGCTGCAGGTGCTGGAGGCGGCGGGGCTGAAGGCGACGGTCGGCCAGGCCGTCGACGCGGCGCGCCGGCGGGCCGCCGAGCTCGGCGACGCGTTCGGGCACTGAGCACGGACGGGGCGCGGCGGGTCGGCGCGGGCCCGGGTGGCCGGCGCCGTGCCGGGCTACCGTGACGGGCCCGCGCCCGGCGCCATGCGGCCCGTGGCGCCGACCATGCCGAACTGGCATGGGCCGCCGTGACGCAAACGCGGGCCGGGCGCCTACAGTCTCGCCCGGGCAGCGCGCCCCGCGGCAACCGGCCGCCGGGGCCGGCGCCGGCCCCGGCCCGCGGCCATGATCCGCGGGCCGTCGTCGAGACCCCGAGGACCCCCCGAGGACCCCATGAGCAAGCTCTCCTACGTCGGCGACCATCCCGACAGCCCCTGGCAGACCTACCTGTCGCAGGTCGACCGCGTCGTCCCCTACCTCGGCCGCCTCGGCCGCTGGGCCGAGACGCTGAAGCGGCCGAAGCGCGCGCTGATCGTCGACGTGCCGATCCAGATGGACGACGGCAGCGTCGCCCACTTCGAGGGCTACCGCGTGCAGCACAACCTGTCGCGCGGCCCCGGCAAGGGCGGCGTGCGCTTCCACCCCGACGTGACGCTGGAAGAGGTGATGGCGCTGTCGGCGTGGATGACGGTGAAGTGCGCGGCGGTCAACCTGCCCTATGGCGGCGCCAAGGGCGGCATCCGCGTCGACCCGAAGGGTCTGTCGCGCGGCGAGCTGGAGCGCATGACGCGCCGCTACACCAGCGAGATCGGCATCATCATCGGCCCACAGCGCGACATCCCGGCCCCGGACGTCAACACCAACGGCCAGATCATGGCCTGGATGATGGACACCTACTCGATGAACGTCGGCGCCACCGCGACCGGCGTCGTCACCGGCAAGCCGCTGCACCTCGGCGGCTCGCTCGGGCGGGTGAAGGCCACCGGCCGCGGCGTCTTCGTGACCGGCCGCGAGGCGGCGCGCCGCCTCGGCCTGAACCTCGAGGGCGCGCGCGTCGCGGTGCAGGGCATGGGCAACGTCGGCAGCGTGGCCGCGGAACTGTTCGTCGGCGCCGGCGCGACGCTGGTGGCGGTGCAGGACCACACCGGCAGCCGCGTCGCGCCCGCGGGCTTCGACATGGCCACGATGATGGACACGCTGCGCCGCGAGGGCGGCGTGGCCGGCTGCCCCGGCGGCGAGGCGATCGACGACGAGGCTTTCTGGGACGTCGACTGCGACATCCTGATCCCGGCCGCGCTCGAAGGCCAGATCACCGCCGACCGCGCGCGCCGCATCAAGGCCCGGCTGGTGCTGGAGGGCGCCAACGGCCCCACCCTGCCCGAGGCCGACGACCTGCTGCGCGAGCGCAACGTGCTGGTGGTGCCGGACGTGATCTGCAACGCCGGCGGCGTGACCGTCAGCTACTTCGAGTGGGTGCAGGACTTCTCCAGCTTCTTCTGGAGCGAGGACGAGATCAACCTGCGGCTCGACAAGATCATGGTCGACGCGCTGAAGAAGATCTGGGACACCGCCGACCAGCACGGCATCACGCTGCGCACCGCCACCTTCGCGGTGGCCTGCGAGCGCATCCTGATCGCGCGCGAGGAGCGCGGGCTCTACCCCTGAGCGGGCGTCCGCGCGGCCGCGGCGCTCAGCGCAGCGCCGCGTCCGCCACCACGCCGGCGAAGACGGCGAAGCCCAGCCAGTGGTTCAGCCGGAAGGCGCGGAAGCAGCCCTCGCGGCTGCGCCCCCGGATCAGCCCGTGGTGCCAGCCGGCGATGCCGGCGGCCACCGCCAGCCCGGCGAAGTAGGCCGGGCCGAGCCCGAGCGCCGCGCCGATCGCGGCCCAGCTGGCGAGGAAGGCCGCGTAGAAGCCCATCACCGCGGCCACGTCCCAGCGGCCGAGCGTGATCGCCGAGGTGCGGATGCCGATCTTCAGGTCGTCGTCGCGGTCGACCATCGCGTACTCGGTGTCGTAGGCCAGCACCCAGAACAGGTTGCCCAGCAGCAGCGCCCAGGCCACCGGCGGCACCGCGCCGGCCACGCGCGCGCCGCTCCAGTCGGCGCCGCCGTTCACCGCGGCGAAGGCCATCGGGATGCCGAAGCTGAAGGCCACGCCGAGCACCGCCTGCGGCATCGAGACGAAGCGCTTCGCATACGGGTAGGCGATGCTCACCGCGAGTGCCGCGACGCTCCAGAGCACGGTCGCGAGGTTGGTCGTCAGCACCAGCAGGAAGGCCGTGAAGGCCAGCGCGGCACCCAGCCCGAGCGCCTCGCGCACGCCGAGCGCGCCGCGGGTGACGGGGCGCTGCGCGGTGCGCTTGACGTGGCGGTCGAAGTCGCGGTCGGCCACGTCGTTGACGGCGCAGCCGGCGCTGCGCATCAGGAAGGTGCCGGCCACGAACACCGCCAGCAGGTGCCAGCCGGGAAAGCCGCCGGCGGCCAGCCACAGCGCCGACAGCGTCGGCCACAGCAGCAGCAGGCTGCCGGCCGGGCGGTCCCAGCGCACCAGGTCGAGGTAGAGCGCGAGGCGGCTCGGCGGGGCGGCGGTGCCGGTGGTCATGGTCGGCGCGGGGGGGGCGGCGTCTGCGGGCGGGGCGCCGGCGCGTCAGGCCAGCGCCTCGTCGACCAGCTCGATCCAGTGCTTCACCGGCGTCGCGGTGCCGCCCTGCAGGTGCTGGATGCAGCCGATGTTGGCCGAGACGATGCTGGCCGGCGCCAGCGGCTGGAGGTTGGACAGCTTGCGGTCGCGCAGCTTCTCTGACAGCTCGGGCTGCAGCACCGAGTAGGTGCCGGCCGAGCCGCAGCACAGGTGGCTTTCGTTGGCCGCGGTGCGCACGTCGAAGCCGAGCGCGCGCAGGCCGGCCTCGACGCCGCCGCGCAGCCGCTGCCCGTGCTGCAGCGTGCACGGCGGGTGGTAGGCATGCACGCCGGGATGCTCGGCGGCATGCACCTTGTGCGCGAGCGCCGGCACCAGCTCGGGCAGCAGCTCGCTCAGGTCGCGGGTCAGCGCCGCGATGCGCGCGGCCTTCTCCGCATAGGCGGGGTCGTGGGCCAGCGCGCGGTCGTAGTCCTTGACCATCACGCCGCAGCCGGAGGCGTTCATCACGATCGCCTCGACGGCGCCGGACGAGACCTTCGGCCACCAGGCGTCGACGTTGCGCCGCATGTCGTCGAGGCCGCCCTCGTGGTCGTTCAGGTGGCTGCGGATCGCGCCGCAGCAGCCCGCGTCGTCGGCCACCAGGGTCTGGATGCCGGCCGCATCGAGCACGCGCGCGGTGGCGCTGTTGATGTTCGGCAGCATCGCCGGCTGCACGCAGCCCTGCAGCAGCAGCACCTTGCGCGCATGCTCGCGCGTGGGCCAGCGGTGGGCGGCGGCGCCGGCGCGCGGCGGCACCTTCTTCTTCAGCGTGGCCGGCAGCAGCGGCCGCACCGCCTGGCCCAGCGCCATCGCCGGCTTGAACAGCGGCGAGGTCAGGCCCTCCTTCAGCAGCCAGCGCACGCTGCGCTCGCCGCCCGGCCGCGCCACCTTCTCCTCCACCACGCGGCGGCCGATGTCCACCAGCTGGCCGTACTGCACGCCCGAGGGGCAGGTGCTCTCGCAGTTGCGGCAGGTCAGGCAGCGGTCCAGGTGCTGCTGGGTGGCGCGCGTCACCGGCGCGCCCTCGAGCACCTGCTTGATCAGGTAGATGCGGCCGCGCGGCCCGTCCAGCTCGTCGCCCAGCAGCTGGTAGGTCGGGCAGGTGGCGGTGCAGAAGCCGCAGTGCACGCACTTGCGCAGGATGGCTTCGGCGGCATCGCCGTCGCGGGTGCCGGCGAACTCGGGGGCCAGGTGGGTCTGCATGCGGGCGGCGGCGCTGCGCTCGGTTCAGAGTCCGGCGTAGAGCCGGCCGGGGTTGAAGATGCGGTTCGGGTCGAAGGCGGCCTTCAGCTCGCGGTGCAGCCGGTCCAGCGGCGCCTGCAGCGGCGCGAAGACGCCGGCCGACTTGTCCTGGCCGCGGTACAGCGTGGCGTGGCCGCCGTGCTGCGTGGCCGCCTCGCGCACCTGGGCGGCCGGCAGCCGGGCCAGCAGCCAGCGCTGCGCGCCGCCCCATTCCACCAGCAGCGCGCCCGGCAGGCCCAGCGGCGGCGCGGTCTGCGGCAGCGAGAGCCGCCACAGCGTGCTGCCCGGATCGGCGGCGAGCGTGGCCTCGGCCTGCGCGAAGAACTCGTCGCGCTGGTGGCGCAGCCCGTGCCAGAAGCCGGCCGCGGCCTCGGGCTCGATCACGCTGGCGCCCTCGCGCTTCATGCCGGCCAGCGCCGCCTGCACCGCCGCCAGCGCGCCGCGCAGCCGCAGCAGCAGCACGCCGTTCCACCACGCGCTGGCGTTCAGCGGCAGCGGCTGCCCGCCCCAGGCGTTCAGGCGGCGCAGCGCCTCGGCCTCGTCGCATTCGAAGCGCACGGTGGCGGTGGCGGGCGCGACCGGCATCACTTTCAGCGACACCTCGGCGATCAGCCCCAGGTTGCCCAGCGAGCCGGCGAGCAACCGCGCGACGTCGTAGCCGGCGACGTTCTTCATCACCTGCCCGCCGAAGCTCAGCACCTCGCCGCGGCCGTCGACCAGGGTGGCGCCGAGCACGAAGTCGCGCACGCTGCCGACCGCCGCGCGCGCCGGCCCGGCCAGGCCGGCCGCGACCATGCCGCCGACGGTCGCGCCGCCGCCGTCGGCGGCGTCGAAGTCCGGCGGCTCGAAGGCCAGGCACTGGCCGCGCTCGGCCAGCGCCGCCTCCAGGTCGGCCAGCCGCGTGCCGCAGCGCGCGGTGACGACCAGCTCGGTCGGCTCGTAGCTGGAGATGCCCTCCAGGATGCGGGTGTCGAGCACCTCGCCCTGCGGCGCCTCGCCGTAGAAGTCCTTGGTGCCGCCGCCGCGCAGGCGCAGCTGCGCGCCCGCGGCACGCGCCGTCTGGATGCGGTCGATCAGGATGGCGAGGGCGGGGTCCTGCGCGACGGTGCTCACGGGGCGGCGGCCTTGTTCAGAAGCGCGGGATGTCGGAGAAGGGCAGCAGGCCGCGGCGCACGTGCATCTTCCCGTACTCCGCACAGCGGTGCAGCGTGGGGATGACCTTGCCGGGGTTGAGCAGCGACTTCGGGTCGAAGGCGCGCTTCAGCGCCAGCATCTGCGCGCGCTCGGCGGGCGAGAACTGCACGCACATCGACGCCAGCTTCTCCACGCCGACGCCGTGCTCGCCGGTCACCGTGCCGCCGAGCGCGACGCTGGTCTCCAGGATGTCGGCGCCGAAGCGCTCGCAGCGCTCGAGCTGGTCCGGGTCGTTGGCATCGAACAGGATCAGCGGGTGCAGGTTGCCGTCGCCGGCATGGAAGACGTTGCAGCAGCGCAGGCCGTAGGTCTGCTCCATCTCGGCGATGCGCACCAGGATCTCGGCCAGCCGGTGGCGCGGGATGGTCGAGTCCATGCACATGTAGTCGGGGCTGATGCGGCCGCTGGCGGGGAAGGCGTTCATCCGCCCGCTCCAGAAGCGCAGGCGCTCGGCCTCGTCGCGGCTGATGTCGAAGCGGGTGGCGCCGGCCTCGCGCATCACGGCCACCATGCGGCCGATCTCCTCCTCGACCTCCTCCGGCGTGCCGTCGCTCTCGCAGATCAGGATCGCGGCGGCGTCCAGGTCGTAGCCGGCGTGGACGTAGTCCTCGACGGCGGCCGTCATCGGCTTGTCCATCATCTCCAGCGCCGCGGGGATGATGCCGCCGCCGATCAGCGCCGCGACCGCTTCGCCGGCCAGCCGCACGTCGGGGAAGCTGGCGAGGATGGCGCGGGCCAGCAGCGGCTTGGGCACCAGCTTCACCGTCACCTCCAGCGTGACGGCGAGCATGCCCTCGGAGCCGATCACCACCGACAGCAGGTCCAGCCCCGGTGCGTCGAGCGCCTCGGAGCCGAACTCGACCGCCTCGCCGCCCACGGTGTAGCCGCGCACCCGCAGCACGTTGTGCAGCGTCAGGCCGTACTTCAGGCAGTGCATGCCGCCGGAGTTCTCGGCCACGTTGCCGCCGATCGTGCAGGCGATCTTGCTGCTCGGGTCGGGCGCGTAGTACAGGCCGTAGGGCGCCGCCGCCTCGCTGATGGCGGCGTTGCGCACGCCGCACTGCACGACGGCGGTGCGGGCGACCGGGTCGATCTTCACGATCCGGTTGAACTTCGCGAGCCCGAGCGTGACGCCCATCGGGTGCGGCATCGCGCCGCCCGACAGCCCCGTGCCCGCGCCGCGCGCGACCACCGGCACGTTCAGCCGGTGGCAGGTGCGCAGCACCGCGGCGACCTGCTCCTCCGTCTCCGGCAGCGCCACCGCGAGCGGCTGCGCGCGGTAGGCGGTCAGCCCGTCGCACTCGTAGGGCACCGTGTCCTCGCGCTGCCACAGCAGCGCATGCGCCGGCAGCACGGCCTGCAGCTCCTGCACGACCAGGGCCTGGCGCTCGGCCCGTTCGGCGGCACTCGGCGCGGGCGTCGCGGCCGGCGCGTCGGCGGCCTCGGCCAGGCCGGCGGGCAAGGGTGCGTTCAACGGTGTCTCCGGGCGGTCGGCGCCGCCGTCGTGGGTCCGCGGCTCGCCCGGGCGCAGGGCCCGGGCCAGGGAAAGCCCGGATGGTACTGCCGGGACGCGCGGCTGCGGAGCCCTCAGGGGCCCACCCAGGTCAAAGCGGCTTTGACCTGCGCGCAATGCCGGCGCGGGCCGCGCCGCTCAGCGGGTGAACAGCGTCAGCACCCCGGTGTAGCCGTACAGGTGGTTGCGCGCCACCTCGCCGGCGGCGAAGAAGCCCACCAGCGGCACGTCGCCGAGCGCGTGGCGCACCAGCGCCAGCTCGGCGGACGGCGCGCCGAAGTGCGGGCCGCCGCGGCCGGAGCAGCTCACGTAGATCGCGCCGGCCACGCGCCGCGCGACCGCGTCGGCGGCCGGATCGCTGCCGCCCGGGGCGGGCGCGGTGTCGAGCTCCGGCACCAGCTCCTCGCGCAGCTCGCTGCAGATGCGCACCAGGTCGCGCCGCGCCGCTTCGGTGTGGCGCTGGCAGAACGCGAGCTGCATGCCCTCGGGCACCTCGTCGCCGATGGCGACGCCGCGGCGGCCCGGGTCCAGCCCGATCAGGTGGCGCACCCGCGTGTCGGTGCCGAACTGGCCCGGCCGCGCCAGCACCTCGTCCTGGCCGTCGCTCAGGCCGACCAGGGTCTGGCGCAGCCGCGGCAGCGCGGCGCGCGGCTCCAGCGACTCGAGCTGCAGGTCCTCCATCAGGCAGTCCAGCGCCGGGCGCCCGTCGAGCGCAAGCACCAGGTTGCGCTCCGCCGCGCTGACCCGGCGCACCGGGCCGACCGGCTGGCAGCCCTGGGTGACCCGCGACAGCAGCGTCACCTGCGGCCCGAAGGCCACGCCGGACAGGCCACCCTGGAACACGCCGTCGGCCAGGTGCAGGCAGCGGGTGCGGGCGCTGGCGAGGCCGCCGAACAGGTAGCCGGTGCGCGTGCGCTCCGACAGCTCGGCCACCAGCTCGCCCAGGTCGGGCGTCGCCGGGTCGGCGTGCACCTGGGCCGTCATCGGCTCGAAGGGATCGCCCGGCCGCAGCGTCAGCGGCTGCGCGCCCGAGAACAGCCGGAACTGGTCGCGCGGCACGTCGCCGAGCATCAGCACCAGCGCCGGTTCCTCGAAGTACTCGACGCCGCCCACCGCCACGCCGATGCCGACCGCACCGACCCAGGCCACGCCCGGCCAGCGGCGGCGCAGCTCGTCGTGCAGTGCCGTGGCCGCGCCGGCGTAGTGGTCGCTCAGGTAGATCCAGCCGAGCGTCGGCGCCTCCACCTGGCCGTCGCGCCCGCGCTGCGCCTCGACCTGCGCGGCGGCCAGCGCCAGCGCCATCGACGCGTCCGGGTGCGTCGCGTGGCCGAGCAGGAAGCGTTTCATCGTCGTTGGCGGGGGCGGGACCGTGCCGGGCGCCGTCAGGCCTTGCGCGAGCGCGTGCCGGTGGCGCGGCGCGCCACCTGCGCCGGCACCCCGGCGGCCTTCTTCAGGGTCTGGCCGGCGGCCTCGACGCTCTGGCGCACCATCGCGCCGGCCAGGCCCTTGGCGGCATCGCCCGCGCTGTCCTTGACGGCCTGGGCGGCCAGGTCGCTGAACTGGCGGGTCAGCGCGCCCCACCACTGCATCGGGTCCACGGCGGGCGCCGCCGCGGGGGCCGCGGCCGCCTTGCGGGCGCCGCGCCGCGGGGCCGCGGCGGGCGCCGGCGACGGGGCGGCTGCCGGCGAAGCGGCCGCCGTCTTCGCGGCGGCCGTGCCGGCCGGCGGCACCGGGATCGTCAGCGCGTCGCGCAGGTCGGTCATCTGCACGTTCATCGTGCGCAGCGTCGACAGGGTCATGCGCTGCACCTCCAGGGCCTGGATGGTCGCGCCCAGCATGCGCGCGTTCTGCTCGAGCCAGAACTGCACGGTGCGCAGCTCCTCGATGCGTTTCTCCAGCTCCTCGGGGTTCAAGGTCGGCGCGACCCACTGGCCGATGTTCGGCAGCGCCGCGCCGGCGTTCTTCACCAGCCCCTGCAGGAAATCGAATCCGGGCACGAGCTTGGTGAAGCCGGTGGGGTCGTTCATGCCTAGTCTCCTCGCGGCACCGGCCGGCCGACGGGCCGGCGGTCGCCGGCGGATTGTGCCCGTGCCGGGCCGCCTGTCCAGCGTGCCGGCGGCGCTCAGCGCAGGCCGCGGGCGTCGATGCGCAGCACGCCGTCGGCCTGGCTCCAGGGCAGGCGGCCGAGCACGTCCATGCCGAGCAGGGGTCGCTCGCCGAGCCCGGCCAGCGCCACCACGCGCAGCCGCTCGGCACGCACGCCGCCGTCCAGCTGCACGTCGGCGCGCACCACCTGGCCGGTCACGACGCCGGCCGCGGTGGCCGAGCGCACCGTGCCCTCGGACGCCAGGTCGAGCTCGCGCGCCAGGTCGGCCGAGATCGCGGTGCCGGTGGCGCCGGTGTCGATCAGGAAATCGACGGCGCGGCCATTCACCCGGCCGGGCCAGTGGTAGTGGCCGTCCGGGCCGCGGCGGATCTCGATCAGGCCGCCCTCGGCCTGGAACCGGGCCTGCGCCTGGCGGTGCTGCCAGGCCTGCACGCCGAGGAACAGCACCAGGCCCAGCAGCAGCCAGACGGTGGTGATCTTCAGGCTGCGCGACAGCTCCTGCATGGGCGGGGGGGGGGCGGTGGCTCGGGTAAGGTGCGTCAGGCCGCGGGGTCCGAGGGGCCGTCGGTGCCCGGGCGCGCGGCCGGCGTGTCGCCTGGGCCGCCCCGCGCGAGGCCCGCGGCCGCGGGCGCTGCGCTGCCGTCGGCGGCGGCAGCGTCGTCCGGGGCGCCCGCCGCCGGCTCGCCGCCGAGCCGCAGCTCGACCATGCCGAGCGGCGCCTGCCCGTCGCGGTCGAGGAGGCGCACCGTCCAGGTGTCGCCGGGCTGCAGCCAGGCACCGCGCGGGGCGCCGTCGGCAGCCGCCTCGCGGCCCCGGCGCTCGGCCAGCGAGGCGGCGCCCTGGGTGGGCTCGGTCGCCCGCAGCGGCGGGCCCGCGACCAGGCCGCCGTCGAGCGCGCGCTGCCGCGCCAGGTGCGCGAGCGCGTGCCCGGCGTGCAGCGGGCCGCCGCCGCTGCCGTCCAGCACCAGCCGGCCGAGGCGCTGCCCGCCGTGCCGCAGCTCGAGCGTGCCCTGCAGCCGCCCGCCCTGCCAGGCCGGGCCGAGCGCCTCCGGCGTCGCCAGCACCGGCGCGAACCACACGCCCCGCTCGTCCTCCGCGTCGGGCGGCGCCGCGTCGGCGCCCGCCGCCGCGCTGCGCCGGTCCAGCAGCACGCAGGCCAGCGTCACGAGGCGCACGCCGTCGAGCGCCGCGTCGGCGCCCACGCCGGCCGGCAGCTCGCCCGGCACCACCACCCAGCGGGTGTCGACGTCCAGCGCCTGCGCGTCCGCGCCCCCGCCAGCCAGGTCGGCGACGCCGGGACCGTGGCGTGGCGCAAAGCCGCCGCGCGCCCGCAGCCCGTCCGGCGCGGGCCGCGCGGCCTCCAGCGCGATCCACGGGCCGCCGCGCGGCAGCGGCGCGAGGCAGCGGCCCGGTTCGAAGGGGAAGGCATGGCGTGCCTTGCCGTGGTCCAGCGTGCGGGCCAGGTCCTCCAACAGGGGGGACATGAAGTTCCAGTCGTCCAGCACCTGCTGGAGCCGGGTCGCGATGCCGGTCGCATAATGGGCCAGGCCCAGGTCGCTCGACACGACCACCAGCTGGCCGTCGCGGGATCCGTCCTTGTAGCTTGCGAGTTTCATCGGGGCGTGTCGTCGGTGGGTCGGGACGGGGCCTGGTCGGGGCGGCCGGGGCGCGTCGCCGGCCCGGTGGCGCCGATTGTCGTCCGCCTCTCCCTCCTGCCTCGCACCCCCGATGCCCCGTCTCCTGACTGCTCCCGCGCCGCTTCGTTCCCGGCCCGCCGTGCCGACGGGCGACGCCGCCGACGCGCCGGCGCCCGGCCGGCCGCCGCGGCCGCGGCGTCGCGGGCTCGCCGCGGCGGCGCTCGGCGCGCTCGCGCTGCACGCGCTGCTGCTGGCCGGCCTGCCGCTGGCGGCCTGGGGCCGCGGGGCGGCGCTGCAGGCGGCCGCGCCCGGCGTCGCCGCGGTGCAGTGGCTGCCCGGGCCCGCCGGGGTGCCCGCGCAGGCCGGGACGCCGCCGCCGTACGAGCCGGCGGGCCCCGTCGTCGATGCCGGGCGCCCGGCGGGGTACGCCGGGCAGCTCGCGCCGGCCCGGAGCGAGGACACCGCGCTGCCGCCGCAACCCGTGCCGCCGCGGCAACCCGTGCCGCCGCCGCGGCAGGCGCGGCCGGGCGGCCGACCGGCCACGGCCACGGCCACGGCCACGGCCGGGCCGGCCCCTGCCCCGCCGGCAGCCGCCCCGGCGACCGAACCCATGGCGGCCTCAGCGAGCGAGCCCGCGCCTGCCTCCGCATCCGATCCCGCGCCCGCTGCGCCGTCCGATCCCGCGCCGTCCTCGGCGTCCGATCCGGTCCCGCCGGCGCCCGGCGTCTGGCGCCTCGCGGCCCGCGACGACGCGGCACCCCCGCCCGCCGCGGCCTCCGGCCCGCCGGGCGCGGCCACGTTCGAGGGCGAGGACATCCCCGTCTACGCGACCCGCGTCGCGCCGTCGCAGACCCTGCGCTACCAGGTGCGCCGCGGCATGGTCTCCGGCACCGGGGTGCTGACCTGGCGCGTCGATGCCCCGGCGCGTGCGGGGGCCCGCTACGAGGCCCAGCTCGAGGCCAGCGCGATCGGCCTCACGCTGATGACGCAGCGCAGCGAGGGCACGCTGGACGCCGCCGGCCTGGCGCCGCAGCGCTTCACCGACCGGCGCCTGCGCGGCAGCACCCGCGCGGCGAACTTCCAGCGCGAGCGCGGGGTGATCAGCTACTCGGGCCCGTCGGTCGAGCACCCGCTGCTGCCGGGCGCCCAGGACCGCCTGAGCTGGATGCTGCAGCTGCCGGCCATCCTGGAGGCGAACCCGCGCCTGGCCCGGCCGGGCGCGCGGGTGGTGATCTACCTGGTCGGCGCGCGGGGCGATGCCGCGGTGTGGACCTTCCGCAGCCTCGGGCCGGAGGCGGTCGCGACACCGGGCGGCAGCGTCGCGGCCGTCAAGCTGGTGCGCGAGCCGCGCAAGCCGCACGACACCCAGGCCGAGGTCTGGCTGGACCCGGCGCGCCAGCACCTGCCGGTGCGCGCCAAGCTCGGCAACCCGCCGGACGGCGACGAGCTGGAGCTGCTGCGGCTGCCGGGGTGAGCGGCGACGCGGCCGGCGCCTGCGGCAGTGCCCCGGGGCTTCTCGCCGCGGGATGGCGCCGTGGCTTGAATATTGCGTCGCGCTCCCCACGTCGGATGCAGGGAGACCGCCCATGCAGATGCTCTACAACTCGGACCACTACACCGTCGTCGAATTCGACCTGCCGGTGCCGGCCGGTGCGCCGGACGCCCAGCCCGGGGACGGGCTGCCGCGCGGCGGCTACGAGATCGTCGACAAGTTCGCGCGCAAGGAGATCTACCTCGAGGGCGTGATGGCGGAGCAGTTCAAGGAGGGCGTGCAGGCGCTGATCGCCGCCGGCCCGTCGGAGGACGACTTCGACGACTACATCGGCGGCTACGCGTCGCTGATGCAGCACCCGGTCGTGATGCACTGAGCGCCGGCGGAGGCCCGGGCCCGCGGCGCGACCACGCGCCACCGGAAGGGTCGGGCCGCGTCCGGGCTTGCCTCGGCGGCGCCGCTGCGACAAGATGCTCCGGCGGGCCGAGCTTGCCCGTCGACATCCGCGCCACCGCCGCTGGAGGAGCCATGGTCGTCGAATCGACCGACGAAGGCCGCATGATCCTGTCCCCGGGGCTGAGGGAAGCCCCGGTGCTCGACCGCATGTGCTCGCACTTCGTGCTGTCGCTGACGCTGCGGCAGCCCGGCCGCTTCAACCTGCGGCGGGACTGGAACAGCCTGCTGTCGCTGACCGGCCGCCACCTCGTCTGGCCGCCCACGGTGCTGCAGCGGCTGCGCGACTTCCTCGGCGGGCGCTGCCGGGCCAACGAGGCCTGGCGCGGCCACGACGCGCTGTCGCCCGACGCCTTCATGGAGCGCCACGGTGCGTGGCGCGGGCCCTACGAGGAAGGCACGCTCTTCTTCTACATCGACGAGTACATCAAGGACGCGCCGAAGGACCTGCTGGCCGTGCTCGGCGCGACCGCCCAATGGCTGGACCGCAGCCTGAAGAAGGAATCGACCCGCGTCGAGAAGAACATCGACGCACTCGCCGGGCTGCTGCAGCTGAACCCGGCCGAGCGGGCGCTGCTGCTCTACGGCACCCTGGCGCGCTACCAGCGCGACCTGCGCGGCCTGCTGGTGGAGTTCAAGGTCAGCAACGCCCAGGAGGCCTATGCGGCGATCGCCGAGGTGGCCGGCGTCAACGAGGCCGAGGTGGCCGAGGCGCTGCGCGCCGGCTCGCGGCTCGAGCGCATCGGCATGGTCGAGAACCTGATCTCCGAGCACAACATCACGGACCTGGCCGATCTGATGAAGGTCAGCGAGCAGCTGCCGCCGGTGCTGATGCGCGACTACGCCGGCCCCTCTGACCTGATGGCCGTCTTCACCCGCCCGGCCACCCGCAGCGAGCTGCAGCCCGGCGATTTCCACTACGTCGCCGAGGACCTGGCCGTGCTGACGGCGCTGCTGCGCAACGCCGTGGCGCGCAAGGCGGCCGGGGTCAACGTGCTGCTCTACGGGCCGCCGGGCACCGGCAAGACGGAGCTCGCGAAGGTGGCCGCGCAGGCCGCCGGGCTCGCGCTCTACGAGGTGGAGTACGCCGACCGCGACGGCAACTCGCTGTCCGGCCGGGACCGCTACCGCTCGCTGCAGATCAGCCAGGTCTTCCTGAAGGGCAGCGCCGAGGTGGCGCTGCTGTTCGACGAGGTGGAGGACGTGTTCCCGCCGATCTCCACCGACACCGCGCAGATCATGGCGCGGCTGGACAGCAGCGGCGACGGCACGCCCAGCGGCAGCGTCAGCGGCAAGGCCTGGGTGAACCAGATCCTCGAGACCAACCCGGTGCCGGTGATCTGGGCCACCAACCGCATCGAGCAGATCGACCCGGCCTTCCGGCGCCGCTTCCAGTACCACCTGGAGCTGAAGAGCCCGCCGCCCGGCGCCCGCGAGACCCTGGTCCGGCGCGCGCTCGGCGACATCGAGGTGAGCGCCGGCTTCGCTGCCAAGCTCGCAGAGCGGCGGGGGCTGACGCCGGCCCAGGTGCGCACGGCGGTGCGCTTCGCGCGCCTGGCGGCGGACGGGGAGAACGGGCCGGCACGGGCCGAGGCGCTGATCGAGCGCCAGCTCGGCCACGCCGACCGGGCCCTCGGCACCAGCGCCACGCCGGCGGTGCGGCGCGTCGTGACCACCTACGACCTCGGCCTCGTGAATGCCGAATCCCGCTTCCCGATCCCGAAGGTGATCGAGGCGCTGAAGCGGCGCAGCCACGGCAGCCTGTGTTTCCACGGCCCGCCGGGCACCGGCAAGACCGCGCTCGCCGAGCACCTCGCGCAGGCCCTGCAGCGCCCCCTGATGGTGCGCCAGGCCAGCGACCTGGTCAGCAAGTACGTCGGCGAGACCGAGCAGAACATGGCGCGCATGTTCGCGGACGCCGAGGCCGAGCAGGCGGTGCTGCTGCTCGACGAGGCCGACAGCTTCCTGCGCAGCCGCCGCCTGGCCGAGCGCAGCTACGAGGTCAGCGAGGTCAACGAGATGCTGCAGGGCATGGAGCGCTACGCCGGCATCTTCATCTGCACGACCAACCTGTTCGAGGACCTGGACGAGGCCGCGCTGCGCCGCTTCACCTTCAAGATCCGCTTCCTGCCGCTGTCGGCGGCGCAGCGCGAGCGGATGTTCGTCGCCGAGGCGCTCGGTGGTGACGCGGCGGCGCTGGACGCGGAGCAGCGCGCGCGGCTGTCGCGGCTGGACCTGCTCGCCGCCGGCGACTTCGCGGCGGTGCGCCGCCAGGTCGAGCTGCTGGGGGAGGACTTCACGCCGGACGAGTTCCTGTCCCAGCTGGAGTCCGAGCACCGCGTGAAGCCGGAGGTGCGCCGCCAGCGCGCCGTCGGCTTCGTGAAGGCGGGCTGAGGGCGAATCGCACCGGCTTCCGGGTGCATTTCGTGCAGTCCGTCACGCAGTCCTCCGCTCAAGCGTGCCGTAGCCGCTGCCGATAAGCCCGAGATGGCGCCCACCCTGACTTCACTGGCCCCGTGGCTGCTGCTGACGGGGCTGATCGCGAGCCTGTCGGCCTACGTCGCGCTCGACCTGGGCAAGCGCATGCGCTCGGCGGAGCTGGCGGAAGGGCGCCAGTGGCTGCTCGGCTCCGGCCTCGCCTGGGGCACCGGCGTCTGGTCGGTGCACGTGCTGAGCATGTCCTTCGAATCGCTGCCCTACCCGGTGGGCTACCACCCGGTGGGCGTGTTCTCCGCGTGGCTGGCCGCCGTCGGCGTCGGCATGGCGGGCTTCCGCACGGTCGGCCAGCACGACATCACGCTGACGGGCGTGCTCGGCGCCGCCGGCGGCGTCGGCCTCGGGCTGGTGGCCACGCAGCTCGTCGCGATGCTGTCGATGGGGCTGCAGCCGGGCTTCAGCTGGGACGGTCCCGGCCTGCTGCAGGCGCTGCTGGCCGGCATCGGCGGCTCCACCTTCGGCCTGGGCCTGTGGTTCTACGGGCGCAACCAGCCGGACTCCCGCGTGCCCTGGAACATGGTCTCGGCGCTGTCGATGGGCATCGCGGTGCTGGTCAGCCAGGAGGGCGTGATGAATGCCGCGGGGCTGACGGGCCAGGTCGGCTCGGCCTACCGCGACGTGCTGCCGTCGTCGGCGATCGTCTCGCTGGCCTCGGTCGGCACCCTGATGTTCGTGCTGGCGATGCTGGTCTCGTCGCGGCTGGAGGAGCACACCCGCGAGTCGCTGTCGCAGGCCAAGACCGAGCTGCGCCACCAGTCGCAGCGCGACCCACTGACCCGCCTCGCGAACCGGGCCGCCTTCGAGCTGCGGCTGGACGAGGTCAGCCGCCTCGCGGACGTGGCGCAGACGCGGCTCGCGCTGCTGTACATCGACATCGACGGCTTCAAGCCCATCAACGATTCCTATGGCCACCCGGTCGGCGACAGCATCCTGCGTGCCGTCGCGGCGCGGCTCGGCAGCGTGGCCGGGCCGGGCGACCTGCCGGTGCGGCTGAGCGCGGACGAGTTCCTGCTGCTGGTGGTCGACAACCCGAGCCGCGGCGATGTCGCCCAGCGCGCGGCGGCCCTGCTCGAGCTGCTGAACCAGCCCTTCCAGATCGAGAGCCGCGACACCCGCGAGGTGGTGCTGACGGCGTCGATGGGCGTGGCGATGTACCCCGACGACGGCGGCGCCGCCAAGCTGCTCGCCAATGCCGACGCCGCGATGAACGCCGCCAAGGGCGCGGGCGGCTCGACCTACTGCTTCTACGAGCCGCGCATGAGCACCGGCGCGCGCGAGCAGGTCGACCTGCTGAACGATCTGCGGCGCGCGCTCGCCAACCGCGAGCTGGAGCTCTACTACCAGCCGAAGGTGCACGCGCCGAGCGGCGAGATCACCGGCGCCGAGGCGCTGATGCGCTGGCACCACCCGACGCGCGGCATGATCAGCCCGGCCGTCTTCATCCCGATCGCCGAGCGCTTCGGCCTGATCAACCCGCTGGGCAACTGGGTGATCGACGAGGCCTGCCGCCAGGCGCGCGCCTGGCGCGACGAGGGGCTGCGGATGCGGGTCGCGGTCAACCTGTCCGTCTACCAGCTGCGCCAGGCCGACCTGGCCGAGCGCATCGGCGAGGCGCTGCAGCGCTACAACATCAACCCGAAGCTGCTGACCTGCGAGATCACCGAATCGGTGGCGATGGAGGACGCGGTCGAGACCATGAAGGTCTTCGACCGGCTTGCCCAGGTCGGCGTGCACATCTCGATCGACGACTTCGGCACCGGCTACTCCAGCCTGTCCTACCTGCGCAAGCTGCCCGCCGAGGAGCTGAAGATCGACCGCAGCTTCGTGCAGGACCTGGGCATCAACGAGGACGCCGAGCGCGTCGTCGATGCCGTGATCAAGCTGGCGCAGGCGCTGCAGCTGAAGGTCGTCGCCGAGGGCGTCGAGACCGAGCAGCAGTACGCGATCCTGCGCGCGCTCGGCTGCGACGAGCTGCAGGGCTACCTGTTCGCGAAGCCCATGTCCGCGCGCACGCTGTCGCTGTGGGCGATGAACGACATCGGGCCGAAGGACATGGACTTCCGCGAGTCGCTGTACGGCGACACCCGGATGGCCGAGCTGCACTGAGCGGCCGGCCCGCACGGGTGCGCGGCGACCGCGCCGCCGCCAGGGCCGCGCCCCGCTCTGCCAGAATGCCGGCATGAAACCGATCGTCTACACCCGCGGGGCGGCGCTGCCGGCCCTCCTCTCGCAGCGCATCGCCGTGCTCGACGGGGCGATGGGCACGATGATCCAGCGCTACCGGCTCGGCGAGGCCGACTTCCGCGGCAGCCGTTTCTCCGACCACCCGAAGGACCTCAAGGGCAACAACGACCTGCTGCCGCTGACGCGGCCGGACGTGATCCGCGAGATCCACGACCAGTACCTGGCGGCTGGCGCCGACATCATCGAGACCAACACCTTCGGCGCCACCTCGATCGCGCAGGAGGACTACGACCTGGCCGGCCTGGCCCGCGAGATGAACGTGGTGGCGGCGCAGCTGGCGCGCGCCGCCTGCGACGCGGTGTCCACGCCCGAGCGGCCGCGCTTCGTCGCCGGCGCCCTCGGCCCGACGCCGCGCACCGCCAGCATCAGCCCCGACGTGAACGACCCGGCGGCCCGCAACATCGACTTCGACGCGCTGCGCGCGGCCTACCGCGAGCAGGCCGAGGGCCTGCTGGAGGGCGGCTGCGACCTGTTCCTGGTCGAGACCATCTTCGACACGCTGAACGCCAAGGCGGCGATCTTCGCGCTCGACGAACTGATGGACGAGACCGGCGAGCGCCTGCCGGTGATCATCTCCGGCACCGTCACCGACGCCTCCGGCCGCATCCTCTCCGGCCAGACGGTGAGCGCCTTCTGGCACAGCGTGCGGCACGCCCGCCCGCTGGCGGTCGGGCTGAACTGCGCGCTCGGCGCGACGCTGATGCGGCCCTACATCGAGGAGCTGTCGAAGGTGGCCGGCGACACCTGGATCAGCTGCTATCCGAACGCCGGCCTGCCGAACCCGATGAGCGACACCGGCTTCGACGAGACGCCGGAGATCACGGGCAGCCTGGTGGAGGAGTTCGCGAAGTCGGGCTTCCTGAACATCGCCGGCGGCTGCTGCGGCACGACGCCGGCCCACATCGCCGAGATCGCGCGCCGCGTCGGCCGCTACCAGCCGCGCTGCCGCCACGAGGGCGGCCTGTTCCAGGACCTGATGGCCGCCTGAGCGCGTCCGGGGCCACCGGCGCCGCGGCCTGTCGCGGTTCGCAGCCCGTGGCGGCAGACCGAAGGCCCGGCGCCCGCTCGCCCGGTCACCCCCGTCCCGGCTCCCCCGGCGCGCCGGCAGCTGCGACCAGCCGCTGCAGCGCCATGCGCACCCGCAGGTCCTTCGCCGGGATCGCGGCCTTGACCTCCTGCCCGCGCACCCGCGTGTCGCGCACCACCGGGTCGCCGAGCGGGTTGCCGCTGCGGCCGACCAGGCTGGCCACCCGCGGCGCGTCTGCCCGCGGGCCGCGCCGCAGCACCAGCGCCAGCTCGCCGCTGGCCAGCTGCACCGCGCAGCCGGGCGGGTACAGCCCCATGGCCTTGACGACCGCGGCGCCGGCCTCGTCGGCCGCCCCGTCCTCGCCGAGGTAGGCCGCCCGCGCCGCGGCGGTGGCCGATTGCGCCGGCCGGCCCTTGCGCGGGCTCAGCCGCGCCGTGTAGACGTCCGCACGCTGGATCAGCCGGCCCAGGCGCTCGCCCTCCGGCCGCCCGGCCAGCGGCCCGGCCGCCTGCACGTGGTGGCTGGCCACCGCGGCCAGCCACAGCGCATCGTCGACCCCGAGCGCGCGCAGCTGATCGGCGCCGGCCTGGGGGTGTTGCTGCACCAGCAGGCGCTGGCGCGGCAGCAGGCCGCCGGTCTGCTGGCTGAGCTGGTCCTGCAGCGTTGTCATCGCGAGGTTCATCGTCAGCGCGGCGCAGCGCAGCGGCGGGCGCCAGTCGGCCGGCCAGTCCGGCAGCTCGCGCGCCGCCAGCTCGACGATCGCCGCCACCCACAGCGCATGCAGCACGCTGTAGGCCGCCTCGCTGCCGGCCAGCTGGGCCAGCACCAGCAGCGAGAGGTCGACGTCGGACTGCAGCAGGTCCAGCGCGTCCAGGTCCAGCCGGCGCAGGCGCTCGGGGTAGTCGCCGCCCGCGGCCGGCTCGCGCAGCAGCGGGGCGGCGCGCAGCGCCAGCGCCTGCCAGGCCGCGACCGGGTCGGCCGGCCGGCGCCAGGGCGCCGGTGCGGCGGCGGTGGCGGGCGGCGGCGGAGCGATGGCGGCGGGGCCCGCGGGACCCGCGGCTGCCGCCCCGGCCGCAGCCGCCGCCGCGGTCAGCGGCGTGGCAGGCGCGGACGCGGGCAGGTCGACCTCGACCCGCGCCATGCGCCCGAGCGAGACGTTCTGGTGCAGCATCGTCGTCAGCCGCCCGGCCAGCGCGCGCTGGAAGCGCTCGGAGTCGGCGTAGAGGATGTGCACGCCGCGCGCCAGCAGCTGCTGGCGCATCGCCTCGGACTCGACCAGGCTGCCGGCGGCGAGCAGCAGCAGGCCCTGGGCGTCGCGCAGCGCGCAGGGCACGGCGGCGCCCACGCGCAGCGCCGACGGCGGCAGCGGCACCAGTTGCACCGCTCAGCCCGCCCGGGCGCCGGGCCGGGCCCGGGAACGCATCGCTTCACACGGCACGGGGGCCTACAATCCTTTCCACCCGAGGAGCGTTGCGACGGCCCCGGCAGGACGCACCCCGTCCCGCCGCGAACCGCCAGGCTCGGGTCGTCCATCCAACAGCGCTCACCCGACCCCAGCGGCCGCGGTGAGTGGCGCGGCCGCCTTTCGACTGTCCGCGCCATGCCTGATTCTGCCCCGTCCTCGTCCGCCGCGCCCGCGGTGCCGCCGATGCGCCTGTCCGGCCTGGAGCCGGTGCAGATCGGCGCCGGCAGCCTGTTCGTCAACATCGGCGAGCGCACCAACGTCACCGGCTCCAAGGCCTTCGCGCGGATGATCCTGAACGGGCAGTTCGAGCAGGCCCTCGGCGTCGCGCGCCAGCAGGTCGAGAACGGCGCCCAGGTGATCGACATCAACATGGACGAGGCCATGCTGGACAGCCAGGCGGCGATGGTGCGCTTCCTGAACCTGATCGCCAGCGAGCCGGAGATCGCCCGCGTGCCGATCATGATCGACAGCTCGAAGTGGAGCGTGATCGAGGCCGGCCTGAAGTGCATCCAGGGCAAGGGCATCGTCAACAGCATCTCGCTGAAGGAAGGCGAGGCCGAGTTCCGCCGCCAGGCCCGGCTGATCCGCCGCTATGGCGCGGCCGCCGTGGTGATGGCCTTCGACGAGACCGGCCAGGCCGACACCTACCGCCGCAAGATCGAGATCTGCGAGCGCGCCTACCGGCTGCTGGTCGACGAGATCGATTTCCCGCCCGAGGACATCATCTTCGACCCGAACATCTTCGCGATCGCCACCGGCATCGAGGAGCACGACAACTACGCGGTCGACTTCATCGAGGCCACGCGCTGGATCAAGCAGCACCTGCCGGGGGCCAAGGTGTCCGGCGGCGTCAGCAACGTGAGCTTCAGCTTCCGCGGCAACGACCCGGTGCGCGAGGCGATCCACACCGTTTTCCTCTACCACGCGATCCGCGCCGGCATGGACATGGGCATCGTGAACGCCGGCATGGTCGGCGTCTACGACGACCTGGACCCGGTGCTGCGCGAGCGGGTGGAGGACGTGGTGCTGAACCGGCGGCCCGATGCCGGCGAGCGGCTCATCGAGGTCGCGGAGTCCGCCAAGGGCGCCGCGCGCGACGACTCGGCCAAGCTCGCGTGGCGCACGAAGCCGGTCGACGAGCGGCTCAGCCACGCGCTGGTGCACGGCATCAACGACTTCATCACCGAGGACACGGAGGAGGTCTACCAGCGCATCCGCGCCGAGGGCGGCCGGCCGCTGCACGTGATCGAGGGGCCGCTGATGGCCGGCATGAACGTCGTCGGCGACCTGTTCGGCCAGGGCAAGATGTTCCTGCCGCAGGTGGTCAAGTCGGCGCGCGTGATGAAGCAGGCGGTGGCCCACCTGCTGCCCTACATCGAGGCCGAGAAGCAGGCGCTGGTGGATGCCGGCGGCGAGGCGCGGCCCAAGGGCAAGATCGTGATCGCCACCGTGAAGGGCGACGTGCACGACATCGGCAAGAACATCGTGACCGTCGTGCTGCAGTGCAACAACTTCGAGGTCGTCAACATGGGCGTGATGGTCCCGTGCCAGGACATCCTCGCGAAGGCCAAGGTCGAGGGTGCCGACATCATCGGCCTGTCGGGCCTGATCACGCCCAGCCTGGAGGAGATGCAGCACGTCGCGGCCGAGATGCAGCGCGACGAGTGGTTCCGGCTGAAGAAGATCCCGCTGCTGATCGGCGGCGCCACCACCAGCCGCGTGCACACCGCGGTGAAGATCGCGCCGCACTACGAGGGGCCGGTGGTCTACGTGCCCGACGCCAGCCGCAGCGTGAATGTCTGCAGCGACCTGCTGAGCGACGAGAAGGCGCGCGCCTACGTCGCCGAGCTGAATGCCGACTACGAGCGCGTGCGCCAGCTGCATGCGAACAAGAAGGCCACGCCGCTGGTGAGCCTGGCCGAGGCGCGCGCCAACAAGACGCCGATCGACTGGGCGGGCTACGTGCCGCCGAAGCCGAAGTTCATCGGCCGCCGGGTGTTCCGCAACTACGACCTGGCGGAGCTCGCCGCCTGCATCGACTGGGCGCCCTTCTTCCAGACCTGGGACCTGGCCGGCCCCTACCCGGCCATCCTCACCGACGAGATCGTCGGCGAGTCGGCGCGCCGCGTGCACAGCGACGGCCAGCGCATGCTCAAGCGCCTGATCGAGGGCCGCTGGCTGACCGCCAACGGCGTGATCGGCCTGTACCCGGCGCATGCGGTGAACGACGACGACATCGAGGTCTACGCCGACGAGTCCTGCCGCGAGGTGCTGATGACCTGGCACGGCCTGCGCATGCAGAGCGAGCGGCCGGTGGTGGACGGCGTGCGCCGCCCGAACCGCTGCCTGGCCGACTTCGTCGCGCCCAAGGGCAGCGGCCGGCCGGACTACGTCGGGCTGTTCGCGGTGACTGCCGGCATCGGCACCGAGAAGAAGGAAAAGCAGTTCCTCGACGACCTCGACGACTACAGCGCGATCATGCTGAAGGCGCTGGCCGACCGGCTGGCCGAGGCCTTCGCCGAGCGCCTGCACCAGCGCGTGCGCACCGAGTTCTGGGGCTATGCGCCGGACGAGGCGCTGGACACCGCGGCCCTCGTCGCCGAGCGCTACCGCGGCATCCGGCCCGCGCCCGGCTACCCCGCCTGCCCCGACCACACCGTGAAGGGCGAGATGTTCCGCGTGCTGCAGGCCGGCGAGATCGGCATGGGCCTGACCGAGCACTGGGCGATGACGCCGGCCGCCAGCGTCAGCGGCTTCTACCTCGCGCACCCCGAGGCGGCCTACTTCAACGTGGGCAAGGTCGGCGCGGACCAGCTGGCCGACTGGGCGGCACGCACCGCGCAGGACCTGGCCGCCGTCCAGCGCGCGCTCGCGTCGCTCGCCTGAGCGCCCCGGCGGCGCCGCCACCCCCGAGGAGAGCCCGTGACCGCCCTGCACGACCTGAGCGCCGTCGAACTGATCGACGCCTACCGCGCCCGCCGCCTGTCCCCGGTCGAGGTGACGCGCGCCGTGCTGGCGCGCATCGCCGCCTGGGAGCCGGTGCTCGCCGCCACCTATGCGCTCGATGCCGACGGCGCGCTGGCCCAGGCGGCGGCATCCGAGGCGCGCTGGCAGGCCGGCGCCCCCTGCGGCCCGCTGGACGGCGTGCCGACGATGGTGAAGGAGAACATCGCCACCGCCGGCGTGCCGGTGCCGCTGGGCACGGCCGCCACCCGCCTGGTGCCGGCCGCGCAGGACGCACCGCCGGCCGCGCGGCTGCGCGAGGCCGGCGCGGTGATCCTCGGCAAGACCACGATGCCCGACTACGGCATGCTGTCCTCCGGCCTGTCGAGCTTCCACCGGCTGACGCGCAACCCCTGGGACCTGTCGAAGAACCCCGGCGGCAGCAGCGCCGGCGCCGGGGCCGGCGTGGCCGCCGGCTACGGCCCGCTGCACCTGGGCACCGACATCGGCGGATCGGTGCGCCTGCCGGCCGGCTGGTGCGGCATCGTCGCGCTCAAGCCCAGCCTCGGCCGCATCCCGATCCACCCGCCGTACGCGGGCCGCGTCGCCGGGCCGATGACGCGCACGGTGGCCGATGCCGCGCTGATGATGGGCCCGCTGAGCCGCCCGGACCGGCGCGACACCATGAGCCTGCCCTACCAGCCGATCGACTGGCAGCGCCTGGAGCGCCCGCTGCGTGGCCTGCGGCTGGGCCTGTGGCTGGACGCCGGGGTCGGCCTGCCGGTGCTGCCGGCGGTGCGCGCGGCGGTGCAGGCGGCCGCCCGTGCCTTCGAGGCGCAGGGCGCGGTCGTCGAGGAGGTGCCGCCCTTCGTCACGCCGGCGATGGCCGCCGGCATGGACGCCTTCTGGCGCATGCGCGCGTGGCTCGACCTGGCCGCCCTCGACGAGGCCACGCGCGGCCGGGTGCTGCCCTTCATCGTCGACTGGGCGCGCGGCGCCGCCGGGCTGAGCGGCGAGCAGGTGTTCCGCGGCTACAGCCAGATGGGTGCGCTGCGCGAGGCCGCGGTGGCCGCCTGCGCGCCCTACGACGCGGTGCTCTCGCCGACCGCGCCGGTGCCGGCCTTCGCGGCCGAGCTGCCCTGCCCGACGGACGACCCGGCGCGGCCCTTCGAGCACATCGCGTTCACGCTGCCCTTCAACATGAGCGAGCAGCCGGCGGCCAGCGTGAACGCCGCCTACACCGCCGACGGCCTGCCGATCGGGCTGCAGATCGTCGGTGCCCGCCACGACGACCTCGGCGTGCTGCAGCTGGCGCGCGCCTGGGAGCAGTTGCGCCCACCCTCGCGGCCCTGGCCGGAGCCGCCGGCGGCCGGCGGCTGACGCGCCCGCGGGGCCCCTGGCGCGAGGCACAGGGCGCGCCCGTCACCGCGCGGCCCGTCGGCGCCGGCTGCAGCCTGTCCCGGCCGCGGCGCGGTGCGTCCGGCGGCGCTCGCGGCGCCCGGGGGCTGCCCGTACAGTCCGCCCCCATGGTCACGTCCGCCCCGCCCCTGCCGCCGAGCCCGCCGACGCCGCCCCCGGCCCGCGGGCCGTCGCCCTGGCCCGGGCGCTGGCAGCGCTTCTCGAGCACCGCGGTGCACGCCTTCCATGCCTATGCCGGCTGGCTGGTGGGCATCAGCTGGCGGCGCTTCTTCGTGCTGGCGATCCTGCTGCTGGCCGTGGTGGGCATCCTGCACGACATGCCGCCGCTGACCTGGCGGGTGCGCGAGCAGGTGCAGGAGCCGCCGGCGCGCGTGATCGTGCTGCCGCAGCCGCCGAAGGCCCCGGCGCCCCCGGGCGCCGACGGCAGCCCCCCGTCGCCACCGGCCCGGCGCGGTGACGGCGTGGACATCAGCATCGGCAAGGACGGCATCCGCATCGTCACCAAGCCGGCGGCCGACGCGGCGTCCGCCGCGTCGCAGGCCGCTGAGAAGGCCAGCGGCGCCGCCGCCGCGGCCGCCTCTGCCGCGTCGGCGGTGGAGGGCATCGTGATCCGGCTGCCGTCCGGCGCCGTCGACAACGCGGTCGTCCGCGAGGCCGTGGCGGAGGCGCAGCGCGAGCTGGAGCAGGCCATCCGCGAGGCCAAGGACGAGGCCGAGCAGGCGGCGCGCGACGCCGAGGAGGCGCGCCGCGACGCCGAGCAGGCGATCGCCGACCTGAAGCGCGGCGGCAAGCCGCGCATCACCACGCGCACCACCCGCATCGGCATCGGCGACTTCCTGATGCAGTTCACCGTGCTGTGGGTGCTGGCCTCGGCGCTGCTGAAGATCGTCTACAAGGGCCGCATCCAGGCCGAGGCGCAGGCCGCGCGCGCCACCGAGACGGCCGAGAGCGAGGCGCTCAAGCGCCAGGTGGTGGAGGCGCGGATGGCGGCGATGCAGGCCCAGGTGGAGCCGCACTTCCTGTTCAACACCCTGGCCAGCATCGACCACCTGATCGAGGTGGACCCGGCGCGCGCCTCGCTGATGCAGAAGAACCTGATCGCGCTGCTGCGCGCCAGCATGCCGTCGATGCGCGACGTGAGCCCCGGCAGCGGCGGCCTGCGCGACCTCGGCCGCGAGCTGGCGGTGATCCGTCCCTACCTCGAGATCCTGAAGGTGCGGATGGAGGAGCGCCTGGCCACCGAGATCCGCGTCAGCGACGGCCTGCTGTCGGCCGAGTTCCCGCCGATGATGCTGCAGAGCCTGGTCGAGAACGCGATCAAGCACGGCCTGGAGCCCAAGGCCGAGGGCGGCCGGCTGACCGTGGCGGCCGAGATCGTGCACGGCAAGCTCGCGGTCACCGTGGCCGACACCGGCCTCGGCTTCGGCAAGGCCGCCACCGCCGGCACCGGCATCGGCCTGTCGAATATCCGCGAGCGGCTGCAGCTGCTGTACGGCGCGAAGGCCAGCCTGAAGGTGGCCGAGAACCCCGGCGGCGGCACCGCGGTGACCATCACCGTCCCCTACCAGTCCAACTCCGTCGACGCCGAGGCTGCCGCATGACGCCGCTCCACCCTGCCCCCTCGTCCGCGGGCGCCGCGCCTGCCGTTTTCGCCGGGGCGCCGATGCGGCGCCGCCGGCGCCGCCCGCTCGCGTGGCTGGCCCTCGCGCTGCTGCTGGGCGCGCTTTTCCTGCTGGCCGGCAGCGCGCTCGTCGGCACGCTGCACCTGCCGGGGCCGGCGCGCGCGGTGCTCGACCTCGACGGCACGACCCGGGTGTGGGAGGTCGGCAGCGACGGGGTCTCGATCGCGGTCGACGCGCTGGGCCTGCTGGTCGGCGGTCTGGTCCTGGCGGCAGCGCTGCTGCTGGTGCTGCCGCTGGTGCTGCTGTTCGGGCTGGCGCTGCCGCTGGGCCTGCTGCTGCTGGTGGGCGGGGCGCTGCTGGCCGGCGCGCTCGGGCTGGCGGCGCTGGTGCTGCTGCCGTTCGCGCTGCCGCTGCTGCTGGCCTGGGCGCTGTGGCGGCTGATCGCCGGCTGAACGGCGCCGCACGCCCTCGCACGCCGCCCGACGGCCGCTTGACCGCCGGGCGCCTGCAGCCGGCACAATCGGCGACATGATCCGCGCCCTGATCGCCGACGACGAACGCCTGATGCGCGACCAGCTGCGCGCCCGCCTCGGCGAGGTGTGGCCCGAGCTGGAGATCGTGGCCGAGGCCCGCAACGGGCTGGAGGCCGTCGCGCTGACCGAGCAGCACCACCCCGACATCGTCTTCCTCGACATCCGCATGCCGGGCCTGACCGGCGTGGACGCGGCGCGCCAGATCGCGCAGCTGCCCACCCACGAGGAATCGCCGCAGGGCGACGACTGGCCGGGCTGCGAGATCGTCTTCATCACCGCCTACGACCAGTACGCGGTCGAGGCCTTCGAGCAGGGCGTGGTCGACTACGTGCTGAAGCCGGCCGAGCGCGAGCGCCTGCTGACCACGGTGCAGCGCGTCAAGCGCCGCATGGCCGCCCGCGCCGGCGGCCCGGCGGCGGGCCCGGCTGCCGGCGAGGAGCCGGCCGGTGGCGCGCCGCTGCCCGCCCACACGCCCGAGCTGCAGCAGCTGCTGCAGAAGCTGGCGGTGCAGCTGAACCCGGCGGCGCCGCCGAAGCTGGAATGGATCCAGGCCAACGTCGGCGCGACGATCCAGATGATCCCGGTCGACGAGGTGCTGTTCTTCATCTCCGACGAGAAGTACACCCGGGTGCAGACCGCCACCACCGAGGCGCTGATCCGCAAGCCGATCAAGGAACTGCTGGAGGAGCTGGACATGACGAAGTTCTGGCAGATCCACCGCAGCACCCTGGTCAATACCCGGGCGATCGCGGGCGTGACCCGCGACCTGCGCGGCCGGCAGATCGTCTCGGTGAAGGGCCACCCGCAGAAGCTCGAGGTCAGCCGCAGCTTCACCGGCCTGTTCAAGGGCATGTGAGCATGCGCCGCCGCTGCGCCGCCCCCGGCCGCTGCGCCGCCCCCGCCGACGGCGGCCGGCGCCGGTGGCTGGCGGGCGCCGCCGGGCTGCTCGCGCTGGGCGCGGCCGCGGGTGCCGCGGCCCAGGCCGGCGCTGCGCCGCGTGCCACCGTCACCATCCTCGACGGCGCGGCCCGCCTGCTGCGCGGTGCCGGGCGCTTCGATCTGGCCGAGGGCGTGCGCCTGCAGCCGCTGGACATCGTCGAGACCGGGCCGCAGGCGCGCCTCGTGCGGCTGGAGTTCGCCGACGGCCCCGCGCTCGACCTGGGGCCGGAGACCCGCGTGCTGATCGAGCCGCGCTTCGTCGGCGAGCGTGGCCGCAGCCAGGCGCGCGCCTACCTGCTGGCCGGCTGGGCCAAGCTGAGCGGCGCGCCCCCCGGCAGCCGCCCGGTCGCCGGCGGCCCGCCGCTGCTGGCCTCGCCGGCCTTCGACCTGCCCGGCGTCGGCGGCTCGGTGGTGGTGGCGCTCGGCCCGAGCCGGGCGCAGGCCTTCGCCGAGGCGGGCGAGTCGCGCCTGCAGGAGCGCGAGGGCGGCAGCGCGGTCGGCAGCCCGCGCAGCCTGCGCGGCGGCGAGTTCTTCTCGCGCACGGGTGCCACGCCGGCGGCGGTGCTGCCGCGCCCGCTGCCGGATTTCGTGCAGGGCCTGCCGCGCGGCTTCCTCGACACGCTGCCGTCGCGCGCGGCGCTGTTCAAGGACCGGGACGTGCCGCCGAAGCCGGCCGGCGAGATCGCGTACGCCGAGGCGCGCGACTGGCTGGCCGGCGAGCCCTCGCTGCGCCGCGCGCTGATGAACCGCTGGCGCCCGCTGGCGCGCCCGGGCGCCTTCCGCGACGCGCTGGTGGCGAACATGGCCGCCCATCCGGAGTGGGACCGTGTGCTCTTCCCGGAAAAGTACCTGCCGCGCCCGGTGACGCCGCCGGCCGCCGGCGCCGGCGTCCGGTAAGCTGCACGGCTTCGCACGCCGTCGCGCGGCGGGCCGCGCCCGCCGCCCCCGGGGCGCGCCGCAGGAGGCCGCCCGCCGCACCGTGCCCGCCGGAGTTCCGCCATGCGCCTGCTGCTGAAGTTCAACCTGGTCTTCCTGCTGGTCTTCGTGATCGGCCTGGCCGTCTCCGGGACGATCGCCCGCTCGCTGCTGCAGCGCGAGGCCGAGGCCGAGGTGCTGGACCGGGCTCGCCTGCTGATGGAGAAGGCGATGGTGGTCAGCAGCTACACCGCGCAGCAGATCGCACCGCTGCTGGCCACGCAGATGAAGTACAGCTTCCTGCCGCAGTCGGTGCCCGCCTACTCCTCGTTCGAGGTACTGAACGCGCTGCAGAAGACCTACCCCGACTACACCTACAAGCCGGCGATGCTGAACCCGACCAACCCGCGCGACCGCGCGGTGGACTGGGAGGAGGACGTGATCCAGCGCTTCCGCCGCGGCGGGGACGTGAAGGAGTTCATCGGCACCCGCGAGACGCCCGGCGGCCCGGCGCTCTACATCGCCCGGCCGATCAAGATCACCAACCCGGCCTGCCTGCAGTGCCACAGCACACCGGCGGCCGCGCCGCAGCCGCTGGTCGAGAAGTACGGCCCCGGCAACGGCTTCGGCTGGAGCCTGAACGAGACCGTCGGCGCCCAGGTCGTCTCGGTGCCGATGACGTTGCCGCTGGCGCGCGCCGACAAGGCCTTCGCGGTGGTGATGGCGATGCTGGCCGGCGTCTTCCTGCTGATCGGCCTGGCGCTGAACCTGATGCTCTACAAGCTGGTGCTGCAGCCGGTGCGGCGCCTGGCGGCGCTGTCCGACCGGGTCAGCCTGGGCGAGCTCGATGCGCCGGAGTTCGAGGTGCGCTCGAAGGACGAGATCGGCGTGCTGGCCGAGTCCTTCGGCCGGATGCGCAAGAGCCTGGTCCATGCGATGAAGATGCTCGAATCCTGAAGCCCGGCCGCGCCGCCCGATGAGCCACCCCACCCAGCTCGGCAAGTACCCGATCACCGCGGTGATCGGCGAGGGCGCGATGGGCGTGGTCTACCGTGCCTTCGACCCGGACATCGGCCGCACCGTCGCGCTGAAGACGGTGCGCCGCGAGCTGCTGGTCGACGACGTCGGCTCGCTGCCCTACGACGCCAGCGACGGCATGGCCGCGCGCTTTCGCAACGAGGCGCGCGCGGTCGGCCGCATCACCCACCCGGGCATCGTCGCGATCTACGAGTACGGCGAGGATGCGGGCACGGCCTACATCGCGATGGAGTACGTCGAGGGGCGCACGCTGTCGGAGCTGCTGGCCGAGAGCCCGCCGCTGCCCGAGCCCGAGCTGCTGCGCGTGATGGACCAGCTGCTGGATGCGCTCGGCCATGCGCACGAGGCCGGCGTCTGGCACCGCGACATCAAGCCGGCGAACCTGATCGTGACCGCCAGCGGCCGCATCAAGGTCACCGACTTCGGCATCGCCCGCATCGAGAACGCCGGCCTGACGCTGGTGAACGCGCAGATCGGCACGCCCGGCTACATGGCGCCCGAGCAGTACTCCGGCGAGGGCGTGGACCAGCGCGCCGACCTCTATGCCGCCGGCGTGTTGCTGTACCGCATGGTCACCGGGCGCAAGCCCTTCGAGGGCGCGGCCGCCTCGGTGATGTTCAAGGTGATGACGACCGACCCGGTGCCGCCGAGCCAGGTCGAGGGCCATGGCCGCGGCGCGGCCTACGACGCCATCCTCGCCCGCGCGCTGGCGCGCGCGCCGGCCGACCGCTACGCGTCGGCCGCCGAATTCCGGCGCGCGCTGGCCGCCCGGCGCGCGGCGATCAGCGAGGAGATGGCCGGCACCATGGACCTGCCCTCGCTGATCCAGCGCCTGCCCGCCGCGCCGCCGGACGGCGCGACGCTGCGCCCCGGCGTCCCCGGCGCGGCCGCGCCGGCGCCGCTGCGCGACGCCACCGGCGCCCGCGGGCTGTCCACAGGCGCCGCTTCGTCCGCGTCCGCGGCATCCAGCGGCCTGCCGCCGCCCGGCTGGTCGGTGGAACAGCTGGTGCCGGTGGAGAAGGCGCTGGCGACCGTGGTCGGGCCGATGGCCAAGGTGCTGGTGCGCCAGGCCGCGCGCCAGACCACCGACCTGGCGACGCTGGTGCAGGCGCTGGCCACGCCGCTGTCGGAGGCGGAGCGCGCCCGCTTCGCCGCGCGGCTCGAAGGCGGCACCACGGCGACCGCGCTGACCCGCAGCGCCACCACCGCCACCCGCACCACGCTCGGCAGCGCCGCCGGCGGCCCGGGCGGCGCGCCCGCCGCCGGCCCCCCGGTGGACGAGGCGCTGAAGGCGCATGCCGTGCGCGTGCTCAGCGCGCAGCTCGGCCCGATCGCCCGCGTGCTGGTGAAGAAGGCCGCCGAGCCGGCGCGCGACGCGGCGGACTTCACGGAGCGCCTGCTGGCCCTCGCCGATGGCATCGACCGCGATCGCCTCCGGCGCGAACTCGGGGGGCCGCGGTGAGCCGGCCGCGGTGCGCGCCGCGTCGCCGCGCGTCAAGTGCAGGCGCCGCCGGCCGATAAGTCCGGGATGCCCGGCTCCGCCTGTCGCCGTTCACCGTGTCCGACCTCCCGCCACCATTCGCCCGCCTGCGCGCCGCCCTCGGCTCGCTGAAGCTGCGCGTCGCGCTCGGCGTGGTGCTGGCGCTGGTGGTCGGCATCGGGGCCACCACGCTGCTGCTGGTGCGCCAGGCCGAGCGCGACACGCTCGCGCTGGTGCGCGAGCGCGAGCTCGGCGAGGCGGTGCGCGCCGCCCAGGGGCTGTCGCGCCGCGTGGTGGCGTTGCAGCGCGCGCTCGCGCTGGCCTCCAGCCAGTTCGATCCCGCGGTGCTGGGCGACGAGGCCGCGCTGGGCCGGCTGCTGCTTGGCCAGCCCTTGCTCGGCGAGCTGTTCAACATGGTCTTCGTGGCGGACACCGGCGGCCAGGTGCGCATGGCGATCGGTGCGCGCGGCCTGATGCAGCCCCCGCTGCGGCTGTCCGACCGCGACTACTTCACGCGCGCGCTGCGCGAGCGCCGGGCGGTCATCTCGGGGGCGGTGCCGTCCAGGCTGGACGGCGCGCCGACGCTGCTGTTCGCGCAGCCGCTGCTGCACGGCGGCGCGGTCTACGGCATGCTGGTGGGCGGCATCAACCTGGCCCAGCGCGAGCTGCTGGTGCCGACGGTGGACACCGACGTGGCCGGCGACGTGCTGCGCGTCGTCACCGATGCCGACGGCCTGATCCTCGCCCACCCGAACCGTTCGCTGGTGATGGCCTCGCTGGCCACCGAGCCGCGGCTAGCCGGCGCGCTCGAGCGCTGGCGCGCCGTGGGCAGCCCGGTCGAGCCGGCCGGCCTGATGCTGGCCGAGCGCGGCGAGGTGGTCGCGGTGGGCGGGGTGGCCGGGCCCGACTGGCTGGTCTGGCGTGCCGTCGACGAGGCGGGGCTGCTCGAGCCGCTGCATGCCGCGCGCCGCCAGGCGCTCGGCTGGGCGGCCGTGCTGGTGGCCGCCTGCGGCCTTGCCACGCTGGCCGGGCTGTGGTGGGTGCTGCGGCCGCTGCGGCGCCTCACCGACCGCGCCGAGCACCTGTTCGACCCGCACAACGACCCCGCCCAGGGCTGGCCCGAGGCTGGCGGCGAGATCGGCAGCCTGGCCGCGGTGCTGCGGCGCGTCGGCACCGAGCGCGCGCGGCTCGAGCAGGCCAACGCCAGCCTGCTCGGCAAGCTGGGCTCGGTGATGGGCAATGCACCGGTCGGCATCGCGTTCACGCGGGCGCAGCGCTTCGAGCTGGTCAGCGCGGAGTTCTGCCGCCTGCTCGGGCGCCGCGAGGAAGAACTGCTCGGGCAGCGCTCGGTGATGATCTACGACTCGGCCGCCGACTACGCCGCGCTCGGCCCGAAGGTGCGCGCCGCGTTCGCGGCCGGCGAGCCTTACGTCGGCGACGTGCCGATGCGCCGCGGCGACGGCACCCGCTTCTGGGCCCACCTGCGCGGCCGCCCGGTCGACCCCGGCGACGACGAGGCCGGCACCATCTGGACGGTCACCGATGTCAGCGAGCAGGTCGCGACGCGGGCCCGCCTCGAGTGGTCCGCCCACCACGACGCGCTGACCGGCCTGGCCAACCGCCAGCGCCTCGAGCAGCGGCTGCAGCGCGTGCTGGACGGCCTGCCGGGCACGCTGCCGGCGGCGCTGGTGATGGTCGACCTCGACCGTTTCAAGCCGATCAACGACGGCGCCGGCCATGCGGCCGGCGACGCGATGCTGTGCGCGGTGGCCGACGTGCTGCGGGCACGCATCCGCACCCGCGACCTGGCGGTGCGCCTGGGCGGCGACGAGTTCGCGCTGGTGCTGGAACACTGCCCGCCCGAGGCCGCGGTGCAGCTGGCCGAGGACGTGCGCGCCGCGCTGGCCGGCATCGCGCTGCCCTGGGACGGCCGCCAGCTGCAGCTCAGCGCCAGCCTGGGCGTGGCCTCGCTGCATCCGCAGATCGCCGGCGTGGCGCACTGGCTGCGCGTGGCCGACGAGGCCTGCTACGAGGCGAAGGCGGCCGGGCGCAACTGCGTCCGCGCGGCGCCGCTGCCACGCGCGCCGCTGCTGGTGCTGCGGGCCTGACGGCCTGCCGGTCTCTGCGCCGGCCCTAGGGGGCCGGCGGCGGGGCCGCCGCCGCACGGCGCGCGGCCGCCTCGCGCAGCGCCTTCAGCTTCTCGCGCGGGTCCAGCTTCGCGCCGGCCTCGTGCAGCTTCATCTCGGCGACGAAGCGGCTCGGCACGCCCGGCACCGTGTCGCGGCCCTTCTTGCGCCGGCGCAGCACGCTCACCTGCAGCGTCAGCCGCGCGCGCGTGATGCCCACGTACATCAGCCGCCGCTCCTCCTCCAGGCGCTGCGGCGTCATGTCGTCGTCGTCGGCCTTGAAGGGCAGCAGGCCCTCGTTGACGCCGGCCAGCATCACGTGCGGCCACTCCAGGCCCTTGGACGCGTGCAGCGTGCTGAGCGTGACCACGTCCTGGTCGTCGCCGCGCTCGGCCAGGCTGATGATCACGCTGATCGTCTGCGCCACCTCGAGCACGCTCTTCTTCTCGGTCTCGACCGTCAGGCCGCCGTCGTTCTCGATCTCGCCGCCGCAGCGCTTGGCGATCCAGTCGACGAAGTCGAGCACGTTGCCCCAGCGCGCGGCGGCAACCTTCTCGTTGTCCTCGCCGTCCAGCAGGTGCTGCTCGTAGCCGATGTCCTTCAGCCACTGCAGCAGCAGCGCCTTCGCGTCCTCGTGGCCCACGGTCTGCCGCGCCTGGTGCTCCAGCTCGTTCACGTAGCGGCCGAACTCGTGCAGCGAGCCGAGCGCGCGTGCGCTCAGCTGCGTGGCCAGGCTCTCGGCGAACAGCGCCTCGTAGAGGCTGGTCTTCCATTTCGACGCGAACTCGCCGAGCGAGGTCAGCGTCTGGTGCCCGATGCCGCGCTTCGGCGTGGCCACCGCGCGCAGGAAGGCGGGGTCGTCGTCGGGGTTGACCAGCAGGCGCAGCCAGGCGCACAGGTCCTTGATCTCGGCGCGGTCGAAGAAGCTCTGCCCGCCCGACACCTTGTAGGGCAGGTTGGCGCGGCGCAGCGCCTTCTCGAAGGACTTGGCCTGGTGGTTGGCGCGGTAGAGGATCGCGAAGTCGCGCAGCGCCGCGCCGGCCGCGCGCCGGCTCTGCACGAAGGCCACCGCGCGCTCGGCCTCGTGCTCCTCGCCGTCGCACTCCACGAGGTGCACCGGCTCGCCGTCGCCGAGGTCGCTCCACAGCTTCTTCTCGAACAGCTTCGGGTTGTGGCCGATCACCGCATTCGCGGCCTGCAGGATGCGGCCGGTCGAGCGGTAGTTCTGTTCCAGCGGGATCACGGTGAGCTGCGGGAAGTCCTGCGGCAGCCGGCGCAGGTTCTCGATCGTGGCGCCGCGCCAGCCGTAGATGCTCTGGTCGTCGTCGCCGACCGCGGTGAAGTGCGCGCGCTCACCGACCAGCAGCTTCAGCAGCTCGTACTGGGTGGCGTTGGTGTCCTGGTACTCGTCCACCAGCACGTGGCGCAGCGCCTGCTGCCACTTGGCGCGCACCGCGGCCTCGCGCTCGAGCAGCTTCAGCGGCAGGCCGATCAGGTCGTCGAAGTCGACCGCCTGGTAGGCCGCCAGCCGTTCCTCGTAGCGCTGCATCACGCGGGCCGCGACGCGCTCGTCGTCGTGGCGTGCCGCGGCCGCGGCACGCTCGGCATTCAGGCCCTGGTTCTTCCAGAGGCTGATCGTCCACTGCCAGCGGCGCGCCAGCGCCGCGTCGGTGGTGGCGCCGGCCTCCTTCAGCAGGCCCAGCACGTCGTCGGCGTCGAAGATGCTGAACTGCGGCTTCAGCCCCAGCGCCGCGCCGTCCTCGCGCAGCAGCCGCACGCCCAGGGAGTGGAAGGTGGCGATCACCAGGTGCTTCGCTGCGCGCGGCCCGATCAGCGCCTTCGCCCGCTCGCGCATCTCGGCCGCGGCCTTGTTGGTGAAGGTGATCGCCGCGATCTGCGCCGGCGCCAGCCCCGCCTGCAGCAGCCGGGCGATCTTGTGCGTGATGACCCGCGTCTTGCCCGAGCCGGCGCCGGCCAGCACGAGGCAGGGGCCGTCGAGGTGGTGCACCGCCTGCATCTGGGCGGGGTTCAGGGTCGCGGGGGCGTTCACGGGGCGGGGTGGCGGGACGGGCGCAGCAAGGGGCTCGGGGACCGGCGGGGGGAGGGGCCAGGGCGGCGGGGGCCGATTGTGCGGGCTGGCGCGAGCCGGCCCCGGCGCCGCGCCCGCCGCGCTGCGATACTGCCGCCCGCATGCCGCCGATCGTCTCCGTCACCCTGCCGTTCTTCGGCCTCGTCCTCTGCGGCTACCTGGCCGCCCGCCAGGGCGCGCTGCCCGCGTCGGCCATTCCCGGCCTGAACGCCTTCGTGCTGTTCTTCGCGCTGCCGTGCATGCTGTTCCGCTTCGGCCAGCAACTGCCACCCGAGCGCCTGTTCGACCCCGTGCTCGCCGGCATCTACCTGGCCGCGGCGCTGCTGATGGTGGCGCTGAGCATCGCGCTGACCTGGGCCCGCAGCCCCGGCGCGGCCGGCGTCAGCCTGCGCGACGCCGGCTTCGGCGCGCTCGTGGCCGCCTTCCCGAACACCGGCTTCATGGGCGTGCCGCTGCTGGTGGCGCTGATCGGCCCGGCCGCCGCCGGGCCGGCCATCGCGACGATCCTGATCGACCTGATCATCACCAGCACGCTGTGCATCGCGCTCGCCGAGGCGCTGCCGCGCGAACGCGCCGGCGACGACGGCTGGCACGAGGGCGGCGGCGCCGGCGGGGCCCGCGCCGCCGCGCTGCGCTCGCTGCGCGGCGCGCTCGCCAACCCGCTGCCCTGGGCCATCCTGCTCGGTGCCGCGGCCTCGGTCGCCGGCGTCGGCCTGCCTGGCGCCGCCGGCGACATCGTCCGCATGCTGGCCGACGCCGCCTCGCCGGTGGCCCTGTTCACGATCGGCGCCGTGCTCTGGCGCGCCGGCGCCCACGCCCACGGCCGCACGCCGCCCGGCCGCTACCTGCCCGTGGCCGCGCTGAAGCTGCTGCTGCACCCGCTGCTGGTGCTCGCGCTCGGCATCCTGGCCCGGGCCGCCGGCGCCGAGGTCTCGGCCTTCGGCCTGACCGTCATCGTGCTCGTCGCCGCGCTGCCCAGCGCCAGCAACGTCTCGATGCTCGCCGAGCGCTACGGCGCCGACAACGGCCGCATCGCCCGCATCATCCTCGCGAGCACGGTCGCGGCCTTCGTCACCTTCACCGGGGCGGCGGCGCTGTTCGTGCCGGGGGGCTGACCAGGGGCGCCGGCCTGCGGCGGGCGCTTCAGTGGAAGTCGTCCTCGCGCTGGTGACGGGCGCCGATGACGAGCACGAGTTCCGGCGTGCGGATGTCGAAGCGAAGGACGTACCCGGTCGAGCCGAACGGAACGATGAGTTCGCGCAGCGTGGGCCTGGGGCCGACCTTGCGATAGCTGTAGGGCGAGGTGGACAGGTGGCCGTCGGCAGCCACGTGGAGCGCCTCGACCGCTTCGAAGGCGCGCAGCGCGTCTTCCGGCGTCTGTGCGCGCTCGAGCAGGACGTCGAACAGTCGATCCAGGTCCGCCTCGGCCTCCGGGGTGAACTCGACCCTGAACCTCATCGACGCAACTGTTCGACCCGTGCCGCGACCTTGGCTTCCAGCTTCGACAGGACGGCATCCGAGCCGACGGATCGACCCGTGCGTTCATAGCTCGCGAGCGAGGCGTCGCAACGCGCGGCAAAGTCCGTCTGCACTCGACGGAACTCCACGGCGCGACGCACGGAGGCTTCGACGAACTCCGTCAGCGTCTCGCCTGGCAGCAGCACCGAATCCAGGTCCGCACGGAGCTGGGAATCGACGCGGACTTGCGGGATCACGGCAGTCTTCATGGGTTCAATGTAGTGCATTCGCACTACGACGACAAGTTCTCCGGGGGCGCTCATCGGCCGCTTCGTCGGGAGCCTGGTCGACGCGTCGCGCATGGCGGGGATCGGCGGAGCGGCTACGATCTGATGGCTGGCCCCCCCGCGGGCTATACCCTCCCGCCCCAGCCCAGGAGACATCCCATGCCCACCCGCCCCGGATCGTCCGCCGTGCTGCTCGTCGTCGACGTCCAGGTCGGCGTGGTCGCCCAGGCCTGGAACCGTGACCAGGTCGTCGCGAAGGTGGCGCAGGCCGTCGTGCGCGCCCGCGACGCGGGCGTGCCGGTGGTCTGGGTGCAGCATGCCGACGACGACGGCCTGCGCCCCGGCTCGCCGGGCTGGCAGTGGGTGCCGGAACTCGTGCCGGCGCCGCAGGAGTGCACCATCCCCAAGCGCCACAACTCGGCCTTCGAGGACACCGGGCTGGTGGCCGAGCTCGACCGCCTCGGCGCGGCGCACCTGCTGCTCGCGGGGGCCGCGACCAACTGGTGCATCCGCGCCACCGCCTACGGTGCGCTGGACCGCGGCTACGACCTGACCCTGCTCAGCGACGCCCACACCACCGAGGACATGGTGCTCGAGCCGGGCCGCGTCGTCGAGGCGCGCAGCGTCGTCGACGACCTCAACGTGGCGATGCGCTGGCTGTCCTACCCGGGCCGCCGCAACGCCGCCGTACCGGTCGACGAGGCGGTGTTCGCCTGAACGGCCCAGGCCAACCGCCGGAGAGCACCGATGCACGAAGGCGCCTGCCACTGCGGCGCGGTGCGGCTGACGCTGCCGTCGACGCCGACCGTTGCCACTGCCTGCAACTGCTCCTTGTGCCGCCGCATCGGTGGGCCCTGGGTCTACTTCCCCTTCGGCAGCGTGCAGATCACGGGGCACCCCGAGGAGACCGCCGCCTATGTCTGGGGCGACCGGACGCTGCGCACCGTGCGCTGCCGGCACTGCGGCTGCGTCACGCACTGGGAGCCGCTGGAGATCACCCCGGGCGTGAAGCACGGCGTCCACCTCGCCAACTTCGACCCGGCCCTGGTGGCCGCGGTGCGCGTGCGCCGCTTCGATGGCGCGGACACCTGGCGCTTCCTGGATGAGTAAGCCGAGACTCGCACCCGCACGGTCGCCGGCCGCCACGATGCCGACGGATCCCTGTCCTTTCGCTCGCACGCCATGCACATCGCCCCCCTGACGGCCGCCGACCTCCCGGCCTACCAGCCGCTGATGCTGCACGCCTATGCCGCGGCCGCCGACGCCTTCACGTCCACCGCCGAGGAGCGGGCGGCGGCGCCGGAGGCCTGGTGGCTGCAGCGGGTCGCGGACCCGGCCGGGCTGGGCCGGGCCTTCGGTGCCTTCGACGACGCCGGCCGCCTCGTCGGCACCGTCAGCGTCGAGTTCTCGGCCAAGCCCAAGACGCGGCACAAGGCGCTGGTGATCGGCATGTTCGTCCGCGAGGCGGCGCGCGGCCAGGGCCTCGGGCGGCGGCTGCTGCAGGCGGCGCTCGACGAGGCCGCGGCGCGACCCGGCGTCTTCCTCGTCACGCTGACGGTCACCGAGGGCAATGCGCCGGCGCTGGCGCTGTACCGCGGCGCCGGCTTCACGGTGTTCGGCACCGAGCCGCTGGCCATCGCGACGCCGCAGGGCTACCGGGGCAAGGTGCACATGGTGCGGCAGCTGGCGGATCCGCCGCCGCTGCCGGCGCCGCCCGGGGCCTGACGGCGTCGTCGCGCCGCACCGGGCCTGACGGTGAAGCCGGCCGCCGGCGCTGCACGGTGACGCCGGCCGCCCGCCTGCACGGCGACGCTGCTGCGCGCCGGCCGGGCGCGCCCCACAATGCCGGGATGCACATCGCCATCCTCACCTTCCAGGGCTTCAACGAGCTCGATTCCTTCATCGCGCTCGGGGTGCTGAACCGCATCAAGGCCCCCGGCTGGCGGGTGACGATCTGCTGCCCCGAGCCGCGCGTGACCTCGATGAACGGCGTCACGGTCGAGGCCCAGTCGACGCTGGAGGAGGCGGCGTCGGCCGACGCGGTGATCGTCGGCAGCGGGATGCAGACGCGCGAGGTGGTGGCGTCCGACGCGCTGATGGCGCGCATCCGGCTCGACCCGGCGCGGCAGCTGATCGCCGCGCAATGCTCCGGCACGCTGGTGCTGGCGCGGCTGGGCCTGGTGGACGGCGTGCCGGCCTGCACCGACCTGAGCACCAAGCCCTGGGTCCAGGCCGCCGGCGTCGAGGTGCTGGACCAGCCCTTCTTCGCGCGCGGCAACGTGGCCACGGCCGGCGGCTGCTTCGCGTCGCCCTACCTGGCGGCCTGGATCATCGCCCGCACCCAGGGCTGGGAGGCCGCCGAGGCCGCGCTGCACTACGTGGCGCCGGTCGGCGAGAAGGCGGCCTACGTGGCGAACGCGGTGCAGCGCATCCGGCCCTGGGTCGCCTGAGCGCGCCGGCGCGCCGGTGCGGGCAGGGCGGTGCCGAGGGGCCGTCTAGAATTTTGGTCTCCATGCGCCTCGCCGCCGCCCGCCTGCCGTCCTTCCTGGTCCTCTGGGCCCTGGTCGCGCAGCTGTGGCTGCCGGTCGTGCATGCCGCGGCGATGAACCGTGGCGATGCGGTGGCCGGGGCCTGGTGCGGCGATCCCGCGCGCGCCCAGGCCGTGCTGGCGGCGCTTCCGCCGGAGATCCGCGACGCCCTGGGCGGTGACAGCCTCGGCACCGGCCGCATGGTCGATTGCGCGCCGCTGTGCGCGCTCGGGGCCACCTTGCCGCCGCCGGCGGCGGCCGCCAGCACCGTCGTGCTGCGGGACGCGGGTCTCGAGCCGCCGCCGCGCGAGCGGCCGGTGCCGCGTGCGCGGGCGCAAGCCCCCACGCCCCCGTCCCAGGGGCCGCCCGCGCGCGCCTGAGGGCCGCGGACGCCGGCTGCCCGGCGTCGCCCGACGGCCCCGCGCCACCCGCTGGCGCCCACGCGTCGCGCCCCCGCCCGGCCTCGCCGGCGCGCGGTGGCGCGGTCGCGCACGGACGACCGGACGAGCCCGCGGGCCGTCCGCGTCGTGGCCCCTGCCCCTGACGGACCTTTCCCATGACTCGCCTGACCCGCGCGGCCTTCGCCGCGCTCGCCCTCCTCCCCTGTGCGCTCGCACGGGCCCAGACCGCGCCGCCGGCCCCGCCCGCGGCGGCGCCCCCCGCCGCCGTTCCGGCGGCTGACTCAGCCTCTGCCGCCGCCGCCGGGCGCAGCGCGCCGCCCGCGCAGACCCAGCTGCAGAAAGTCGTCGTCACCGGCCGCGGCGTCGGCGACGAGGCGCAGCGCGCGCTGGCGGCCGAGCAGGCCGCCACGCCGGGCGCCGTCACGCTGGTCGACGGCGAATCGCTGCGCCAGCGCAGCGTCGCCACGCTGACCGACATGCTGCGCTACGTGCCCGGCGTCTGGGCGGCCAGCGGCGTGACCGGCGACGGCTCCTTCCTGTCCAGCCGCGGCTCCAACCTGGACGCCACCAACTACGACGGCAATGGCATCAAGCTGCTGCAGGACGGCCTGCCGGTGACCGCGGCCGACGGCAACAACCACAACCGCGACGTCGATCCGCTGTCCGCCCGCCACATCGTGGTGGCGCGCGGCGCGAACGCGCTGGCCTATGGCGCGAGCACGCTCGGCGGCGCGATCGACTTCATCTCGCCCACCGCCCGCGACGGCGCGCCGAACGAGGTGCTGCTGGGCGCCGGCCGCTTCGGCGAGCGGCAGGCCCGCGCGACCGTCGGCGCCGTGGCCGGCGACGTCGACGGCCTCGTCAGCGTCGAAGGCCGGCGCAGCGACGGCTACCGCGAGCACCTCCGGCAGCGCCGCATGGGGCTGCACGCCAACGCCGGCTGGCAGCTCGGCGCAGGCGCCAGCACGCGCTTCTACGCCAGCGCCATCGACAACGACCAGCAGCTGCCCGGCGCGCTGACCCGCGCCGAGTTCGCCGCCGATCCGCGCCGCGCGCAGGCCGCCGCGCTCGCCGGCGACTACCAGTACAACGTGCGCACGGCGCGGCTGGCCAACAAGACCCGATGGGACCTGGGCGACGGCGCCAGCGTGAGCGCGGGCCTGTCCTACGAGGTGCAGCGGCTCGAGCACCCGATCGTCTATGCGCCGCCCTTCTTCAGCCTGCTGATCGACACCGAGCAGCGCAACCTCGGCGGCATGCTGCGCTACCAGCGCCGCCTCGGCGCGCACGAGCTGCTGGCCGGGCTGAACGTGGGCACCACCACCGTGACGGGCGGCAACTTCGCCTACGTGCCCGGCGGTGCCCGCACGCTGTCGACCCGCGTCGACAACGCGGCCGACAACACCGAGGCCTTCGTGCTCGACCGCTGGCAGTTCGCCCCCGGCTGGACGGCGGTCTATGGCGCGCAGGCGGTGAGCGGCAGCCGCCGGATCCGCAACACCGATGCGGCCAGCGGCGCGCTGCGCGACCCGACGGGCCGCTACGACAGCCTGAACCCGCGCGTCGGCCTGATCCGGCAGCTGACGCCGGACAGCCAGCTGTTCGCCAACCTGAGCCGCCTGTACGAGGCGCCCACGCTCTACGAGCTGGAAGACGACGTGCGCGGCAACCAGGCCACGCTGGACGCGATGCACGGCACCGTGCTGGAGCTGGGCACCCGCGGCAGCGAGGCCGTCGGACGGCACCGGGTCCGCTGGGACCTGGCGGTCTACCACGCCTGGTTGCGCGACGAGATCCTGTCGCGCGACGACCCGAAGGCGCCCGGCACCAGCCTGTCGGCCAACGTCGGCCGCACGGTGCATGCCGGGGTCGAGGCGCTGCTCGGCGCGAGCCTCGCGCTCGGCGACGACGGGCAGCACCGCGTCGAGCCGCTGCTCAGCCTGACGCTGAACGACTTCCGCTTCCGCGGCGACCCGGGCTACGGCAACAACCGCTTGCCTGCCGCGCCGCGGCATGCGCTGAAGGGCGAGCTGCTCTACCGGCATGCGAGCGGCTTCTACGCCGGCCCGACCTTCGACGTGGTCGGCCACCGCTGGGCCGACTTCGCCAACACCTACGGCGTCGAGGGCTACCGCCTCTGGGGCCTGCGCGCCGGCTTCGTCGCGGCCGGCTGGGAGGTCTACGTCGAGGGGCGCAACCTCGGCGACAAGGCCACCGTCTCGCTGTTCAGCGTGCAGGACCGCGCCGCGCCCACGGCCGCCATCCTCACGCCGGGCGCGCCGCGCTCGCTGCAGGCCGGCCTGCGGCTGAAGTTCTGATGGCCGCGCCCGCCCCGGTCGCGCCGGGCGACTCCGCGCTGTTCCGCCGCGTCTGGCGCTGGCATTTCTATGCCGGCCTGGTCTGCCTGCCCTTCCTCGTGCTGCTGGCGGTCACCGGCGGGCTCTACCTGTTCAAGGAGCCGATCGAGGCGCTGCTCTACGCGCCGCTGCGCGAGGTCGCGCCGCCGCGCGCGGGCGTGCTCGATGCGCAGACCCTGGTCGCGCTCGCGCTTGCCGCCGAGCCCGGCGACGCGGTGCGCTACGTGGCGCCGGCGGCGCCGGGGCGCAGTGCCGAGGTGGGCGTGCGCACGGCCGGCGCGGGCGTGGTCGCCGTCTACCTCGACCCGGCGGACGGTCGGGTGCTGGGCCGCCTGCCGGACGCGCAGCGCCTGATGGAGCTCGTGAAGCGGCTGCATTCGCTCGCGATCGCCGGCGCGGTGGCCAACCACCTGGTCGAGGTCGTCGCCGGCTGGGCGATCGTGCTGGTGCTGTCGGGCGTCTTCCTGTGGTGGCCGCGCGGCCGGCCCGGCAGCGTGCTCCGCGTGCAGGGCCGGCCCGCGCAACGGCGCTGGTGGCGGGACCTGCACGCACTCACCGGCAGCGTGGCCGCCGTGGCGATCCTGTTCCTGGCCGTCACCGGGCTGCCGTGGTCGGCGTTCTGGGGCGAGCGCTTCGGCCAGCTGAGCGCCGCGTGGGGACTGGGCGTGGCCCCCTACGTCTGGGGTCCGCCGCCGCCGTCGTCGTCGGCACCGCCGCTGGCCGGGCTGACCGCGGTGCCCTGGGCGCTCGGGCAGGTCCCGGTGCCGGTCTCCTCGGCGCCGGCGGCCGGGGCCGGCGGCGCGGCGGCGGGAGGCCATGCCGGGCACGCTGGAGACGCCGGCTCCGGCGTCGACGCGCCTGCCCCGGCGACGACGTCCACCGCGCCTCGGCCGGCCTTCGGCCTGAACGACGCGCTGGAGCGCATCGCCGCCGCCGGCCTGCCGGCCGGCACGCCGGTGCGCCTGCCCGCCGGCCCGCGCGGCGCCTACTCCGCGCTCCACTTCCCGGACGACGTCCGAGGCATCCGCGTGCTCCACCTCGACCGCCACACCGGCGCGGTGCTGGCCGACGTCGGCTATGCGGACTACGGGGCCCTCGGGCGCGCCACCGAATGGGGCATCAGCCTGCACACCGGCCGCCAGTTCGGCGCTGCGAACCAGGCCGTGATGCTGGCCGCCTGCGTGTCGATCGTGATGCTGGCGGTGTCGGCGGCGGTGATGTGGTGGAAGCGGCGCCCGGCCGGCCGCCTGGCCGCGCCGCCGCGCCGGGCCGGCGACCGCGCGGCGGCCGGCGCCATCGCGGTGGCGGTGCTGCTGGGCGGGCTCTACCCGCTGCTCGGGGCGTCGATGCTGCTCGCGCTCGCGGTGGACGCCCTGGTCCCGGCGCGCTGGCGGGAGCGCCTGGGGTTGTAGCGGCCGCGTGCTTCCCCGTCGGGCCGGTCCCCCGTACAGTGGGCGCCCGCCGGGCCGATCGCGTGTGCGGCGGCACGGCGCCACGCCGTGCGCCTGCGGCCACACCGGGAGCCTTCAGCATGTCCGTCCACGCCATCGCCACGCACCCCATCCACCTCGGCCTGGGCGCCCGTGCCAGCGTGGAGCCGCCGTTCACCGGCGGCATCGCCTGGTATGCCGACTACGAGGCCCGGCATGCAGCCGACGGCGCGGAAGGGCGGCTGGTGAGCATGTACACGTTCGCCGCGCCGTGGACGATGTGGGAGATGCATCCGCAGGGCAGCGAGGTGGTGCTGTGCACCGGCGGGCGCCTCACCCTGCTGCAGGAGCGTGCCGATGGCGGCGTGACGAGCCTGGTGCTGGAGCCGGGGCAGTACGCGGTGAACGAGCCGGGGGTCTGGCACACGGCGGATGTCGACGGCGAGGCGACGGCGGTCTTCATCACGGCCGGCGCGGGCACCCGGCACCGGCCGAGGTAGCGGCGGATGCCCCGCTTCACGCTGATTCCCGAGGTCCACCTGGTGCTGCGGCGGGCCGGCCGCGTGCTGCTGCTGCGCCGCCAGGGCACCGGCTACGAGGACGGGAACTACAGCGTGGTCGCCGGCCACGTCGACGGCGGCGAGACGGCCCGCGCGGCGATGGCGCGCGAGGCGCTGGAGGAGGCCGGCCTGCTGATCGCGCCGGCCGACCTCGCGCTCTGCCACGTCATCCACCGGCGCAGCGAGGCCGAGCGCCTCTCCTTTTTCTTCACCGCCTCGGCCTGGCAGGGCGAGCCGGTGAACCGCGAGCCCGCGAAGTGCAGCGAGCTCGCCTGGTACCCGGCCGACGCGCTGCCGGCGAACACGGTGCCCTACGTGCGGCACGCCCTCGGGCAGGTGTCGGCCGGCGTGGTGTACTCCGAGTTCGGCTGGGAGGGCGCTGCCGTCCCCAGGCCCGCGGCCGGCGCCTGATCCGCGGCCGCCCCTCCCCGCCCACCGACCGGACCGACCCCGATGCGCACCCAGTTCTACACCGCCACCAGCCTGGACGGCTACCTCGCCACCGAGGACGACTCGCTCGACTGGCTGTTCCCGCTGGGGAACGTGAACGACACCGGCTACCCCGACTTCATCGCCGAGGTCGGCGCGCTGGCGATGGGCTCGTCGACCTACGAATGGATGCTGCGCCACGCCGACACGGTCGCCGCGGAGACGGGCGCGCACTGGCCCTACCACCAGCCGACCTGGGTCTTCTCGAGCCGCTCGCTGCCGCCGGTGCCGGGGGCCGAGCTGCACTTCGTCCGCGGCGACGTGCGCCCGGTGCACGCCGCGATGCAGGCCGCCGCGGGGGGCCGGAACCTCTGGGTGGTCGGCGGCGGCGACCTGGCCGGCCAGTTCCACGACGCCGGGCTGCTCGACGAGCTGATCCTCCAGGTCGCCTCGGTGACGCTGGGCCGTGGCAAGCCGCTGTTCCCGCGGCGCATCACCGCGCCGCCCTTCGAGCTGGTGTCGGCGCGTGCGATCGGGACGGGCTTCGCGGAGCTGCGCTACCGCGTGGCGAGGCCCGACGCGGGCGCCGCCTGAGGTCTGCGGGCGGGCCGGCCGATGTTCGACCACGTCGTCCTCAGCGTCAGCGACCTGGCGGCCGCGCGCGACTTCTTCCTGCGCGCGCTCGAGCCGCTCGGCGTGGCCCTCGTCGCCGACGGGCCGCAGGGCGTCGAGCTGTGCCGCCTCGACAGCGTGTCCTCGCTGTGCCTGCGCCGCGATGCGACGCCGACGACACCGCCGCTGCACCTCGCCTTCACCGCGCAGACGCGTGCCCAGGTGCAGGCCTTCCACCGCCTGGCGCTGGCCGCCGGCGGCCGCGACCACGGCGCCCCCGGCCTGCGCCCGGTGTACGGGCCGACCTACTACGCCGCCTTCGTGATCGGGCCGGACGGGCACAACGTCGAGGTGGTGTGCCATGCGGCCGACACCTGACGCCGGCATGCGCCTCGAGACCCACGACGACCCGCCCGGCGACCTGCTCCAGGCCGTCGACGAGGGGTTGGAGACCCATGCCCGGGCCGCGGCGCCGCTGCACGAGGTGCGCCCGCTGGCCGTGGCGGCCCGCGACGAGGCGGGCGCGCGCCTCCTCGGCGGCGCGGTCGGCCGCACCTGGGGCGCGTGCTGCGAACTGCAGCAGCTCTGGGTCGAGGCGGCGGAACGCGGCCGCGGCGTGGGCAGCGCGCTGCTGGCGGATTTCGAGCAGGCGGCGCGCGCCCGCGGCTGCCGCATCTTCTACCTGACCACGCTGAGCTACCAGGCGCCGGACTTCTATCGGCGCCATGGCTACCGCGTGCTGGCGCAGATCGACGGCTACCCCGAGGGCATCGTCAAGTTCCTCATGCTGCGCAGCGAGGCCTGACGAGGCTCGGGCAGGGCGGCTTGCGCGCGGCGCGTCAGGGGTCGGCTCGGCGCGGCCCGTCGTTGCGTGCGGCGGCCTGCCACTGCGCCAGGGTCGTCGCGCCGATGACGCCGGGGCCCTGCGGCACCAGCGCGTCGGCGGCGAGGCGCGCGCCGAAGTAGCGGGCCTCCGGGTCGGTGGTCACGGGGCGCGGGTCGCCGGCCCGGGCCAGGGCCTGGCGCACCAGCGCGTCCAGCCCCCAGGCCTCGGGCCCCGCCAGGTCGACGACGCCATTCAGCGGGCCGCGCTCGACCCGCTCGGCCAGCAGCGCCGCGACGTCGTCGGCCGCCACCGGCTGCAGGCGCGCGGGCGTGGCGCGCACGGCGTCGCCGGCCGTGGCGGCCTGGGCGATGGTGTCCAGGAACTCGAAGAACTGGGTGGCCCGGACCACCGTCCAGGGCGTCGGGCCCCCGCGGATCAGCGCCTCCTGCGCCGCCTTGGCGCGCAGGTAGCCGCTGTCGGGCACGCGGTCGCAGCCGACGACCGACAGCGCCAGGTGGTGCCGCACCCCCGCGGCGGCTTCGGCGGCCAGCAGCCGCCGCGTGCCGGTCTCGAAGAAGTGCAGGACGGCGGCGTCCTCGAAGGACGGCGCATTGCTGACGTCGACCACGGTGTGCGCACCGGCCAGTGCCTCCGCGAGGCCGGTGCCTCGGACGGCGTCGACGCCGCGCGACGGCGAGGCGATGGTCACCGTGTGGCCGGCGGCGACGAGGCGGGGGGCGAGCTTGCGGCCGATCAGGCCGCTGCCGCCGACGAGGACGATCTTCATGGGGGCTCCCGGTGGACGAGCCCGGCGGTGTTGCCCGGCCCTCTTCTCCCCAAGACGCGCCAGGCCGGCCGCGCGTGACAGCGCGGCCGCCGGACCCCGGACCCGCCCCCGCAGGGGAGCGCGCCGCTCGCAAGAAAACGCCGGGCCGCCCCAAGTTTTCCTGACCGGGGGGCGGGACGGGCAAGGCCCGGCCCTGGGGGCGCTCACACGCTCAGGCCCCCGGCTCGAACGCCGCCGCGAGGCGGCGCAGCTTCTCGGGGTTGCGCTGCACGTCCAGCCGCGTGATCCGGCCCTGCGCGACGACCAGGCTCTGCGCCGACTCCAGCCGTCCGTCGATGAAGCGCAGCAGCCCGGGCCGGCCGTTGAGCTCGACCACCGCGAGCCGCTGCCGCGCACGGTGGCGCAGGAAGGTGGCCAGGTAGAGCTGGGCGATCCGGCGCGCCCCGTGCAGCGGGTGGCCCACGCTGCGCACGCGGCCTCCGCCATCGCCCCGCAGCTCGGCATCGGCGGCGAGCAGCTCCTGCAGCGCGTCGAAGCGGCCCGAGGCCGCGGCGTCGGCGAAGGCCTCGACGAGCCGCCGGTGCTCGTCGGCGGACGCGGGCCGTGCCGGCACCGCGTCGCCCAGCGCGCGGCGCGCCCGCAGCACGCGCTGGCGACAGTTGGCCTCCGAGGTGCCGAGCAGGCGGGCGATGTCCGCGTAGTCCGCGTCGAAGACCTCGCGCAGCAGGAAGGCCGCGCGCGCCTCCGGGGTCAGCCGTTCCAGCAGCGCCAGCAGCGCGGCCGACACCTCGCCCAGCCGCTCCAGGGTGTCCTCCGGCGACGCGGTGGACGCCTCCCCGGTGGCGATCGGCTCGGGCAGCCAGAGGCCGGGATAGTCTGCGCGCTGCCGCTTCAGCGCGCGCAGCCGGTCGATCGACAGGCGCGAGGTGGCCGTGACCAGCCAGGCCTCGGGGGTCTCGATCGCAGCCGGGTCGGCCTCCTGCCAGCGCAGCCAGGTGTCCTGCACCACGTCCTCGGCCTCGGCCACGCTGCCCAGCATCCGGTAGGCGAGGCTGCGCAGGCGCGGGCGGTGGGCGAGGAAGGTGCGGGTGGAGGCGTCCATGCGGCGGAGGGCGCGGCGGTTGGCGGGCGGCGGATGGCGGGCGGCCGGCGGAAACAGGGCGCGCGGGGAGGTGGGCGAGCAGGCGGGCCATCTTAGGCCGCTGGCGGACCGGCTCGGCCCGGTGGCGCCGGTCGGCCCGACGGCGTAGATTGCCGGCTCCCCCGCCCGCCTCCGTCCGCCGCTGCCCACCATGCTCCCTGCCGACCTGCTCGCCGTGCTGAAGTTCCGCTTCGAGGCCCACCCACAGCGCCACCCGGGCCTCGCCTGGGCCGCCGTGCAGGCCCGGCTCGCGGCGCGGGCCGAGGCCGCGGTGGCCTTGGTGCAGATGGAAGCGACGGGCGGCGAGCCGGACGTGATCGGTCAGGACGACGGCGCCCTGCTGTTCGCCGACTGCGCGGCGGAAAGCCCGGCCGGCCGCCGCAGCCTCTGCTACGACCGTGCGGCGCTGGACGCCCGCAAGGCGAACAAGCCCGCAGGCTGCGTGTCGGACCAGGTCGCGGCGATGGGGGTGGTTCTGATGTCGGAGGCGCAGTACCACGCGCTGCAGGCGCTCGGCGAGTTCGACCTGCGCAGCTCGAGCTGGGTGGCCACGCCGCCCGGGCTGCGCGCGCGCGGCGGCGCGCTGTTCTGTGACCGGCGCTACGGCCGCGTCTTCACGTACCACAACGGCGCGGATTCCTATTACGCGGCGCGCGGCTTCCGCACGCTGCTGCGCGTCTAGGCCCCGCGATGCATGCCGCCCCGATGCCCGTGTCCGAAGAGGCTGCGCAGCTGGTGCAGGCCCTCGTGCTGTACGCCGTCGCGGAGGCGCAGGCGGGCCACGTCACGCGCATCGAGGTGCAGGCCGACGCGGACCGCTTCGCGGTGGCCGACGATGGCCGCGGCCACTCGGTCGACCGGCGCGTCGGCGCCGTGCCCTACCTCACCGTGGTCTACGAGCAGTTCGATTTCCCCTTCGGCCAGGCCGATCCCGGTCCGGTGCAGCTGCAGGGGATCGGCCTGTCGCTGATCAACCGGCGCTGCAGCGAGCTGCTGGTGGAGGTGGTGCGCGGCGGCCAGCGCGTGGTGACGACCTACCGCGCCGGCCGCCAGGTGGCGCAGCAGCGCGAGCCGGCGCCCGCCGCGGCCCGCTCCGGCACGCGCATCGCGGGCCGCGTGGCCGGCGGCGCGCCGCCGCGCGAGGACGTGGCCCGGGCGCTGTGCGACTGGCTCGCGGCGGTGCAGGCGGCTTGCCCCGGGGTGGCCCTCGTCGGGCCGGGCGGGCCCGGGCGATGAGCCTGGCGCTGTCCCTGCCGCGTCGCGACGGGCCCACCGTGCTGCGCAGCCTGCGCCTCGCCGACCTGCCAGCGTTCGCGGCCTACCGTGCCGATCCGCAGGTGGCGGAGTTCCAGGGCTGGACGCCGATGGACGCCGTGCAGGCACGGCGCTTCCTCGCCGAGACCGCGGGGGCGACGCGGCTGCTGCCGGGTCAGTGGGTGCAGCTGGGCATCGCGCTGGCGGCGACGGACGAGCTGGTCGGCGACGTCGGCCTGCACCTCGCGGCCGACGCCACGGTGGTCGAGCTCGGCTTCACGCTCGCGCGGGCGCACCAGCGGCAGGGGCATGGGCTGCGCGCGGTGGGGCTGGCGGCCGGCGCGGCCTTCGAGCACGCGTGCGTCGTGCAGCTGCGGGCCCGCACCGACGCCCGCCACCCGGCCGCGATCACGCTGCTCGGGCGCGCCGGCTTCGCGCCGGCGGGCTCGATCGACACCGTCTTCAAGGGCCGACCCTGTACCGAGCTCGCGTTCGTCCGGCCGCGCCCCCCGCTCAGCGCTGCCAGACCAGCCGCCCCTGGGCGTTCTCGGTGACCAGGTAGGGCCCGGAGAAGCGGTAGCGCCCCGCCGCCACGAAGCGCGGCTGGCCGTCGGGCTGCACCCAGAGGCTGCCGTCGCGCACCATCCAGCGGCCGCTGAACTCCGTGCGCTCGCCGCCGTCGGCACTCCAGTTCCCGCCACCGCCCACGGAGCGCACCGACTGGCTCACGCGGCCGTCGGCGCCCAGCGTCAGCGATCGCACGGTGCTGAAGGCGGCGAAGCCGCCTGCGCCGCCGGCGCTGTTGATCTGCGACTCGTGGCGCCAGCGGCCCACCAGCTGCGGGTCGAGGCGGCCGCCGGCTGCCGGGGTGGCCTCGGGTGCCGCGGCCGCGGCGACCCGGCGCAGATGGAGGCGGGCGGGCGCCGCCGCCGGCGGTCGCAGTACGAGCAGCAGCTCGTCGCCGCGCAGCTCGGCGGCCATCGGCATCACCGCCTGCCCGCTGCGCGGATCCTGCACCTGGCCGTCCAGCCGCGGGCCCTGCGCGCGGCCGGCGAGCGACAGCTGCAGCGCGGCCTCGCCGAGGTGGCCCTCGAAGCGGGCCCCGTCGATCCGCAGCTCCACGCGGGTGACGATGCCCTGGTGGACGGCTTCGTAGGCCACCGGCGCGGCGGCGTGGGCGGTGGGCCACAGGGTCGCGGCGGTGAGCAGCGCGGCGGCGAGGGGCAGGGCAGGGGTCATGGCAGGCTCCGTGGGTGGCAGGGGGATGCCTGCTGACGCGCGCCACCGGCCGCCGGACGCAGCGCCGTCGACGAAGGCGGCCTCGGCCGTGACGGATGACACACCGCGGCGCCGGTGTCGGCGTCCCGCGGATCGGTCATCATCGACCAGCGACCAGCGACCAGCGACCAGCGACCAGCGACCAGCGACCAGCGACCAGCGACCAGCGACCAGCGACCAGCGACCAGCGACCGGCGACCGGCGACCGGC
>NZ_BBYR01000012.1 GCF_001293525.1 Pseudideonella sakaiensis | reverse complement strand
GGGTTCATTCACAGCTTCTGAGCCGGCCAGCCCGGACAATCGCGGCATGGTGCAGGAGACCGACCCGATCGACCGCCGCGGCAGCGACGTGGTGCTGATCGTCGACGACGTGCCCGACAACCTGTCGGTGCTGCACGACGCCCTCGACGAGGCCGGCTACACGGTGCTGGTGGCCACCAGCGGCGAGGCCGCGCTGCAGCGCGCCGCCCAGGCGCAGCCGGACATCGTGCTGCTCGACGCGGTGATGCCCGGCCTCGACGGCTTCGAGGTAGCGCGCCGGCTGAAGGCCGCGGAGGACACCGCGCACATCCCGATCGTCTTCATGACCGGGCTGACCGACACCGAGCACGTGGTCAGCGCCTTCCAGGCCGGCGGCGTCGACTACGTCACCAAGCCGATCCGCGCCCAGGAGGTGCTCGCGCGCATGGCGGTGCACGTGCAGGGCGCGCGCCAGGCGCGGCATGCGCGCAATGCGCTCGACGCCTTCGGCCACGCCACGCTGGTGGTGCGCGGCCGCGACGGCCGCATCGTCTGGCAGACGCCGCTGGCGCGCAGCCTGGTGCAGGCGCACTTCGGCGCGCCGACGGGGCCCGGCCCCGACGCGCTGGCCGCGACCGACGCGCGCCCGCCGAGCGGCGCGGCGGCGCTGCCGCCGGAGGTGGTGGCCTGGGCGCGCGAGCAGGGCGCCCGCCAGGCCGCCGGGCGGGCCCCCGAGCCGCTGGACCTGACGCTGCCGCCGCGGGCCCCGGCCGGCAGCGGCGCGCGCCTCATCTTCACGCTGCACGAGCCCGCCGGCGACGACGAGTGGCTGGTGGTGATGCGCGAGCGCTCCGACCAGGCCGTGATCGACGCGCTCGGCAGCACCTTCCGCCTCACCGCGCGTGAGGCCGAGGTGCTGTACTGGCTGGCCAAGGGCAAGACCAACCGCGACATCGGCGACATCCTCGGCACCAGCCCCGCCACCGTGAAGAAGCAGCTCGAGCACGTCTACGAGAAGCTCGGCGTGGAGACGCGCAACGCGGCCGCGTCGATGGCGATGGGGCGGGTGCGCGGGCTGACGCCGAGCGGCTAGCGGGTTGGCGTCATGACGCGAACAGCGTCTCGACCTGCGACTCCAGTCGACAGAAGGCTTCCAGCTGCCTCAGTGGCGCGAAATTGCCTTCCGTGACCAGCTCCATGATGCGGTGGCGACGGCTCTCCGGCTGAAATCGCCGGAGCCGCTGCGGTGGGAGCTCCGATGCCCGCCGAAGCACGTCGAACAGGACGGTCTTGGGGTCCGACAAGCGCTCGAGCCGACTGGGAGGTGGCAGGTCAAGCTCAACGGCTCCGCGCGGATTGCCCGCTGCGACGCGGATGGCGCGCTCATCGAACAGGAGCCAAGCTTCCGTCATGCGAACGGGGATGATCGTCACCACCGAGGCAGAGGGCCTGCACGCGTCCGACGCGCCCCGAATCTCTCGCTCTCTGTCCTTCGGATCAGCCGCTTCTGCATCGCGGTGAATGAACAGGATGTCGCAGGGGTAGTCGTCGAGCGCTCGACGCATCCGATCCTCGAGCGAGCCTTGAAAGATCGGTGCGACCTCGATCGAATGAGGCCTGTCGCAATGCTGGTTCAACAACCAGGTCAACACAGGCAGCAGCACCCGGTCGGACGAACCGTCAGCCAGCAGCGTACAGGCCAGGGGATTCACGGCAAGTCACGCTTCCGGTTGGAACAAGTCCGAGGTGAGATGGTCGCGAACGCGACGCCTGCCCGACGGGGTGCCAGCCTGGTAGCGCATCCCCTCCCCGAGGTAGCTCGACAGAACGCCTCGACCGACCAACTGCGTCGCCGGCAGCCCGTCTGCACGCCATGTTCCTGCCAGGGGCTTGAAATGAGCCCATTCATGTCCACGCGAATGGACCGTGTCCGCCATCAACAAGGCGTCGTCGGGCAGGTTGGCGACGACCAAGGGAGAGTGCGTGTTGATGATGATCTGTCGCGGCGAGACATCGCTGCGGGCGCGCTCTTCCACGTCATTGAAGTCAGGTTCCTGGCCCAGCATCTCGATCAGCCGCATGACCTCGGGGATGCGGAGCGGATGGATTCCGTTCTCCGGCTCCTCGAGGCAGGTCAGGCCGGTGGTCAACGGGTCCAGCGCAAGCAGTCCGAGCGCAATGAAACGCAGCGTCCCGTCGGACAGTGAGCTCGCGTCGTAGACCTGCCGATCGCGCAGCAGCACCTTCAGCAGACGCCGTTGAGCCACAGGATCGCTGTCGACATCGATGGAAACCACCCCTGGGATCAGCCGCGACAACAAATCGGCCAGTTCGACGCCACAGCCGATGCGGTGCATCGCGTTCGGCAAGTGAGCGCCGGTAGGCGAAATGAGGTCGATGTCCCGGAAATCGTCGGCCGAGCGCAATGCGCTGGGTTCGAGCTGGAGTTGCCGCCACGACTGCATCTCCCGGCGAGCGGCCAGCGCGGTCGGATGGGTTGCCGCGCCCACACTGGCAAGCACCGTTTGGGGCGACTTGGCTGCGGGTACCCTTTCCTGCCGACCGCCCCGCCCGCGGTCTCCCCACAACCGGACGGCGCCGTCCTGGGTGTCGATGAATGGGGTCGTGCGACTGCCCGGTCCCTTCAGGAACCGCTTCAACCAAGCCTTGTCGGGGCCGAAGCGAAGCTCTTTGGTCGCCGCCTCCAGGCTGATCGCCTGAAGGTGCTCATCCAGCAACTCGAGCGGCGGTGCCGACAGACTTGCATCGGTGCTCCGCAAGCCGAGTTTCACCCGATACCGCAGGCAGGTGGCCGTCGCCTCGGCAGGCTGGTCGAAGTCGTCTCGCACTTGCCTCGGCACGACCATGTCCGCTTCGAACTGCATGGTGGGCCGACCTTCCGACCGGCCGGCGAACAGGGACGCGATGCCCGGAAGGCGGCCGCCCGTCCCGCGTACCTGGGTAGCGGCCTTCGCCAGCGGCATCGACGCGAGGTCGCTGAGCAGCTTGATCGCGTCGAACACGTTGGATTTGCCGACCCCGTTGCGTCCCGCGATGCAAGTCAGCGGGCCGAAGCGGAGATCCGCCTCCCGCAGGTTCTTGAATCCGTCGATCCGAAGACGCGTCAGCATGGGGCAGTCTCGCCAAGGGTCATTTCTGCAAGCCGGGGTTGCTGGGCAGCGAGCTTCTGACTCCGGGCAGCTTGGCAGTGAGCAGGGCGGCAAGCACGCCGACATTGTGACAGGCGGTCCGCCCTGCCGCCGGCTGTCGGGCGGGGCCGGCGCTTCGTTCGCTGGGTAAGCAGTGGCGTCCTGCGCACCGCACTACGCCATCCGGCGTATTGGGGATCTCCCGCCCCCTGGGGACACTGCCTCCGTCCGTCCAACAGGACACCTGACGAACCCCTAGGAGCCTTTCCATGCGCTTTACCCGTCGCAGCTTCACGCACTCCCTGAGCGCCGTCGGCCTGGCCGCCGCCACGCTCGGCGTCTCCGGCCTGGCGCACGCCCAGTCCACGATCAAGGTCGGCATCCTGCACTCGCTGTCCGGCACGATGGCGATCTCCGAGACGGTGCTGAAGGACGTGGCGCTGATGACGATCGACGAGATCAACGCCAAGGGCGGCGTGCTCGGCAAGAAGCTCGAGCCGGTGGTCGTCGACCCGGCGTCGAACTGGCCGCTGTTCGCCGAGAAGGCCAAGCAGCTGATCGACCAGGACAAGGTCTCGGTGGTGTTCGGCTGCTGGACCTCGGTCAGCCGCAAGTCGGTGCTGCCGGTCTTCGAGGAGAAGAACTCGCTGCTGTTCTACCCGGTGCAGTACGAGGGCGAGGAGCTGTCGAAGAACGTGTTCTACACCGGTGCCGCGCCGAACCAGCAGGCCATCCCGGCGGTGGAATACCTGATGAGCAAGGACGGCGGCTCGGCCAAGCGCTTCGTGCTGCTCGGCACCGACTACGTCTACCCGCGCACCACGAACAAGATCCTGCGCGCCTTCCTGAAGGCCAAGGGCATCCCCGAGTCGGACATCATGGAGGAGTACACCCCCTTCGGCCATGCCGACTACCAGTCGATCATCGCGAAGATCAAGAAGTTCGCCAGCGAAGGCAAGAAGACGGCCGTCGTCTCGACCATCAACGGCGACTCGAACGTGCCCTTCTACAAGGAACTGGGCAACCAGGGCCTGAAGGCGACGGACGTGCCGGTGGTGGCCTTCTCGGTCGGCGAGGAAGAGCTGCGCGGCGTCGACACCAAGCCGCTGGTCGGCCACCTGGCGGCGTGGAACTACTTCATGTCGATCAAGAGCCCGGCCAACACCGCCTTCATCAAGGCCTGGAGCGACTACGCCAAGGCCAAGAACATCCCGGGCCACAAGGACAAGCCGCTGACCAACGACCCGATGGAGGCCACCTACATCGGCATCCACATGTGGGCGCAGGCGGTCAACAAGGCCAAGTCGACCGACACCGACAAGGTGATCGCGGCGATGGCCGGCCAGACCTTCCCGGCCCCGGGCGGCTTCATGTCCACGATGGACAAGGAGAACCACCACCTGCACAAGCCGGTGTTCATCGGCGAGGTGAAGGCCGACGGCCAGTTCAACGTGGTGTGGAAGACCAAGGGCCCGGTGGTGGCCGACCCGTGGAGCGACTACATCGCCGAGAACAAGGGCAAGAAGAACGTGCCCGAGAAGAAGTGAGCCCCTGCGGCGCGCGGCCGGTCGACGGCCGCACGCCGCGGCGGGAGGGCGCCCCGGCGCCGTCCCGCGGCCACCAGCCGGCCCGCCCCCGCGGGCGGCCGGCCCCGCCGACCGGCGCCGCCTGCGCGCCGGCCGGCTTCGCGCACGGCGGCCCGATCCTTGCGTCGGACCCGGGGTCGCCGCTGCCGTGATGCCCCGATGCCCGTCCCGTACCCGACCATGATCCTGCTGCGACTCCTCCTGCGGCTGCGCGCCCTGCCGTGCCTGCTCGCGCTGCTGACGCTGGCCGGCGGGGCCCGCGCCTTCACCGCCGCCGATGCGCTGGCGATGGCCGACGGCGACACCGACGACCGCGCCGCCGCGATCGCCCGCGTCGCCACCTCCGGCGACCCGAAGGTGCCCGCCTTCCTGCAGTCGCTGCTCGACGGCGAGGTGCGCGTCGCCGGCGGCAAGGTCTACGTGCTGCAGGGCGAGCAGGCAGTGGACGCCGCCACCGGCGCCGCCGCGACGCTGCCGGCCGATGCGGAGGACGTGGTCAACAGCAACCGGATCCGGCGCGAGATCGGCGCCGCGCTGTCGACGCTGCGCCTGATGTCGGCCGACGTGGCCGAGCGTGCCGCGGCCGCGAAGGCGCTGAAGGACGAGCCCGACGAATCACGCCTGCCCATCATCGAGAAGGCGCTGGCCGCCGAGACCGATGCAAAGGTGAAGGCGGACCTGGAGGTGCTGCGCGGTGCCATCCTCGTCACCTCGCAGGACAAGGCCAAGCGGCTCGCGGCGGCCGCGTCGCTGGCCGGCAGCAGCGAGCCGTCGATCAAGAGCCTGCTGGTCGAGCGGCTGCGGCCGGCGCCGGATGGCGAGGCCGACGCCGAGGTGCGCTCCGCGCTGCAGACCGCGCTGCGGGACCTCGAGTCGCGGCTGGCCTGGGGCGAGCGGCTGGGCGTGCTGTTCACCGGCATCAGCCTGGGCTCGATCCTGGTGCTGGTCGCGCTCGGCCTGGCGATCACCTATGGCCTGATGGGCGTGATCAACATGGCGCACGGCGAGCTGATGATGATCGGCGCCTATGCCACCTACGTGGTGCAGAACCTGTTCCGCACGCACTTCCCCGGCGCCTTCGATGCTTACGTGCTGGTGGCCATCCCCTGCAGCTTCCTGGCCGCGGCGCTGGTCGGCGCGGTGCTCGAGCGCGGCGTCATCCGCTGGCTCTACGGGCGGCCGCTGGAGACGCTGCTGGCCACCTGGGGCATCAGCCTGGTGCTGATGCAGTCGGTGCGCAGCCTGTTCGGCGCGCAGAACGTGCCGGTGGAGAACCCGTCCTGGCTGTCCGGCGGCGTGCAGGTGCTGAGCAACCTGACGCTGCCCTTCAACCGGCTGGCGATCATCGTCTTCGCCTGCGCCGTCTTCCTCGGCATCGTCTTCATGGTCACGCGCACGCGGCTCGGCCTGTTCGTGCGCGGCGTGACGCAGAACCGCCGGATGGCGGCCTGCATGGGCGTGAACACCGCGCGCGTGGACACCTATGCCTTCGCGCTCGGCTCGGGCATCGCGGGGCTGGCCGGCTGCGCGCTGTCGCAGGTCGGCAATGTCGGGCCGGACCTGGGCCAGGCCTACATCGTCGACTCCTTCATGGTGGTCGTGCTCGGCGGCGTCGGCCAGCTGATCGGCACCGTCTACGCGGCGCTCGGCCTCGGGGTCATCAACAAGTTCCTCGAAGGCTGGACCGGCGCGGTGCTGGCCAAGATCTTCGTGCTGGTGCTGATCGTGGTGTTCATCCAGAAGCGCCCGCAGGGCCTGTTCGCCATCAAGGGGCGGGAGGCGTGAGGCCCGTCCGCGCCGGCGGGCGCCGCTCGATTGCAAGGAAAGCCGAAGGAATCACCGCATGAGTGCCGTTCTCCCTGGGTCTCCCGCCCGGTCCGCCAGCGCCGGTGCCGGCGTGGCGCCGCCCGTCACCCGGCTGCTCAGCCCGGCCGGCTGGCTGGGCGTGTTCGTCGCGCTCGGGCTGGTGCTGGGCGTCGCGCCGCTGCTGAACCTGGTGGTGCCCGCCGACAGCGCCTTCCACCTCAGCGAGTACGCGCTGCTGCTGATCGGCAAGATGATGTGCTACGCGATGTGCGCGCTGGCGATGGACCTGATCTGGGGCTACACCGGCATCCTGTCGCTCGGCCACGGCGTGTTCTTCGCGCTCGGCGGCTACGTGATGGGCATGTACCTGATGCGCCAGATCGGCCGCGACGGCAACTACAAGAGCGACCTGCCCGACTTCATGGTCTTCCTCGACTGGAAGGAGTTGCCCTGGCACTGGGCCCTGAGCGATTCCTTCGTCGCGACGCTGCTGCTGGTGCTGCTGGTGCCGGGGCTGCTGGCCTTCGTGTTCGGCTACTTCGCGTTCCGCTCGCGCATCAAGGGCGTGTACTTCTCGATCATCACGCAGGCCGTCACCTTCGCCGCGATGCTGCTGTTCTTCCGCAACGAGACGGGCTTCGGCGGCAACAACGGCTTCACCGACTTCAAGCGCATCCTCGGCATCCCGATCGCGACGCCGGGCATGCGGATGACGCTGTTCGCGATCACCGGCGTGACCCTGGTCGGCTTCTTCCTGTTCGCGCGCTGGCTGGTGCAGAGCAAGTACGGCCGCGTGCTGCAGGCCATCCGCGACGCCGAGAGCCGGGTCATGTTCACCGGCTACGACCCGCTGCACTACAAGCTGAGCATCTGGGTGATCTCGGCGGTGATGTGCGCGGTGGCCGGTGCGCTGTACGTGCCGCAGGTCGGCATCATCAACCCGAGCGAGATGTCGCCGGCGGCGAGCATCGAGATGGCGATCTGGACCGCGGTCGGCGGCCGCGGCACGCTGATCGGCCCGATCATCGGCGCCTTCTTCGTCAACGGCGCGAAGAGCGTGCTCACGCAGTGGGTGCCGGAGTTCTGGCTCTACTTCCTCGGCGCGCTGTTCATCCTGGTGACGCTGTTCCTGCCGGCCGGCATCGTCGGCCTGGTCGATCGCCTGCGCGGGCGCAAGTCGGAGGTGCGCGCATGACGCCGGAACTGATGCAGGCCGGCGCCGCGCGGCTGCGCCGCGAGCCCGGCGCCGCCGCCGTCGACGGCTCGGGCGACCGGGGCGCGAGCTACGGCCGGGTCGTGCAGCCGGGGCAGCTCGACCTCGCCCATGGCGCCATCCTCTACCTCGACGACATCACCGTCAGCTTCGATGGCTTCAAGGCCATCAACGCGCTCAGCCTGAGCATCAGCGCCGGCGAGCTGCGCTGCATCATCGGGCCGAACGGCGCCGGCAAGACGACGATGATGGACGTGATCACCGGCAAGACCCGGCCGGACGCCGGCAAGGCCTTCTTCGGCTCGACGATCGACCTGCTGCGGCTGCGCGAGAACGAGATCGCATCGATCGGCATCGGCCGCAAGTTCCAGAAGCCGACGGTGTTCGAGCAGCTGACGGTGTTCGAGAACCTCGAGCTGGCACTGAAGCATGCGCGCACGGTGCGCGCGTCGATGGCCTTCCGCCTCGACGGCGCGCAGCTCGACCGCATCGGCGCGATGCTCGAGCTGATCCACCTGAAGGACAGCGCGCAGCGCACCGCCGGCCTGCTCAGCCACGGCCAGAAGCAGTGGCTGGAGATCGGCATGCTGCTGATGCAGGATCCGAAGCTGCTGCTGCTCGACGAGCCGGTGGCCGGCATGACCGACGAGGAAACCGAGCGCACCGCCGAGCTCTTCCTTTCGCTCGAGGGCAACCACTCGCTGGTGGTGATCGAGCACGACATGAAGTTCATCCACGAGCTGACGCAGGACAACCCGGCCAAGAAGGTGACGGTGCTGCACGAGGGCAGCGTGCTGGCCGAGGGCACGCTGGCGCAGGTGCAGGCGAACGAGAAGGTGGTCGAGGTCTATCTCGGGAGATGAGCTCCCCCCCGGAGCGCCTCACGGCGCTCCCCCTCAGGGGGCGCCGCTGGCGGGTCGGCGGAGCCGGCCCGCGGCGGCTGCTTGGCTTGGGGCAGGGTGGTGGGAGGGGGGGTGGGGTGGCGGTGATCGAAGGTGGGGGTGGGGCATGTTGAAGGCGGATGGACTGAACCAGTACTACGGCGGCTCGCACATCCTGCGCGGGGTGTCGCTGGAGGCGAGGCTGGGCGAGGTGACGGTGATCCTCGGGCGCAATGGCGTGGGCAAGACGACGCTGCTGAAGAGCCTGATGGGGGTGGTGCCGGTGAAGACCGGCAGCGTCACGCTGGACGGCACCGACATCACGCGTGACGTGCCCTACGAGCGGGTGCGCCAGGGCATGGGCTACGTGCCGCAGGGGCGCGAGATCTTCGGCCGCCTGACGGTGGAGGAGAACCTGCGCATGGGCCTGGCCTACAAGCCGGGCCGCACGCCGATCCCGGCCGAGCTGTTCGAGCTCTTCCCCATCCTCAAGCAGTTCATGCACCGGCGCGGCGGCGACCTGTCCGGCGGGCAGCAGCAGCAGCTCGCGATCGCGCGCGCGCTGGCGGCCGGCCCGAAGCTGCTGATCCTCGACGAGCCGACCGAGGGCATCCAGCCGAGCATCATCAAGGACATCGGCCGCGTGATCCGCATGCTGGCCGACCGCAAGACCATGGCCATCATCCTGGTGGAGCAGTACTACGACTTCGCCGCCGAGCTGGCCGACCAGTACCTGGTGATGGAGCGCGGCGAGGTGATCCAGCGCGGCCGCGGCGCCGACATGGAGGCCGAGGGCGTGCGCCAGCTCATGTCGATCTGAAAGCCTGAGGCGCGCCCGCGGTGGCGCGGCCACCGCGCGCGCCTGCCGTGCCCGCTGCGGGTGGCGCAGCGCCCGGCCTGCCCCCACGCCGGCCAGGGTGACGGGCCGGCCCTGTCACACTCCGCCGATGCCGCCGGATCCCGACCCGCCGCAGCGCAGCCGCGAACGCGCGCTCGCGCAGTACCGTTGGCGCGCGTCGCGCTACGACCAGGAGCTGCGCCCCTTCGAGCCGATCCGCCGCGAGGCGGTGGCGGCGCTCGGCCTGCGTGCCGGCGAGACCGTGATCGACCTCGGCTGCGGCACCGGGCTGAGCTTCCCGCTGCTGCTGGAGGCGGTCGGCCCGCGCGGCCGGGTGATCGGCGTCGAGCAGTGCCCGGACATGCTGGCGCTGGCGCGGGTGCGCGCCGAGGCCTGCGGGCCGGGCGGCATCGAGCTGGTGGCCCAGCCCGCCGAGGCGTTCCACGAGCCGGGCCTGCGCGCGGATGCGGCGCTGCTGCACTTCACCCACGACATCCTGCGCTCGCCGGCCGCGCTGGACGCGCTGTTCGCCCACCTGCGGCCCGGTGCGCGCGTGGTCGCCGCCGGCCTGAAGTGGGCGCCGGCCTGGGCCTGGCCGACCAACCTCTTCGTCTGGGCCGCGGCCCTCTACTCGGTGACCGCGATGGACGGCCTGCAGTCGCCGTGGGACCGGCTGGCGCAGCGCCTGGCCGACATCGAGGTCCGGCCGGTGCTGTTCGACGGGGCCTACGTCGCGCGCGGCGTGGTGCCCGACGGGCCGCAGGCGGCGCAGACGGGCGGGCCGGCGGCGCGCCGCCGCGGCCGCAGAATGGCGCCTGTCCGCAGCGCACCCCCGAAGAACCCGCCATGATCCTCGTCCACCACCTCGACAACTCCCGCTCGCAGCGCGTGCTCTGGCTGCTCGAGGAGCTCGGCCTGCCCTACGAGATCCGCCACCACCGGCGGGATCCGAAGACCATGCTGGCGCCGCCCGAGCTGCGCCGCGTGCACCCGCTCGGCAAGTCGCCGGTGATCGCCGACGGCGACACGGTGGTGGCCGAGTCGGGCGCGATCATCGAGTACCTGGTCGAGCGCCACGGCGGCGGCCGGCTGGTGCCGCCGCCCGGCAGCCCGGAGCGGCTGCGCTGGACCTACTTCCTGCACTATGCCGAGGGCTCGGCGATGCCGCCGCTGCTGATGCGCCTGGTCTTCGACAAGATCGCCAGCACGCCGGTGCCCTTCTTCGTCAAGCCGGTCATCAAGGGCCTGGTGGGCAAGGTGAACGCCGCCTTCATCCAGCCCCAGCTCACCACCCACCTCGACTTCCTCGAAGGCGAGCTCGCGCAGCGCCCCTGGTTCGCCGGCGCCGACTTCAGCGCCGCCGACATCCAGATGAGCTTCCCGCTGGAAGCCGCGCGCCAGCGCGCCGGCCTCGACGCGACGCGGCCGCGGCTGATGGACTTCCTCGAGCGCATCCACGCGCGGCCGGCCTACCGCCGGGCGCTGGAGCGCGGCGGGCCCTACAGCTTCGCGGACTGAAGGGCACTGGCGGCTCGCAGGCCGAACGGCGCGCGGCCCTCAGGTCCCGGTGTCGCGGCGCTCCGGCGGCGCGCCGGCCGAGGGTCCGACCGACTGGCCGAGGGCCTGGCCGAGCGCCTGGTGCAGCGCCCGGGCGCGCGCGGGATCGAGCTGCAGGCGGGTCTCGATGAAGCGGTCGTCCTGCAGCCGCAGCGTGAGGCCGGCCGGCCGGGGCACGAGGGACCAGGCCGTGACCGGACGCGCGTCGCCGGACGCGTTCGCGGCCTCGCCCTCCTGCTGCCGGAGGCTGCGCTCCACCTGCGGCAGCCAGCGCAGCAGCTGGTGCAGCACCCAGCGCGGGAACGCCAGGCGCGTGCTGTCGCCGTCGGCATCGGCGAGCTCCATCACGAAGCCATCGGCGCCGGGATCGACCCGTACCGAGCACAGGCTCACCCGCTGCGACGCGGGGGCCTCGGAAGGCGTGGGCGGGCGGCGCATCGTGCCGGGGCTCACGGGCGCGGCCGCTCAGGGCCGGCGGAAGCCGTACTTCGCCAGCACCGCCTGCGCGGGCGGGGTCTGCAGGAAGGCGAGGAACTGGCGGGCGCCCTCGGCGTTCGGTCCGCCGGCGACGGCGGCGATCGGGTAGAGGATGGGCTTCTCGGTGGGGACCGTCGCCACCAGCCGGACCTTGTCCTTCTGGATCGCCGCGTCGGTGGCGTACACGAAGCCGGCGTCGACCTCGCCGCGGGCGACGTAGTCGAGGGCCTGGCGCACGTTGGTGGCGAGCACGGCCTTCGGCTCGACCGCCGCCCACAGGCCCGCCGCCTCGAGCGCGGCCTTGGCATAGCGGCCGGCCGGCACCCCGCCGGGGTTGCCGATCGCGACCCGCCGCACGCCCGCCTGTTGCAGGTCGGCGAGCGCGGCGACCCCGGCGGTGGTGCCGGTCGGGGCGATCAGGACCAGCGCGTTGGCGACGAAATCGCGCCGCGTTCCGGGCACCAGCAGCTTCTGCGCCTCGGCGCGGTCCATCGACTCCTGGTCCGCCGCGGCGAAGACGTCGGCCGGCGCACCCTTGGCGATCTGCGCCAGCAGCGCATCGGAGGCGGCGAAGTTGAGCAGCAGCTTGGTGCCGGGATGCCCGGCCTCGAAGACCGGCGCCAGCTCGCGGAAGGCATTGGTGAGGCTGGCGGCGGCCGAGACGGTCAGGTCGGCGGCCTGGGCGGCCAGGCCCGCGGCGCCGAGCAGCGTGGCCAGCAGGGCGCCGCGCAGGCGCGTGGTGAGGGTCGTGAAGGGCATCGTGTGACGTCTCTCGGTGGGTGGGGCGAGGCGCTGCGCCGCAGCGTACGGCACGCGCGGTATCGAAATATACTGCAATGCATATCGTCGCAAAGAGGTGTCGCCATGTCCTCGACCATGGAGGCCGCCGCCCAGGCGGTCGCGGGTCCGCCCGGGCCCGCCCTGCTGCTCGCGGGCGCGCTGCCACGCCCCGGCCGGTGGCCGCCCGAGGCGCTGCGGCAGCTGGGCGAACGGGAGGCCGGTCCCTTCGAGCTGCAGTGCTTCACGGGGCGTCCGATCGGTCGGCTGGAGGCGGCCCGCGGCGTTCGTCTGATCGACGTTCTCGACGCGGGCGGCTTCTCGATGCAGCCGCGCGCGCTGCGCAAGCGCTGCATCGTCGCCGCGGTCGCCGCCGATGGCTACCGCGCGCTCTTCAGCTGGAACGAGCTCTACAACGGGCCGATCGGCGCAGGCGTGCTGGTGATCTGGGCGCAGCAGGGCCAGGCTCTCGCGCCGCCGCTCGGGCCGCTGGCGCTGCTGTCGGCCCATGACCACCGCCTCGGTCCGCGCCATCTGCATGGGCTGGAGCGCATCGAGGTGCATGCACTCTGAGGTCGCGGCCGGCGGCGCCGGATCGCCGCTGCGTGGCATCAGCGGCCGTTCGACGGCATGCGTGATATTCTGCAGAGCATATCGATTCGCGTGGCATGGCGATGCCGCTCGGGCGGATGGTGGCGATGGCGCCGCCGCGGCTTGGCTCGCCGCCCCGGTCTGCCCTCACGGCCCCGCTTCGCCCGTCAATGCCATGGATGCCCCTCCTTTCAAGCGTGCGGCCCTGACCGCCCTGCTGGACCCGCCGGAGGTGCCGGACGACCCGATCCGGCATGCGCGCCTGCGCCCGGCCTGCTGTGCCGATGCCGCCGGCGCGACCTCGCCCGTCGCCTGCGGCCCGGTCGACGTCAGCGTGCAAACGCCGGCGACCGACGAACGGGCCGGCGCAGCAGACGCTGCCGATGCCGGGCCGCCGCCGGCCGCAACGGGCAGCGGCCGTGCCCGGCTGTCCCAGCTCGATCCGCACCTGCACTGCTCGGTGATCGGCACCTGCCTCGGCACCGACGAGCTGCGCCGGCTGATGGCGCGCTTCATCGACGTCCACGGCCTCGGCGATCTGGAGGTGCACCACGAGGCGGTCATGCTGGCCTCGCAGGGTGGGCGCGCGGCGCGCGCGCTGCACAAGGCGCTCGACCAGCGGCACGCCGCCACGCTGCACCTGTTCGCGACCGTACATGGCAGTGAGGAGCTGCGCGCCCGCTGGGCCGAGGCGCTGCAGCGTGGCGATGTCACTGGTGCCTACTGGGCACTGCTGACCCACCGCGACGTCGACGCCTCGCTGCGCCAACTCGCCTTCGGCGACGTGCACATGCTCTCCCACCTGGCCGGTTCCGCGCACCGCGCCGACGTGCGCCGGATGAACGGTCTTGCGCAGGAGAACGCCGAGCTGCGCGAGCGGCTGGGCCGCAGCCAGCAGCGCAGCCAGGCGCTGCTGGCCGAGCGCGACCACCGCCTCGCCACCCTGGGCGAGGCGCTCTCCCACGCCCAGCGGCGGCTGGCCGATGCGGCGCTGCCGGAGGTCGAGCCGGGCGAGGCGCAGGACGAGCGGCTCGCGCTGGCCGGGCAGCTCGCGCTCCAGGTCCGTCGCCGTGAACAGGCCGAACGGCGATGGCAGTCCGCCGAGGCGGAGCGCGCGCGGCTGCAGGACGAGGTCGAGCACCTGCGGCGGCAGCTGTCGCGCCTGGCCGAGGAACTGGAGCGGATCGAGGTCCATGGGCCGGCGCTGTGGGGAGCGCCCGAAGCGCCGGTGGCGGGCGCCGTCCCGCCGGCTCTTGGTATGGAGCGGCCGCCGGGCGTCGCGCAGCCGCCTTGGCGAGCGGCCCTGGCCGGCCGGCGGATCCTCTATGTGGGCGGCCGCCCCAGCTCGAGCGGCGCCATCCGCGACCTGGTCCTGCGGCATGGCGGGAACTTCCAGCGCCACGACGGCGGCCTGGAGGACCGCAAGGGACTGCTGGCGGCGGCGGTGGCTGCGGCCGATCTGGTGATGTTTCCGGTCGACTGCGTCGACCATGATTCGGTGGCCACGCTGAAGCGGGCCTGTGCCCGCTCGGGCACGCCCTTCGTTGCGCTGCGCAGCGCGAGCATCACGAGCTTCGTGGCTGGCCTGTGGCCCGGCGACAGCGTGTCGGACGCTGGAGCGGTCGCGGGCCGTCCGGGCGGCGGTCAAGGCTGCGCGAGGGGGCGCTGAGCGGGCGCCGGCGCACCGGGTCCCGGCCGCGGCGGCGTGCCGTCGGCCAGCGCACCGGCCACGACGTCGACCCGCCGCCCGCCCTCCAGCGCGAGCGTGTGCTCGCCGAACCAGGCCAGGTCCTCGGGGTCGTGGGTGATCATCACGACCGGGATCGCGACCTCGTGCAGCAGTGCATCCAGCTCGATGCGCAGGCGCCGGCGCAGCGCCGGATCGAGCGCCGAGAAGGGTTCGTCGAGCAGCAGTGCGCGCGGCTGCTGCACCAGCGCCCGCGCGAGCGCGGCGCGCTGGCGCTGGCCGCCCGACAGCTCGGCCGGCCGCTGGTGCGCCACCTCGGCCAGTTCGACGCGCCGCAGCCAGTGCTCGACGCGCGGGTCGCGGGCGCGCGGCGAGGGATTGCGCCAGCCGCGCTGCAGCCCGAAGGCGACGTTCTGCCGCACGCTCAGGTGGGGAAACAGCGCGTAGTCCTGGAACACGTAGCCGAAGCCGCGCCGGCGGGCCGGCACGTCGACGCCGCGGGCCGCGTCGAACAGCGTCTCGCCGCCGAAGCGCACGTGGCCGCCCTGCGGCCGCAACAGGCCGGCCAGGGCCTGCAGGGTCATGCTCTTGCCGGCCCCGGACGGACCGTAGATGACGGTGCGACGCGCCGTGGTCTCGAAGCGCAGGCGCAGGTCGAAGCGGCGCGGCCCGCTGTGCACGGCGTGCACGAGGTCGACGTCGAAGCCTGCCTCGCGCGGCGCTGCGGCGGCGCTGCTCATCGTGGGCGCCCCCAAGGGCCGAGGCGCCCCGCCCGGCGGCGCGGGCGGCCGTCCGGCGCGGCGGCTCATGACGTGGCGCGGGCCGGCAACAGCCGGCCGGCCGCGAGCAGCACCGCGATGCAGGTGATCGAGGTGATCGCCACCAGCAGGTTGGCCACGTCGTCCTGGCCGGCCTGCACCGCCTCGTACACCGCCACCGACAGGGTCTGGGTGCGGCCCGGGATGCTGCCGGCCACCATCAGCGTGGCACCGAACTCGCCGAGCGCGCGGGCGAAGGCCAGCAGCACGCCGGCGAGGATGCCGCGCCAGGCCAGCGGCAGCGAGACGCGGAAGAACACCGCCCATTCGCCGAGGCCGAGCACGCGCCCGGCCTGCTCGAAGCGCCGGTCGACGCCCTCGAAGGCGGCGCGCGCGGCCTTCATCACCAGCGGGAAGGCGACGATGCTGGCGGCGATGACCGCGCCCTGCCAGGTGAAGATGAGCTGGATGCCGAAGGTCTCGTGCAGCCAGCCGCCGAGCCAGCCGCGCCGGCCGATCACCACCAGCAGGTAGTAGCCGAGCACCGTCGGCGGCAGCACCATCGGCAGCGTCAGCAGCGCATCGACCAGGTCGCGCCCGGGGAAGCGGTGCCGCGCCAGCACCCAGCCGGCGGCCACGCCGAGCACCAGGTTGATGGCGGTGGCCCAGCCGGCCACCTTCAGGGACAGGGCCAGCGCGACCCAGGCAGAGGAATCCAGCATATCGAAGTATCCCGGAGTATATGGCGCAGCGACGCGCGGCCACGCCGGCGCCGTCTCCGGGAGCCGCCCGCTCAGCGCGCCACGAGGGCCAGCAGGCGCTTCAGCGCGTCGGCACAGGCGGCCTCGGCCGTGGCCTCGATGCCGCGGTAGAGCGTCACCACCTCCTCGCCGACGGCGGTCAGCACGCTGCCGCCGCCGTGGGCGCCGCCCTTGGCTGAGTCGACGGCCGGCAGCTTCAGCGAGCGGTTGATCTGGTCCAGCAGCAGCCAGGCGCGCCGGTAGGACATGCCGAGGTGGCGCGCGGCCTCGGTCAGCGAGCCGGTGGCCGCGATCGCCTCGAGCAGCGCGATCTTGCCGGGGCCGATCGCGATCGCGTCACCGACCGTCACGCGCAGCCGGAAGCGGGCCGTGGGCCGAGAGGGCCGGGCCTCGGTCGGCGGCAGGGCCGCGTCGGGCGGGCAGGCCGGGGTCGGCGGGTCGGCCGGGCGGGAACGCGAGGGGGGCATGGCGTCGGGCGGGTCGGGGAGGACGGAAGGCCGGGGCGGCCGCGGCAGCGGGCCGGCACCGGCACGGGAAGGCGCTCAGTCTGCCCCAGCCGCCGCACGCCGCGCCAGGTGCCGGTACAGGCTGCTGCGGTGCAGCCCGAGCCGGCGGGCCGCCTCGGCCACGCGGCCGCCGCAGTCGGCCAGGGCCTGGTCGATGGCCTGGGCCTGCAGCGCCGACAGCGGCAGCCGGCCGCCGGAGGGCTCGGCCGGCGGCGTGGCTTCGGCCGTGGCCGCGGCGGCCGCGCTGGCGGGAGACCCGGCCGCACCCGGTGCCGGGGCGGCCGCGGGGGCGCCGCCCAGCCGCGGCAGCTCGTCGGGCCCGATGGTCGCACCGTCGTCGGCCAGTGCGAGCACGGTGCGCAGCACGCTGGCGAGCTGCCGCAGGTTGCCCGGCCAGTCGTGCGCGACGAGGCGGTCCAGCGCGGCCGCGTCGAGCACCACGTCGCGCGCGCCGCCGCCGAGTTCGGCGAACAGGCCGGCGATCAGCGCGCGGCGGTCCGGCCGCGCGCGCAGCGGCGGCAGGGTCACGCGCCAGCCGTCGATGCGGTAGAGCAGGTCGGCGCGGAAGCGTCCGTCGGCGACCATGGCGTCCAGGTCCCGGTGGGTGGCGCAGACGAGGTCGAAGTCGACCGCGATGCGGCGGCCGCCGCCCAGCGGCGTCACGGCGCGCTCCTCGAGCACGCGCAGCAGGCGGGTCTGCAGCAGGGCCGGCATGTCGCCGATCTCGTCGAGGAAGAGGATGCCACCGTCGGCCTCGCGGACCCGGCCGGGCATGCCGCGGCGGCGGGCGCCGGTGTAGGCGCCTTCCTCGTAGCCGAAGAGCTCGGCCTCGATCAGCGTGTCCGGCAGCGCCGCGCAGTTGACGGCCACGAAGGGCCCGCCGCGGCGGCGCCCGGCGGCATGCAGCCGGCGGGCGAACACCTCCTTGCCACTGCCGGTCTCGCCGGTCACCAGCACCGGCAGGCCCTGGTCCATGACGCGTCGCGCGCGCTCGAGCGGCGCCGCCAGCGCATCGGCGGCCTCGTCCTCGCCGGGCCGGTGCTCGTTCGACAAGGAACCCGCCTGGCCTGACGCCACGGCCGGGGCGGCGGGCCAGCGCCGCGCCCCTTCGGCCGCCAGGCGCTCGGTAGCCGCGGCGATCTGGCAGCCATCCGGCAGTGTCAGCAGGCCGCGGCCGCCCGGCGCCTGCGCCCAGGCGCGGCCGAACCAGCGCTCGGCCGGCTGGTCCAGCAGGGCGTCCCAGCCCAGGCCGAGCAGCGCGAGGGCGACGCGGTTCGCCGCGACCACGCGACCCTCCTCGATCACGACCAGGCCTTCGCTCGCCGAGCCAAGCAGCCCGGGCCGCCGGTGGAAGCGCAGCAGCCGGCCGCGCGCGCCGGCCCACAGCAGCCGGTGCTCCACCTGGCGCGCAGCCATCCGCACCAGGCCGAGCGCGTGCACGTTGATCTGCGAGGCCTCGCCCGACAGGTCGAGCACGCCGGCGATGCCGCCGCGGCCGTTGAAGATCGGTGCCGCCGCGCAGCCGAGCAGCCCGTTGCGCGGCAGCGCGTGCTCGGCGCCGAGCACCATCAGGGGCTCGCGCTCCATCAGCGCGGTGCCGATGGCATTCGTGCCACGCGTTCCTTCGGACCAGTCCACCCCGGGCGTCAGCGCCAGGCGCTGGGCCTTGGGCAGGAAGTCCACGCTGCCGATCTCGTCGAGGATCAGGCCGCTCGCGTCCGAGAGCAGCACCGCGCAGCCATGCGCCAGCGCATGCTCGCTCAGGCTGTCCAGCTCCGGCCGTGCGCATTCCAGCAGCCGCATCGCCTGCTCGCGCCGCTCGCCGAGCTGGGCCCGGTCGAGCGGTGGCGTGTCGCCGTCGTGGAGAGCGAGCGTGCGGCAGCGGGTCCACGAGCGGTGGATGTGCGCGGCGATCGCGTCGCCGGGGTCGCGGCCTTCGGCGAAGAAGCGCCGCCGGGCATGGGCCAGGGGCAAGGCGGGGAAGCCGGGATCGCTCATCCGTGTCTCCGTGTCGCGCGGTGTCGCGAAACGCGACGCGGCGAGCGACGTATTCTGCAGGACATGTCGCATCGGGCGACGCCGCGGGCGTGTCCCCGGCGCGCCTGGCCGAAGGCGTGGCGGGCCGGCGCGCGGCGGCCACGCGGCCGTTCTTCCTGGGCAGTGCGGCCCGATCGGGGGCTGCGCGGGCCGAGCGGGCACCGGCTCCGGGAAAGTCCCAGGTCCGACGGGCACCGGGCTTGCGCCCCGGGGACGCGAACCGCCGCAGGGTGCGGCGGTCGTCGACCCCCTCGTTCCCGATCGGAGACATCATGGACATGCTCGAGCCCGGCAAATTCGGCACCCCGGTGGCGTTCAAGAAACGCTACGGCAACTACATCGGCGGCGAGTGGGTCGCGCCGTCCGGCAACCAGTACTTCGAGAACGTCACGCCCGTCACCGGCCGTGCATTCTGCGAGATTCCCCGCTCGACCGCGGAGGACATCGAGCGCGCACTTGACGCAGCGCATCGCGCGAAGGACGCCTGGGGCCGCAGTTCGCCGGCCGAGCGGGCCCAGGTGCTGAACCGCATCGCGGACCGCATGGAGCAGCACCTGCCGATGCTGGCCGCCGCCGAGACCTGGGACAACGGCAAGCCGATCCGCGAGACGACCCACGCCGACCTGCCGCTGGCGATCGACCACTTCCGCTACTTCGCGTCGGTGGTGCGGGCCCAGGAGGGCGGCATCAGCGAGATCGACCACCAGACCTATGCCTACCACTTCCACGAGCCGCTGGGCGTGGTCGGCCAGATCATCCCGTGGAACTTCCCGCTGCTGATGGCGGTGTGGAAGCTGGCGCCCGCGCTGGCGGCCGGCAACTGCGTGGTGCTGAAGCCGGCCGAGCAGACGCCGGTCTCGATCCTGGTGCTGATGGAACTGATCGGCGACCTGCTGCCGCCCGGCGTGCTGAACGTCGTCAACGGCTTCGGCGTCGAGGCCGGCAAGCCGCTGGCCTCCAGCCCGCGCATCGCCAAGATCGCCTTCACCGGCGAGACCACCACCGGCCGGCTGATCATGCAGTACGCGAGCCAGAACCTGATCCCGGTGACGCTGGAGCTCGGCGGCAAGTCGCCGAACATCTTCTTCGCCGACGTGATGGACAAGGACGACGCCTTCTTCGACAAGGCGCTCGAGGGCTTCGCGATGTTCGCGCTGAACCAGGGCGAGGTCTGCACCTGCCCCTCGCGCGTGCTGGTCCAGGCCTCGATCTACGAACGCTTCATGGAGCGCGCGCTGCAGCGCGTGGCCGCGATCAGGCAGGGCAACCCGCTGGACATGGCCACGATGATCGGCGCCCAGGCCTCGAGCGAGCAGCTCGAGAAGATCCTCGGCTACCTCGACATCGGCCGCCAGGAAGGCGCCAAGCTGCTGATCGGCGGCGAGCGCAACCGCCTCGGCGGCGACCTGGAAGGCGGCTACTACGTGAAGCCCACCGTCTTCCAGGGACACAACCGGATGCGCATCTTCCAGGAGGAGATCTTCGGGCCGGTGACCTCGGTGACGACCTTCGAGGACGAGGCCGAGGCGCTGGCGATCGCCAACGACACGCTCTACGGCCTCGGCGCGGGCGTGTGGAGCCGCGACATGAACACGGCCTTCCGCATGGGCCGCGGCATCCAGGCCGGCCGCGTCTGGACCAACTGCTACCACGCCTACCCGGCCCACGCCGCCTTCGGCGGCTACAAGCAGTCGGGCATCGGCCGCGAGACCCACAAGATGATGCTCGACCACTACCAGCAGACCAAGAACCTGCTGGTCAGCTACAGCGAGAGCAAGCTGGGCTTCTTCTGATGGGCGCCGTGCCAGTTCCGCGGGTGCTCGCCACCGAGGCCGCACTGGCGCTGATCCGCACGCTCGCGGCGCAGCATGGCCCGCTGATGTTCCACCAGTCGGGCGGCTGCTGCGACGGCAGTGCGCCGATGTGCTACCCGGCGGGCGACTTCGTGGTGGGCGACCACGACCGCTGCCTCGGCCGGGTCGGCGGCGTGCCGTTCTACATCAGCGGCCCGCAGTTCGAGGTTTGGCAGCACACCCAGCTGATCGTCGACGTGGTACCGGGACGCGGCGGCATGTTTTCGCTCGAGGGGCCGACCGGCTCGCGCTTCCTGACGCGCTCGCGCGTCTACACCGACGAGGAGTGGGCGGTGCTGGCCGACGCCCGAGTGCCCTGCGGGCCGGATGCCGCGGGAGCGGGCTAGGCGGAAGCCGGCCGGCGGGCGAGGGGCTTCGTCCCCCGCCCGCAGGCATCCGGCAGGGCCGCTCAGCGGCGCTTGTCGAACGAGAACTTCTGGCCGTTCAGCACCGCCTGGTACATCAGGCCGCCCTTGGACAGCGTGAAGACGGCCATGCCGTTCTGGTACTGGCCCAGGGTCTTGCCGCGATCCTGCTCCACGCTGGCGCCGGCGGTCGCGCCGGTGGTGCCGGCCTTCGCGTTCGCGCCGGCGGTGATCGCCACCGCCGAGGCCTCGGCGCCGAAGCCGAACTCGCCGTTCGTGAAGCGCTTCAGCGCGACCGGGTCGGAGAAGAAGATGATCTGGCTGAAGCCCTCGCCGCCGAGCTGGAAGCCGACGGAGATCTGCGTCATCGTGGTGTCGCCGATGTAGACGCCCTTCTCGTAGACGCGGCCCTTGCCGTAGGCGCCGCCGATGCCGACGCCGCCCTTGCCGACGGTCGGGAACACGGCATAGCCGTAGGCGCTGTTGAAGAACTTGCCGCTCTCGTCGGCGGTGCGGAACACCTTGACGGTGTCCTGGTACTCGTCGGCGTAGGCCGGCGCGGTGACGGCGACGCTGGCGGCGGCGAAGGCGGCCAGCACGAGGTGCTTCGGGGCGATGGTGCGCATGGGATCGTTCCTCCTGGACGGCGCGCCGGTGGGTCCGGGCGCCACCCCCGATCGGATGCGTGCCGGCGCCCGGTGTTCCCCGCGCGGCGTCGAATGCGCCGTCGTCCGACAGCGCCGGCAGGTGGCGTCCGGCGCCGCGGCGGGGGGGCGGCATCGAGGAGGCGCCGCGCCGGGCGTGCCCGGCGCGCCCCGCCGCTCAGCTGCCCGGCAGCAGCGCGGCCTGCGCCGCGCGCACCTCGGCGCGCACCTGCTCGGTCAGCTCGGCCTTCAGCGCCGAGAACGCCGGGCTGGTCTTCACCGAGTAGTGGCGCGGGTGCGCCAGCGGCACGGCCAGGTCGCGCTTGATGCGGCCGGGCCGGGCGCTCATCACGACCACGCGGCTGCCCATGAAGACCGCCTCGTCGATGTCGTGGGTGACGAACAGCACCGTGGTGCGCTCGGCCTCCCAGATCCCGAGCAGCAGCTCCTGCATCAGCTCGCGGGTCTGGTGGTCGAGCGCGCCGAAGGGCTCGTCCATCAGCAGCATGCGCGGGCCGTTGGCGAGCGCGCGCGCGATCGCCACGCGCTGCTGCATGCCGCCGGACAGCTGCTTCGGGTAGTGGTTCTCGAAGCCGGTCAGGCCCACCTTCGCGATGAAGGCCTGCGCGCGCTCGAGCTGCTCGGCGCGCGGCAGGCCGCGCTCGCGCAGCCCGAAGCAGACGTTGTCGCGCACCGTCAGCCACGGGAACAGGGTGTAGCTCTGGAACACCATGCCACGGTCGGCGCCGGGGCCGTCGATGCGGCGGCCGTCCAGCAGCACCTCGCCGGCGGTGGGCGTGTCCAGTCCGGCCACGATGCGCAGCAGCGTGCTCTTGCCGCAGCCGCTGGGGCCGAGGATGGTGATGAAGTCGTTCTCGGCGACGTCCAGGTTGGTGGCCTGCAGGGCCAGCGTCGGGCCGAAGCGGCGCTCGACGCCGCGCACGGTCAGGAGGGTCATGGCGGGGGCGCGGGCGGGATCGGTCAGCGGCCGAGCTGGGCCCAGCGGAACAGCCGGCGGTTCGCGGCCTTGAACAGCAGGTCGCTCGCCAGGCCGATCAGGCCGATCACGAGGATGCCGAAGATGATCTGGTCGGTGGCCAGCAGCGCCTGGCTGTCGGTGATCATGTGGCCGATGCCGCTGGACGCGCCGATCAGTTCGGCGACGATCACGTAGGTCCAGGCCCAGCCGAGCACCATGCGCAGGATCTCGGCGATCTCCGGCGCCGCGCCCGGGATCAGCACCCGCCGCACGATGCTGCCGTGGCTGCAGCCCAGCGTGTAGGCCGCCTCGACCAGGTCGCGCCGCGCATTGCCCACCGCCACCGCGATCATCAGCACCAGGTTGAAGAAGCTGCCGATGAAGATCACCGACAGCTTCTGGGCCTCGCCGAGGCCGGCCCAGAGGATCAGCAGCGGGATGAAGGCGCTGGCCGGCAGGTAGCGCGCGAAGCTGACGAAGGGCTCGAAGAAGGCCTCGATGGGCTTGTAGGCGCCCATCGCGATGCCCAGCGGCAGCGCCAGCGCGGCGGCGATCAGGAAGCCGCCGACGACGCGCCAGACCGTCATGCCGATGTCGACCGCGAAGCCCATCTCGGCCAGCAGCGTCCAGCCGCTGCGCAGCATGGTCAGCGGGTCGGCCAGGAAGGTCTTGCTGATGTGGCCGCCGAGCGTGGCGACGGCCCAGGCGCCGAAGAACAGCACGAAGAAGGCCGCGCCGAGCGCGACGCGGGCCGCCGGCGTGACCGGGGTCAGCGGCTTCACGCCGGGGCTCCGCCGGCCGGGGATCGCCGCGCGCTCACTTGATGAACTGCGTGTCGGCCAGCTTGCCGAGGTCCGGCACCGCCTTGATGATGCCGATGTCCAGCAGCAGGTCGGCCGCCTCCTTCGAGAAGGCCTGGAACTCGCCGGTGAAGAACTTCTGGTTGGCCGCCCGGTCCTGCCAGCGCAGGAACTTCTGCGAGCCCTCGAAGGCCTCGGCGCTCTGCTTCACGTCGGCGCCCATGATCTCGAAGCTCTTCTTCGGCTCGGCCTTGATCATGTCCAGCGCCGCGAAGTAGCCGTCGGCGAAGGCCTTCGCCGCCTTCGGGTTCTCGGCCAGGAACTTCGGCGTGCAGCCGAAGGTGTCCATCACCATCGGGTAGTCCAGCGTGGTCGCGATGATCTTGCCGGCCTCGGGCTTGGCGCGCACGCTGGACAGGTAGGGCTCGTAGGTCATGCCGGCGTCGAAGCCGCCGGTGCCGGCCAGCAGCGCATTGGCCACCGGCTGCGGCTCCAGCGTCAGCACCTTCACGTCCTTGATCGACACGCCGTTCTTCTTCAGCATCCACGCGGCGGTGAAGTAGGGCGCGGTGCCGGGCGCGCTGGCGGCGATGGTCTTGCCCTTCAGGTCGGCGATCTTCTCGATGCCGGGCTTGACCACCATGCCGTCGGCACCGTAGCTCTTGTCGAGCTGGAAGATCTGCGTCGCGGCGACGCCGTTGGCGTTCCAGACGATCCAGGTCTCGACCGTGGTCGCGGCGCACTGGATGTCGCCCGACGCGAGCGCGAGGTGGCGGTCCTTCTGCGGGATCTTCTTGATCGTCACGTCCAGGCCGAACTTCTTGAACAGCCCGGCCTCCTTGGCCAGGGTCAGCGGCGCGAAGCCGGTCCAGCCGGAGATGCCGATCGCCACCTTGGTCTCCTGCGCACGTGCGCCGAAGGAGCAGACGGTGGCGGCGGCGGCGAGGCCCAGGGTGAGGACGGTGCGGTTCAGGCGCATGGCAGGGGCTCCAGGGTGGGAGGGGTCGGAAGGCGTCGCAGCGCATCGCAAGTTGCGCGCCACGGGCAGGGTTCGGGCGGCCGGCCGGCGCGCCGGGCCCCGCACGATAGCGATCGGCGCGGGCGGCCGGTGAGGGGGGCGACCCTGAGCCGGGCAGCGTCCCGCCGGCGGCCGCTGCGGCTCAGCGCAGATAGCGGCGGTCCGACCAGGTCAGCAGGCCCTCGGGTCGCCAGGCCACCGCCGCAGCGGCCAGCATGCCGGTGGTGATCGCCTCGCCCCAGGCCATCAGCCAGCCGCCGATCCACGCGCTCTCGGCGTCGGTGCCGGCCGACAGCGGCAGCCACCACAGTGCGAGCGAGTGGCTGACGGTCAGCGCGGCGATGGTCGCCGCGAAGGCCCGGCCGAGCACGTAGCTGAAAGGGTTGGGCGGCAGCCAGCGCCGCGCCAGCAGGCCGAAGCCCAGCGCCAGCGTGGCCGGCAGCAGGCCCTGCCACCACAGCGTGTCGAGGGCGGCCAGGCCGGGCTGGCCGCGCAGCAGCGCCGCGGCCAGGCCGATCGCCGGCAGGGTCCAGACCGCCAGCGGCCAGCCCAGCACCAGCACCAGCAGGCAGGCGCCGGACAGGGTCAGTGCCGGCAGGTTGCGCGGCAGCAGCGCGGGCACGCTCCACAGCGGCGGCAGCAGCACCAGCGCGGCCAGCCAGGGGCCGCGCAGCGCGGGCTCTCGCAGGGCCTGCCAGGGCCGGAACCACGCGGCCAGCGCGAGGCAGGCCAGCACGGCGGCGGCGGTCAGCAGCGGGGGCATCGGCGCATGCTACGCCGGGGGCGGTGCCGCGGGCATGATCTGGCGCATGTCGGCGGGCGCGGTGCTGCGTCGGTCGGCGGCCGGGTGGCCGCGCAGGGCCGCCTGGCCGGGCCGGGGCCGGGGCCGGCGCGGTCATGCCGGCTGCCAGAGTGCCGGCAGGTTCGGCAGCGTGCGCAGCAGGGCGCCGGCGCTGCCGTCGCGCACGCGTGCCGCGACGGCCGCGATGTCCGGCGCCAGGTGCCGGTCGCGCTCGACGCTCGGGCAGGCCGCGCGCAGCAGCGCCTGCGCAGCCTCCAGCGGCGGCGAGCTGCGCAGCGGGCGCAGGAACTCGATGCCCTGGCCGGCGGCCATCCACTCGATCGCCAGGATGTGGGCGACGTTCTCGATCATCGGCTGCAGGCGCCGCGCGGCGAAGGTGGCCATCGAGACGTGGTCCTCCTGGTTCGCGCTGGTGGGCAGGCTGTCGACGCTGGCCGGGTGCGCGAGGGACTTGTTCTCGCTGGCCAGCGCCGCCGCCGTTACGTGGGCGATCATGAAGCCGCTGTTCAGGCCAGCATCGGCGGTCAGGAAGGGCGGCAGGCGCGACACGCCGCTGTCGATCAGCATCGCGATGCGGCGCTCGGCGATCGCGCCGACCTCGGCGATCGCGGTGGCCATCGCGTCGGCCGCCAGCGCGACCGGCTCGGCGTGGAAGTTGCCGCCGGACAGGATCTCGCCGTCGGCGAAGACCAGCGGGTTGTCGGTCACCGCGTTCGCCTCGCACAGCAGCACCCGCGCCGCATGGCGCAGCTGGTCGAGGCAGGCGCCGACCACCTGGGGCTGGCAGCGCAGGCAGTACGGGTCCTGCACGCGGTCGTCGCCGTCGCGGTGCGAGGCGCGGATCGCGCTGCCCGCGAGCAGCGCGCGGTAGACGCGGGCGACGTCGATCTGGCCGGGCTGGCCGCGCAGCGCGTGGATGCGCGGGTCGAAGGGGGCGTCGCTGCCGCGTGCGGCGTCCACCGTGAGCGCGCCGATCACGAGCGCGGCCTCCAGCACCGGCTCGAAGGCCAGCAGCCCGTGCAGCGCCAGCGCGGTCGAGGTCTGGGTGCCGTTGATCAGCGCCAGGCCCTCCTTGGCCTGCAGCGTCAGCGGCGCGATGCCGTGCTCGCGCAGCAGCGGGCCGGCTGGCCGGCGCAGCCCGGGGCCGACCGGCCGGTCCGGGTCGGGCACCAGGAAGTCGCCCTCGCCGATCAGCGCCAGCGTCATGTGCGACAGCGGCGCCAGGTCGCCCGACGCGCCGACCGAGCCCTGGCTCGGCACCCAGGGCACGAGGCCGGCGTTGTAGACGGCCAGCAGCGTGTCGATCACCACCGGCCGCACGCCCGAATGCGCGCGCGCCAGGCTGGCCGCCTTCGTGGCCAGCATCAGCCGCAGCACCGGCGCCGACAGCGGCTCGCCGACGCCCACGCTGTGCGAGCGGATCAGGTTCAGCTGCAGCGTGGCCAGGTCCTCGCGACCGATGCGCGTGGAGGCGAGCTTGCCGAAGCCGGTGTTCACGCCGTAGGTCGGTGCGTCGGCCGCCGCGGCAGCCTGCACGCGCGCCGCGCTGGCCTCGATCGCGGGCCGGCAGGCGGGGTCGAGCGCGAGGCGCACGCCGCCGCCGTGGATGGCCTGCAGCTGTGCCAGGGCGATCTCGCCGGGCACCAGGGTCAGGAGGGTGTCGGTCACGGGAAGTCCTTCGTGCTGCGGCGGCGGGCGGCGCCCGCGGGGCGGCCCGCCGTGCGCCAGGGCATCGCGGCGGGCCGGGCCTGCGGGCCTCAGCGGCCCAGCATCGGCAGGTGCAGGCCGTGGGCCTCGGCGCAGTCGCGCGCGATCTCGTAGCCGGCGTCGGCATGCCGCATCACGCCGGTGGCCGGGTCGTTCCACAGCACCCGTTCGATGCGCCGTGCCGCGGCGTCGGTGCCGTCGCAGACGATCACCACGCCGCTGTGCTGGCTGTAGCCCATGCCGACCCCACCGCCGTGGTGCAGGCTGACCCAGGTGGCGCCGCCGGCGGTGTTCAAGAGCGCGTTCAGCAGCGGCCAGTCGCTGACGGCGTCGCTGCCGTCGCGCATCGCCTCGGTCTCGCGGTTCGGGCTCGCGACGCTGCCGCTGTCCAGGTGGTCGCGGCCGATCACGATCGGCGCCTTCAGCTCGCCGCGCCGCACCATCTCGTTGAAGGCCAGCGCGGCGCGGTGGCGCTCGCCCAGGCCGACCCAGCAGATGCGCGCCGGCAGGCCCTGGAAGGCGATGCGCTCGCCGGCCATGTCGAGCCAGCGGTGCAGGTGGCGGTGCTCGGGGAACAGCGCCTTCATCGCCGCGTCGGTGCGGCGGATGTCCTCCGGGTCGCCCGACAGCGCGACCCAGCGGAAGGGCCCGATGCCGCGGCAGAACAGCGGGCGGATGTAGGCCGGCACGAAGCCGGGGAAGTCGAAGGCGTTCGCCAGGCCCTGGTCCTTCGCGACCTGGCGGATGTTGTTGCCGTAGTCGACCACCGGGATGCCCAGGGCCTGGAAGTCCAGCATCGCCTGCACGTGCACGCGGCAGCTCGCCGCGGCGGCCTCGCGCAGCCGGGCGTGCTGCGCGCCGTCGGCGGCGGCGGCGCGCCACTGCGGCACGCTCCAGCCGGCCGGCAGGTAGCCGTGCACCAGGTCGTGCGCCGAGGTCTGGTCGGTCACCAGGTCGGGGCGCGGGCCACCGGCGCGGGCGCGGCGCACGAGTTCCGGCAGCAGCTCGGCGGCGTTGCCGAGCAGGCCGACGGAGACCGCCCGGCCGGCGGCGGCGTGGCGCGCGATCCGCGCCAGCGCGTCGTCGAGGTCGGCCGCCTGCTCGTCGAGGTAGCGCGAGCGCAGGCGGAAGTCGATGCAGGCCTGCTGGCACTCGATGTTCAGCGAGCAGGCGCCGGCGAAGCTGGCCGCCAGCGGCTGGGCGCCGCCCATGCCGCCCAGGCCGGCGGTCAGGATCCAGCGGCCGTGCCACTCGGAGCGCCCCGCGGGCGCGTCCGGCGGCAGCGGGTAGTGGCGGCGCCCGGCCTCGGCGAAGGTCTCGTAGGTGCCCTGCACGATGCCCTGGCTGCCGATGTAGATCCAGCTGCCGGCCGTCATCTGGCCGTACATCATCAGGCCCTGGCGGTCCAGCTCGTGGAAATGCTCCCAGGTGGCCCACTTCGGCACCAGGTTCGAGTTGGCCAGCAGCACCCGCGGCGCGTCGGCATGGGTGCGGAACACGCCGACCGGCTTGCCCGACTGGATCAGCAGCGTCTCGTCGTCGCCGAGCCGGCGCAGCTCGGCCAGGATCGCGTCGAAGCAGTCCCAGTTGCGCGCCGCCTTGCCGATGCCGCCGTAGACGACCAGCGCGTCGGGGTTCTCCGCGACCTCGGGGTCGAGGTTGTTCTGGATCATCCGGTAGGCGGCCTCGGTCAGCCAGCTGCGGCAGCTCAGCGTGCTGCCGCGCGGCGCGCGCACCGGGCGGGGGCCGCTGCGGCCCTGGAGCTGGGACTGGACGGACAGGTCGGTCATGGCGGCACCTTCGGGCGGGGGCGGCGGGGAGGGGCGGGGCCGGGCGCCCCGCGCCCGGCGGCAGCCCGTGGCGGCAGAATGTACTTGTCTATACAAGTGCGCGCAAGGGCCCCGGGCGGCGGGTTTTCCGCAGGGCGCCGGCACTTGTCTAGACAAGATGCCGGCGCTACCATCGCCCGATGCCCGCCAGCCGTGCCGCGCGCGATGCCGACGCCTCCCCCTACCTGCGCGTCAAGCAGTGGCTGAAGGGCGAGCTGTCGGGCGGGCGCTGGCTGCCGGGCGCGCGCATGCCGTCGGAGGCGGAGCTGGTGGCCCGCTTCGGCGTCAGCCGGATGACCGTCAACCGCGCGCTGCGCGAGCTGCAGGCCGAGGGCCTGGTCGAGCGCGTGCAGGGCGCCGGCACCTTCGCGGCCCAGCCGGTGCGCCTGTCGTCGACGCTGACCATCCACGACCTGCATGCCGAGATCGAGGCGCGCGGCCACCGCCACCACGCCGAGGTGCACCTGCAGCGCGAGGAACGGGCCGCGGACGGCCTGGCCGCGCAGCTCGGCCTCGCGCCCGGCGCCCCGGTGTTCCACACGCTGCTGGTGCACCACGACGACGGCGTGCCGCTGCAGTGCGAGGACCGCTACGTCAACCCCGCCAGCGCCCCGGGCTACCTCGGCACGGACTTCACCCGCATCACGCCGACGCAGTACCTGCTCGAGGTGGCGCCGCTGTGGGAGGCCCAGTACACCATCGAGGCGGCCCGGCCGACGGCGCAGGAGGCCGGCCTGCTGCGCATCGAGCGCGACACGCCCTGCCTCGTCGTCGTGCGGCGCACCGTGCGCGGCGCGGTGCCCATCACCCTGGCGCGGCTGGTCCATCCCGGGCTGCGCTACCAGCTGCGCGGAGCCTTCACGCCATGAGCGCCGTCCCTTCCCTGCGCGAGCGCGCCGAGGCCCTGGTCGATGCGGCGCTGGCCGAGGCCTATGCGGCCGATGGCGCGGTCTGCCTGCGCGGGCTGCTGCGGCCCGACGAGGTCGAGCGGCTGCGCCGCGGCATCGACGCCAACCTGGCGGCGCCCAGCCCGCGCGCCGTGGTCGCCAGCCGTCCCGACGACCCCGGCCGCTTCGTCGAGGACTTCTGCAACTGGCAGGACAACGCCGACTACCGCGCCACGCTGATGGAGACACCGCTGCCCGAGGTCGCGGCCCGGCTGATGCGCAGCCGCACGGTGCGGCTGTACCACGACCACATGCTGACCAAGGAGCCCGGCACCCGCCAGCGCACGCCCTGGCACCAGGACCAGCCCTACTACAACGTCGAGGGCCGGCAGAACGCGAGCTTCTGGATCCCGGTCGACCCGGTGTCGCGCGCGTCGACGCTGGAGTTCGTCGCCGGCTCGCACCGCGGCCCCTGGCGCATGCCGCGCAGCTTCCTCGGCGAGGAGGCGAAGTGGTTCCCCGAGGGCAGCCTCGCCGAGCTGCCCGACATCGAGGCCGACCGCGCCGCCCACCGCATCCTCGGCTGGGCGCTCGAGCCGGGCGACGCGGTCTGCTTCCACATGCTGACGCTGCACGCCTCGGCGGGCGTTGACGGGCCGCAGCGGCGGCGCGTGTTCTCCGCCCGCTACCTGGGCGACGACGCGGTGCATGCACCGCGCCGCTGGCGCACCTCGCCGCCCTTTCCCGGCCTCGCCGAGCAGCTGCCGGCCGGCGCGCCAATGGACCACCCGCTGTTCCCGCGGCTGGTGGGCGACGGCGCATGAGCCCGCCGGGCCGCCCCAAGGGCGAGTACCGGAGTGCGCAGCACGAAGGTAGCCCAGTGAACGCGGCACCGGCACCGCGCGGGGCCGGCGCCCGGGGCCGTCCGGGCGTGCCGGCGGCCGCCGCCCCGCAGCGCCTGGCGGTCGATGACGTGCCCGCCCAGCCCTGGCGCAACGGCGGCGGCCACACCCGCGAGCTCTGGACCTGGCCGGCCGACGGGCCCTGGCAGGCGCGGCTCAGCGTCGCCGACATCGCCGCCGATGGGCCCTTCTCCGCCTTCCCCGGCATCGAGCGCCACTTCGCGGTGCTCAGCGGGGAGGGCGTCGAGCTGGCCCTGCCGGGCGGCCCGCGCCGCGTCGGCCCGCGCGACCCGGCCTGCCGCTTCGACGGCGGCGCAGCCCCCGGTTGCCGGCTGCTCGGCGGCCCGACGCGCGACCTGAATCTGATGCTGCGGGGCCTCGACGGCGGCCTCGCACCGGTGGCCGTCGGCCGGCCCTGGCCCGCGCCGCGCGGGGCCGGCGCCGTCGGGCTGGTGGCCCTGGTCGCGGGCCATCTGCCGCCCGGCGGGGCAGCGCCGGATCAGTCCGACGCCGTGCCGGACGGCCCGAGCGATCCCTGCGAGGGCGCTTGGTCGCTGGCGCCCTGGACGCTGGCCCGCTGGTGCGGCCCGATCCCGGCCACGCTCCACTTCGCGCCCGCGCAGGCGGCCGCCACCCGCGCCCGCACCACCGCCCCGCCCGGCTGGTGGTGGTGGGTCGGCACGCCGGCGCCGGCGCGCTGAACCCCCGGCCCTGGCCGACCTCCCGGCGTCTTCACCGAGCCCCCGATGCGCACCCTCTGGCGACAGGCCCGCGTGGCCACCCTCGACGACGGCCCGGACGCCGCCCCCGGCGGCTGGATCGAACGCGGCGCCCTCGTGACCGACGGCGAGCGCATCGCCTGGGTCGGCGACGAGGCGGCGCTGCCGGCCGGGCTGCAGGTCGACGCCGAGCACGCGCTCGGCGGCGCGCTGCTCACGCCCGGCCTGGTCGATGCCCACACCCACCTCGTCTACGGCGGCCACCGCGCGCGCGAGTTCGAGCGCCGGCTGCAGGGCGCGAGCTACGAGGAGATCGCGCGCGCGGGCGGCGGCATCCTGTCGACCGTGGCCGCGACGCGTGCGGCCGACGATGCGCAGCTGCTGGCGCTGGCCGAGGCACGGGCCCGGGCACTGCAGGCCGAGGGCGTGACGACGCTGGAGATCAAGTCGGGCTATGGCCTGAGCGCCGAGCACGAGGCGCGCTGCCTGCGGGTGGCGCGCCGGCTCGGCGAGCGGCTGCCGCTGACGGTGCGCACCACCTGCCTGTCGGCGCATGCGCTGCCGCCGGAGTTCGCGGGCCGGCCGGACGACTACCTCGACGCCGCGATCGCCTGGCTGCCGGCGCTGCAGGCCGAGGGCCTGGTCGACGCGGTCGACGCCTTCTGCGAGCGCATCGCCTTCACGCCGGCGCAGACGCGCCGCGTCTTCGAGGCCGCACAGCGCCTCGGCCTGCCGGTGAAGCTGCATGCGGAGCAGCTCAGCGACCAGGGCGGTGCGGCACTGGCCGCCGAGTTCGGCGCGCTGTCCTGCGACCACCTCGAGCACCTGTCCCCGGCCGGCGTCGCCGCGATGGCGGCGGCCGGCACGGTGGCCGTGCTGCTGCCCGGCGCCTACTATTTCCTGCGCGAGACGCAGCAGCCGCCGGTCGCGGCGCTGCGCGCGGCCGGCGTGCCGATCGCGCTCGCGACCGACCACAACCCGGGCTCCTCGCCGACGCTGTCGCCACTGCTGATGCTGAACATGGCCTGCACGCTGTTCCGGCTCACGCCGCAGGAAGCGCTGGCCGGCATGACCTGCCACGGTGCCCGGGCGCTCGGCCTGGCCGACCGCGGCCGGCTGCGTGCCGGGCTGCGCGCCGACCTGGCGGTCTGGTCGCTCGAGCACCCGAGCGAGCTGTGCTACGCCTTCGGCCAGCGGCCCGCGGTGCGCGTGGTGCAGGGCGGCGTCGAGCGCGCCCCTTGAAGGAGACCCCGATGTCCGACGACGGCGACACGATGGCAGGCCCGGCCGAGCCGATCCGCACCCCGCACTACACGCTGTGGCCGGGCCGCAGCCCACTGCTCGTCAGCGTGCCGCACGCCGGCCGGCACCTGCCGGACGCGCTGCGGGCGCGGCTGCAGCCGCGCGCCGCCGAGGTGGAGGACTGCGACTGGTTCCTCGACGAGGTCTACGGCTTCGCGCGCGAGCTCGGCGCCGGGCTGCTGGTGCCGCAGGCCGCGCGCTACGTGATCGACCTGAACCGGCCGCCCGCGGACACGCCGATGTACGCCGGGCGCAACAACACCGGGCTGGTGCCCACGCGCTTCTTCAGCGGCGAGCCGCTGTACCTCGCCGGCCAGGAGCCCGGCCCCGACGAGGTCGCGCAGCGGCGCGCCACCTGGTGGCAGCCCTACCACGACGCGCTGCGCGCCGAGCTGGACCGGCTGAAGGCGGTGCACGGCCATGCGCTGCTGTGGGAGGGCCACAGCATCCGCAGCGAGCTGCCGTGGCTGTTCGAGGGCCGGCTGCCCGACCTGAACCTCGGCACGGTCGAGGGGCGCAGCTGCACGCCCGCGCTGCGCGCCGCGCTGGCCCGGGTGCTGGCGGCGCAGGACGGCTACAGCCACGTCGTCGACGGGCGCTTCAAGGGCGGCCACATCACCCGCGCCTATGGCCAGCCGGCGCAGGGCGTGCAGGCGGTGCAGCTCGAGATGGTCTGGGCCACCTACATGGCCGAGGCGCCGCCCTGGCGCATCGACCCGGCGCGCCTCGCGCGGCTGCAGCCCGTGCTGCGGTCCCTGCTGGGCGCGATGCTGGCGTGGCGGCCCGACGCATGATCCACGCGGCATTGGCATTGGCATCGGCATCGGCATCGGCATCGGCATCGGCATCGGCTGCGGCTGCGGCTGCGGCTGCGGCTGCGACTGCGGCGGTGCCCGCGCCGGCGCCGGGCGACGCTTCGGACCGGGTCGCGCCGTCGCCCGCGGCGGCCGGCCCGGACGCGGGCACCGGCCCGACGGCGCAGACCGGCCCGCGCCGGCTGTGGGCGCCGCGCGCCTGGCTGCCGGGCGGGTGGCGCACGGGCGTGCTGCTGTCGATCGGCGCGGACGGCCACTGGTCCGCGGTGCAGCCCGGCGTCGCCGAGCCGCCGCCGGACGCCGAGCGCCTGCCCGGCCCGCTGCTGCCCGGCCTGGTGGACGCCCACAGCCACGCCTTCCAGCGCGCCTTCGCCGGGCTGGCCGAGCGGCGCGAGCAGGACGGCGACGACTTCTGGGGCTGGCGCGACCGCATGTACCGCGTCGCCGGCCGCATCACGCCGCCGCAGCTGGAGGCGGTGGCCGCCCAGCTCTACCTCGAGCTGCTGCGCGGCGGCTACACCCAGGTCTGCGAGTTCCATTACCTGCAGCACGACACCGACGGCCGCCGCTACGCGGACCCGCTGCGCCTCGGCTGGGCGCTGGCCGACGCCGCGGCCGCGGCCGGCATCGGCCTGACCCTGATGCCGGTGCTCTACGAGCGCGCCGGCTTCGGCGCGCCGGCGCTGCGCGAGGACCAGCGCCGCTTCGCCGCCGACGCGGACGCCGTCTGGGCCTTGCGCGGCGTCATCGAGGCCGCGGGCCGGCCCGGCCTCGACGCCGGCGTGGCCATCCATTCGCTGCGCGCCGCGGCGCCGGCGTCGATCCAACGGCTGCGCCGGCTCGCCGAGGGCTGGGCCGGGCCGATCCACGTCCACGTCGCCGAGCAGATTGCCGAGGTCGAGGACTGCCTCGCCGCGACGGGGCGCCGGCCGATCGACTGGCTGGCCGCCGAGGGCCTGCTGGACGCCCGCTGGCAGCTGGTGCACGCGACGCACACCGTGCCTGCCGAGATCGACGCGGTCGCTGCCGCCGGCGCCGGCATGGTGATCTGCCCGACCACCGAGGCCAACCTGGGCGACGGCTTCGCCGACGTGCCGGGCTGGTGGCAGGCCGGGGTGCCGCTGGCGATCGGCTCGGACAGCCACGTCGGCCGGCACTGGCCGGAGGAACTGCGCTGGCTGGACTACGGCCAGCGCCTGCGGCTGCGCCAGCGCAACCTGGCGGCCGCGCCGCAGGCCGGGCAGCCCTCGAGCGCGGGCCGCCTGTTCGACGATGCCTTGCGCGCCGGCGGCCGGGCCGCCGGGCGGGCGCATTGGGGGCTGCTGCCCGGCGCACGTGCCGATGCGCTGGTGGTCGATCGCCGCAGCAGCCACCTGCTCGGCGTGCCGGACGAGGCGCTGCTGGACGCCGTGGTCTTCTCCAGCCCGGGCCGTCCCTGGCGCGACGTGATGGTCGCCGGGCGCTGGGTGGTGCGCGACCACCGCCACCCGGCCGCCGCGGCGATCGCGCAGGCCTTCGCGGCCGCGATGGACGGGCTCTGGGGCGGCTGAGGGCCGGACGCGCCGGTCCCGGACGCTCGGGCGATCACCCGCCGGCGCGCCGGCGCGATCCCCCAGGCGACCGGGCGCCCGCCGGATCGGGCGCTCGGGTGTTCAGGCGCCGATGAAGCGTGCCGCCAGCGCGACGAGCGCCACCAGCGCGGTCACGCCCGCCGCCGCGCCGAGCAGCCGCAGCCGGCGCTGCTGGGCCTCGAGGCGCTCGGTCAGGCGCGCCTCGCGCTCGTGCAGCGCATCGAGCTGGCGCTGCAGCGCCGTGAGCCGGCTCGCGTGGTCCTCGCGGGCGGCACCGAGCTGCTCCAGGCGCTCGTCGATGGCCTGGAAGGCGGCCAGCATCGCGGCGCTGCCATCCGGCGCCGGGGAGGCGGTGGGCGCCGCGGCCGCGGGCGGCGCGTCGGGCTCGGCCGCGCCGGCTTCCCCGGCGCGCCCGGCCACCGAGCCCCACAGCTTGCGCGCCCCCTCGGCCACCTTCGGGGCGTGGCCGATCACCTCGTTCCACGGCACGTGCTTCAGGACGGAGAGCCAGGGAGAGGCCATCGCGGCGGTTCCTTTCGTCGGGGGTGGCGGGACCGTCCCGCACTCGCCGCATTTTGGTGCCTGGGAAGCGGCCCCAGCAGGATGTCCCTCATCGGCAGGACGGCGCGCCGGCCGACGGCATCGTCGGGCTTCGGCCGGCCCGGGGACCGGCCTACACTGCCGGCCGCCGGGCGGGCGAACCCGGCGCTCGTTGCCATCATCACCGGAGTACGCCTTGACGATTCCTTGCATGAACCTGCTGCTTGCCGCGTCCGCGGCCGTCCTGCTGACCGCCTGCGGCACGCCTCGCAGCGGCAGCGCCCCTGCCTCGACCTCGACCACCGGCGCAGCCGCGCCCGATGCCCCGCGCATCGTCAAGAGCCGGGACGGGCGATTCGACGGCGAAGTCTCGGGCACGCCCGCGGCAGGCAGCAAGTTCTCCCGGCTGCAGATCGGCATGTCGATGCAGGACGTGCAGACGGCCATGGGTCGCGCGCCCGACCGCTGGCACACCTACGAGTCCGGCAAACGCTGGATCCCGTTCTACTTCGGCAATGACGCGCGGCGCATGCAGGCGTTCTACAGCGGCGAGGGCTGCCTGATCTTCACCGATGGCAACGTCTGGGGAGGAGCTGGCGGCGACCTGATCCGCATCGACCACGATGCGGCGGGCCGTTGCTACCAGCCCTGAGCCGGCGGCGAGCCGCTCAGCCCGCGGCCGGCTTGCGCCAGCCCCAGTAGATCTCGCCGGGCCAGCCGGGGAAGCGGCGGCCGAAGGCGAGGTTGGCGCGCAGCCACCAGGCCTGGTTCTCGAGCGGGTTGCCCTTGCGGCGCATGAAGAAGGCGCCGGCCAGCCACTCCGTCTCGAGCGCCAGCGCGTCGCCCCAGTCGCGCACGCGCTGCGGCGAGATCACGCTGACGTGGCCGCGCGGCCGCGCGCGCGCCCGCAGCCGGCGCTCCCACCACGCGCGCGCGAACTCGGGCGTGCAGGGGGTGCCGGCGAGGACCAGGCCGCCGGGCCGCAGCCAGCGGGCCAGGCCCTGCAGTGCCGGCAGCGGGTCGTGCAGGTGCTCGAGCACGTGCAGCAGCACGATCGCATCGCAGCTGCCGGCGGGCCGCGCCGCGAGCTGCTCCGGCAGGTCCAGGTCGATGCAGGCGACCTCGTCGTAGCCGGCGGCGCGCAGCGCGTCCCACTGCGGCTGGCAGTCCAGGCCGGACCAGCGCGTCCAGGGCAGGGGCTCGCCGCGGTGCGCCAGGGTGTCGCGCGAGAAGGCCAGCATCTGGCCCACGTCGAGGCCGATCTCGGTCACCTCGAAGCGGCCACCGGCGCGCCGCAGGCCCTCGGCGCGCAGCGCCTCGTGCATGAACCAGTAGCGCAGCAGGCGGAAGGGGAAGCGCGCCTGGCGCACGGCCTCGGGAACGCCGGGCAGGCGGAACTTGGCGGGCGTGCACAGCGAATCGATGCACCACGCCGCAGGGGCGAAGGAAGACATGGAAGGAACTCCGCTCGGTCGAAGGTCGACACGGCCGCCGTCGTCGCGACGGCGGCCCACACCGGGGCCCCGGGCATGCCGGGGCGGGCGGTGTCAGGCGGAGGGAGGGCGGTCGCCCGGCCGGGCGGCCGCGGAGCGGTAGCCGGCGGCCGGCCGCACGTGGCCGCGGCCCTTGCGCGGCGGCTCGGGCCGCACGGCCGGCACGAAGGCCGGCTGCTCGGCGCCCTGGGGCTCGTCGGCCGGCGGTGCCAGCGCTATCGAGGGGTGCAGCGGCAGCGGCTGCAGCAGCAGCGCGTCCGGCACGTCGAGGTGCTCGGCCAGGTCCTGGGCCAGCGCGGCCAGCGGATCGCCGAGGCCGGGCTGCGTGGCGCCCAGGCCGTCCAGCCCCGGCCCCGCGGCTGCGAGGTGCGGCCGCGGCTCGGGGCCGGCCCCGGTCCAGGCGGCGGCCCACAGCAGCGCGGCCAGCAGGCCGAGCAGCAGGCCGGCCAGGCGCGCGCGCCAGCGGCCGGCCGCGGGAGCGGCCGGTGCGGGGGCGGGCGGTGCGGGGGGCGCGGGCATCGGCGGGGCGGTTTGTGCCGCGATGATAGGCGCGGCGGCCGCCCCGCGGGCGTCAGGGGGCGGGCAGCCCGGCCAGCAGCGCCGCCGACGGCATGCTCCAGCCGACGATCGCGCCCTGCGCCGTCAGCATCGCCAGTGCGGCGGCCTTGAACTCGGGGAAGTAGCTCTCGGTCGCGTCCTCGACGATCAGGCAGACGTAGCCGCGGTCGTTCGCCTCGCGCATCGAGGTCTGCACGCAGACCTCGGTGGTCACGCCGGTGAAGACGAGGTGGGTGATGCCCTCCGCCTGCAGCGCCTCGTGCAGCCCGGTGGCCCAGAACATGCCCTTGCCGGGCTTGTCGACCACCCGCTCGCCGGGCGCCGGGGCGAGCGCGGGGATGATGTCCGCGCCGGGTTCGCCGCGGATCAGCAGCCGGCCCATCGGCCCGGGGTCGCCGATGCGCAGGCTCGGCTCGCCGCGCTCGCGCTTGGCCGGCGGGCAGTCCGACAGGTCCGGCCGGTGCGACTCGCGCGTGTGCACCACCGGCCAGCCGCGCGCCCGCCAGGCGGCCAGCAGTGCGGCGATCGGGCCGATCGCGCCGTGCAGCCGCGTGACGTCGTTGCCGAGCGAGGCGCCGAAGCCGCCGGGCTCGACGAAGTCGCGCTGCATGTCGATGACCACCAGCGCGCTGCGGCCCGGTGCGAAGGGGTAGGGGAAGGGCGTGGCGGGCAGCGGAAGGGTCGGGGTCATGGGGCTTCCTGCGCGGGGCGGTTCAGGCGGCGGCGCGCGCGTCGGCCGCGGGCGGGGCCCCGTCGGCCGGCGCATGGCCATGGTCGCCGCCACCCATGTGGGCGCCGATCGTGCGGCGGTCGGCCGCGGCGGCCGGCGTCTCGAACACCAGGCGGCCCTCGCTCATCACCGCGATGCGGTCGGACAGCTCGAGCAGCTCGTCCAGGTCCTCGCTGATCAGCAGCACCGCGCCGCCGCGGGCGCGCACCTGCAGGATGCGGTCGTGGATCTCGGAGACGGCGGCGAAGTCCAGACCGAACACCGGGTTGGCGGCGATCAGCACGTTGATCTCGCCGGCCAGCTCGCGCGCCAGCACCGCGCGCTGCACGTTGCCGCCGGACAGTGCGGCGATCGGCGTCGATTCGCTGCGGGTCTTCACCGCGTACTCGGCGATCCAGGCGCGGGCCCGCTCGCGCCAGGCGCCGAAGCGCAGCCAGCCCAGCGGCCCGCCGGCCAGCGGCGGCTGGTCGAAGTCGCGCAGCGCCATGTTCGCCGCGACGCTCAGCTCGCCGACGCAGGCGTTGCGCAGCGGCTCCTCGGGCAGCGCGCGCAGCTTCAGCCGGCGGTTCTCGTCGCGCCGCGCGAGGAAGGGCTGGCCCAGCACCTGCACCTCGCCGCCGGCCCGTGCGCGCTGGCCGACCAGCGCCTCCACCAGCTCGCGCTGGCCGTTGCCGGAGACGCCGGCAATGCCGAGCACCTCGCCGCGCCGCACCTGCAGGTCCAGGCCCTGCACCGCCAGCGTGCCGCGGTCGCCCATCGCCGCCAGGCCGCGCACCTGCAGCGCCACCGGCGCGTCGGCCGGCGTCGGCGTGCGCGGCGCCGCACGGCCCTCGCCGGCGGCCGCGGCCGCATCGGCCGCGCCCTCGCCGATCATGGTCTGGGCCAGCAGGCCGGGCGTGGTCGAGGCCACGCTCGCGCCGTGCACCTTGCGGCCGCGGCGCAGCACCGTGACCTCGTCGGCGTAGGCCATCACCTCGCGGAACTTGTGGGTGATCATCAGCACGGTGCACTCGCCGCGCCGCGCCACCGCGCGCACGTAGGCCAGCACCTCGTCGGCCTCCTGCGGCGTCAGCACCGAGGTCGGCTCGTCGAGGATCAGCAGCCGCGGCTTCAGGTAGAGCTGCTTCAGCAGCTCGAGCTTCTGCTTCTCGCCGGCGGCCAGGCCGGCCGGCGTCGCGTCCAGGTCGAGGCGGAAGGGCGTGGTCTGCAGGAAGTCCTGCAGCGCGCGGCGCTCGCGCGCCCAGTCGATCAGCGCCGGCGTGCGGCCGCCGGCCAGCAGCAGGTTCTCGGCCACGCTCATGCCCGGCGCGAGCGTGAAGTGCTGGTAGACCATGCCGATGCCGAGGCCGCGCGCAACCACCGGCGTGGCGATGTCGCGCTCGCGCCCGTCGATCAGGATGCTGCCTTCCTCGGCGCGCTGCGAGCCGGCCACGCACTTCACCAGCGTGCTCTTGCCGGCGCCGTTCTCGCCGAGCAGCGCGTGCACGCTGCCGGGGGCCACGGTCATCGAGACCCGGTCCATCGCGGTGAAGCTGCCGAAGCGCTTGGTCAGGTCCAGCGTCTGCAGCGCCAGCGCGCCGGTGGCCGGCGGCTTCGGGTCCAGCGGCGCGGTCATGCCAGCGCCTCCAGCAGCGCCGCGCTCGTCGCGTGCGCGCCGAACACGCCGCCCTGCATCGTGATCATCTTCAGCGCCGCCGCATGGTTGCCGGCATCGGTCGCGGCGGTGCCGTCGGACACCAGCAGGCACTCGAAGCCGCGGTCGTTCGCCTCGCGCATCGTGGTGTGGACGCAGACGTCGGTGGTGATGCCGGTCAGCACGAGGTTGCGGATGCCGCGCGTGTGCAGGATGAGCTCCAGGTCGGTGGCGCAGAACGAGCCCTTGCCGGGCTTGTCGATCACCACCTCGCCGGGCAGCGGCGCGAGCTCGGGAATGATCTCCCAGCCCGGCTCGCCGCGCACCAGGATGCGGCCGCAGGGGCCGGCGTCGCCGATGCCGGCGCCCATCTGGCGCGAGCGCCAGCGCTTGTTGGCGGGCAGGTCGGCCAGGTCGGGGCGGTGGCCCTCGCGGGTGTGGATGACGTGGAAGCCGAGCGCGCGCATGCGCTCGAGCAGCCGGCCGATCGGCCCGATCGGCGCGCGCGTGAGCGCCAGGTCGTAGCCCATGCTGTCGACGTAGCCGCCGACGCCGCAGAAATCGGTCTGCATGTCGATCACGACCAGCGCGGTGTCCGCCGGCGTCCACTGGCCGTCGTAGGGCCAGGCATAGGGTTGGGCGAGCACGCTGCGCGGCATCGGGACTCCTCGGGACGGGGGTGGGCGGTCAGCGGGTGGACGACAGCTCGCCGGGGCTGCCGGCCGCCACCGCGCCGGGCCGGCAGGTGATCACCAGGATCACCAGCGTCAGCACGTAGGGCACCGCGCCGAACAGGTAGTAGCCCTGGCTGATGCCGATCGACTGCAGCGCCGGCCCGATCGCGCCGGCGCCGCCGAACAGCAGCGCCGCGCCGACGCAGCGCAGCGGGCTCCAGCGCGCGAAGATCACCAGCGCGACCGCGATCAGGCCCTGGCCGCTGGAGATGCCCTCGTTCCAGCTGCCGGGGTAGAACAGCGTCAGCGAGGCGCCGCCGAGCCCGGCGATCGCACCGCCGGCCGCGGTGGCCGCCAGCCGGATGCCGTTGACGGAGTAGCCGAGCGCGCGGGTGGCACTGGACGAGTCCCCCGCCAGGCGCACGAGCAGGCCCCAGCGCGTGCGCGCGAAGGCCAGCCAGAGCGCGACCGCGAGCACCAGGCCCAGCGGCAGCAGCGGGTTGATCTGCAGCGCCGCCTGCACCACCGGCGACGCGCTCCAGCCGCCGAGCGGGATCGGCGGCAGCTGCGGTGCCTGCGGCTGGATCAGCGGCTTGCCGAGGTAGAACGCCAGCCCGGTGCCGAGCAGCATCAGCGCGATGCCGGTGGCCACGTCGTTGACGCGCGGCAGTGCGCACAGCAGCCCGTGCAGCAGCGCCAGCAGCGCGCCGACGGCGGCCGCCAGCAGCACGCCGATCCAGGCCGAGCCGCTCAGGTAGCTGCCGCCGAAGGCCGCCATCGCGGACAGCACCAGCACGCCCTCCAGGCCGAGGTTGATGCGCCCGGACTTCTCGGTCAGGCACTCGCCCAGGCTGACGAACAAAAAGGGCACGCCGACGCGCAGCGCGCCGCCGACGATCGCCGCGCTGAAGGCGATGAGGAGGTCGTTCATGGGCTCTCCGCTCGGAACGGTCCGTCAGGGGGAGGGGGCGCCCGCGGCCGCGGCGGTGGCCGGCGCCGGCCGGCGCAGCCGCTGCCGCCAGGTGCCGGCGTCGATGCCGCGCAGCGCCTCGCTGGCCAGGATCAGCACGAAGGCGATGCCCTGCAGCACCAGCACCGAGGCATCCGGCAGATCGAGCCGGCGCTGCAGCAGGCTGCCGGCCGCGCCGAAGCCGCCGAACAGGATCGCCACCGGGATGATCGCCAGCGGGTTGTGGCGCGCGATGAAGGACACCAGGATGCCGGCGTAGCCGTAGCCGACGATCAGCGAGGCATTCGCATTGGTGTGCACCGCGGCCACTTCCACCGCGCCGGCCAGGCCCGCGCAGGCGCCGCCGAGGAAGCAGGCCAGCAGGATCAGCCGGCTCGCCGGCAGGCCGACCAGCTGCGCCGTGCGCGGGTTGCCGCCGACCACGCGCACCGAGAAGCCGCGCGCCGTGAAGCCCAGCCAGAGGCCGAGCCCGACGCAGGCGAGCACGCCCAGCACCAGGCCCCAATGCACGTCGGAGCCGGCGATGCCGCCGATGCGCAGCGCCTCGTCGAGCGCCCGCGTCGAAGGCTTGTTCAGCGTCGCCGGGTCGCGCAGCGGGCCCTCGACGATCTGCTTGAACAGCGCGATCGCGGTGTAGGCGAGCAGCAGGCTGCTGATCGTCTCGTTGACGCCACGGTACTGGCGCAGCGCGCCGGCCAGCGCGATCCACAGGCCGCCCGCGATCGCCCCCGCCGCACAGACCAGCGCGGTGCCGAAGGCGTTGGCCGGCGGCGCGAAGGCATAGGGCAGCGCCGCGGCGGCCAGGCCGCCGAGCACCAGCGCGCCCTCGCCGCCGATCACCACCAGCCCTGCGCGCGCCGGCAGCGCCACGCACAGCGCCGTCAGCATCAGCGGCGCGGCCCGCTGCAGCGTGTTCTGCCAGGAGAACCAGTCGCCGAAGGCGCCACGGAACAGCAGCGTCCAGGTCTCCACCGGCGAGGTGCCGCCGAACCAGACGAACAGGCCGAACAGCAGCAGCGCTGCGACCAGCGCGCCGATGGGCAGCAGGATGTCGAGCAGCGTGTCGCGCATGGCCGCGGGTCCGGACGCCGCGTCAGACCGAGCCGATCACGCCTTCGACGAGGTAGTTCATCTTCTCCAGCTCGAGGTCGGTCTGCTTGAAGACCTTGCCGGCCGGCACCACCACGCCGCCCTTGTTGTCCTTCAGGCCGGCCTTGCCGCCGTCGAACAGGTCGAACTGGCCGGCGATCATCTTCGCCTTGATGTCGTCGGCCTGCTTCTTCGCGGCGGCGCTGACCGCCGGGCCGTAGGCCGACATCTTCACGTAGCCTTCCTTCAGGCCGCCGCGCAGGAAGTTCGGGTGCGGCTTGCCGCCGAGGGCGGCGTCGATGATGGTCTTGTAGGCGGTGCTCCAGTTCCACTCGGCGCCGGTCAGGTAGGCCTGCGGCGCGAGCTTGGCCTGGCTGGCGTGGTAGCCGCAGACCATCTTGCCGCGCTTCGCGGCGGTCTCGACCACCACCTTCGGGCCGTCCACGTGCATCGTGAACACGTCCACGCCCTGGTCGGCCAGGCTGTTCGTGGCCTCGGCCTCCTTCACGGGCATCGACCACTCGCCGGTGAAGATCACGGTGCAGGTGATCTTCGGGTCCACCGAGCGGGCGCCCATCGTGAAGGCATTGATGTTGCGCAGCACCTGCGGGATCGGCTTGGCGGCGACGAAGCCGATCTTCTTGCTCTTGCTCATGTGCCCGGCGACGACGCCGTTCAGGTACTGGCACTCGTCGATGTAGCCGAAGAAGCTGCCGGTGTTCTTCGGGTGCTTGCCCTCGGTCCACATGCCGCCGCAGTGGGAGAAGCGCACGTCCGGGTACTTGGCCGCGATCGCCAGCATGTGCGGGTCGAAGTAGCCGAAGGAGGTCGGGAACAGCAGCTTCGCGCCGTCCTGCGCGATCATGCCGGTCATCGTCTTCTGCACCGCCTGGGTCTCGGGGACGTTCTCCTCCTCGACCACCTTGATGCCGGGCAGCTTCTTCATCTCCGCCGCGGCGGCGGCCTGGGCCTGGTTGTAGCCGAAGTCGTCCTTCGGGCCGACGTAGATCACGCCGATCGTGAGCTTGGCCTGGGCCAGCGCGTCGGTCAGCGCCCACGGCGCCGCCGCGGCGAACGAGGCCCCGCCGAGGCGGGCGAGGGCGCGGCGGCGCGACGGGTCGGCGGGCAGGCGGGGGGTCTCGGTCATGGGGGTGTCCTCGGTTGGTGCACGGGTCGGTATACAAGGCCTGCTTGCAATCGGCGTGCCGGCCTCCGATCCCGTCTCCACCCGGCCCCCGGCCGGTTCGCGCCCCCCGCTCAGCCGGCCGGGCGCAGCCGCGCCCGGGCCTCGTGCAGCGTGTGCAGCGTGATCTTGCGCACCTCGGTCTTGCTCTGCTCGACGTGGCTCTTCAGCAGCAGCTGGGCCTGGTCCGGCTTGCGCTGCAGCACGGCGCGCAGGATCTTGGCGTGCTCGGCGTAGGTGGCGTCGATGCGGTCGCTGCGGGTGAAGTCGAGCTGGCGGATGATGCGGATGCGCTCGGTGACGTCCCAGTGCACGCGGGTGATCTCGCCGTTGCCGGCGGCATGCACCAGCGTGGCGTGGAAGCGCTCGTCGCGCATGCCCACTTCGCGGGCATCGGCGCAGCGTTCGGACGCCGGCACCAGCCAGACCTCCTTCAGCGCGTCCAGCTCGGCCGGGTCCTGCGGGCCATGGGTGCACAGCTTGACGATGCTTGCCAGCTCCAGCGTGATGCGCAGGTCGTACAGCTCGTCGAGCCGGCCGAAGTCCAGCGGCTTGACGAACCAGCCGGTCTTGGCCTCGACCGCGAGGAAGCCCTCGTTGCGCAGCCGGAACAGCGCCTCGCGCACCGGCGTGCGACTGACGCCGAGCCGGCTGCCGATCTCGGCCTCCGACAGCCGGTCGCCGGGGATCAGCGTGAAGTCGTGCATGTCCGCCTTCAGCCGCGCGTAGACCTGGTCGGCCAGGTTGGCGCGCGGGGGCTCGGCGAGGGCGGACAGGGTGCGCATGGGATCGGGAGGCGGGGGACCGGGTAGACGGCCGAGCATGCCACGGACCGGTCGGCGGGCGCGGCCCGTCGGGCCGCGGCAGCCGTCACCCGCCCCCGGCGGCCGCGGGCGCGTCAGGCCGGCGGGTCGATCACGCTGACGTGGGCCGCGACGACCCGCCAGCCCGCCGCGAAGCGCACCCAGGTTTGGCTCTGCCGGCCCACGCGCGGGCTGCCGTCGCGGTGGAACTCGGTCATCGCGGTGGCGGTGTCCCGGCCGTAGGTGGTGATCACCGTGTTCGCGAGCCGGCGCGCCAGGCCGGCCGAGGGCCGGGCGGCGCGGAAGGCCCGGATCGCGTCGATGCCGACCAGGTTCTCGGCCGTGCCGTAGCGCACGGTGGCGGGCGAGGGCCAGAACAGCTCGTCCAGCACCTCGATCCGGTTGTGCACGAGCGCGTCCTCGTAGCGGGCGAACACGGCCTGCACCTCGGCCAGCACCTCGGGGCGGTTGATCTCGGGGTCGGGGGTCATCGCGGGGTCCGGCAGGGCAAGGGGGGCGGGCGGCATCAGCCCGGCAGGCCGTCGGCCACGGGTGCGCGCACCACGCCGGCGGACTCGAGCACCGCGGCGGCGCGCAGCACGCGGTCTTCGCGCCACGGAGCGGCGATCAACTGCACGCCGATCGGCAGGGGCTGGCCCGGCAGCCACACGGGCACGCAGCACACCGGCAGGCCGATGCAGGAGATCGGCTGGGTCAGCAGCCCCAGGCTGGGGCGCGCCGGCAGCCGGCGCCCGCCGACCTCGATCCATTCGGTGCCGATCGCCGGGGCCGGCACCGGCGTCGCCGGCGCGATCAGCAGGTCGACCCGGCCGAACAGCTCGGCGGCCTGGCGCGCGAAGGCGTGGCGCACGCGCTGCGCCTGCACGATCCAGGTCGCCGGCAGCAGCGCGCCGGCCAGGAAGCGGTCGCGCGACAGCGGCTCGAAGTCGGCGGCGCGCCGGCGCAGGTCGGCGAGGTGCAGGTTCGCGCCCTCGGCATTGCTGATCAGGAAGGCGGCGGCGCGTGCGCGGGCGGCGTCCGGCAGCTCGAGCTCGCGGGTGGTGCCCAGCGCGGCCGCGACCTGGGCGCAGGCAGCGCGCGCGAGATCGCCGGCGTTGTCGCTGAAATAGCCGCCGAGCACCGCGCAGCGCAGGCCCTCCAGGCCCTCGGTCAGGCGGCTGGCCGTCGGCTCGAGCAGACGCTGGGCACAGGCCGGGTCGGCGGCGTCCGGCCCCTGCATCGCGTCGTAGGACGCGGCCAGGTCGCGCACGCTGCGCGCGAAGGGGCCGAGGTGGTCGAGGCTGGCGACGAAGGGGTAGCTGCCGCTGCGCGGCAGGCGGCCGTAGGTCGGCTTCAGCCCGAACACGCCGCACAGCGACGAGGGCACCCGGATCGAGCCGTTGGTGTCCGAGCCGAGCGTGATCGGCACCTGGCCGGCCGCCACCGCCGCGGCCGAGCCGCCGGACGAACCGCCGGCGATGCGCGTCGGGTCGTGCGGGTTGCGGCAGGGGCCCTCGTGGCTGTTCTCGGTGGTGAAGCCGTAGGCGTACTCGTCCATGTTCAGCGCGCCCACCAGCACCGCGCCCGCCGCCTCCATGCGGCGCACCAGCAGCCCGTCGGCCGCCGCCGGGGCGGCCTCGCGCTCGATCTTCGAGCCGGCCAGCGTCGGCAGCCCCGCCACGTCGAACAGGTTCTTCACCGCGAAGGGCACGCCCAGCAGCGGCAGCCCGGCCACCGCGGCCGGGTCCTCGCGGCAGGCCCGGTCCAGCGCCTCGGCGCGCCGGCGCGCCCGCTCGGCGGTGACCGCGGTGAAGGCGTTCACGGTCGGATCGGTGGCGGCGATGCGGGCCAGGCTGGCCTCGACCAGTTCGCCGACGCGGGCCTCGCCGCGGCGCACCGCGGCGGCCATGCCGCGGCCGTCGCGGCGCAGCGCGGCGGCCATCGGCGCCGGGGTCGCCGTGCTCATCGCGACGCCCCGTGCGCCGGCGCCGCGTCCGCCGGCTCGACCGGCACGAACACCGGTGCCGGCTCGTCGGCCAGCCCGAGCGGCAGGCCGAAGACCTCGTCGGCCATGCCGGCCGCGAGCGCGTAGTAGCGCAGCACGCCCGGGCGGTGGGCGGGGTCCAGCGGCAGGCCCAGCACGGCGGCCTGGGCGTCGACCGCGGCGGCGATCTGTTCGGGGGTCAGCGGCATGGCGGGTCCTTCCTGGCGGCTCAGCGCCGGACCTCCCGCTGGAAGATCTCGAGGCTGAGCTTCTTGGTGCGCACGAAGCTGTCGGTCGACAGGGTCTCCACCGTGCGCGGGCGCGGATCCTCGTAACGCAAGATCTCGGCCACCCGCGTCGGGCGCTTGGTCAGCAGCAGCACCTCGTCGGCGAGGTAGACGGCTTCCTCCAGGTCGTGCGAGACCAGCAGCATGGTGGTGCCGGTCTGCAGGAAGACCTCCTGCAGCTTCTCGCGGATGAACAGCGTCATCTCGAAGTCCAGCGCCGAGAAGGGCTCGTCGAGGAACAGCACCTCCGGGCCGGGCGCCAGCGCCCGCATGATGGACGCGGTCTGCTGCTGGCCGCCGGACAGCTCGTAGGGGAAGCGGTTCAGGTCGAACTTGACGTCGAAGCTGGCCACCAGCTCGGCCATCCGGCGGTCCACCTCGGCCTTGCTGCGGCCCTCCAGCTTCAGCGGGTAGGCGATGTTGTCGATGGTGCGCATCCACGGGAACATCGCCTCGCGGTAGTTCTGGAACACGTAGCCGATCTTGGTGTCCTTCAGCGACTTGCCGTCGAACAGGATCTGCCCGGCGTCGATCGGGATCAGCCCGGCGACCATGTTGATCAGCGTGCTCTTGCCGCAGCCGTTGGGGCCGAACACCGAGACGATCTTGCCCTTCGGGATGTCGAGGTCGAAGTTCTCGTACAGCGGCCAGCCCGCGAAGTACTTGGTCAGGCCGCGGATGGTGATGTGGGTGCCGGCCGGGCCGGGGCGGAAGGGGGCGGGCGGCACCTCGGCGAAGACGGGTGCGTTCAGGACGACGGACATGGGGAGCTCCTGTCTCGCGCGGCGGCCTTCAGCGGCCCGACCAGTGGACGATCTTGCGTTCGGCCAGCAGGAACAGCACGTTCAGCGCATAGCCGAGGATGCCGGCGGCGAGGATCGCCGCGTACATGCTGCGCACGTTCAGCACCTGCTGGGAATCGATGATGTGGTGGCCCAGGCCGTTGTCGGAGCCGATGAACATCTCGGCCACCACCACGATCACCAGCGCCATCGACACCGCCGAGCGCAGCCCGACGAAGCTGGGCTGCAGGCTCTCCCAGACCAGCACGTCGCGGAAGATCTGCCAGCGCGTGGCGCCCATCACCTTGGCGGCCATCATGCGCTGCTTGCGCGCGTTGATGACGCCATAGGCGCTGTTGAAGACCACGATCAGCAGCGCGCCGAAGGCGGCGATCGCGACCTTGTTGACGTCGGACACGCCGAAGATCAGCAGGAACAGCGGGATCAGCGCCGACGAGGGCGTGGAGCGGAAGAAGTCGATCAGGAACTCGACGCTGCGGTAGGCCTTCTCGGTGCTGCCGAGCACCACGCCCAGCGGCACGCCGACCACGGCCGCGATCAGGAAGGCCTGCAGCGTGCGCCAGACCGTGACCAGGAAGTCCTCCAGCAGCGGCCCGCCGAGCAGGCCGGAGGCCAGGGTGCCGAGGGTGGCCAGCGGCGGCGGCAGCAGGATCGGCTTGATCAGCCCGGCGCGCACCACCAGGTCCCAGATCAGGAACAGCACCAGCGGGCCGATCACCGGCAGCAGGCGGCCCCAGGCGGCGCGTTTCGGCGGCGTGGCGGTGTTCGTCGGGGCCGGCGGCTTCCAGGGCGCGGCGGCGGCCGGCGTGGCCACCGGCGCGGCGGTGGTGGGGGCAGGGGTCGCGCTCATCGCCTCACCCCTTGTAGAGCATCGAGGCCACGTCCACCTTGCGGCTGAAGATGCCCTTCTCGGTGAACAGGTCGTAGAAGCGCTGGAAGTAGGCGATGTCCGAGGCCTTGAAGTCGGTGGAGAACAGGTAGTCGGACATCGGCACCTCGCCGGTCAGCGCGCCCTCGATCGCGGTGTAGCCCTTCAGCGAGGGGCGGGCCTCGTCCGGCTTCGTCTTCACCAGGTCGACGCCGCGCTTGTAGGCGGCGATGTACTTCTTCGCCACCTCGGGGTACTTCTTGATGAACTCGCTGGTCAGGCTGGCCGAGCCGCCGTGCCACGGCGCGAGGCCGTCGCCGAGCACGTACTTGGCGATCACGCCGACCTCCAGCACCCGCGTCGTGCCGTTCAGCCGGCCGACGGTGCCGGTGGGCTCCAGCGTGTAGCAGGCGTCCACCTGGCCGGCGGCGACCGCGGCCACGTGCTGGCCGATCGGCAGCTCGGTCACGCTCATCGCGCCGGCGCCGGCGCGCTCCAGCACCGTCTTGGCGAGCACCACGTTCTGCACGCCGGGCCCGGAGGCGACGCGCTTGCCCTTCAGCTCGGCGATGGTCTTGATCGGGCTGTCCTTGGCGACGATGAACTCGTCGAGCACGAACTTCTGGTTGGTCGGGTTGGTGCAGAAGATCTTCAGCAGGCCCGGCTGCGCGATCTCGCCGATCGCCAGCGCCGCCGACGCGGTGCCGTTGCTCGAGCCCTCGCAGCGGCCCGCGAGCATGGCCTCCATCACCTGCTGGGCGCTGGCGAACTTGAGCGGCTCGACGTCCAGGCCGGCCTCCTTGAAGTAGCCCTTGTCGACCGCCGCGAAGAAGGGCAGGCCGGAGGCCACCGGCCAGAAGCCGATGCGGATCTTCGGCTGGGCCTGGGCGCGCAGCAGCGCGGGGCTGCCGAGCGCGGCGACGGCGGCGCCGGCGATGACGACCTGGCGGCGGGTGGCGGGGCGGGAAGACCTCATGGGCGACTCCTGGTCAGGCAAGGGGCGGAAGGGAGGAACGGCGGGAAGGGGGACGGGCAGCGGCAGGGGCCGGCCAGGGCTCAGCGCGGCGCACCGGCGGCCAGCGCCGCGAGGTAGCCGCGCCAGCCGCCATGCGCGCTGACGTCGGGCGCGCCCTGCAGCGCGGCGGCCTCGCAGACGAAGCCGTGCACCCAGCGGCCGTCGGCCAGTTCCAGGCTGCCGAGGCCGAGCGGGGGCGGGATCAGCGCGAGGAAGGAGCCGATCTCGCGCATCGGCAGCGACCAGACCTCGAGCGCGATCGCATGGCCGGGCTCGCCATCGGCGCAGCGCAGCAGGCCGGGCTTGGGCGGCGTGGTGCCGGGCAGCGCGAACAGCCGGTAGCGCGGCGCGGTCTGCGTGGCCTCCAGCAGGTGGCCGCCGCGCTCGGTCAGCTGGCCGTTCAGCGGCAAGCCGCTGAGGTGGGCGCCCACCACGGCCAGCGCCAGCGCCGGCTCGGCCGCCGGCCGGCGCAGCGCCACGCGCGGCTGCGGGCGCGCGGCGGGGCGGTGCCCGGTGGCGCCCATCGGCCGGTCGGCCGCGGCCTGCCAGCGCCGCCCCCAGTCGGCCAGCGCGGCGTCGTGGTCGGCCGGCGCGATCGCGGTCACGCCGAAGGGCATTCCGTCGTCCGCCGTGCCGGACGGCAGCGCCAGCGCGCACCAGCCGAGCAGGTTGACGAAGTTGGTGTAGGTGCCGAGGCGGCTGTTGCTGCCGATCGGATCGGCCGCCACCGCGTCGAAGCGCGGGTGGCCGGGCGCGGTCGGCACCAGCAGCAGGTCGGCCGCGTCCCAGAGCGCGGCGTGCCGGCGCTGCATCGCCTTCAGCGCGTACTGCGCGCGGAAGGCATCGGTGGCGCTGAAACCGCCGGCCGCCTCGATGATGCTGCGCACGGCCGGGTCGAGGGCCTCGGGCGAGGCCTCGAGCAGCGCCTGCACCGTGGCATGCCGCTCGGCCACCCAGGGGCCGGCGTAGAGCAGGGCGGCCGTCTCGTGCAGCGGGCCGAAGTCCAGCGGCACCAGCGTGTGGCCCAGGGCCTCGGCGCGGCCGAGCGCCTCCTGCCAGGCCGCGGCATAGGCCGGGTCGAGCACCGGCTCCCGGGGAACGCCCAGCCGCAGCCGGCTGCGTGCGAACACCGCCGGGCCGGGCACGAAGCGCGTGTAGTCGTCGCGCGGGTCCGGCCCCTCGAGCACCGAGAGCACGTGCGCCCCGTCCTCCACGCTCAGCGTGAAGATGGAGACGCAGTCGAGGCTGCGGCAGGCCGGCACCACGCCGTGCGTGCCGATGCGCCCCGGCGTCGGCTTGACGCCGACCAGCTGGTTGAAGCCGGCCGGCACGCGGCCGGAGCCGGCGGTGTCGGTGCCCAGCGCGAAGGCCACCGCGCCGTGGGCCACGGCCACCGCCGAGCCCGAGCTGGAGCCGCCGCTGATGCGGTCCGCAGCGAAGGCGCTGGCCGGCTGGCCGTAGGGGGAGCGCGTGCCGACCAGGCCGGTGGCGAACTGGTCGAGGTTGGTCTTGCCCAGCCACACCGCGCCGGCCGCCTGCAGGCGTTCGACGGCGGAGGCAGATTCGGCGGCGACGTGGGCAAAGGCGGGACAGGCCGCGGTGGTGGGCGCACCCGCGATGTCGATGTTGTCCTTGACGGCGCAGGGCACGCCGAACAGCGGATGGCGCGCGAGCAGCGCGGCGCGGTCCGGGCAGGCCGCGTCGAGGCGGGCGAGCTGTGCGAGCTGGGCCTCGAAGGCGGCGTCGTCGACCAGGTGGATCCAGACCGCCGGTGGCAGCGCCGCGCAGCGCCGGCGCGCTTCACGCAGCAGCGCCACCCAGTCCGCGCCGCCGGCGATCGCATCGAGCCACGCCTGCACGGTCTGCGGCGCGGCCTCGCCCGGCGCGGCGCCGGCAGGCAGGTCGGGGGACGAGGAACTCATGGAAGTGCGCCAGTCGGTATACAAGCTGGTACACGTCATGCACGAGGCATGCCAGGCTTTCTCGGCCCGGCAGGGGGTGCGCGCTGCCGCGCATCGGTGCGCCGGGGGTCGGCGACGCGGCCGCACCGCGCCGCAGGCGCGGCGCGCATGCGTCGGGACGGTGCGCGAAGCACCGGGAACGGACGGCCGGCCGCGTCCCGCGGCCGCCGGCCCGGACCGTCAGCGCCGGAACAGCGGGTCGATCGCGGCGACGTCGTCCGGCGTCAGCACGCCGGCGGCCTGGCGCAGGCGCAGCCCGCCGAGCAGGACGTTGTAGCGCGCCTGGGCCAGGTCACGGCGGGTCTGGAACAGCTGGGTCTGTGCGTTCAGCACGTCCACGTTCACCCGCACGCCGACCCGGTAGCCGACCTGGGTCGCCTCGAGCGCGAGCTGGCTGGAGGCCTCGGCGGCCTCCAGCGCCTTCACCTGGGCCTGGCCCGACTGCACGCCGAGGTAGGCGGTGCGCGTGGCCTGGCCGACGCCGCGGCGCGCGGCCTCCAGGTCGTTGCGGGCACGCTCCTCGAGCAGCAGGGTCTCCTGCACGCGGTTCTGCACCGAGCCGCCGGTGTACAGCGGCAGGCTCATCTGCACCCCGATGCTGGCCGAGCGGGTGCTGCCGCGGGTGCCGTTGAGCTGCGCGGCACGGCCGGCCGCGTAGCTGTCGCCGATCGAGGCGACCGCGTCGACGGTCGGCAGGCTGCCGGCGCGCGCCTTGTCGGTCTCCAGCCGGGCCACGTCCAGGCCGATGCGCGCGCGGCGGATGCTCGGGTGACCGTCGTCCGCGGTGGCGACCCAGCGCTCGATGTCCGCCGGCTCCACCGCGGGCAGCGCCACCGGCACGGCCAGCGGCAGCGGCGCCACGCCGCTGCGGCCGACCAGCTGGTCGAGCGCCACGCGCTTGCTGCGCAGGTCGTTCTCGGCGGCGATCTCCTGCGCGGTGGCGAGGTCGAAGCGCGCCTGCGCCTCGCGGGTGTCGGTGATGGTGGCGGTGCCGACCTCGAAGTTGCGCTTCGCCGAGGCCAGCTGCTCGCTGATCTGGGCCTTGGCGGCGCGCGTCGTCGCCAGCGTGTCCTGCGCGCCGAGCACGTCGAAATAGGCCTGGGCGACGCGGATGATCAGATCCTGCTCGGCGCCCTGCAGCTCCAGCCGCGCGGCCTCCACCTGGCGCTCGGCCTGCGCGATGGTCGCGTCGCTGGCGCGGTTGAACAGCGCCTGGCGGCCCGACAGCGCCAGCGTCGCGCCGTTCGACGACAGCGCCGCGAAGTTCGGCGGGTCGACCCGGCCCGCGGTGGCGGAGGCCGACAGCCCGGCGCTCGGCCGCTTCAGCGCCGCGGCCTGGGCGGCGCGGTAAGGGGCCGAGTCGGTCTGCGCGCGCACCGCGAGGTAGCTGGCGTCGTAGGCCCGTGCGGCGGCCAGCAGCTCCGGCAGGCTCTGTGCCCGGGCGCCGCCGGCCACGACGAGGCCCGCGGCCAGCGCCAGCAGGGCCAGGCCGCGTGCACGCGGCCGCGACGGCGCGCGGTCGGACGAAGGGCGGCGGGAGGCACGGCGGGCGGCGGGCATGGGAAGGGTCCTCGGAAGCGGTGGGCGGGGCGACGGGAGCGGCGCGGGGCCGTGATCGATCGGGGCGGGCGACGCGGGGCCGCGGGGCGGCGTCAGTAGCGCGGCAGCGCCGGGTCCACCTCGCGCGACCAGGCGTCCGTGCCGCCGGCGAGGTTGTACGCCGCCGGGTGGCCGTGGTGCGAGAGGAATGCGACGACCTGCGCGCTGCGCTGGCCGTGGTGGCAGATGCAGACGACGGGCTGCGCCGGATCCAGCTCGCCCTGCCGCGCCGGCAGCGTGTGCATCGGCCAGGCCTGGCTCTGCGCGCCGGCGAGCTCGATGCGGCCGAGCGCCACCTCCCAGGGCTCGCGCACGTCCAGCAGCAGCGGCGTCCGCCCGGCCGCCCGCTCGGCGGCGACGAAGGCCTGCAGCTCGGTGACGTCGATCTCGCGCATCGGCAACGGGGCTCGGGCGGCAGCCGGCTCAGAAGTGGAAGCGGCTCGGCTCGGGAAAGTTGCGCAGGCGCGGCGCGACGGTGTCGAACAGGTCGACGCTGCGGAAGTCGTGCTCGCCGCCGCGCGTGAACAGGCGCGCGCGCATGATCGGCCACTGGCCGACCACCGCCACCAGCCGGCCGCCCGGCTTCAGCTGGCCGAGCAGCGCGGCCGGCACGTCGGCCACCGAGCCGGACAGCACGATCACGTCGAAGGCCCCCTCGTCGGGCAGGCCGGCCGCGCCGTCGGCTTCCAGCACCGTGACGTTCATCGCGCCGGCGCGGGCCAGGTTCTGGCGCGCGAAGCGGGCCAGGTCGCGGTCGATCTCGAGCGTGGTGACGTGCTGGGCGCGGTGGCCCAGCAGCGCGGCCATGTAGCCGGACCCGGCGCCGATCTCCAGCACGCGCTCGTGCTTGCGTACGTCCAGCTCCTGCAGCAGCCGCGCCTCCACCTTGGGTTCCAGCATGTGCTGCAGCGCCGGGCTGGTGGTCGACGGCAGCGGCACCGCGGTGTCCATGAAGGCGATCGACTGGTAGGCCGGCGGCACGAAGTCCTCGCGGCGCACCACGGCCAGCAGGGCCAGCACGTCGGTGTCGAGCACGTCCCAGGGACGGATCTGCTGCTCGATCATGTTGAAGCGGGCTTGTTCGAAGTTCATCGGGCTCTCCGGGAGGCGGCGGTTCGGAAGGGGGGGCGCGGGCGGGCCGGCATCGGGCAGGATTCTAGCAAGCCGCGTCGGGGACGACGGCGGCGGGCGTGGCCCGGCCGCCGAGCCGGCGGCGCAGCCAGCCCGCGAGATCGTCCAGGTAGCAGTAGACGACCGGTACCACCACCAGCGTCAGCAGCGACGAGGTGATGACGCCGCCGATCACCGCCTGGCCCATCGGCGCGCGCTGCTCGGAGCCCTCGCTGAGCGCGAAGGCCAGCGGCACCATGCCGAACACCATCGCCAGCGTCGTCATCAGGATCGGCCGCAGCCGCACGCGGGCGGCGTGCAGCAGCGCGTCCTCGCGGCCGAGCGGCGGGCTGCCGTCGGCGCTGCCCTCGCGCGAGCGGATCGCGAAGTCCACCAGCAGGATCGCGTTCTTCGTCACCAGGCCCATCAGCATCACGATGCCGATGATGCTGAACATGTTCAGCGTCGAGCGGAAGGCCAGCAGCGTCAGCACCACGCCGATCAGCGTCAGCGGCAGCGAGGTCATCAGCGCCAGCGGCTGCAGGAAGCTGCGGAACTGGCTGGCCAGGATCATGTAGATGAAGACGATCGCCAGGCCGAGCGCACCCACCGCGTAGGTGAAGGACTCCTGCATGTTCTTCGTCGAGCCGCCGAAGCGGTAGCGGTAGCCGGGCGGCCAGTCGATGCCGTCGAGCACGCGGCGGATGTCGGCCGAGACCTCGCCGGCGCTGCGGCCAAGCGCGTTGGCATCGACGTTGATCTCGCGGTTCAGGTCGCGGCGATTGATCTGGTTGGGCCCGGTCGACGGCTGGACCTCCGCGATCTGCGCCAGCCGCACCACGCGCGGCGTGCCGTCGGTGCCGGCCGACACGACGATCGGCAGGCGCTCCAGGTCCGCCACCCGGCCGCGCGACTCGGGCGCGACGCGCACGATCACGTCGTAGTTCTCGCCATCGGGCGCGCGCCAGTTGCCCGCGGTCGTGCCGGCCACCAGCGTGCGCAGGCCGCCGGCCAGCGCGTTCACGTTCAGCCCGAGGTCGGAGGCGGCGTCGCGCCGCAGCCGCACCGACACCGTCGGCTTGTCCGGCTTCAGCGTGCTGTCCAGGTCCACCAGGCCGGGGATCGCGGCCAGCTTCGGCATGATCTGGCCGGCCAGGCGCTCGAGCTCGCCGAGGTCGTTGCCCTGGATCGAGAACTGCAGGCTCTTGCCGCCGCCGAGGTCGGTCTGGCCGATGTTGGTCACCGTGACCCCGGGGATGGTCGCGAGCTTCTCGCGCAGCGGCGCCACCAGGTCGTTGACGCTGCGGCGGCGCAGGTGCCGGTCGGTCAGCCGCACGTAGGTGGCGCCGTAGATCTTGCCGGCGGCGGCACCGCTGTTGATCGTCGTGACGGTGTAGGCCACCTCCGGCAGCTCGCGCAGCGCCGCGTCGATCTGCCGCGCCCGCATCTCGGTCACTTCCAGCGAGGAGCCGACCGGGGTGTAGAAGTTGACCTGGGTCTCGGAGAAGTCCGCCTTCGGCACGAACTCGGCGCCCAGCACCGGGATCAGCAGGAAGCTGCCGACGAAGGTGGCCAGCGCGACCGCCAGCGTCGCCAGCTTGTGCCGCAGCGACCAGCGCAGCAGCGCCTGGTAGACGTCGCCGAGGCGGTGCGTCAGCCGGTCGAAGGCGCCGGTGACGCGGCCGATCGTGCGCCCGTACAGGCCGGTGTCGCCGCCCGGCGATCCGTGGGCCGCCGGGTCGTGCCAGACGCTGGACAGCATCGGGTCCAGCGTGAAGCTGACGAACATCGAGATCAGCACCGCGGCCACGATGGTGATGCCGAACTCGTGGAAGAACTTGCCGACGATGCCGCCCATGAAGCCGATCGGCAGGAACACCGCGACGATCGACAGCGTGGTGGCGAGCACCGCCAGGCCGATCTCGCGCGTGCCGTCGAGCGCGGCCAGGCGGGCGTCCTTGCCCATCTGCGCATGGCGCACGATGTTCTCGCGCACCACGATCGCGTCGTCGATCAGCAGGCCCACGCACAGCGACAGCGCCATCATCGTGATGCCGTTGATGGTGAAGTCGAACACGTACATGAACAGGAAGGTGCCGATCAGCGCGATCGGCAGCGTCAGCCCGGTGATCACCGTGCTGCGCCACGAGTTCAGGAACAGGAAGACGATCAGCACCGTCAGCACCGCCCCCTCGAGCAGCGTGCGCTGCACGTTGGCCACCGAGACGCGGATCGAGCGCGAGTTGTCGCGGTTGACCTCCAGCTTCATGCCCGGCGGCACCAGGGCCTGGGTCTCCGCCAGCGCCTGGCGCAGCCCGTCGACCACCGCGATCGTGTTCTCGCCCTGCGACTTCTGCACGCTCAGCAGCACGGTGCGCTGGCCGTTGTAGAGCGCCAGGCTCTCGACCTCCTGCGGGCCGTCCACCACGTCGGCCACCTGCCACAGCTTGACCGGCGTGCCGGCGCCGGCGGCCGGGTTGCCGCTGGCGCTGCTCGGGCCGCGGCGCGCCACGACGATCTCGCGGAAGTCCTCCGGCCGCTGCAGCCGCGCATCGATCTGCACCACGCGCTCCTGCTCGGCCGAGCGCAGCGCGCCCAGCGGCAGCTCCTGGTTCTCGCTGCGCACCGCCGCCAGCACCTGGTCGGCGCTGACGCCCAGCGCCTCCATCGCGGCCGGCTTCAGCAGCACCTGCACCTGGCGCTGCAGGCCGCCGACCACGCTGACCGCGCCGACGCCGCGCACGTTCTGCAGCCGCTTCTGCAGCACCTGGGTGGCCCAGGTGGTCAGCTCCTGCGGGCTGCGGCGGCCGTCGCTGGCCAGTACCGCGACGTTGAAGATCGGCTGGCTGGCCGGGTCGAAGCGCGAGACGCGCGGCTCCTTCACCTCGTCGCGCAGCAGCGGGCGGATGCCGGCCACCTTCTCGCGCACGTCCTCGGCCGCCTTGCGGCCGTCGACGTCGAGGTTGAACTCGACGATCACCACCGAGGTGCCTTCGTAGGAGCGCGAGTAGAGCGAGCTGATGCCGGCGATCGTGTTGACCGCCTCCTCGACCTTCTTCGTCACCTCGGCCTCGACGATCTCGGGCGAGGCGCCGGGGTAGTCCATCACCACCACCACGGTGGGGAAGTCGATGTTCGGGAACTGGTCGACCGCCAGGCGCTGGTAGCTGAACAGGCCCAGCACCACGAAGGCGAGCATCACCATCGTGGCGAGCACGGGGTTGGCGATCGAGACGCGGGTGAACCACATGGCCGGACTCCCGGGCGGGCCGCGTCAGGGCGCCGAGGCCAGCCGCGCCGGCGTGCCGGCGCGCACCGGGCCGGCCACCGGGCGCAGCAGCAGCTCGCCCTCGGCGATGCCGCCGAGCACCTCGACGGCGTCCTCGGTGCGGTCGCCGAAGCGGGCCTCGCCGCGCCGGCCGAGCGTGACGCTGCGCGCCTCGATGCGCTCGCCGGCCAGCACCATCAGCGTCGGCGAAGCGGCGTCGACCCGCACCAGCGCCACCGGCACCGCCAGCAGGCTGTCGCGGCCGAGCGCCACGCGGGCGCGCGCGAACAGGCCCTGGCGCAGGCCGGGCGTCGGCGGCAGCGCGAGGTAGGCCAGCACCGCGCGCGTGCCCGCCTGGGTGCTCGGGTTGATGCGCGCCACCCGCGCCGCCAGCGGCTGCGCCAGGCCATCGATCTCGACCGTGGCGTCCTGCCCGACGCGCAGCGCGACGATGTCCTCCGGCGGCACCGCCGCCTCCAGCTCGAGCGCGGACAGGTCGACGATCTCGACGATGCGGGCGTCCAGCGGCGCGCGCTCGCCGGGCTGCATCAGCCGCTGCGAGACCGTGCCGCCGATCGGCGCCACCAGGCGCGCATCGTCGAGTGCCTTGCGCGCCAGCTCGACGGCCGCCTCGGCCGCCCGCAGGTTGGCGCGCGCCGCGTTGGCGTTGGCGATCGAGGTGTCGAGCGCGGTGCGCGAGATGAAGTTCTGGTCCACCAGGGCCTGGTTGTTCGCCAGCGTGCGCTCGGCCACGTCGAGCTGGGCGCGCGCGGCGGCCGCGGTTTCCTCGGCCTGCTTCAGGCGGCTGCGGTTGTCCGCCGGGTCGATCTCGCCGAGCAGCTGGCCGGCGCGCACGCTGTCGCCTTCGCGCACGTCCAGCCGCAGCAGCTCGCCGGCCACCTTGGCCTTGACGACCGCGCTGCGCACGGCCTTCAGGCCGCCGGACACGTCCAGCGTGCGCGTCAGCTCGGTGCGCGCGGCGCGCATCACGTCCTGCGGCCCGAGGCGCAGCGTCGGCACCGCAGCCGACGCCGCGGTGGCCGCGCCGGGGGCGCCCGGGCCGGCCGTGCCGGACGCGGCGCGGCGCGCCGCCACCGCCCGCCAGCCCAGCCAGCCCGCCAGCGGCAGGCCCAGGCCGAGCGCGATCCAGCCGCGGCGCCTCATCGCCGGGCTCCCCTGCCGCCACGCGGCGGCGCCGTGCGGCGGCTCAGCACGTGGGCACCTGCAGCGGAGGTGCGTCGTCCAGCGGGTCGCCGCGGCGCTGCAGGCCGCGCAGCACCAGGTCGATGTGGGCCGACAGCACGGAGCGGGTGTCCAGCGTGCGGATGCGCGCGCCGCAGGCGCCCAGCGAGTGCTGGTGCAGCGACAGGAAGATCACTGGCGCCAGCAGCCCGAGGGCCACCTCGCGCACCGGCACCGGGCGGAACTCGCCGCGGTCGATGCCACGCTGCACGGCCGTCATGAGCAGGTGCTCCGCCGGCACGATGACCTCGCGGCCGTAGAACTCGCCGATGTCGGGGAAATTTCGCACCTCGCTGAGGATGATCTTGTGGATGGCGGCCGCCGGGGTGTTGCCCACCCGGTCCCACCAGGTGTGCATCAGCAGCAGCAGCAGCTCGGCCGTGCTGCACTGGGCCGTCTCGACCAGGCCCTGGCCCTCGGCGATCAGCTGCGAGAGGTTCTCGCGGATCACCGCCTTCAGCAGCTCTTCCTTGCTCGGGTAGTAGAGGTAGAGCGTGCCCTTCGAGACACCGGCGCGCGCCGCCACTTCTTCCGCGCGCGTCGCCGCGAAGCCCTTCTCGGCGAACAGCGCCAGCGCGGCTGCCAGCAGCTCCTGCGGCCGGGCCTCCTTGCGGCGCCGGCGCGCCGGGGCGTCGGGCAGGGGCCGTCCCGCCGCCGCCACCGGCGGGGGCACGGCTGGCGGAGCGGACGGGAGCGGCCGGCGCGCTGCGGCGGACGCCGCGGCCGGCTGGGACGGGGAACGGGGCACGAAGGGGCGCGGATGCGCAGTAACTGACTCGTTGGTCAGTAATGTACGCCGCCGCCGTCGCCGCGGTCAAGGCGCGGGGCGCGGGCCGCGCCCCGTATCATCCCGCCTCGTTTTCTGCGCTCGGAGCACCGGTTGGACATCCTGATCCTGTTGAAGGCCGCCGTGATGGGGGTGGTCGAGGGCCTGACCGAGTTCCTGCCGATCTCCAGCACCGGGCACCTGATCCTCGCCGGCGCGCTGCTCGACTTCACCGGCGAGACCGCGAAGGTCTTCGACATCGCGATCCAGACCGGCGCGATGCTCGCCGTGATCTGGGAGTACCGGGTGCGCCTGCTGGCGACCGTGCGCGGCATCGCCGACGAGGCGCTGGCACAGCGCTTCGCGCGCAACGTGCTGATCGCCTTCGTGCCGGCGGCCGTGTTCGGCCTGGCCTTCGGCAGCCTGGTCAAGCGCCACCTGTTCGCGCCGGTGCCGGTGGCAACCGCCTTCATCGTCGGCGGCCTGATCATCCTGTGGGTCGAGCGGCGCCATCGGCGCAGCTACGGGGAGCGCGACCTGCAGGGCGAGCGGCGCGCCCGCATCGAGACGGTGGACGACATGGGGTGGCAGGATGCGCTCAAGGTCGGGCTGATCCAGTGCCTGGCGCTGATTCCCGGCACCAGCCGCTCCGGCGCGACCATCATCGGCGCGATGCTGCTCGGCTTCTCGCGCCGCAGCGCCACCGAGTTCAGCTTCTTCCTGGGCATCCCGACGCTGGTCGGCGCGGGCGCCTACTCGCTGTGGAAGCAGCGCGCGCTGCTGCAGGCCTCGGACCTGCCGGTGTTCGCGGTGGGCCTGCTGTTCGCGTTCCTCAGCGCGCTGGTGTGCATCCGCTGGCTGATCCGCTACGTCGCCACCCACGACTTCACGGTCTTCGCCTGGTACCGCATCGTGTTCGGCGGCATCGTGCTGCTGACGGCCTGGACCGGCTGGGTCCAGTGGGTCGACTGACGGCTGCGGACCGCCGGACGCGCCGGCTGCGGACCGGGCCGCAGCGGCCTCAGCGCCGCGCGTAGACCAGGTCCCACACGCCGTGGCCGAGGCGCAGGCCGCGGCGCTCGAACTTGGTCTGCGGCCGGCGCGTGCCGGGCTCGGCCCATCCCTCCACCGTGTTGCGCAGCAGCGGCTCGGCCTCGAGCACCTCGCGCATCTGCTCGGCGTAGGGCTGCCAGTCGGTCGCGCAGTGGAGCACGCCGCCCGGCGCGAGCCGCGAGGCCAGCCGCGCGACGAAGGGCGGCTGGATCAGCCGCCGCTTGTGGTGGCGCGCCTTGTGCCAGGGGTCCGGGAAGAAGACGTTGACGCCGGCCAGCGAGCCCGGCGCGATCATCGCGTCCAGCACCTCGACCGCGTCGTGCATCACGATGCGCAGGTTGGACAGCCCGGCGCCCTCGATCTTCTGCAGCAGCGCACCGACGCCGGGCGGATGGACCTCGAGGCCGAGGTAGTCGTTCTGCGGATGGGCCTGGGCGATCGCGGCCGTCGCGTCGCCCATGCCGAAGCCGATCTCGACCACCAGCGGCGCCTGGCGGCCGAACACGGCAGCGGCGTCCAGCGGCTGCGGCGCGAAGGGCAGCACCCAGCGTGGCGCGAGCGTCTGCAGCGCGCGGGCCTGGCCCGGGCCCATGCGGCCGGCGCGGACGACGAAGCTGCGGATCGGCCGGTGGGACGGGGGGGTGGGGGCGGTGGCGGTGTCGGGGTCGGTGCTCACGGCAGGGGGCGCGGGCGACGGCGCGAGGACGGGATTGGGCAAGCGGCGGGACCACCGCGGGAGGTCGCAGAAGGTCGCGGGAGGTCGCGAAGAGGCGGCGGTGGCCGTGCGTCCTTCACGCTGGACGCCGTGTCGCGGGGGTGCGCGCGGAGCGCGACCCACGTATGCTCGCGCCTTCGCCGGGGCGGGATTGTGCCCCGGAAGGCGGCCCCCCATGCTCCACCCCGGTCCCGACGCCGTGCCGCGGCCCGCGCCCTGCCCAGGGCCGGCGGGTGAGGCGGCGCGTGCACGGCGCCGGCTGTTGCTGTCCGGGCTGGCCGCCGCGCTGTTCGGCGCGCCGCGCCCGGGCGCGGCGCGGGGCGGGCCGGCGCCGCCGGAGTACTACTACCCGCCGACCGCGGGCGGCGGCACGGCGACCATGGTGCCCGGCCTGCCCGATCCGGTGGTCGCCCGGCTCGGCGAGGTCGGCCTGCCGCTGGGCGCGCTCGGCCTGTTCGTGCAGGCGGTGGACCAGCCGCTGCCGCTGCTGTCGCTGAACGCCGAGGACAGCTACGTCCTCGCGTCCACCGCGAAGGTCGTCACCACGCTGGCCGCGCTCGACCTGCTCGGCCCGAACTACCGCTGGCGCACGGAGGCCCACCTGCACGGCGAGCTGGTCGACGGCCGGCTCGACGGCGACCTGGTCATCCTCGGCGGCGGCAATGCGCGCCTGGGCAGCGACGACCTGCTGCGCTGGTTCGAGGCGATGCAGGCGCAGGGCCTGCGCGAGATCGGCGGCAACATCGTGCTGGACCGGCTCGCCTTCCAGCTCAGCGAGCGCGACCAGGCGGCCGCGCCGCGGCCCGCGCCCGACCGCCCCCACCACAACTGGCCCGATGCGCTGAGCCTGAACGACGGCGTGCTGCGGCTGCAGCTGCAGGCCGCGGCCGCGGGCCGGCCGCAGGTCGAGCTGGTGCCGCCGCTGGCCGACGTGACGGTGCTGAACCAGGTGGTGCCGGGCCGCGGCTGCGCGACCCAGGTGCACTGGAGCGGCGACGCCGGCGACGGCGCGCGCGAGCTGCGCGTCACCGGCCAGTGGGGCCCGGCCTGCGGTCCGTCCAGCGTGCGCTTCGCACTGATGTCCGACGCCGACCTGACCGCGCGCGCCGTGCAGGCGGCGTGGGTGCGCGCCGGCGGCGTGCTGCAGGGGCGGGTGGTCGACCGGGCCGTGCCGCAGGCCGGGCCGGTGCGCTCGCCGGAGCGGCAGCGCGATGCGCGCGGCGTGCTGCGCCCGGCCTGGGCCACCCACCTGTCCGATCCGCTGCCGCTGCTGGTGCGCGAGATCAACAAGTACAGCGACAACATGGCCGCGCGGGCGCTGATGCTGTCGCTGTCGCCCGGCTTCCCCGCCCAGGCCGCGACGCCGGAGGCTGCGCGCAGCCGCGTGCAGCAGTGGATGCGCACCCGCGGCCTGCCGCCCGGCGACCTCGAGGTCGACACCGGCTCCGGGCTCTCGCGCGCCGAGCGCGGCAAGCCGCGCGCGCTGGTGCAGCTGCTGCGCCAGGCCTGGCACGACCGCAACGGCCGCTGGTTCGTCGACTCGCTGCCCATCGCCGGCGTCGACGGCACGCTCGCCAACCGGCTGCGCGACGGCCCGGCCACCGGCCGCGCGATGCTGAAGACCGGCAGCCTGATGGACGTGCGCGCCGTCGCCGGCTACGTGCGCAGCCAGTCCGGCCGCGTCTACGCCGTCTCGGCGATCGTGAACCACCCCGACGCGCCCGCCGCCACCGTGGTGCTGGATGCGCTGGTCGACTGGCTGGCGCTGCGCAACGACGGCAGCCGGCGCTGAGGGGCGGGCGTCAGTCCGTCAGGCGACGGGAACGGGGATCCTGCCGGCAGCGCGGCGTGGGGACTGGAGCGGGTGATGGGAACAGCACCCGGTTTCTAGCTCGTTGATTACGCACGTCTTTTCCGATCCGGGCGTCACGGAATGGACTCGATTGTGGACTCAAATCTTCGGCCTGGTCAACGCAGGCCGTTGCGGGTGATCCAAAGCGAGCCAAGCACATCCATCGACAGCCAGAGCATCGGATTCATTCTGAAGTTTATCTGTCCTCTGGCACACCACGCCACAGGTCGCAACGGACAGGCGAGCTGCGTCCTCAAAGGACTGGCTCATCATCGACCGGCGCAGCCCCGTCTTTCACCCGCTCGATGAACCGCTTCATGGGCTCGGAGGGGTCGCCATGGCGGCGCAGCAGGTAGGTAGAGAGCATCGGTGGGGTGCCGGCCAGGGGACGAATGGAGATGTCCGGGCGCTGTAGCGTCTGCACCTGCGAGGCGATGGCGAAACCGATGCCGTAGCCGGCGCCGACCAAGGTCAGCATCACGCCCAGGCTGGTCACTTCATCGACCAGCTTGAGGGGCGTGCCTGCGTCCTGCAGCAGCGCTTGAATCTGATGGCGGCAGCCCGATCCCGATTCGGGATGGCACAGAACCAGCGGGAACTTCAAGGCTTCGGCCAGCGGCACCTGCACGTGTGCCAGCAAGGGGTGGCGTGCGGGCACGATCACCGACAGCGGATCGGTCCACACCGGCTCGGCGACGAGGCCATCATGCACCGCGTTTGACAAGCCAAAGCCGATGTCCAGAAGATCGTTGTGCAGCATCTTGAGTTGCTGCGCGAACGGCAGCTCGAAGACGCGAATCTCCAGCTCGGGCTCGTCCTCGCGGCTGCGTGCCAGTAAGGTGGCGATGCGGGGCTGCGCCAGGCTGTCGCAGATGGCGATGCGCAGGTGGCCCTGGTAGCCCTGCGCCGCCGCCTTGGCGCTCTTGACTGCCTGCTCCACGGTGGCCAGCACGCGCCGGCATTCGCCGAGGAACACCTGGCCGGCCCAGGTCAGCCGCGTCAGGCGTGTGCTGCGGTCGAACAGCTGCACGCCAAGCTGGCTTTCCAGGTCGCGCATCGCACGCGACACAGGCGATTGCTCGATGCCCAGACGCTCGGCTGCACGGGCCAGATGCAGTTCTTCCGCAACTGCGACGAAGTAACGCAGCAATCTGAAATCCAAGGCCACCTCCTGTTTGTCTTCTTCTGGTTCGGCCTCTTGGGCGCCAGCATCTCGATCCGCATCCCGTCAGCACCTCCTTCGATGGCATCGCTTCGAAGCACTCATGCCTGTCTGGAACAGTCCCGTCGCCGACACGCGCGGAACAGGCCGGCGCACACAGCCCGGGCATGGAATGCTGATGGTCAGTGTGCTGCGTCCGCAACGCTGGTAAATCAGCCAGTGTGCCGGGCACGCGCGCAGGCGCGCACGCGGGCTGGTGTCCGCGATCGGTGCAGCCGACGACGACACGCCGGCGTCAGGGCGGGCGTGCCGATGCAGTTTCATGGGGGTGTCTTTCGGCTCACCCCGGTCATGGCCTGGTCGGTCACGAAGCTCAGCTCCAACACCCCAGACTTCTGCGTAGCCGCCATCCCCTGGGCGACGCGCTCGTAGATCCACCAGGCGGTCGCCGCGGATGAAGTCCTCGGGCTGCGGGTGACGCGGCGCGGAGGCCTGCAGCCGCTGCGCGAGCTGCTCGTCGCCCATGCGTTCGTCGTCCAGGACACGCTGCCGTGGGTGGTGACGGACAGGTTCGCCACGTCGGGCTTGATCGGCTTCACTCCATTCAGACACAGATGCTAATGAGAATTATTATTGATTGTCCGTGGTTTTGTGTGATATGGCAACACCAATGGAATAACCCGGCTTTCAGACGCCGCCTCGTGCCGGCGACTGAAGGCCGGATGGCGGCAACTGGAAGCCTCTGTGACCGGCATCGCCACCGGGAAGCACTCATGCGGTTCCCTGCGGCCAGAGGAATGGACTCCACTTTCTGGGGGGAAGTACATGAACTTACGCCATCTTCGCTGTTTCATAGCCGTGGCCGAAGAGTTGCACTTTGGCCGGGCGGCGCGGCGGCTGCATGTGGAGCAGTCGCCCCTGTCGCGCACGATCCGCCAACTGGAGGCCGACCTGGGCGTGACGCTGCTGGAGCGCACGCCGCGCGGGGTGCGCCTGACCCCGGCCGGGCAGGTGTTCCTGGAGGAGGCCCGGCGCGTGCTGCTGACCCTTGAGCAAGCCCAGACCAAGGCGCGGGCGGTGGCGGCGGGACACCGGGGCACCCTGCGTATCGCCTTGGCCGGCGGCGTCGGGCGGACCCGGCTGTCGGCACTGCTCGCGCTGTGCCGGGAGGAGGCGCCGGAAGTGGGCATCCGGCTGTTCGAGGCGCCGCTGTCGCAGGTGGTGGGCGGGCTGGGCAACGACCTGTACGACGCGGCCTTTGCGATGGCCGGCGAGATGGAGGCCGGGGTGATCGCCATGCCGGTGTGGCAAGACCCACTGGTGGTGGCCATACCCGCGAGGCACCCCTTGCTGGCGCACAAGCGGGTGCCGCTGGAAGAGGTGGTGGGCTACCCGCTGGTGCTGTGCCACCCGCAGGTGTGTGAGGAGTGCAGCCGGCAATGCGAGCGCCTGCTACGCCTGGTGGAGACACCGCCGATCGTGGCCGAGTACGTGACGACCCACTCGCTGATGCTGGCCCTGGTGGCGGCCGGCTATGGCGTGGGATTTTCCACCGCGGCGCACGCGGTGGCATGCCGGCAGGCGGACGTGATCGTCCGGCCGCTGGATGAAGACTCGGCGGCGTTGACGACCTACCTGCTACATGCCGAGGGCGCGATGTCGGAGCCGCTGCGCCACTTCATCGACCGTGCGCAGCGTGTCGGCCATATGCCGTTGGATGCGCAACGGCTCGCATGAGGCTGCCTCAGGCAGGTTGACCGATTCCATTTTGGTCAAAGCGCCAGACCTGTTTTGCCACAGCGGGATTCCATTGCAGCGGTGCACGGGCGCGCTGCACTCAGGCGTTGCTCGCGCTTGCAGTTGGCATCCTGCGATGAAATTCGCATGCCCATCGTGACGCGTCACAGCGAAGACGCGCGGCGCAACAGTGCTTGCCGTATGCGCATCGGCTCTGGCGTGTTGAGCTGATCGCGCTTTACTGGGCCTTTTTCCCTGCAAAGACTTTGGCCTGGTTATCCGGGTCAAGCATGGCGCCCGCGAATGACGCTGGTGACAGCATGTTTCGCGGCTTGCGAATTGTGAGTGATGGCGCCCTGCGCGGCAAGGCGCACATCTCGCATCGGAACCGGCGGTATCACCGATGCCACGGTCTTCGCCGCTTCGCCACCTGCTCGTTTCGCCCGGAGATTCCTGGACAGCCACGCACGCCGCCTGTACGGCGGGTGCGCGTGCTTGGACTCGGTGCGATGACGAATGGAGGCGCGCGATATGCCGAAGTCGAGCAGCCTGGCCGATGGCGCCAAGACCTACTACCGCCCGATCGAGGCGGCAATCCGCTGGAGCGGATTGCTGCGCTTCGAGCGGCGCATCCTGGCGACCTTGGGACAGCGGCCTCTACCGGAGGCAACGGAGTTTCCGCGATGGCCGATGCTGCGGTTGAACACCGAAAGAATCTTCGATGCGCTGGCTCACGGCGAGATGCCGTATGGCAAGGAGGGTTTGGTGCGGGACACGCAGGGCCTGACGATGGACGACCTGTCGCTGACGGTGCGGCACGTCGACCTGAAAGCCTGGATGGCGCACTACTACCCCGGCGAGAAACCGGCGTTTCTGTTCGATGAGATCGAGCGTGCACTTCACCCGGCGATCAGCCTGGACACAGTGGGCGCATTGCTGGCCGAGCGGGAAGCGATCAAGGCGCGGCTGGCGGAACACTTGGGCGTGCACGAGACGCTGCGCGCCGAGCACGAGGCGCTGCTGAAAACGCACGCCGACTACACAGCCGACGCGGAGCGTGCGAACACACCTGGGCCACGTAGCGAATCGACCTACCTGAACATCGTTGGTGGGTTACTGACGCTGCTGCTGGGCAAGTCTCCCAGCGGCATGCCGTATTCCAGCTTCCTGACGCAGGAAGCCATCATCAGCGCGATGGTGGCGCACCACGGCAACGCGATGGGCATCACCGAGCGCACCCTGCAGGCCAAGTTCGCACTGGCTCGGCGCAATCTGCAGAGCACAACTTCCTGAGCGATGCCAGACCGTATCTGCGGTCGCGGATGCCGCATTTGCGGTGTCTTTCCTCAGCGCGGCGTTCTTAATGCGAGTCACGCCAATCAGCGCCACTGAGCGTTAAGGAGTGACCCTCATGTCTTCGCAGACCACCGCCACGGCGGCACCGACCGAGCACCGCATCCTGCGCCGCGCCGAGGTCGAAGCCAAGACCGGCTTCAAGCGCGCGCACATCTACAGCCTGATGAAGGAAGGCAAGTTCCCCAAGGCGCTGCGCTTGGGCGTGCGCGCGGTGGGCTGGGACTCGGTGGAGATCGAACAGTGGATCGCCGATCGCCTCAAAGAACGCGCCTGACGCTTCTTCTCGGTTCATGCCATTCGACGAGGAGAAGCTCATGCAGGTGGTGTCCATCATTTCGACCAAGGGCGGCGTGGGCAAGACCACGACGGCGGCCAACCTGGGCGGCTTCATCGCCGATGCCGGGCTGCGCGTGCTGCTGCTGGACCTGGACGTGCAGCCCACGCTGTCGAGCTACTTCACGCTGGACGTGCGCACGCCCGCCGGCATCTACGAGATGCTGGCCTTCAACGAGCGGCGCATCGAGCAACTGGTGTCGCGCACCGCGATCGCGGGCCTGGACCTGGTGCTCTCCAACGACGACCGCGGCGAACTGAACACGCTGCTGCTGCACGCTCCGGATGGGCGCCTGCGGCTGCGCCATTTGCTGCCCGTCTTCCGCACGCACTATGACTTGCTGTTGATCGACACCCAGGGCGCGCGCAGCGTGCTGCTGGAGATGGCGGTGCTGGCATCCGACCTGGCGCTGTCGCCGGTGACGCCGGAAATCCTCGCGGCGCGCGAGCTGCGGCGCGGCACGCTGCAACTGATCGAGGACATCGCGCCGTATCGGCACCTGGGCATCGAACCGCCGCCGCTGCGCCTGCTCATCAACCGTGTGCATCCGGTGTCGTCGAACGCGCGGCTGGTCCAGCAAGCGCTGCGACAGGTGTTCCAGGAACAGGCCGGCGTGCAGGTGCTGGACACCGACGTGCCGGCCATCGAAGCCTATCCGCGCGCTGCGACACGAGGATTGCCGGTGCATCGGGTGGAGTACCGGCGGCCGGCTGGGCGCACGGCGCCCGCGGCGCTGGACACCATGCGCACGCTGGCCGGCGAGCTGTTCCCCGCGTGGCGGGAGCGCTTCGCGCTGGTCACCGGCCGGACCGATGCGGGAGGGGCCGGCCATGGCGAGCGCGCATGAACTGGCGCGCGGCCGTGAACGGCTGCGCGCGTTGATCGAGTTCGCGCTGGGCGAAGGCTGGCGCGTGGTGCGCACATCCGGCGGGCACCTGAAGTTCACGAAACCAGGCTGCGCGTCGATCTACACCAGCTCGACTGCAAGCGATCACCGTGCCGACCGCAATGCCCGCGCGCAGCTTCGCCGCGCCGACCGGCAGGCGCAGGAGAACGGCCGTGGCTGAGCTGACGCCTCAGGACATGGCTGCCAAGCTGCTGGCCACCGGCTTCGAGCGCAGCGGCCCTTCGGCTGCGACCTTGAGCGACCCCATCGCCGACACGCCGATGGTGGTGACGCTGGACCAGTTGCGGCCCTACGACCACGACCCCCGCGTGACGCGCAACCCGGCCTATGCGGAGATCAAGGCGTCCATCCGCGAACGCGGGCTAGACGCGCCCCCCGCGATCACGCGCAGGCCGGGCGAGGCGCACTACATCATTCGCAACGGCGGCAACACGCGGCTGGCGATCCTGCGCGAGTTGTGGAGCGAGACCAAGGAGGAACGCTTCTTCCGCATTTCGTGCCTGTTCCGCCCGTGGCCGGCGCGCGGCGAAATCGTGGCGCTGACCGGGCATCTGGCCGAGAACGAGCTGCGCGGTGGGCTGACCTTCATCGAGCGGGCCTTGGGCATCGAGAAGGCGCGCGAGTTCTACGAGCAGGAAAGCGGCCAGACGCTGTCGCAGAGCGAACTCGCGCGGCGGCTGACGGCCGACGGCTATCCAGTGCCGCAGTCACACATCAGCCGCATGAACGATGCGGTGCGCTATCTGCTGCCGGCGATCCCGACGCTGTTGTACGGCGGGCTGGGCCGGCATCAGGTGGACCGGCTCGCGGTGCTGCGCAAGGCGTGCGAGCGCACCTGGGAGCGGCGTGCGCTGGGCCGCACCGTGGCTGTGGACTTCGCCACCCTGTTTCAGGACGTGCTGACGCAGTTCGACACACAGCCGGACGACTTCTCGCCGCAGCGGGTGCAGGACGAGCTGGTGGGCCAAATGGCCGAGCTGCTGGAGGCGGACTACGACACGCTGGCGCTGGAGATCAACGACAGCGAAAGCCGCCAGCGTGCGCTGACCAGTGAGCCGGCGGCACCGACGCCACCGGCTGCGCCTGTCGTGCCTGCTCCTCCTCCTCCGCCGGTCTCCGCGCCTCGGCAGCCACCCCCCTCGTCCGTGCCGCGCGACGCCGCGCCGGTCGCGCCTCCGGCGCCAGCAGCGACACCGCCTGCATCGCCCGAAGCGCCGGAGGACCAGCACGGGCAACGCGACGAGCGCCTGCAAGGGCACATCGTGACACCGGCACCGACCACCGAGCGCCTGCAGTCCATCCAGCGGATGGTCGCGGACCAGCTCGGCGACAAGCTGCCCGACTTCGAGGCAGATGCGCTGCGCGCGATTCCGGTGCAGGCCGGCGGGCTCTATCCCATCTCGGACGTCTGGTACATCGAGCCGGGGCTGGACGTGCCGGATCGCCTGCGCGTGCACATCGCGCAGTTCGCGCGCGAGATCGCCGGGGAAGCGGCGGTCGCCGACCACATCGAGGCCAGCGTCGGTGGCATCGGCTTCGTCTGCGTGGCGCCGGCCTCGCGCCAGGCGAAGGCGCTGCCGGCGTTCGCGCGGGCGGTGCTGACCCTGCTGCATGCGCTGAGTGCGGCTCCGCCCTCCGCGAACGGATTGGACCGCGCGCGGCTGGCCGACGAGCTGGCGGCGCTGTTGCATGGCCACGGCGGCTCGGCCACACGCCTGAGCGATGCTGCGCTGGTGAAGCTGTTCCGTCTGCTGCGCCTGGCGCGCCGGCTGCTGGACCTGGAAGCCGGCGTAGCGAGCCAGGATTCCTGAGCGCAGGAGGCTCCCGTATGTCGGCACCGCACCCGCTCAACCAGGCCGTGATCGCCCAGGCCCTGCATGACCTGCGCAACGGCCAGTTGCGCCGCTGCAAGGCCATGGGCTTCGGCGAGGAGGAGCTGGATGCGCTGAAGCACCCCGAACTCGTGAGCATGTTGGTGAATGCCACGGTGTCGTGGTGTTCGGTGTCGGTGAACCGGGAAGTGTTGAAGCGGCTGCTGAGCCAGGTGCACGACGTGGAGCGGGAGATCGCCACGGTGGACCGCATGCTGCGCCTGGGGGCGAGCACGGAGATGGTCAGCAAGTTCTACGGCCTCACGCATCAGGAAGTGGCGCTGCGCCGCGACATCCTCGGGCTGCCCAAGCGCAAGGGCCGGCATCCGGTGCTCGACGAGGCGCAGGACGTGGCCTTGTGGGAACGCTGGAAGGCCGGCATCACGGAGCGGCACATCGCGCTGAACGACGACATGGCGATGCTGGCGCTGACCATGGACCTGGCCGAGGCCATGACCCTGCCCATGTCGGTGATCTGGTCGGCGATACGGAACTGGATCGACCAGGGGCTTGTGTAGGCCATGACGACGGGCGATGCTCCACGGCGCGATGGCCCGGTTGCGCTGTCGGCGTTGTTCGACGAGGCGCTGCGGCACCTTGAGCCGAAGGAACCGGCGCAGGGCACGGCGCCGAGCCAGGACGGTTTTCTCTACAGCGGCAACCGGCACGAGAGCGTGCCGCGCGCGCTGTTCCTCGACCGGCGCCTGACGCCGCTGGAGCGCAATGCCTGGCAGGTGTTCCGCCTGCGGCTCAACGACGACGGCGTGACCGCCTTTCCCACCTACGACCAGCTCCGCCCCTATCTGGCGTCCATGCCCTGTGCGGCGCAAGCCTCGCACGAGACCGTGGCGCGCGCCTTGACGCTGCTGCGGCTGACGCGCTGGCTCAGCCTGGTGCGGCGGCGGCGCGATCCCAAGACCGGCCGTATCCAAGGCAACCTCTACGTGCTGCACGACGAACCGCTGTCGCCCTTCGAGGCGATGCAGCTCGATGCCGACTACCTTGGCCTGGTCAGCCAAGCGCTGACCCATGCCGCCAAGGCGGTGCAGATCGTGGGCATGAACACGCTCAAGGAGATTGCCGAAGACCCGCTGCTCAGCGGCCGCACGCTGCCGACCCGCTTGCAGGTGCTGGCGCAGCGCATGGCGCGGCATGGCTGGACGACGCCAGGTTATCCACAGGAGGGCGCGGACCACGAATCCGAAGAAGGCCAGGAAGCCCTGCTTCGGAATGGCGCGCGCCCGTCTTCGGAATCCGAAGCAGGGCCGAAACCCGCGCCGGACGGCTCTCTTCGGATTCCGAAGGAGGACCGTACAGTACGTAATGATCGTATAAATGAAGTACGTACAGTACCGCGCGCGAGGGCCTTGCAGAACCTGCGGCTGCCCGAGCGTTTCCTGCGCTTGAAGGACGAGCAGCAGGCCGGCGCGCTGGTGGCGCTGCAGCAGGTGGACGAGGCGAAGCGGCAGGCCGTTCTCGACGAGTGGGCGGCACGCTGTGGCGGCAGCACAGTGCGCAATCCCGCCGGCTACCTGTTTGGCATCATCCAGAAGGCGATCCGCGGGGAGTTCAAGGCCTGGGCCGGAGAAAGTGCATCGGCGGCGCCAGCCCCCCCGCCACCTGCGCCATCGTCACCGCCGGCATCCCGTGCCACTGACCCCGAGGTGGCACGTGCCTACCTGGCTCAGCTCCGAGAAGCCTTGCGTGATCGCTGATGTTGACTATCCCCAGGGGATAGCTGGAACAAACACCCTTCCGCCGTGTTCGATTGCCGCCCGCCGAACCACCGGCGAAACTGTCGCCTGTGAATCAAACGAGGACAGCCACGCACGAGCCCGGCCGACGATGGACATGACGACTTCCCCCGCCACAAACGCACTGCAACCACTGCAGCGAGACGTTCAGCGCTTGCTGGGCAGATGCCTGTTGCGCCTCCAACAATACGAGCGCCTCATGAAAGCCATCGTGGCGCACCACGAGATTTCGGGCCCGGCGCATTCGCTGGAGGCCATTCGCACAGCGCGGATCGAAGATGCCGCGACCAAGACCCTGGGCACGTTGGTCGGACAACTGTTTGGCTCGTATGTCGTCACCGATGGAAATGGTGGCAACGAACGCGACGACGATCTCCCCGGCGACGTGATTTCCTTTCGCACGCGCGTGCAACTGAGCCTGTCTGCGCAGGACTACGCCAAGACCCAGGCCGACCTCAAAGACCTGGTATCGCTGCGCAACACCCTGGTGCACCACTTCATCGACCAGCACGATCTATGGACCGTGGACGGATGCCGCGCTGCACAGGATGAACTCGGTTCCGCCTACACGCGCATCGATCAACACTTCGAGCAGCTGCGCGGCTGGGCCGAGCACATGGATCAGGCGCGGCGCCTGGCAGCGGAGTTCGTCCAGTCGGATGTGTTCCACGACCTGGTGGTCAATGGCATCGCGCCGGACGGCACGGTGGACTGGTCGGCCGCCGGCATCGTTCGTGCGCTGCGCGAGGCCGCCGCGCAGTTGGCCGTCGAGGGCTGGACACCCATCGCCGCCGCTGGCCGCTGGATCGCGGACCGGCATCCCGAGCAGCTTCCAGCCAAGTACGGCTGCAGCAGTTGGCGGCAGGTGGTGCACGAGTGCCGCCTGTTCGAGCTTCGCTACCGTGAGGTGGAGGGGCAACGGGCCGCCTGGTACAGACCTCGCCAGGCATAGCCCCGCAACGCGGTCTCACCTCCGCGCGAGCCGCGAACGACTCCGCCGCGCTATCCCCAGGGGATAGCCGGCACACACAGCCTTCCGTGCGGAACAAACCGGGCGCGCATGGGCTGCGGTTTGTTGACTGACAGCCTTCCGGCCGATGCCGATGCTGGCGACTCGCCCCTTCACCGCGAGTCGCTCCCATGGCCAACGAACGCACAGAACCCCTGCAACTGAATCTCGGATCGCTGCGCAGCGCGATGTCGCTGACGCTGCACACGCACCACGCTTCGCGCATCTGGCACGGCCGCGCGCCGACCGAGGGGCGCCCCGGCATCATCGGACTCAACGGCTTCATCAGTGCGATGAACAAGATGAAGCGCGGCGCCGAGCAGGACGACCCGTACTCGGATTGGTGGATGTTGCGGATCGAGGACAAGGTCGCCGACACCAAGACCCGCCTGCAGACCCTGCGCGAACAGGTGGACCAGGCCCTGGCCGACGTGCCCCCGGCACTGTCGCTGGGCGAGAACATGAATGTGCAGCCGGTGAAGCTGCCGCTGTTCGTGAACGCCCAGCTCGGCTTCATGGCGGTGTACCTGCTGGCCGACTACGACGACCTGGCACGCAAACTCATCCTGGCGCACCACACGGCGCTGATCGACCGCAGCACCTTGGAGCGCTGGCTCAATGATGGCGCGCACGCGCTGCGCAGCCTGTTCTCGCTGGCCCAGCAGTACCGCTACTCGGGCACGACGCGCGACGACTTCGCGGCGAAGAACGCCGCGGCGCGAGCGGCGCTGGAGAAGTTCGGCGAGCTGCCGCAAGACGTGCTGGAAGGCACGCGCCGCTCGCGCTTCGCGCCACCGATCGCGCGGCGGACGACCAAGCCCGGCACGCCGCCTGCTGCGCCCGCCATCGAGCCCGATGCGCCGGCTCACACGGATGGCGCAGCCAATCCAGCGACGGGTAATGAGGGTGCTGACGCATGACGGCATCGCCCCCCATCAGCCACTCCACGCGCTTCGTGGCGCTGGAACAGGCGGACTTCCAGCGGCTGGAACACGCAGGCTACCTAAAAGGCCTTTTACAGCCTTTTAAGGGTAAGGGGAGTCTGGAGACCTGGGCCAGCCAGTGCGCAGCGCTGCGCGACGACGTGATTGGCCTGGCGCAGCGGCGCGTGCTGCCCCAGGCGCGCGCCTACCCCTTCAGCCTGCTCGACGTGCAACTGGCCCAGCAGGCCACTGGCGCAGGGACGACCTTCCTGCGCTGGCGCAACCTCGACCGTTCCTCCATGGGCGTGGCGTTGTGGAAGGCCCTGCTGGCCAACCCCGCGACGCCGGCCTCGCTGATCGACGAGCTGTACGCGATCGAATTGCAGCGCATCGTGCTGAACATGCAGATCAGCCTGACCCACAGCATCGCTCGCCAAGCCCTGGAATGCGCCAACAAGGCCGCGCAGGCCGAAGCGGCTTACCTGCGGCGCGTCCACGGGCATACCGCGTCCGTTCCACCCACCACCAAGGAGTCACCATGAGCACGCACTTCGTCGGCGAGGGCAACATCGGTTCTGCGCCGGACTACCGCGAATTTCCGAACGGCAACGACGAGCCGCGCCGGCTGCTTCGCCTGAACGTCTACTTCGACAACCCGATCCCGAAGAAGGACGGCGAGTACGAAGATCGCGGCGGCTTCTGGGCGCCCGTGGAGCTGTGGCACCGCGACGCCGAGCACTGGAAGACGCTGTACCAGAAAGGTATGCGGGTGATGGTCGAGGGCCGCACCGTGCGCGACGAATGGGAGGACGCCGACGAGAACGAGCGCGTGACGTTCAAGGTCGAGGCGCGGCGCGTGGGCATCCTGCCGTACCGCATCGAGTCGGTGGCGCTCAGCACCAAGCCGGCCGGCGGACAGTAATTCGCCCATCGCCGTTCCCCCGAGGGCGGCTGTAGCAACCGTCATACGCCCGCGATGCACCAGCGAGCTATCCCCAGGGGATAGCTCCAAGGTCGTCCACGGAGTTCCAGCCGCCCTCCCGAAACGACGCTCTTGCTGTGCCAGCTCCTGCGATCTATGCACACCGCTGCGGCAACGGACCGCCTGCCGATCACAAAGCGGTGTCTGCATCAATCGGCTTCCTTGCTGCCGGCATCTCCTGGCCCCGCCAAGCTGAGGCCCATCCGATGAACCGCACATTTCCAAGGAGGCTTCATGCGCGTGTTCCTGTGCGAGAAGCCGTCCCAGGGCAAGGACATCGCCCGTGTGCTGGGTGCCGGTCAACGCGGCAACGGCTGCTACAGCGGCGCGGGTGTCGTCGTGACCTGGTGCATCGGTCATCTGGTGGAGGCGGTTCCGCCCGAAGGCTACGGCGAGCAATACAAGCGCTGGGCCATCGAGCAACTGCCCATTCTTCCTGAGCGTTGGCGTGTCGAGCCCAAGGCGGCGACCGCAGCGCAATTCAAGGTCGTGCAGCAGCTCGTCGCCAAGGCGGGCGAGCTGGTGATTGCGACCGACGCCGACCGCGAAGGCGAGATGATCGCCCGCGAGATCATCGAGCTATGCGGCTACCGCGGGCCGATTCAGCGCCTGTGGCTGTCGGCGCTCAACGATGCGTCGATCCGCAAGGCGCTGGGCGCGCTCAAACCGTCCGCCGAGACGCTGCCACTGTATTTCTCCGCACTCGCCCGATCGCGCGCCGACTGGCTGATCGGCATGAACCTGAGCCGGCTGTTCACCCTGCTCGGGCGCCAGGCCGGCTATACCGGCGTGCTGTCGGTGGGGCGCGTGCAGACGCCGACGCTGAAGTTGGTCGTGGACCGCGATCGCGAGATCGCGCGCTTCGTCTGCGTACCGTTCTGGGCCATCGAGGTTGCGCTTTCGCATGCAGGCCAGTCCTTCGTCGCAAGCTGGACGCCGCCGCAAGGCAGCGCCGACGATGCGGGCCGCTGCCTGCAACAGCCGGTGGCGCAGCAGGCCGCCGAGCGCTTGCGCACGGCCGGCTCCGCCCAGGTGCTGTCGGTAGAAACCGAGCGGGTGCGCGAAGGGCCGCCACTGCCGTTTGACCTGGGCACGCTGCAGGAGGTGTGCTCCAAGCAGTTGGGCCTCGACGTGCAGGAGACGCTGGACATTGCCCAGGCGCTGTACGAGATGCACAAGGCGACAACGTACCCGCGCTCGGATTCGGGCTACCTGCCCGAGAGCATGCTGGCCGAGGTGCCGACCGTACTCGACAGCCTGGTCAAGACCGACCCCAGCCTGCGGCCACTGATCGAGCGCCTGGATCGCCAACAGCGTTCGCGTGCATGGAACGACGGCAAGGTGTCGGCTCACCACGGCATCATCCCGACGCTGGAGCCCGCCAACCTGTCGGCCATGAACGAGAAGGAACTGGCCGTCTACCGGCTGATCCGCGCCCATTACCTCGCGCAGTTCCTCCCGCACCATGAGTTCGATCGGACGGTGGCGCAGTTCTCGTGCGGCAGTCAGTCGCTGGTGGCCGTGGGCAAGCAGATCGCCGTCACCGGCTGGCGTGAGGTGCTGGCGACGCTGGGGCCGGACGATGCCGATGGCGAGGATTCGCAGCGCAGCCAGGTGCTGCCCGCCCTGCATGCGGGCCTGTCCTGGCCGGTCGGGAAGGTGGATCTCAAGGCGTTGAAGACGCTGCCGCCCAAGCCCTACACGCAGGGCGAGCTGATCAAGGCCATGAAGACCGTCGCCAAGTTCGTGACCGACCCGCGGCTGAAACAGAAGCTGCGAGATACCACCGGCATCGGCACCGAGGCGACACGCGCCAACATCATCAACGGTCTGATCGGTCGCGGCTACCTGGTCAAGAAAGGCCGCGCCGTCCGCGCTTCCGACGCGGCATTCACGCTTATCGACGCGGTGCCCTCGGCCATCGCCGACCCCGGCACCACGGCGGTGTGGGAGCAGGCGCTCGACATGATCGAGGCAGGCCAGATGGCGCTGGACACCTTCATCGAGAAGCAGTCCGTGTGGGTCGGCCAGCTCGTGCAGCAGTACCGCGGCGCAACGCTCTCGCTCAAGCTGCCGCCGGCGCCGGCCTGCCCGCAGTGCGGCGCACCGATGCAGCAGCGCACGGTCAAGAGCGGCGCGTTCTGGTCCTGCTCGCGCTACCCGGACTGCAAGGGCACGTTGCCGATCGAGTCCCCGACGGGCCGGCGCAGCGCACCGCGCAAGCGGCGCGCTGCCTCCAAGGCGCCCTGATCCTCGCTTCCCCCTGCCGCGCCGGCCACTTCACTGGCGGCGAGGCAAACGTCCCGCGCCGCGCGGGGCTCCAAAGCGCGCGTCTCCTTCTGCAACGGTGTGCGCGCCCCGTCTGCCCGCCATCGGGCGACGGGGCGAGAAGGTCATTGCTCCACGAATCGCGCCCGCCGCCATTCCCTTGATCGGTGTGCCTTGCCTCGGTCATGAGGGGCTTCCTGACGCCTTGCCGCCGCGCGAGCCGTGAGGAGGCCCCTTGGGCCGAGGGTATTCCGTGCCGGTGCCCGCCGGCGAAACATCGGGCTCCCTTTGTGTGTGGATGCACGCCAGAGGTTTCCGGCCCCAGCCACGAAACGGGCCGGGTGCGATTGCTGACGCAGCGAGCGGCTTTGACGACGGCCTGCGCTGACGCAGCCCACAGGTGGTTTTCCTTCCTCTCCAGCCGAAGGCCCGCGTGGCCTTCGGCGATTAGTCCTTTCACTGATGCACCTCTGTGTCCCGGGATGCCCTTGCGAGGGCACATCACAGTGACATTCGACGTCCAAGCAGCACGGCGCTCGAAGGACACAGGCTTGCGGCCTGCCGTGTGGCAAGGATGGCCGCCGGTGCGGCGCTGCGCTCGATTGGCTTGAAGCCCGCGCGCTCGAAGAACGGCGCAGCCGTCGTGGTCAGCAACCAGGCGTCGCGCCCGCCCTCGTCGAAGGCACGGCGCAGCAGCAGTGCGAGCATTCCGCCGCCGATGCCGCGATGGCGTGCGTGTGGCAGCACCACCAGGGAGCGCACGAGCACATCCCGGCCCATGCGCTCGAAGCCGCCGTAGCCCACGCGCTCGCCGGACACCGTGGCATAGGCGAAGAAACTGCGCGCTGGTTCGGCCAGGTCGTCCGTGGGAAGCACGGCCTCTTGCAAAGCCAGGGCGAGGTCCGGGTCGCTGCCGGCGATCGGCGTATCCACCAGCAGCGGCGTGCCATCCTCCTTGCGCATCTCGCCCGCCGGTCGTTGCGGCAGCAGTTCGATCACCATGTCCGAGGGGCGGCACAGGCGCACGCCCGAACGCGACACCACGATGGGCCGATTGATGAGGATCGGGTACGCCAGCATCTGTTCGATCAACTGGTCGTCGCTCCAATGCGCGGCATCGAGGCCCAGTTCTTTGTAGGGCGTGCCCTTGATGCGCAACACATCCCGCACGCCCATGCCCATCCGCGCGATCAGCGCCTTCAAGGTCTCGCGGTCAGGCGGCGTCTTCAGGTACTCGATGACGATGGGCTCGATGCCGCTGGCGCGGATCAGCGCCAGCGTATTGCGCGACGTGCCGCAGTCCGGGTTGTGGTAGACCGTGACGGTACTCATGCCGGATGCGTCGCTGCGTTGCGCGGGGCCTGTTCGTACCAAGCGCGGGAACGGTTGACCACGCGCACCACCAGCAGCATCACCGGCACTTCGATCAGCACGCCGACCACGGTGGCGAGGGCCGCGCCGGACTGGAAGCCGAATAGGCTGATGGCCGCCGCCACGGCCAGCTCGAAGAAGTTGCTCGCGCCGATCAGCGCCGAGGGACAGGCGATGCTGTGCTTCTCGCCCACCCTGCGGTTGAGCCAGTAGGCCAGGCCGGAGTTGAAGAACACCTGGATCAGGATCGGCACCGCCAGCATGGCGATGACCAGCGGCTGCTGCAGGATGGCCTGGCCCTGGAAGGCGAACAGCAGCACCAGCGTCAGCAGCAGCGCTGCGATTGAGAGCGGGCCGAGGCGTTCCAGCGTGCGGTCGAACGCGGCCTGGCCGCGACGTAGCAGCGTGCGGCGCCACACCTGCGCGAGGACGACGGGGATGATGATGTAGAGCACCACCGAGGTCAGCAGTGTGTCCCACGGCACGGTGATCGCCGACAGGCCCAGCAGCAGCCCGACGATGGGCGCGAAGGCGAACACCATGATGGTGTCGTTCAGCGCCACCTGCGACAGAGTGAACACCGGGTCGCCGCCGGTCAGTCGGCTCCACACGAACACCATCGCTGTGCATGGTGCGGCGGCCAGCAGGATCAGCCCGGCGACGTAGCTGTCGAGCTGGTCGGCCGGCAGCCAGTCGGCGAAGACGTGGCGGATGAACAGCCAGGCCAGCAGCGCCATCGAGAACGGCTTGACCGCCCAATTGACGAACAGCGTCACGCCGATGCCGCGCCAGTGCTGGCGGACCTGGCCGAGCGCGCCGAAGTCCACCTTGAGCAGCATCGGGATCACCATGATCCAGATCAGCAGGCCGACCGGCAGGTTGACCTGGGCCACTTCCATACGGCCGACGGCCTGGAATGCCCCGGGCGCGAACTGGCCCAGGGCGATGCCGGCGACGATGCACAGCAGTACCCACACCGTCAGGTAGCGCTCGAAGATGCTCATCGAGAACGATGGCGTGGCGGCGACGGCCTCGGTCTGTACGGTCATCGTGCTACCTCACTGCTTGCCGATGACGCGCAGCTCATGCTGCAGCGACATGGCATCGAGCCGTTGGAGCGGCAGCGACAGGAACAGCTCGATGCGACGCTTGAGCGTCAACGCGGCGTCCATGAACGCCTTGCGCTGCTGTTCCTCTGTGCCTTCGACGGCGGCGGGGTCGGGAACGCCCCAGTGTGCCGACATCGGGCGCCCCGGCCACACCGGGCAGACCTCGCCGGCTGCGTTGTCGCAGACGGTGAAGATGAAGTCGAACACCGGCGCTTCGGGCACTACGAACTCGTCCCAACTCTTGCTGCGGTAGCCGGTCGTCGGCAGGCGCAGCCGCTCCAGTGTGGCGAGCGCCTGCGGATGCACCTCGCCCTTGGGATGGCTGCCCGCGGAGTAGGCGCGGAAGCGCCCTTGGCCCAGCGAATTCAGGATGCCCTCGGCGAGGATCGACCGGGCCGAATTGCCCGTGCAGATGAACAGCGCGTTGTAGGTGGTCTCTGTCGTCATGCTCGCCTCGCCTCAGCAACAGGAACTGGCCCGCTTCGGTGCGGTGTGGCCATTGCTGGGTGCGCAGCATGCCGCGGCCGCGCCCGGAACGGCCGGGGCCGCTTCGTTGAACACGGGGATGTTGCCCAGCGTGTGGAAATACTCCCAGGCCACGCCCTGAGGGTCGGTGACCCAGTGCTTCTCACTGCGCGCATAGCAGCAGGTCGTGGTGCCTTCGTCGAGCAGCGCCATGTCGGCAGCCTGCGCGCGGGCCTTCAGGGCGGAGAGTTCGTCGGCGTCATCGGTCTGGATGCCCAGGTGGTCGATGCCCGGCTTGCTGCCGCGCGTGGAGATGGCGAAGTTGACCGGCGGGTCTTCGAGCATCCACTTCGCGTAGTCGGCCTCGATGCGAGCCGGCTGCGCGGCGAACAGTTGGGAATAGAAGCCGATGCTGCGGTTCAAGTCATCGACGTGCAGGTGGACGTGGAAGCGTTTCATGGGAGTTTCCTTTCAGCAGGAGGTGCAAGCACTTGGAGAGTCGTTGGCCTCGCACACGTCGCCCTGGCAGCAGTGGTCGGTCAGGTAGCCAAGCAGCCCGTTCATGTGGGCGAAGTCGGCGCGGTAGATCAGGTTGCGGCCCTGTTGCTCGATGGTGACGAGGCCGGCATGGGCCAGCTCCTTCAGATGGAAGGACAGGGTGTTGCGGGCCACGTCGAGTTGGTCGGCCAGGACGCTGGGCGTGAGCCCTTCGGGGCCGGCGACGACCAGGGCGCGGAACACGCGAAGGCGCTGGGTGTGGGCCAGGGCGCCCAGGGCGGACACGGCTTGGGTCTCGTTCATGGTTCAATAATACAACATCTATTGAATCATTTTGCAAGCGCATCGCAATAGAGGACCGGGCGCGCCCGACCCCAATCGGGGACGCTACTGCGCCCGATTGCTGCGTGACGCGGCTATCTGATAGTCCGAAGCTCACCCTCATGCGTTGCTGACAGTCGTCAGCGGCATGCCCTGGCAGTCCCGGTCTTCAAGACTGCAACGCGGTTCGCCGCGTTGACCGATCCAGTCCGCTTCGCATCGCCCACCGCGGACGCTCGCCGGCCTGGCGACGATGCACTTTTCTCAACCACCCGAGGGGAACTCCATCCCCTGCGGGATGCGTGCTCCCCGACCCACCAAGGAGCACGGCATGTCTGAACCTTCCGCATCTTCCTCTGCAACCGCAGTACGCAGTGGTGCGCTGGCGCTGGCCTGGACCGGCAAGCGTTTGCCGCTACGGGTGCTGCGCAGCGCGGCCGGCCACTACATCGGCACGCAAGACGACGAAGGCCCGGTATCGCGGGAGTCCGTCGAGTATTTCCCGACCCACCTCGCAGCACAGCGCGCCCTGGATACCCATGCCTGGATACAGCGCGCTCACCCCTGATTCCCACCCTTCAAGGAGTTCTCTCATGAATCTGTCTTTACCCGAAGACGTGCTCGATCAGATGGCGCTGGAACAGGCGCACTTCGACGCTGCACCGCAGGCCTTCTTCGAGGCCTGGAAGCGCGGCGCGCAGATCGCCGGCCACGAGTGGTTCGGCGACGGCACACGCGAAGGTCTGCAGCGTGCCACCACCAAGTGGGACCTGCGGCCCAACATGCTGATGCTCAACGACGCCCTGGGTGTGCTGAGCAGCGGTCAACGCATGTTCCTGTCCGCGATGGTGAGCTTCTACAACTCCCGCGAGGGCGGCGCGATGCTCAAGCGTTGCGGCTTCGAGGGGCTGTCCGACTTCGGCGGCCTCGATCTGGAACGGCGCCAGGTCATCGCCGACCTCACGCTGCACTACAACGGCTGGTGAGCCGCGCCTGGCAACCCGCCGTCTTTTCATCCCACCCCCACGAGGGACATGCGTCCCCGTTCGGGGCCATGTCCCTCCTTCTTTTCGCAGGAGCGGCCATGTCCCGAATCACCATCTTCCACTGACTTGCACCGCCCGCCACCAGGGCGGCCCGACGCCGCGGCCGGCTGACCGGTTGCCACTTCATCCACTCGCTGGGGTTCAATCCCCGGCAGGGGATTGCCTCGGCCATCCTCTGCTGGAGGAATCCCATGTCTCATTCCAAAAACCCCTTCGTCCGCGGCTACGATGGCCTGTCCGTGCAGCGGCTGCTGGCGATTTCCTACGACGACGACTGCCCGCTGAGCTATCTGCCGCTGCACGTCTCGCAGTCGCACCTGCCGGACAGCCAAGTCGAGCGCCATGCCTGCGTCTTCTGCGACGACTTCGCGCTGATCACCGAGGGCCAGAACGTGCCGCCCGAGCTGGACGCGCAGTGCCCCAGCCACGGTATCGCCCGAAACCTCGTCTACGCCGTCATGGCCGAAGAAGCCGGCCAGCCGCTGCACGTCGGCGATACCTACTCCGAGGAAGCCGCGCGCGAGGTGGTACGCCGCCTGCGCTTCGAGACCGGGTTCTACAGCCGTGCTTGGGAAATCAGTTCGGCGCATATCACCGAGGAGGCCGGCCGCTTCCTCGCCGAACTGGCGGACATCGCCACGCCGAGCGGTTTTTTGTTCGTGGCCTTCCGCATTCCCTACAGCCCGGCGGTCGGCATGAAGCTGATCGCCACGCCCTGGACGGATGCGAACCTGCAGCATGTCGAGGGCATCACCGCCGAAGAGCTTCGGCAGGAGCACCGGGCCAAGGGCATGCCGGAGTCCCTCGTGGAAGTGTTGCACCTGGCTGCGCTCGCCGACGTGCGGCTGCTGATCTTCGATGCCGACGCGCCCGTGCTGGACGGACTGACGCTCTACGACGACGAGTAACCCGCAACCCATTCGAGCCCCCACGTCGGGGCTCTTCTTTTTCGCGGAACGCGGTGCCGGCGCATTGCCGATTCCCGGCGGACGGCCGCCGCCATGTGCCGCACGCTGGCCGCATGTTCGCTGGCGTTGCCGGCAGCATGCCCAGGCAGTCGAGACCTTCGAGACTGCGGTGCGGTCCGCCGCGCTGGTCGTTTCTTTCGCCGGACGCATGCCGCGTCCATCCACCTCACCCTCAAGGGATCGACCTCCCTTGCGGGCGGGAGTCCCTTGGCTGCCACAAGGAGTCTCCCCATGGATACCCAAGCCATCCGCGCACAGATGCCGACGCTCGTCGTCGGTCATGTGCCTTCCAACGTCCGTTCGTTCAAGTTCAACATCTTCGACGGCCAGCCCAAGGTTTCGACGCTGGGCTTTCACATCGACCCGAAGCCTTTCGAGGGCAAGGTCATCGCCACCACCGACGAGGCCATCATCGTCAAGACGGCACGGGCCGAGTTCGCGGTGCTCGATCGCACCCTCGTGACCGAAGTGCCCGACGAGGGCGCCAAGGTGCAGGTCGAACCCTATGTCAGACGCCGCTTCGACGGTCAGCGGGCGGACACGCCCGAGGAGCAGACCGAGTTCACCGCCGACGGCCAGCCCTACACGGTGAAGCGGTTCGTGCTCGGTTCCGCACCGGCGAAGCTGCCGATCCCCGAGCCGCGCTGCCCCGAGCTGCAGGAACTGATCGTCCAACTGGAGCAGTTGCCCGCTCCCGATGGTTTCCGGCGCATCACCCACCTGTTGGTGGATGCCGGTGCGCGGGACATCACCTGGGTCGATCCGCTGCCCGCCGAGATCATCCGCACGCCACCGGCCATCGGCTTCACCGTCGCCACGATGAAGTTCCAGGGTCGCGTCACCGTGCTGTATGAGCGTGGCCTCGACCTCTACGCGGTGGAGCTGCACCGCGACGGCGAGCTGATTGAACGGGTCGATGAGGTGTTCTTCGACGTCCTCGGCGAGACGCTGGAACAGCTGATCGACGACGGGAGCTGGCGGCGCATCCGCGTGCAGTGCCTGTCGTGTCGTAAGGCTATCCGGCACTGATCTCACAGCAGCTTCCCGCCCTCGCGGCGGGAAGCCTCTCTTCCCGCCCCCTGGAGATCACACCCATGACTGTTCGATTCAAAGGCACGGAGCTGCGGCCCGTGCTCGCCGAAGCGGTGGCGAATCAATGCCGCGTCATCCTGATCAAGGATCAGGGCGTGTACTTCCTGGCCGAGCGCGGCGAGCGCCGACCCGATGGTCGCCAGAAGACCATCGCCTATGCCGCCGGCTGCAACCCGGATGTCGATGGCTTCGACGACTGGTGGGAACTGGCGCGTGCCGAGTTCGCCGGCGATGACTTTGGCGAGTTCTTCGATCCGCAGGAGGGCGTGTTTGCGCGCATCCTGCGCAGCGAGGACGACCTCGACGTGTCCGCTACCACGACACACCTGTCGCTGCAGGCGGTTCCTCCCACGCCCAGCGGTAACTGACCGCCCATCCCTGGCCCCCGCTCCGGGGGCCTCTTTCTTCCCGGCAATGTGGACAGCCGCGAGTGCCGATTGCCGCTCGCCTGCGCGCCATCCCGGCGCCACGCTCACTGCCATGTTCTGCTGACTTGCGTCAGCAACATGCCCAGGTCGTCACGGTCTTCAAGACGACGACGCGGTTCCGACCGCGTTGATCACCCCAGTTCGCACCGGCATCCATGCGCGAACGGCCATCGGTTCTCGATGGCGATGCCACCAAGCTGTTCCATCAACCCACGCGGGGGTTCCACACCTTCCCCGCCTTGGGTCGGGTGTGTCTCCGCCTCATTGTTCCCAGGAGATTCACCATGACCACTTCCAACGAAAAGTCCTACTTCGATCTGCACATCACCGGCCTCGGGTATCTCAATCGCATCCGCGAAGTGAAGCCCAAGAAAGGCGATGCGTTCCTGGCCTGCGACATCGCGGCTCTGAACGGTCCCAGCGACGACGTCTCGTATGTGCGTTTCGACACGCGCGTATCGGGTTCGGAAGCGCAGCACCTGGTGCGCCGCTGCATTCAGGCGGTCGACGCCGAGAAGAAGGTGATGATCGGCTTCCGCCTGGGCGACCTGTGGACCGACACCTTCACCTACTCCAAGGGGAAGCGTGCCGGCGAGCAGGGTGTGAGCCTCAAGGCCCGCCTGCTGTTCGTCAGTTGGATCAAGGTCGACGGCAAGCTCGTCTACAAGGCCGAACCCAAGCCGACCGAGACCGACGAGCGCGACCCGGAAGTCCCTGTGACGTCCGACGCGCCCGCCGCGCAGCAAGCCTCGGCACCGGAGCCTTCCAGGCCCGTCGCCGATGCTGCCGACGACGCTGCCGATGCCCCCGCATTGGCCGTTGCCGAGTCGTTCTGATCCGCAAAGCCCCATCCCCGGGGCCTTGTCTTCTCTTCGTCCGCAGGAGACCTTCATGATCACCATTCCCGGCCAACTGGCCATCAAGACCATCCACGGCAGGAACGGCGACTTCAACGTCGGCCGCCTGGCGACCTCGATCGGCGAGTTCGTCGTGAAGAACGCCGAACTCGATCAGTACCGCGAGGGCAAGTACGACGGTGATTTCGTCATCGTCGAGATTCGCCCCTCCACGTACAACGCCAACGGCCGCATGGTCATCGAGATCCGCGCCCATCTGGGCGGGATGACCCTGTCCAACATCGACGCCCTGAGCCGCGACGAAGCCCGCCGGCTGAGTCCGCAGGAAGTCGATCCAATCGACGAGGAAGCGCAGGCGCCCGCGCCGGCAACGCCCCCGGCCAAGCCGAAGGCGAAGCCGCGCAGTCCGCGCGATCCCCTGGTCGATACCACGCCGTTCGGCAGCGAACCGGCTCCCGTGTCCGCTGCGGCCTCGGCCGAGGCAGACGACGCGGCGCTGTTCGGTGCCTTGTGGCCCCTGGGCGAGACCGTAAAGCTCGATGCGACCGTGGATCGTCGTGTGCTGCGTCAGCAGCGCGACCGTCTCGACAAGCTGGGCTACGAGTTCGCTCCGCTGTCCCAGGACTGGCACCTCCAAGCTGCCTGATCCATCCGCCGCCTTGCGCGGCATTCCGCCACCCGCCGGGGTTCTCCCCCGACGGGGAGGGCTCCGGCCTTTTCTTCAAGGAGACCCTCATGGGCTGGACCTTCGTTCGTCAGACGCGCGATCAGTTGATCCGCGAGCTGCTCGCTCCGCAGGCGTCCGAACGCGCTTGCTGCGAAGTCATCGACCACACGCTGGACGGCGACGTTCTGTGGACCGTGGTTCGCGTCACCGCCATGCAGGCGGGCGTCATGGGCCTCGCGGCCGGTGAGTCCGTCTGCTACATCGGCTGCAATCTGCTGGAAAGCTCGGGCGGCGATTGGGGCTACAAGTCCCTCGATGAGTCCGTGCATCCGTACTACTACTCGTGTCCGCTGCGCTATCTCGACATGGCGCCGGTGCAAAGCTCCGAGTGGCGCGAGCGGGTTCACCGCTTCCACGCGGGACGCGCCGTCTAGCGGCACGAATCTTCCTTCACCCAACCGGGGCGAGCATGGCCCCGCGGGCTGTGGTTGCTCCTTCATTTTCAAGAGGACATCACCATGCCTGCACCTTCTTCCGCGAAACCGCTGTACCGCATCGACGAATGCCCCGACCTCATGGCCGACGGTTGCGTCGGTGACGAGCAGGGCAATCTCGTCTTTCTGTCGATCTGGGCGCGCGACACCGCCGTTCAGGAGTTCCTCGCCCGCCTGACCCTCGGCCGGGATGAACAGGGACTGGATCAGTTCCACGTCATCACCGAGCAGGGCGCTTCCATCCCGGTCTTCGTCGGCAACGTCGAGAACCTGGAAAAGCGCATCACCCGCGCCTATCGGCGAACGCTGTTCGGTTCGCTGACGAATGTGTGGCTGTTCGATCGTCGCTGCGTGAAGCCAGACAAGGCCAACGCCAGCGCGCTGGCGCTTCTGCCCAGGGATTCCGCGCACCGGCTCGACCGGCTGTGGACGCTGGTGCAGGACACCTGCCTGCTGCCACTGCTCGACCACTGGCGCGACACCGTGCTGGAGCTGTTGCAGACACGGCGGATGCTGACCGGTCTTCCCTTGGCCCTCGGGCCACTGGAAGGCCATCGGCTGGCCCTCGATGTCCCGGCGCTGACGAAGGCGCTGGGCGAACTGATTCGCAACGGCACCCTCGGCGCCACGCAGTACGAACTGGCCGCGAACGCACCGCTTCGGCGTGTGGCGTGAACCATCCCCACGGGCATGCGCGCCGCGCGTGCCCGCCTTCCCTCATCCATCATCAGGAGAAATCCATGGCACTCATGTTTCCGCGCCTGGCGCGCAATTTCATCCGTAACGGCTACTTCCCCACCGACGAGCCGACGCTGGAGCGGGCCTTGTCCGCACTGGCGCCGTCTCCCGGCTCCATGTCCATCCTCGATCCCTGCGCCGGCGAAGGCGTGGCGATTGCCGAAGCCGCCCACGCCCTCGGGCGCGAGCAGGTCCAGGCCTTCGTCGTCGAGTACGACGCCGAGCGTGCCCGCCACGCACGGCAACTGGTCGATCGCTGCATCCACGGTGACCTGATGGACACGCTGATCTCGCGCCAGTCATTCGGGCTGCTGTGGCTGAACCCGCCGTATGGCGACCTGAGCAAGGACGTGAACGGCAACATCGGCTATCAAGGCCAGGGCCGTGCGCGGCTGGAAAAGCTGTTCTATCAGCGCGCGCTGCCGCTGCTGCAGTACGGTGGCGTGCTGATCTTCATCGTGCCGTCCTACGTGCTCGACGCCGAGCTGGTCGGATGGCTGACGCGCCACTTCGCCGACCTGCGCATCTACCGTGCGGTGGAAACGCAGTTCAAGCAGGTGGTGATCTTCGGTCGCAGGATTCGTCAGCGCGACCAGGCATCGGATTCGGTCAAGGCCACCCGCGGTCTGCTGCTGCAGATCGGACAAGGCGACGCCGAAGCCGAGGAACTGCCGCTCGAATGGCCGTTCCTGCCGTACACCGTCCCTGCCAGCCCGGCCGAGCCGGAGCACTTCTATCGCGTGACGATGGAGCCCGAGCAGTTCGCCGATGAAGTCGGCCGGCTGCAAGGACTCTGGCCGGCGCTCGATACGCACCTGGGTGGCGCGCAGCAGTCGCTGCGTCCACCCGCGCGGGCCTTGTCGCACTGGCATCTCGCCCTGGCCTTGGCCGCAGGCGCGATCTCCGGCGTGGTGACGTCCAAGAGCGGGCGCGTGCTCGTCGTCAAAGGTGATACCCACAAGGAGAAGACCCTCCAGACGGAGTACACCGAACGCGACGACGGCTCCGTGGCCGAGACGCGCATCCTCACCGACAAGTTCGTGCCGGTCATTCGTGCATGGGACTTGACGCTGGGCTCGCCCACGTGGGGCGAAGTGCTGACCATCCGCTGATCGCTGTTCCCTGACGGTTCGCCGTCGCTTTCATCCACCCACCGGGGTCACGTTGCCCCGATGGGGTGCCGTGGCCCCTTCTTCCAGAAGGAGATACCACCATGGCACTCGCAGTCCTCAACCTCGCGTCACAAGCACGCTTTTCGCCCGGGCAGGTGGTCATGACCGCCGGCGTCGACGAGCTGGTCCGACAGGGCCGGCTCAACCCCACGCCGTACCTGCGCCGCCATCTTCATGGCGAATGGGGCGACCTGAGCGACAGCGATCGGCGGCAGAACGACGCCGCGCTGAAGTCCGGCGAGGATCGTCTGTTCTCGTCCTACCAGGTCACGCGCGACCTGAAGCTCTGGATCATCACCGAATGGGATCGCAGCGTCACCACAGTGCTGCTGCCCAGCGAATACTGATCCGCATCCAGCGGCCTCGCGCCGCTTCTTTCTTCCCACCCAGGGGCATGTCACCGCCCCGTGGGGGAGGTGCATGCCCCATTGCTTTGGAGCATCACCATGTCCCTCGATCTCGAAACCGTTCCCGAAACCGCTGTGCAGGGCGACCTGCTCGAAGCGGCCGCTTCACCCCTCACGCTCAGCCTGCAGGACTTCGTGTCCGAGTTCGGCGACGAGCTGCTCGATTCGCTCAACCGCGCCAATCCTCCGGTCTACACCGGCCAGGTGCGGGTGCATAGGCAACTGATCCTCGCCGCGCTCAAGCGCAAGCTGTTCCCGGCGCAAGCCGATGTGGTCCACGCTGTCACCGAGCTGTTGGTCGATCGCGGCGAACGCGCCGCGATCGTCAATGGCGAGATGGGCTGCGGCAAGACGACGGTGGGTATTGCCACCGCCGCCGTGCTCAACGCCGAAGGCTACCGCCGCACCCTGGTGCTCTCGCCACCCCACTTGGTCTACAAGTGGCGGCGCGAAATCCAGGAGACGGTGGCCGGGGCCAAGGTTTGGGTGCTCAACGGCCCGGACACGCTGGTCAAGCTGCTGAAACTGCGTGAGCAGTTGGGCGTGCCGGCGCAGGGCCAGGAGTTCTTCGTCCTGGGCCGCGTGCGGATGCGGATGGGGTTCCACTGGAAGCCTGTCTTCGTTCGGCGGCGCACGCCTCACGGCGACGTGGGGGCCTGCCCGGATTGCGGGCATGTCATCACCGACCTCGACGGCGAGCCGATCAACCCGGTCGAGCTGGAAGCCGAGGAGTCCCGCCGCAAGTGCAGCCACTGCCGTGCACCGCTGTGGTCGTTGATCCGTCCCAGAGGCCTGTCCGCCAGCGACCAGTCCTCGACCGTGCTCAAGGCACTGAAGCGTATTCCAACCATTGGTGAAGTGACTGCGCAGAAGCTGATGCAGAAGTTCGGTGACGCCTTCCTCGCATTGATGCTCGGGGACAACATCCACGAGTTCATCAACCTGATGGATGGCAACGGCGAGCTGGTCTTCTCGGACCGGCAAGCCCATCGCATGGAACGTGCGATGGCCAACATGGAGTTCGGCTTCGGCGAGGGCGGCTACCAGCCGTCCGAGTTCATCAAGAGGCAGCTTCCCCAAGGCACGTTCGACCTGCTCATCGCCGACGAGGCGCACGAGTACAAGAACGGCGGCTCCGCTCAGGGCCAGGCCATGGGGGTGTTGGCGGCCAAGGCGCGCAAGACGCTGCTGCTCACCGGCACACTGATGGGCGGCTACGGCGACGACCTGTTCCACCTGCTGTTCCGAGCCCTGCCGGGGCGGATGATCGAAGACGGCTACCGGCCGACGAAGAGCGGCAGCATGACGTCGGCCGCGATGGCGTTCATGCGCGATCACGGCGTGCTCAAGGACATCTATTCCGAGAGCACCGGCACGGCGCACAAGACGGCCAAGGGCACCAAGGTATCGGTGCGCACGGTCAAGGCGCCGGGCTTCGGTCCCAAGGGCGTACTGCGTTGCGTCCTGCCGTTCACGGTCTTCCTCAAGCTGAAGGACATCGGCGGCAACGTGCTGCCGCCCTACGACGAGGAGTTCCGCGAAGTCGCGATGGACACGGCGCAGGCCGCGGCCTACCGCGAACTGGCGGGTCGGCTGACCCAGGAGCTGAAGCAGGCCTTGGCGAAGCGCGACACGACGCTGCTCGGTGTGGTCCTCAACGTGCTGCTGGCCTGGCCGGATTGCTGCTTCCGGTCGGAGACGGTGGTGCATCCGCGCACGCGCAACACCTTGGCGTTCGTGCCGGCTCAGTTCAACGAGCTGGAGGTGATGCCCAAGGAACGCGAGCTGATCGAGATCTGCAAGCAGGAGAAGGCAGAAGGTCGCAAGACCCTGGTCTATTCGGTCTACACCGGCACGCGCGACACCACGTCGCGTTTGAAGGTGCTGCTGGAGCAGGAAGGCTTCAAGGTGGCGGTGCTGCGCGCGAGCGTGGATGCCTCCCGCCGGGAAGACTGGATTGCCGAGCAGTTGGACCGTGGCATTGACGTGCTCATCACCAATCCCGAGCTGGTGAAAACCGGCCTGGACCTGCTGGAGTTCCCGACCATCGTGTTCCTCCAGTCGGGCTACAACGTGTATTCGCTGCAGCAGGCCGCCCGGCGCTCATGGCGCATCGGCCAGAAGCAGCCGGTGCGCGTGATCTACCTCGGCTACGCCAACTCCTCGCAGATGACCTGCCTGGGGTTGATGGCCCGGAAGATCATGGTGTCGCAGAGCACGTCGGGCGACGTGCCCGAGTCCGGACTCGATGTCCTGAACCAGGACGGCGACTCGGTGGAGGTGGCACTGGCACGGCAGCTTGTCACGGTCTGATCCATGTGCTCATGCCGGCGGCCCCTCGGGGTCGCCGGCTTCTTTCCACGGCCCTTCGGGGCCGTTTTTCTTGGCCGTATGAGACAGTCCATGGCGCCGCCCGCCATGTATTCGGGCGGGCGTCAGTGCGTTTTGTTTGCTGCCCGCAGGCCAAGCGGCGGCGATGGTGAGCGCTCCGTGCTCCAGGGAAGCGCCCTCCATGCAACCATCCATCCGCGCTGTTCACCGCCTGGCCCTCGCCGCTGGCTTGCTTGCCGGCAGCCTGTTGGCCGCCGGCTGCGCCACGACCGCCGCGCCGTCTGCGCCAGCGGTTCCGGCCGCATCGCCGACCGCCGTCGCGCCGGAGCCGGATTTCGTTCCGGTGGCCCGCTACGGCCGCTACACGCTGGTCGAGCTGGTGCCGGAACCTGCGCAGCGTGATCTCTTGCAGCAGGCGGTGGAGGTCTCTATTCCGCCCATGCTCGATGCCAGCGTGGGCGATGCCATGCGCCATGTGTTGCTGCGCTCCGGCTATCGGCTCTGCGATGCGGCCGAGGCCGCCGCGCTCTACGCGCTGCCGCTGCCCGCCGCACACCTGCGCCTGGGTCCGCTGATGCTGCGTGATGCCTTGCTGACCCTTGCCGGCCCCGCCTGGGAGCTGTCGGTCGATGACTTGACCCGCCAGGTCTGCTTCAGCCGGCACGGTGCTCCCGCCTTCCTTTCCGCCAACCCGCCCGGCACCGCCACGTCCGTGCCGGACGCAGACCGGCCCGAGGAGATGCAGCCATGACCCTTCCCCAAGCGCCATCCGAGCGCGATTCCCGCACGCGCTGGCTCAAGATCGCCGCGGCCTTCTGGCTGCTGCTCATCAGTGCCGTGGCACTCATCAACAGCGTCGGCCTGTCGCGGCTCGCCGAACAGACCCAGAGCAGCGCACAGGATGCGCAGGTCAATGCGCTGGGCCTGCGCGTGGCCGATCTCGAACGACAGGTCGATGCGGACAAGCGCCGGCCGGCGCCGATCAGCCAGGCCGAATTCGCCAACGCGCGGCAGGCGCTGGACGAACGGATGACGCGCCTCGAAGAGGCCGATGAGGCGAGGGCCCTGGCCATCGACCTGCAGACGCTGCAAGCGCGCGTGAACGGAATCGAAACCCGCCTGGAGAAGACCAGGCAGGTGGCATCCGCCTCTCGCCCGCGCGCTCCGGTTGCGACGAAGCCCAAGGTGCCGGAGCCGCCGTTCCGGGTGCTCGGCATGGAGCTGCGTGGAGGCGAGCGCTTTCTGTCGATCACCTCCACCGCCGCGGGCTCGCTCGCGGGCGCCCGGCTGCTGCGCGAGGGCGATGCCGAGGGCGGCTGGCAACTGCAGTCGATCGAGGCGCAGGCGGGCGTGTTCCAGGTGAACGGCCAGACGCAGCGCGTTGCGGTGCCGTAGGAGGTCGCCATGAACCTGCGGCCGTTGCTCGCTGCCGTCGTCCTGTTCGCCACTTTCGGCGCATCCGCCCAACCGGCCCCGGTGACGAACTCGCGCATGGTGCCCGCTCAAGTGCAGCCGGGCGCTGATGCCGCGCTCGACGAGAGGCAGGCGCGGGAGTGGGGGCTTCGCTCCGAGGAGTGGGCGCGTTACCGGCAACTGATGCAGGGGCCGCTCGGGGTCTATTCGCCCCAGCTCGATCCGCTCACGACGCTGGGCATCGAGGCCCGCAGCGAGGAGGAGCGCAGGCGCTACGCCGAGCTGCAGGTGCAGGCCGAGGCCCGGCGCGTCGGCAAGACGCTGGCCTACCAGCGGGCCTACGACGCGGCGTGGCAGCGCCTGTTTCCCGGCGAGCCGCGCGTGAGCCTGCCCGGCGCCAAGGCGCAGGGTGCCGGCAACACCGGCTCCGGGCGCCTGGCCGTCTTCGTCAAGGCCGACTGCGCACCGTGCGCGCAGCGCGTGCAGCAGTTGCAGGCGGCTGGCACGGCCTTCGACCTCTACATGGTCGGCAGCCGTCAGGACGACGCGCGCATCCGGCAGTGGGCCACCCAGGCGGGCATCGATCCGGCCAGGGTGCGCGCCCGCACCATCACGCTCAACCACGATGCCGGGCGCTGGCTGTCGCTGGGCCTGCCCGGCGAGCTGCCAGCCGTGGTGCGCGAGGTGAACGGCCAATGGCAGCGGCAATAGGTGCTCCGGGCCGGGAGCGTCGGCCGTCCCGCATCGCCATCCGCTGCGCCAGCGCCATGCTGCTGCTCACCACCGGCGGCTGGGCATTGGCCGCCCTGGCGCGGGAAGTGCCGCCGCCGGCCTATCAACTGGCGGCGCACCGTGCAGACGTGCCGGCGGCGGTGCTGTACGCGGTGGCCTTGCAGGAGAGCGGCGCCATGCTGCGCGGGCGCCTGATCCCCTGGCCGTGGACGCTCAACGTCGCCGGCTCGCCACAGCGCTATGCCACCCGCGCCGAGGCCTGCGCGGGGCTGCACCGTGCCCTCGCTCACACGCCGGCCAATCGCATCGACGCCGGCCTCGGCCAGGTCAATCTCGGCTACCACGCGCATCGCTACACGCAGCCCTGCGAGCTGCTGGACCCGTACCGCAACCTCGCCATCGCTGCGGAAATCCTGCGCGAACAGCACACGCCGGGCGAGGACTGGCTGCTTGCCATCGGCCGCTACCACCGGCCCGCCGGCGGGGCACCCGCGGCGCGCTACCGGCGCAGTGTGCATCGGCACCTGACCCGCGTGCTCGACCCCGACGTTCCCGTTCCAACCCTCCAGGTCACCACGCCATGAACCACATCGTCCTCATCGGCGCCATCGCGCTGCTGCCCACGACCACGGTCTTCGCCCAGATCGCCTCCGCGCCGCTGATCGTCGTCGAAGACCGCGGCGGCGACTCCGCGCTGCCGTACTACCAGTCGCTGAATCCTCAGCCGGACCAGGCCACGCCGCCGGCCCCGATGCCAGCCCCGCGCGTGGGCAACGCGGCCGACGCCGAAGCCGCCATGCTGCCGGTGCGCTCGACGCAACTGTCGCCGGGCGAGGTGCAGCGCCGCGTCATCCGGGCGCCGGGCCTGACGGCGCTGTTCCTGGTCGGCGACGACGAGCGGTCGCGTGCCTGGCTGCGGCAGCGGCAGGCGGCGCTGCGCGAGCTGCAGGCCGTGGGCCTGGTGGTCAACGTGGAGTCGATGGCCGCGCTGACGGCGCTGCGCAGGCTGGCTCCTGGCCTGACCCTCTCGCCGGTCTCCGGCGACGACCTGGCCCAGCGCCTGGGCCTGCGCCACTACCCGGTGCTCATCACGTCCACCGGCGTCGAGCAGTAGGTGCGCAAATGGCCCAACCGCATGCGGTCGAGGTGCTGCTGCGGCCAGCGGTGGAGCTTTATACCGTGGCGGTCTGCACCGGCGCCGCGATTCTGTGCCTGGTGGCACCGTGGTCGCTCGCGCTGAACCCGCTGCTCGGCCTGGGCTCGGCGCTGGCCTTCCTGACCTTCGGCGCGATTCGCCTGCGCGATGCCTGGGCGATCCTGCGCCATCGCCGCAACATCCGCCGCCTGCCGCGCTACGTGATGACCAGCCGCGACGTGCCGGTGAGTCAGCAACGCTTGTTCGTCGGCCGGGGCTTTCGCTGGGAGCAGCGGCACACGCACCGGCTGATGCAGACCTACCGGCCGGAGTTCCGCCGCTACGTCGAGCCGACGGCGATCTACCGGGCCGCTCGCCGGCTGGAGGAGCGGCTAGAGTTCGCGCCGTTTCCCGTCTCGACGCTGGCGCGCGCGCTGGCCTGGGACAGCCCGCTCAACCCGGCGCGGCCGCTGCCGCCGGTCGGCGGACTGCCGCGCCTGCATGGCATCGAGCCGCACGAGGTCGACGTCACCCTGCCGCTGGGCGAGCGCGTCGGCCATACCCTGGTGCTGGGTACCACGCGCGTTGGCAAGACGCGGCTGGCCGAGCTGTTCATCACCCAGGACATCCGCCGCAAGGTCCGCGGCGAGCACGAGGTGGTGATCGTCTTCGACCCCAAGGGCGATGCCGACCTGTTGAAGCGCATGTACGTCGAGGCCAAGCGCGCCGGGCGCGAAGGCGAGTTCTACGTGTTCCATCTGGGCTGGCCCGACATCTCGGCGCGCTACAACGCCGTGGGCCGGTTCGGGCGGATCTCCGAGGTGGCCACGCGCATCGCCGGACAGCTCTCGGGCGAAGGCAACAGCGCCGCGTTCCGCGAATTCGCCTGGCGCTTCGTCAACATCATCGCGCGCGCCCTGGTCGAGCTGGGGCAGCGGCCGGACTACCTGCTGATCCAGCGCCACGTCATCAACATCGACGCGCTGTTCATCGAGTACGCCCAGCACTACTTCGCAAAGAACGGGCCGAAGGCCTGGGAGGTCATCGTCCAGCTCGAAGCGAAGCTGAACGACAAGAACATCCCGCGCAACATGATCGGCCGCGAGAAGCGCGTGGTGGCCCTCGAACAGTACCTGTCCCAAGTGCGCATCTATGACCCGGTGCTCGACGGCCTGCGCAGCGCCGTGCGCTACGACCGGACGTACTTCGACAAGATCGTGGCTTCGCTGCTGCCGCTGCTGGAGAAGCTCACCACCGGCAAGATCGCGCAACTGCTCGCACCGAACTATTCCGACCTGTCCGACCCGCGGCCGATCTTCGACTGGATGCAGGTCATCCGCAAACGCGCGGTGGTCTACGTGGGGCTGGATGCGCTGTCCGACGCCGAAGTCGCGGCGGCGGTGGGCAACTCGATGTTCAGCGATCTGGTCTCGGTCGCCGGCCACATCTACAAGTTCGGCGTCGACGACGGGCTGCCCGGCGCCGCGGCGGGCGCCAAGATTCCGATCAACGTCCACGCCGACGAATTCAACGAACTCATGGGCGACGAGTTCATTCCGATGGTCAACAAGGGCGGCGGTGCCGGCGTGCAGGTGACGGCCTACACGCAGACCTTGAGCGACATCGAGGCCCGCATCGGCAATCGTGCCAAGGCCGGCCAGGTGGTCGGCAACTTCAACAACCTGTTCATGCTGCGCGTGCGCGAGACCGCCACCGCCGAGCTGCTGACGCGACAACTGCCCAAGGTCGAGGTGTACGCCACGGCGCTGATGAGCGGCGCCACCGACAGCTCCGATCCGCACGGCAATACCGCGTTCACGTCCAACACCCAGGACCGCATCAGCAGCAACAGCGTGCCGTTGATCGAGCCGGCGCATGTGGTGGCGCTGCCCAAGGGGCAGTGCTTCGCGCTGACCGAGGGCGGCAACCTCTGGAAAGTCCGCATGCCGCTGCCTGCGCCCGACCCCGACGAAGCCATGCCGAAGGATCTGCAGGAGCTGGCCGGCTACATGCGACAGCACTACGTCGAGGCAGGAGACTGGTGGGAGAACCAAGGCATCCCCGGCCTGCAGGACAAGGCGCTGCCCGACGACCTGCTGGACGACTTCAAGCAGATGGCCGCGGCTGAAGAGGCCGAAGCATGAGCGATCCGGCCGTCGCGGCCCAACGCCAGCAGCAACGACAGCAAGGCCTGATCGCCGGCCTGGTCACGCTGCCGTTCCGCTTCTTCGGCGTGCTGTGCGGCGCGCTGCTGCTGTGCATCCTGATCGAATGCGTCGGCATGCACTTCTTCTGGCCCGAGCAGGGCTGGCGCCACGCGCAGGGCATGCTGCACTACGAGCTGGATCAGCTTTCCACGCATTTCACCCGCAGCGCGCTGGTGCAGGAGCCGGGGCGCACCGCGCACCGGCTGGTCGAGCAGGGCTACGACTGGCTGTTCGTGAAAAGCGGTCTGCTGGACTGGATACGCGACGCCTCGGCGCAGGCCAGCGCCGGCAGCCATCGTCCGACCAAGGATTTCCGCTACTACATCGGCTTGGTCTATGTGAACGTGGAGAGCTACCTGATCGCGGCGGCCTATACGACGCTGGTCTTCCTCGTGCGGCTGCTGGTGCTGTGCCTGACCCTGCCGCTGTTCCTGATGGCCGCCTTCGTCGGGCTGGTGGACGGCCTGGTGCGCCGGGACATCCGCCGCTTCGGCGCGGGACGCGAGTCGGGGTTCATCTATCACCGCGCCAGGGCCAGCCTGATCCCGCTGGCCGTGCTGCCGTGGGTGACTTACCTGGCATTGCCGGTCAGCGTGAACCCGCTGCTGATCCTGTTGCCCAGTGCCGCATTGCTCGGCGTGGCGGTGTGCATTGCGGCGGCGACGTTCAAGAAGTATCTGTAGCTGCCCTGCGCCAGGTCAGGTGAACGAAGCCATAGCAAATACGTTTCAAGCAATCTTCTTTTGCCTGTCTCGCAGAGACGCGGCCCAGTCCTTCAAAGCCTGAATGTCCTGAAAGAGATCAGTAGGTGGTGGCGGCGCGGCATTCCTACCGCTGGATGGATCGTGTGCGTCAACAATGTCGCAGCACTTCTTGAATCCGGCGGCGAAAGCATCGCAGTCAGCCTCGGTGAGCGCACTGACCTTCTTCAGGTCCTTGGCGTTGATGTAGTCCCTGTGGCGTTGAATAACGCGGACGAAAGCGATGTCCTCCAGGCCGCGCTCCCATGTGGCGCGCAGCGCGTTGTAGAGCTTTGCCACCTCAACGGCGTACTCGTCTTCCTGGTTGTTGTCATGCAGCAGCTTTGCCGCACGTGCCGCCTTCTCCAGCTTGTCGATGCGATCTTCGACGCTCTGGGCCTTCCAGGGCAGGCCGTCGGCCACCATACCGGCTCCCGCGGCGCCACGACTGAGCGTCGTGAGTCGCACTGCCCGCCCGGTCTTCGTCGCGTGGTCATTCAGATCGTTCACGAACACCAAATCATGCGTGAAGACGATGACCTGACGGTTCTCCGCTTCTTCCACGAGACGCTTGGCCACCTGCCCACGCCAGCGATGGTCCAACGAGGACACCGGGTCATCGAAGACCAGAGCAGAGCGGTGCATCGCGGTGGCAAGCTCGGTCATGAAGGCGGCCAGCGCCACGCAGGTCTTTTCCCCTTCGCTCAGGATTTCGTGGACCTTGGCATCCGGCTTGGCGAAGAGGCGCACCTGATACTGCGGTGAGCCGTACTTGCCGCCGGAGCGCACGATTTCGACGCGAACCTTCGACGCCGCAAGCCTGACAATCTCTTCCTGAAATCTGTCGCGCAGCCGAGGCGTAATCACGGTGTCGGCAATGTCATTGCCCATCTTGGTGATTGTGTTCGTCGCCGTGTCGCCCGCACACTCGGTCAGAAACCGGATGGTCTTCAGCCGCTGGATTTCGTCAGTGACGACCGGCAGCATGCCGGCGAGCAGCGCCCGGTCGCTCAGCTCGGCGAAATCGGCTTCGAGCTTCTTGCGTTCATCTGCGTCAGCCGACTTGCGCAGCTCCGCGGCGTAGTCGCGGATCGTAGTCTGAAGCTGGCCGAGATCAGGCAGCGGCGACGGTGGAACGGGCGGAAGCTGTACCTCGCCGTTTCCGCCCAGGGCTTTGAGCAGAACGTGGCGCCGCAGCCGGGCTGCGGCGATGAAGCGGCGCGTCTGCTGCTGCAGCACTTCATTCTGAAGGCCCAGCTCGTCAAGACTGGCCTTCACCGCCCGCGTGCCGATTGCCCCGGCAGCTATGGTCTGACGTGCGGTCTGAGCTGCCTTCTCTGCCTCGCGTGCAAGCTGTTCCGTGTCCTTCTGTATGAAATCCTCGAAACGCACCATCCGTGCACGTGCCTCAGCTTCCAATGGCTGCTGGCAAAGCATGCAATGCGCGTCTTCGGCCGACGGCGGAAACGGCTGTCCGGGGTATGCGATCTCCGTCGAGTAGCGTCGGGCGGAATCCCAAAGCGCCCGCCATGTCTCGCCGCCGACGCCGGCAAGGGGTTCCCCCGTGAAGGCCTTCTCCGCGGCAAGACGTGCGGCGCCCCGTTTCGACCGTGCGTCCCTGGCGAGGGCAGCGGCTGCCAGCAGTTCCTCATCGGTGGTTCTGGCTGCAACGCTGTTCACCGCGGTAATCAGCCGCATGACGTTGTCGGCTTTGACGGTCTGTTCCGCCGCTGCCTTGGTCGGATTCTTCGACAGGTCTGCCCGCAGACGCTCAAGACGGGCGCTTTCGTCTGCCGAGAGCGCCGCCAGGGTTTCGATCTTCTTTGCGTCAGTATTGGCGTTCAGCGCGGCAAGCGTCTTCCCCACGGCCGTGGCGGCCTTCCAGGTCGGCGCCGCAAAGATCGGATTGCGGGCCTTCTCAAGCTGCTTCTGTTCAGCTGCGAGGGCATCCTTCACCGCCTGACAGGCTGCAGCAAGCTCATCCGGTACGTCCAGACCAAAGGGCCGGAATGCAACTTCGTTCTTCTCGCGGATATGCACGGAGGCGCAGTCGCTATCGAACACGCTCACTGCAGACAGCGTTGCATGCGGATTTGCGCCGTTCTGCCACTGCTCGACCGGCTGCGGCACACCGCCGACCCCGTACGCGATGTTCGCGCCGACGCGCTTCGGGGGCTGATCGGCATACACATTGGGTTCGATTTTTCCGGCATGCCTTGCACGACATGCGCGCTTCAGGATGCGTGCGTAGCCGGACTTGCCCGCACCGTTGTCGCCGTAGATGATCGTTATTCCATTCGGCTCGAAGCCGAGGGTCTGACCGGCGGCAAGGTTGTTCACGCCGGTCACGTCGGCGATCGACAGAAGCGATACCGCGGCGGTCTGACCGGGGTTGGCCGGAAGGTGGGCCTTCTCCAGCGGTACCGCTTTCAGCGCGCCTACGGGGGCACCTTTGCCCTGTTTGCAAAGGTCCACGAGTTCGCCGATATCGGCGTCCGTCAGACGGCCGTTTGCGATGATGCGGCGCAGGGCGTCACGCTGCCAGAGTGGACGATCCTTTGACCAGTCCAGAATCGTTTCCAGGACGGTCTTTTGCTGTGCGGCGGGTTTCTGCATTTCTTGTTCCTCCGTCGCGCTCCAGGATGATGGCAAAGCGCCGCTCGGTGTCCGAATCGAACTTCTCGGCGGGGCGCTTCAAGAACTTGTGACCGCCAATCTTGGGCGCTCAGGGTTCGCTCACAACCACGCCTTCGAGACGCCCCTTGTCGAGAATATCCAGCAACACCACACTCTGCTTTTCTGTCGGGAGCTTGGAGGGAATCTGCATGGCGACCCTAAGCACGCCGTCTTCCTTCGGCGTGAGCAGATCCTTCTCAAGCAGCGACTGATGGATGCGAGCCCATTCCGCAGCGGGAACAGCCAGCACTTTTCGCTGCGCCTCGATGCCGTTGTCGATCCTCTGCGTCTGCTTCGCAGTCTTCACGATCGCTGCCTGATCATCCTGCGGAACAAGTCGATCGTAGAACTCGGGCGGGAGGAGATTGGCAATGGCGTCGGTACGAGCCTGTATCCTCGTCCAGCACGCCTCCTTCTTGCACCACTCGGAAATGTTGGAAATGCCTTGCGGTGGTCTGATGATGTCGTCGTTCACGACCCCCGACACGACAGCGATGGCACTTTCGAGCACCGGATCGACCTTCTGTGCATTCCAGATGCCCAGAAAGTCGATGCTCTCCTTCCTGCGCTTCGTGATGTCACCGAGTACCGCCAGCGTGTAGGCCACGATGTTTGCTCGGTACCCGCCGTTGTACCAAGGCTGCGCAGAAACGATGCGCTCCGTGGCGCGGAAGATCAGACCACGTGCGACAGCCCTCTTGAAATAGAACTCGTTGAACGCGTCGGATGATTTCTCCCACTCGCTGCCGATTCGGGCGGCGTAGCGCGCAAAGTTCTTCTGGGAGCCAAGATTCACCCACCTGGGGTGGTCATCCCAGACATTCTCGAACTTCGCGAGGTCCGTCTTCGTGAACATCTGTGGCTTGGGATGCTCCGCCTTGAAGCGACGCTGCTCCGCGGGTGTGAGCTTCGACTGTGCATCGGCATACTGGCCGCGCGCGCGCTCATAGAACCACCTCGTCTCGCGCGGGGCGCCCTTCTGCGCGGGTGCCCAGATCCGTCGGGAAAACCCTTCCATCCGCACATGGAACGGGTGGTTCGAGAAGAAGTCGGCGGCATTCACCCGATTCTGGGTGTTCGCATACTCCGATATCCTTGGAACGACCGTTTCGCTCTGCAGGCTGTCGATGACGGACAGCTTCAACTGGACGAATATCTGGGAAAGATCGGCCTTGTCCCGCTTCCGTGTGTGGAACAGCGATGCCGTGGTCTGGCCACCATTGACGATCTGGAGATCGACAACCCTCGTGATCGCCAGACCGGAATCCGTCATCCCTGTCTCGACACTCTGTGCAGTAGCCGTAATCCCGTTGTTGTAGGCAAAGAACATCCCAGGTTCGTTCAGGATCGTCGCCCTTATTCCCTGGTTCACATTGCCGCGCGCCTGCAGGAACGTACGGACGTTCTGCTCAAGCAAACGCGCTCCGAATCTTTCGTACAGGGTCGCCAGCACCTCGGCAGGCATGACCATGAGATAGGATTGATAGGCATCGGTCCCCAGGTGTGCGGGAAGGCAGGCGATGCCCTTGCCGAACATCTGCTCGAAGTCGAGGTCGAGTGGCTCCTTGTGGCTGCGGGAGCTTCGCTGACGATGAAGTCGTGAGATGTCCCAGATGTGGTGAGCAACCGGAACACCTGCCACTTCCGTATCGGGAAGGGCCTGGATTTTCTCGCTGAGCGTGCGCTCGGAGAAGAGAACCAGGTTGACCTGCCGAATGGCGTCCTTGCGATCCGCAATCTGCCTGGCAAGGCCGTACTCCGGCGATGTGACCTCCAGTTCGCCGGCCAGGCCCTTGTTGGCGCTGGCCTCGAAGAAGTTGGCAACACGCTTGAATGCCGCGGCCACTTCCGTTCTGGTGAGCGATGCCAGCTCGTTTCGGGAGTCGAAGTCCGCGATGAAGAGGTCCAGAACTCCTTCGTCATTGAACCAGTAGCCGTCCACGCGCATGCCACGCTGCGCCCGGAAATGGCAGAGTTCGAACCCTTCCGTGAAGCCTGTCTCGACAAGGTCGTTCGCGATGGCCTCCATGAATTCGGAGAGCTGGAAGCTGCCATTGGCCTCGGCGCCCGCCAAAAGTTCCTGTCGGAAGTCGTGGAAGAACTCTTCGTCGGTCTGCTCCATCAATCCTCCCCGAAGATGGATGCTTCGTCACACTTGTACGGAGCAATCGTTTCCAGCCTGATGTCGTAGGCCACGTTGGCAATCCCTGGCGGCAGTTGCGACCGCATCAGACGCGGAAATCCGTCACCAACACGATAGCTGCGCACGTCGCTGACGACAAAGCGAGGCTCATCGTAGTCAGGGAGCGGCGCGTAGCCGTGCGCAACCAGCTTCCGGTCAAAGGCCTCGACGGCGTCCGCCTCGCCGAGCCGTGCCTGGACTGCAGTGACGATCTCGTTGAGCGATCGAGCTCCTGCCGCGTCGGCCAGACTGCTCAGCCGGTACACGCGCAGGAACAGCGCATCGTTCAGGGATTCGAGCTGGTCTTCCGATGAAATGCGGACGCTGCTCCGCTCTGCGCCAGAGAGCGATTTGACCTCGACGGCTGTGTTGCCAAAGATGAAATCCTGATGTGATCGTTCCGGACCGAGCCAGGCTTCGACGGCGTCACTGCTCGACATCTGCCGATCGATCAGTTCCGTCAGGAAGACGATTTCGGCGAAGAGACCGCGGACTTCCTCGATGGACAGGTGCTGACTCCGGCCTGACAGGAAGGTCTTCCAACGGCGGATGTGTGCCAGAGAGACTGCGAGAGAACTCGCCGAGTCGGTGGCGTGCTCCAGCGAGGATGCAAGGGTGCGGCACAGTCCTTCGAAGAGATCGCGGTCGACCTGCCTTTCAAGGGCGAGGACCAAGTGCTGCTGCCCCTGATCTCCGGCACGAAGATCGACATCGATGCCGTTCACCGTGACCGCGTTCTTCCGGTACTGGGCTGCGTGGTCGCCCTGAAGCTCCACGATGAACAGGCAGGCGCCACCGGCATCGCGTCCCCAGAAACAGGGCACGGCCGTTCCCACCGCAACCTGGCGGACATTGAAGTCCGCTCCCGGAACGGCGATGTCATCCCACGGAGAGGACTCAGGCATCGTAGTCATCCTCCTCGTCAGGATCGTCGGCGTAACCCTGCATCTGCTGGAGCCAGACCTTGTTCACGACTACATTGATGGTCGTCGAATAGTCCCCGTAGGGAAAACTGACGCCGAAGGCGGCGATCGGTCCCGTCACGGCCTCGCCCTTGGGCTCCAGGCTGTGAATCATGAGGAGCGGCTTGTTCCGAACCATGCGGTAATGTGTGTCGGATACCGCTCCTGAGCCATCTTCGCCGCCAGCCAGCGTCCTGGCCTCATTGCGTTGTGCGTCGCTGAGCCCAAGCTTCTCGTCGCCACGCGAGGCAACCCTGTCCTTGTTCAGGCGCCACGAAGTGCCGTTCGGCTGATCCTTCCCGACGACGCGCACCTGATTCCTCAGGGTGAACGGGTTTTCACCGCCTGAGCCACCCGAAGGGGAAATCAGCAGAACATCGGCCAGCGGGCGCTTCGTCGCAATCCGTTCGAGATAGCTCACCACGTCCGACTTCTGTCCAGCAAAGGTCGAGTGGCATTCGAACCGGGTGAGGAAGTCGTCGATTACCTCGACGGGCACGTCCCTGAAGATGACGCCCTTTTCGGTGGACTCCTCCGGTCGCCCGCCGAATCCACTTCGCCAGTGATCGGCGATCAGCACAAGGTTCCTGGCATTCACGTCAGGGTCGGTGGAGACAATGTAGCTCTCCCGCAATCGCCCACTGAAACTCTGCTCGACCGTGACCTCCTGGCCGGATCGCATCTTGTTCGCCGCTGTGATCAGCAGGCTGTCCGGATGCGAGCGGACGTACAGGCCAAAATCCTTCGGGCTAAGGCGATCGCGCCGCATGCGCTTGACCTGCTGTACAAGCTCTTCGGCGGCATCGGCGATGTGGGAGTACCAGTTGATCGAATCGCGCGAGAGATGGACGCGGCAGAGGTCCTCGAAGCCCGGCCGGTAGCCGAACCAGCGGCCCATCTGCATGAGGGTGTCGTACATCTTCGTGTTGCGGTACATGTAGCTGACGGTCAACCCCTCGATGGTCAGGCCTCGGGAGAGGCTCAGACCACCGACTGCGACCGCGGTCAACCCGACTCCTTCCTTCGCGTAGCGGGCGTAGTCGAGCACCTCGTCACTCTTGCTGTTGATGACATAGAGGTGGAGGTGCTCGAAGACGCCGCTGAGGGCAGCCTTCACCTCCGCCCAAGTAAACCCAGCATCGGCATACTCGGCATCGAAGGCATGCTTCAGGCCCTGCATGTACGCGTTTCTTGCGGAAACCTCTTCCGGCATCGCGTAGTTGGCGAGAACCGCTTCCCTGATCTTCTTCTCCCTGAGACTCAGGAAGTCACGCACGGCCTTCTGAACGGGCACGAAGCGCGATACATTGACCATCATTGAGCAATGCTTGCCGGTCTGCCCACGCAGGTTCCGGATGGCGCGGGCGACGATGAATTCGTCGAGTGCGCGATAGAGGCTGGGGGGCAACTCGGGGACAGGATCGTCACGCTTGTGGGCGTACGGGATGAGATTCTCGCAATCGTCGATCGGCCTCACGATCGATTGACTGGTCGCCTCGTCGAGGAACACCTTCTCAGCACCGAAGTACGTCGTTGGCGCGTCCAGGCAATAGATGAAGTCGCGCGGGAACAACTCCTCACGCACATCATCGCCATAGGCGTCGGGGTTGATGAAGATGTTGGCGAACGGTGTCGCCGTGTAGCCGACATAGCACGATTTCGCGAACAGCCCGAGGATGCGCCGGATCATCGCATTCGTTCGGGTCGGATCCAGATCCTCCTTGTTCGTGTTGATCGACGCGTTGTCAGCCTCGTCGTCAATCAGCAGCATCGGCACGTCGGAAATTCGGCCATCGCCCTCGGCGTTTAGCTCCTTCAGCCACTTGTGAAGAGCCGTGAGCGTCGTGACGTTCTTCTTGATGACCAGAATGATCGGCTTGCTGAAGTCGTTGATCTTCCAGCCGCTCTTTTCCGCCGTGTTCTTGTTGAAGTCCTCGTTGATGTTGGTGAGGGTGGCCGGATGCGGATAGCCCGGCGCGAGGCCGACACCGATGTTGCGACGATCCTCGGGATCGCTGGACCGGCCGATGAAGGCCTCATCGATGCGCTGCTGCGTCTGCTTGCGCAGATTGTTGTGAATGCCGGCGACAACGATGATGAACTTGTAGCCGGCGTCGGCGGCGCGTGCTATCAGGCCGGTGTAGTTGGCCGTCTTGCCCGACTGCACATGACCAATGACAAGGCCGCGACGGTTCCAGGTCGTGCCCTCGCTTAACGGATCCTGCAGGTGGCCGAGAATGCGGGTCGTCACATCGCTCAGAGACTGGACCATCTGCGGTGGCCAACTTTCCTTGAGAAGAAAGTTTCCATAGGATTCCGCATACGTCCAGGCGACATCCTCACGCTTGTGGACCCACTGATCGTCATGCTTCGCAGTGACATCCACCAGCGAAACACCGGCCCCCATGCGCGTGTCGACCGAGATCATCGCCTCGGTGACGATATTGCGGAGATCCCCCGTATAGCCGAAGATCGCGGCGATCTGTCTCGCCTTCTCCTCCACCTGCTCGCGCGTCGGCGTCTCGGCCATGTTGGCAAGGCCTGAGATGAGCGCGTTGGCAATGTTTCGTTCTTCCGTGATGACTGTGAGGCTCATGCAAAGGTCTCGCTGATGAATTTTTCGGCCAGTTCGATCTGGCCATCGAAAAGGTGCGTCGAGCGCACGATCTGGAGAAAGGCATTCGGATCGCCCGGCCCGTCGCCGTAGAGCACCTTCCTGAGACTCTTCAGGCGCTCCAGAGTCTGGCTTTCATCCACCGCCCTCTGGTTGATCTCACGCGGATGGGTCGAGTAATCCGAATAGATCATCTCCACCGGCAGGGAGGCGGCAATCGAATCCAGCAGGACACGAAGCAGATCCACATCCTCGGACGAAAGTCTTGTGCCCAGGGATGCGATGAGCGGGTGCTGCTCGTTGATTGCGAAACGGATGCCGCCGTGATCGGCGTAGCGCTCCCAGAACGGGGCTTGGCTCTCCTGAAAGAGCTTCTGCCCACGCCCCCTATGCACCGTCACGCTGCGGGCAGTGATCCTGTTGATGATCTGACGCAGCCGCTCCCGCACCCCATGCGGCGGGCGAGCACGCGATTTCTTGATGTCGATGGTCCAGGCTTCGTCCAGACTGTTGGGAAAGTCGATCTGTACCCGCGCCAACTTGGTGGCCTCACCCTTCGGCACGAGTCTGAACCAGTCGCCCCAGGCCATCAGGCGGCCGTTTCGATAGACGTAGCCCCCCTGATTGGAGATGAAGTCACTGCGATCCTGGTAGTAGTCGTACTCGGACGCGGACAGACGACTGTGGTGTGGAAGCACGTAAGGCTGCAGGCGCACCTCGGCCTCGCCGATGCGGACGATCTCCTCCGGAAGCACCTGGGTGGCAGGATTCTTCCTGCAGAAGGGGTCGAATGCCGTAATCGGACGACCATTGACGGTGAGAGAAATCCTGGCATGTCCCTTGATCTCACCCGAGAGAAACCGGTGGAAGACAAGTGACAGATGTCTGCCTACTGCCTCAAGCTTCTCATTGACGATCTCGTCTCGACGATCCCCGGCCTCGTCCTCCATCAATCGGTCGAGCTCTCGCCAGATAACGGCCGTGCCACGGGCGCCGAGCCGTTCGACATAAGGCAACCCATGGATGTCCGCATCGTCCAGGATGGAAAGAATCCAGTCGTCGGCAGCATCGATGCGATCCAGATTCCATTCGGCTCCGCAGACAGTTCCATCGCGTGTGCTCACAACGGTCAGCGAGCGACATTGGGAAAACGAGGCTGTCTTCAGGCCAAGGCCGAAGCGCCCAAGATCCTTCGGCGACCGATGCTGCCTGGGGTTGCCGGTCCCGTGACGCATCGCATCGAGCAGCTCGTCTTCCGTCATCCCCCTGCCGTTGTCGAGGATGACCATCACAGGATGCTCACCGGACACATCGCAAATGATGTCGATGGTGTCCGCGCCAGCGGAAATGCTGTTGTCGATCAGATCGGCAATCGCAGTTTCGAGCGAGTACCCAAGGTCCCGCATCGATTCGGAAAGGCAGGCCGCGCTCGGCGGATGACTGCGATCACGAGCCATCGGCTTCCTCTTGCGTCTTCTCGTGAGTCACGTGCATGGTAAGCTCCGAATTGCTGCTTCGGGTGTCGTCTTCATCCGTTCGCATTGCCAAGCGGAAGCGCGGAGCTGCCATTTCTGCAGACATTCAGGCGGAAGATGCTCAAGACCATGCGCGTTCCTACCACTCCGCAGCGCAGCCGCATGATGTCGAGCATTCGCGGAAAGAACACCCGGCCGGAACGGATACTTCGCTCCCTCCTTTTCGCCAGGGGTTTTCGATATCGACTTCATGTGCGGGGGCTGCCCGGCTCCCCCGACCTTGTGTTCCCGAAGCGCAGAGCAGTGGTGTTCGTCCATGGCTGCTTCTGGCACCGACATGAAGGCTGCCGCTACACAACCACTCCCAGGACCAATGAAGATTTCTGGCGGCAGAAATTCCAGGGAAATGTCGCTCGCGACAGGCGCCATGCGGAGATGCTCCATGCTCTCGGCTGGCGCGTGGCAGTTGTCTGGGAGTGCGCCTTGAAGCACTCGGTCGAGGAGACTGCGCAAGCGGTTGAGGAGTGGCTGCATGGCGATGAGGATGTCCTGGTGATTGGTCAGAGCATTGACTAGCCCGCTTCGGCAAGCACCGGAAGCTGTTCTGGCAGGTTTCGCGGCACTCTTCCCGACGGCCTCTTCTGTACGGCATCACCAGCCTGCCTCCGCCTCCTCCTGCTCATCTCGTTCAGAAGACTACGAACGATCTTGGCCAGTTTGTGGGCAAGCAACGGAGGCACCGCATTGCCGACCTGGGTGTACTGCTCCGTGCGGTTGCCCGCGAAGACGTAGTTGTCGGGAAACGTCTGGAGCCGTGCTGCTTCCCTGACCGTGAGACTTCTGCATTGGGAGGGGTCGTAGTGGATGTAGTAGTGCCCGTCCTTGGCAATGTGAGCCACCACCGTGGTGGACGGTTCGTTCCTGCACTGCACGCGGAACCGATCCTTGAACGGGATCGTTTCGGATTCCCGATCGATATGCACATTGATGTGATCGGGAAGCAGCTTGGGAGGGAACACATCCAGCCGTGGGCAATATCCCCATAAATGAGCGAAGCTGGCCGAGAAAAGATAGCGAGCAAGATCGGATGCCATGTGCGCGCGCGCTTCATGCTGACAGACACCACCCAGGCTTCGGTCGTGAAGCCATTGCTGAAGCTCGGTTGGCTTCTTCGGCCTTCTGTAGCCTCGTGAAATGAAGGCGCCACCGGTCGTGGTGCTGGTGGCCGCAGCGGCAAAGGCACGCATTGTCCCGATCATGACGGACTCGTTTTCTGTCCTCCATCCCTTGACGTAAGAGGGGGCAGCCTGAACAGCCTTGCGCCATGCCTCCACTGAATCGCCACGCGACAGCTTGCTGCGGATTCGGGGAAGATCTTCAATGGCCTGTTTGACCGTGACAGGCCTTGTTACTGGTGCCAGCAACTGGTGTTGAGGCATGTCCAGCCCCTTTCTCACTCCGAGCAGAATCACGCGATGCCTGCTTTGCGGGATCCCATGGCGCTCAGAATGGATTAGGTAGTCGGTGGGTTCCAGCGAACTGCCGTCGCCCTTCTTGGTGAAGGATCGGATCTCATATTCGATCCCCTCGGTCGGCATCGAAAGATCCGCAATGATCTTCTCGAACATCGGGTCGCCGGAGTGCTTTGAGGAAAGCAGACCCTTGACATTCTCCATCACGAAGATGGTGGGCTTGTGCACCTGGATGATTCTCAGGTACTCCCTGTAGAGGAAGTGCTTTTCATCCTTGTGAAAGTCCTTGTCGTTGGCGCGTCTGGAGCGCCCCGCCAGCGAATACGCTTGGCAGGGCGGGCCGCCGATCAGCACCCAGGTTTCCTGCCCCTTCAGTGCAGCACGAATTTCCCTGTCGATACTGGCTTCGTCTGACTTGCCAAGCTCCAGGCACCTCGCCTCGGTGGCAGCATGCTCGAAGGCGCTGGCCACGGCAGGGATCCTGCGGAAAGCGGCCTCATCGATCTCGCCTCGTATGTAGCTGTAGTAGTGCTTGACGTCCTTGGTGCCACGCAAACGCCTGAACACTGCCCTGAGCGTCAGCGTGCGATGTGCGACAGCATCCTTTTCAATGGAAAGGGCGATCTCGAAGAATGGCTGCCGTTTGTGGCCCTGCAGGGAAGCAAATCCTTCCCCGAGCCCTCCTGGGCCAGCAAAAAGATCAATTATGGGAACTGGCACGCCAGCAATCCTCCCCTTGGTTCTTTCCCGAATGTGATTCGGTTGCTGATTTGGTGCACGCTCACTCTGCCTCCGGCTTCTTCTTGCTGATGCTTTCGGCGATCCACCGATCCAGCTCCGAGCGGCGAAAGCGCCAGGTTCCCCCAAGCTTGAACGCCGGAATCTCGCCTTTCTGGGCAAGGCGATAGACCGTCCGTTTCCCGGCTTTGAGGTAGGCCGCGACCTCCTCAAGCGTGAGGATCTCGCTCTCGACTTCAGTCATCCGGAAACCATCCGATCTGGCCTTTCGTAGATTACGATTGCCAAGTTTAGCCAATTCTACCAAGCTGCGGTAGGCGCTGGCCAACTCCGCAATCCCGGGAGCATTGCACGGTTGATCGCCAGCTCGCCCCGGAAATCCGGTCATGCCGTAGTTCCCATTCCCTGCGGCGCAAAGCGAGAGCGCGCCACAGCATCTGGCCATCCGCTTCAACGGGGAATGGCACGATGGGACAGACCAAACGCCGCGCATCCGCATGGCCTTCGCTGGCCGTGGTGTTGGCTGTCTCGTTCTCGACACTACAGCCTGCCGTCGCTGCCGACAGCCTCGCCTCGGAGCGTGAGCAGCTCGCCGCGCTCACCCGCCAACTCGACCTGCTCGACCGCCTCGCCGAGCACGCCGCCCATACCGCCCCGCAGGAACGCGCCCGCTACCACTTCGACTACGCCCGACTGCGCGCGGACCTGAAGCGCGTTCGCGCCGGCCTGCAGGACTACCTCGTGCCCCAGCGCGCCCAGCCGCGCGATCCCGTCCCGCTGGCCGGCGATTACGTTCGCCGTGACCGCGCCGACGACGAGGAGCCGTCGCCATGACGCCCTCTGCCGATCAGGTCGCCGCATTCCAGGCCAACGGCGGCTTTGCGCCTTCGGCCGTCGCTGCCGTGGTGCTGGGCTTCGTGTTCGCCGTGTTGCTGCTGTGGGGCGTGTGGGCCATGCGCACCGCCTACGTCGGCTGGGCCGAGCACCGCATCACTGAACGTCAGTTCCTCGCCGTCGTCGTGCGCTTCGTGGCGATGTACCTGGTGCTGACCTTCTTCCTCCTCTCCTGACCGTCACGAAAGGCCATACGCCATGAACATGCCTCCGACATCCCATCGCATTCCGTCCCGCATCGCCGCTCTGCTGCTGCCGCTGGCGCTCGCGGGCCTGCCGCTGTCGGCCTTCGCGCA
>NZ_BBYR01000011.1 GCF_001293525.1 Pseudideonella sakaiensis | reverse complement strand
GCGCAGCACGAAGGTGGTCCGATTCGCCCGCCGGGCCGCCCCCAGGGCGAATACCGGAGTGCGCAGCACGAAGGTGGTCCGATGACCCCGCCGGGCCGTCCCGAGGGCGAATGCGGGAGTGCGGGCGGAGCGGGCCCGGCGCTCGCGATCACCGGGCTGCGGCATGCCTGGCCGGGACAGCGCGACGACCTGCTGGTGATCGACGCGCTGGTGCTCGCGGCCGGCGAGCACCTCTTCCTGCACGGGCCCAGCGGCAGCGGCAAGTCGACGCTGCTCGGCCTGATGGCGGGCGTGCTGCTGCCACGCACCGGGCAGGTGGCCGTGCTCGGCCAGGACTGGGCGGCGATGCGCGCCGCGCGGCGCGATGCGCACCGCGCGGCCCACGTCGGCGTGCTGTTCCAGCAGTTCAACCTGCTGCCCTGGCTGGACGTGCTGGGCAACGTGCTGCTGCCCTGCCGGCTGTCCGCGCAGCGCCGGCAGCGGGCCGCCGCCCGCCACGGCCGCGCCGAGGCCGGCGCCGAGGCCCTGCTGCAGCGCATGCAGCTGCCGGCCGCGAGCTGGCGCCGGCCGGCGGGCCAGCTGTCGGTCGGCCAGCAGCAGCGCGTGGCCGCGGCGCGCGCGCTGATCGGGATGCCGGCGCTGGTGATCGCCGACGAGCCGACCTCGGCGCTCGACGCCGCGCTGCGCGATGAGTTCATGCAGCTGCTGCGGGAGGAGTGCGCCGCCGGCGGCAGCAGCCTGGTCTTCGTCAGCCACGACGAGCGCCTGGCGGCGCAGTTCTCGCGCCGGCTCTCGCTGGCCGAGATCAACCGGGCGCGCCCGGCCGCGGCGGTGCCGGCATGACGACCTGGTGGTCGCTCGCCGCGCGCAGCGCCTGGAGCCGGCGCGGCACGCTGGGGCTGGTCGTGCTGTCGATCGCGCTGGCGGCCGCGCTGCTGCTGAGCCTGGAGCGCCTGCGCAGCGACCTGCGCGAGGGCTTCGCGCAGTCGGTCAGCGGCACCGACCTGATCGTCGGCGCGCGCACCGGCCCGGTCCCGCTGATGCTGTACGCGGTGTTCCGCATCGGCGGCGCGACCAACAACATCCGCATGGACAGCCTGCGCGCGATCGAGCGCCACCGCGCCGTGGCCTGGGTGGTGCCGCTGTCGCTCGGCGACTCGCACCGCGGCCACCCGGTGCTCGGCACCACGACCGCCTACTTCGAGCGCTTCCGCTACGGCGACCGCCAGCCGCTCGCGCTGCGCGAGGGCCGCCCCTTCAGCGGCACGCTGGACGGCCTGTACGAGGCGGTGATCGGCGCCGAGGTCGCCGACCGGCTCGGCTACCGGCTCGGCAGCCGCATCACGCTGAGCCACGGCACCGGCCCGATCCCGGGCGCGGAGCATGCCGACAAGCCCTTCACCGTCGTCGGCGTGCTGCAGCGCACCGGCACGCCGGTGGACCGCACGGTGCACGTCAGCCTGGAGGCGCTGGAGGCGATCCACCTCGACTGGCAGGGCGGCGCGCCGATCCGCGGCGCCGCGATCGCGGCCGACCAGGCGCGCAAGTTCGACCTGGCGCCGAAGGAAGTCACGGCCGCGCTGGTGGGTCTGCGCAGCCGGGCCGCGGTGTTCGTGGTGCAGCGCTTCGTCGCCGGCTACGAGGACGAGGCGCTGATGGCGGTGCTGCCGGGCGTCGCGCTCGGCGAGCTGTGGGACGTGGTAGGCATCGGCGAGCGCGCGCTGCTGGCGATGTCGGCGCTGGTCGCGGCGGTCAGCCTGGCCGGCCTGGTGGCCGTGGTGCTGGCCGGGCTGAACGAGCGGCGCCGCGAGCTGGCGGTGCTGCGCGCGGTCGGCGCGGCACCGCGCCACGTGGTCGGCCTGCTGCTGGCGGAAGGCCTGCTGGTCACGCTCGCCGGCGCGCTGCTCGGCGCGGCCGCCGCCTTCGGCAGCATCGCCGCCGCCGGCCCCTGGATCCAGTCCCGCTTCGGCCTCACGCTGCACGCGGGCGCCCCGACCGCGGGACAATGGGCGCTGTTCGCGGCCGTGGTCGCCGCCGGCGTCGTGGCCAGCCTGGTGCCGGCCTGGCGCGCCTACCGGCTGTCGCTGGCCGACGGCCTCTCCCCGAGACACTGAGCATGACACCGAGCCCCCGCCTCCACCCCGCCCTGCGCCGCCCCGTGCGGACCGTCGGCCTGGCCGCCGGCCTCGCGGCGGCCCTGCTGGCGCTGGGCCTGCCGCGCGCAGAAGCCCAGGCCACGGCCGCAGGCCCCGCCCCGAAGGCGGCCGACAGTCGTGCAGCACCGGCCCGGCCCGCGGCCGCGCCGGCCGCGCCGGCCGCGCGCGGCGGTGTCCGGGAGATCACCTGGGATGCGCTGATGCCGGCCGACTGGGACCCGATGAAGGGCATCAAGGCGGCCAACTTCGGCATGTTCTCGGACGCCGACCCGCGCGCTGCGGCGCTGCTGAAGGAGATGCGCGACAGCTGGGACAACGCGCCGGTGAACGCCGCGATGAACGGCGCGACGGTGCGCATTCCCGGCTACGTGGTCCCGCTGGAGGAATCCAAGGCGGGCCTGAGCGAGTTCCTGCTGGTGCCCTACTTCGGCGCCTGCATCCACAGCCCGCCGCCGCCGGCCAACCAGATCATCCACGTGCTGCGCAAGACGCCGGTCAAGGGCATCCAGTCGATGGACCCGGTGTGGGTCGCCGGCACGCTGAAGACCTCGCGCTCGGACACCTTCATGGGCGTCAGCGGCTACCAGCTGGAGGCCAGCGTGGTCGAGCCCTACACCGACCCGCCGCCCGCCGCCGCCTCCGGCGCGAAGGCGCGCTGAGCGCCGCGGCATGTTCGCCCCGTCCCAGCTCGACGTCCGCCGCTTCTTCTGCGAGACCTGGCGCAAGCAGCGCAGCGGCGAGCTGCTGACGCCGCTGGAATCGATCGCGGCCGACTGGATGCAGGAGCACCCGGAGTACCACGCCGAGCTGGCCGACCTGCCGGCGGCATTGGCCGCGGTCTACGAGGTCGAGGGCGGGCGCGAGAACCCCTTCCTGCACCTGTCGATGCACCTGTCGATCAGCGAACAGGTCGGCATCGACCAGCCGAGCGGCATCCGGCAGGCGGTCGAGCTGCTGCGCGCGCGGCGCGGCAGCGCGCACGCGGCGCAGCACGAGGTCATGGAGTGCCTCGGCCGGATGATGTGGGAATCGCAGCGCAGCGGCCGCCCGCCGGACGGCGAGGCCTATGTCGACTGCGTGCGGCGGCGGGCCACCGCGGGCTGACGCGGCGCACGCGTCCGGGGTGCCGGCCCGGGCCCGCCGGCCCGGGCCGATGCCGGGTCAGAACCCGTAGGCGAACTCGCCGTCCTTCACACTGACGTTGACGCGCTCGATCGGCTGGCCTTCCATCATCCGCGTCAGGAACTCGCGCGAGATGTCCGGCAGCATCGAGTTGGTCAGGATCGCGTCGATCATGCGGCCGCCGGACTCGCTCTCGGTGCAGCGCGAGACCACCAGCTTGACCACGTCCTCGTCGTAGGTGAAGGGGATCTTGTAGCGCGCCTCGACCCGCTTCTTGATGCGGTTGAGCTGCAGCTTGATGATCTTGCCCAGCATCTCGTCGGACAGCGGGTAGTACGGGATCGTGACCAGGCGCCCGAGCAGCGCGGGCGGGAAGATCTTCAGCAGCGGCTCGCGCAGCGCCTTGGCCATGCCCTCGGGGTCGGGCATCAGGTCCGGGTCCTTGCAGAGGCTGGCGATCAGGTCGGTGCCGGCGTTGGTGGTCAGCAGGATCAGCGTGTTCTTGAAGTCGATCGAGCGTCCCTCGCCGTCTTCCATGAAGCCCTTGTCGAAGACCTGGAAGAACAGCTCGTGCACGTCCGGGTGCGCCTTCTCGACCTCGTCGAGCAGCACCACCGAGTACGGCTTGCGCCGCACCGCCTCGGTCAGCACGCCGCCCTCGCCGTAGCCGACGTAGCCCGGGGGCGCGCCCTTGAGCGACGAGACGGTGTGCGCCTCCTGGTACTCGCTCATGTTGATGACGATCAGGTTCTGCTCGCCGCCGTAGAGCGCCTCGGCCAGCGCGATCGCGGTCTCGGTCTTGCCGACGCCGGAGGTGCCGGCCAGCATGAACACGCCGATCGGCTTCTGCGGGTTGTCGAGGCCGGCGCGCGAGGTCTGGATGCGCTTGGCGATCATCTCCATCGCATGGTCCTGGCCGATCACGCGCTGTGCCAGCAGCTGCGGCAGCTTGAGCACCGTGTCGATCTCGTTGCGCGCCATGCGGCCGACCGGGATGCCGGTCCAGTCGCCGACCACGCTGGCCACCGCCTGGTAGTCCACCGTCGGCAGGATCAGCGGGCTCTCGCCCTGCAGCGCATGCAGCTTCGCCTGCACGTCCTTCAGCTTCGCCACGGCTTCCGCGCGTGCGCCATCCGACAGCGCCGGCGCCGCGGCGCCCGCCGCGTCCTGGGCATTCGCCTCGAGCTGGCTGCCGGTGCCCTCGACCGGGTTCTTGCCGTCGCGCAGCGTCGCGCGCAGCGCGAGCAGCTCGTCGACCAGCGTCTTCTCCTCGCCCCAGCGCTTCTCCAGGCCGGCGAGGCGCTCGCGCTCGGCCGCCAGCAGCGCGGCCACGCTCTCCTCGCGCTCCTTCACCTCGATGCCGATCGCCTTCTCGCGCGCGATGATGCCCTCCTCGACGACCAGCGAGTCGATGCGCTTGCGGCAGTCGTCGACCTCGGGCGGCACCGCGTGCAGGCTGACCGCGACGCGGGCGCAAGCGGTGTCGAGCAGGCTCACCGCCTTGTCGGGCAGCTGGCGCGCCGGGATGTAGCGGTGCGACAGCTTGACCGCGGCCTCCAGCGCCTCGTCGAGGATCTGCGCCTTGTGGTGCTTCTCCATCGTGGAGGCCACGCCGCGCATCATCAGGATGCCCTTGACCTCGTCGGGCTCGTCGACGGTGACGCTCTGGAAGCGGCGGGTCAGCGCCGGGTCCTTCTCGATGTGCTTCTTGTACTCGGCGAAGGTGGTCGCGCCGATGGTGCGCAGCGTGCCGCGCGCCAGCGCGGGCTTCAGCAGGTTGGCGGCGTCGCCGGTGCCGGCCGCGCCGCCGGCGCCGACCAGCGTGTGGGTCTCGTCGATGAACAGGATGATCGGCTTCGGGCTGGCCTGCACCTCGTCGATGACCGAGCGCAGCCGCTGCTCGAACTCGCCCTTCATGCTGGCGCCGGCCTGCAGCAGGCCGACGTCGAGCGCGCGCAGCTCGACGTCCTTCATGCTCGGCGGCACGTCGCCGCGCGCGATGCGCTGCGCGAAGCCCTCGACGACGGCGGTCTTGCCGACGCCCGCCTCGCCGATCAGGATCGGGTTGTTCTGGCGCCGGCGCATCAGGATGTCGACCACCTGGCGGATCTCGTCGTCGCGGCCGACGATCGGGTCCATCTTGCCGTTGCGCGCCTGCTCGGTCAGGTCGACGGTGAACTTCTTCAGCGCCTCCTGCTTGCCCATCTGGGCCGGCGCCATCGCGCCGCTGGCCTCGCCCGGCACCGCGGCGCTGCCGACGGTGGAGCCGTCGCGCGGGCCGAGGGTGTCCTCGGCCGAGCCGCCGACGATCTTCGCGAAGTTCTCCGCCAGGTCGTCGGCCTTGATCTTGCGGAACTCGCCGCTGATGCCGTACAGCGTGTTCTGCAGGTTCTTCGTGCGCAGCGCGCCGTAGACGATGTGGCCGGTGCGCACCGCGCCCTCGCCGAACTGCAGCGTGCCGTAGACCCAGCCGCGCTCGGTGGCGTCCTCGATCAGCGGCGAGAAGTCGGAGATCGCGGTGGCGCCGCGCGGCAGCGCGTCGAGCGCCTGCGTCATCTCGGTCGCCAGGCGCGAGGCGTCGGCACCGTAGTGCTTGATGATGCGCACCAGGTCGCAGTCGTTCACCTGGACCAGCTGGTGCAGCCAGTGCACCAGCTCCACGTACGGGTTGCCCCGCAGCTTGCAGAAGACCGTCGCCCCCTCGATCGCCTTGTAGGCCACCGGGTTGAGCTTGCCGAACAAGGCGACACGACTGATTTCACTCACGCTGCTTCTCCTGAGGGTCCCGTCTTCGGGGTGGGTGCGCTGGCGCCGCGGGCCGGCGCCCAGGGGCCGCCGGCCCCGGTGACCCGGCACTGTAGGGGAGGCGGCTCGCCGAGACAACCTCCGCCACCGGGCGCCGGCCCGGGCGGGTGCCCATCAATGCACGACCAGCACCAGATCGTCCGCATCGTCCGGATGCAGGGCCGGCGGCCGCTTGCCGAGCCAGCTCGTCCAGCCGAGCTTGCCGCTGCGGCCGAGGCGCACGCTGGGGACCTCGCGGCGCCTGAGCTTGAGCTGGACCTCGCAGGACAGCTCGTCGCCGATGTAGTTGCGGATCCAGTCGCGCAGCACCGACAGGCTGTCGCGGTCGGGCAGCAGGCGCTCGTAGTCCGCGGCCGACAGCGGGCCGATCATCACGCGGAAGCGGCTCTGCACGTCCCAGACACGGGCGCCGATGACGGCCGAGACGCCGAGGCGCGCACTGTCGTCGCCGAGGCGGGTGCGCGCCTCCTCGGGCAGCTTCATCCAGTGCGGCGCCCAGGACTCGACGCTCGCCGGCACGCGGAAGAAGTTCGACAGGATCCGCGCCAGCCCCTCGGCGCTGCGCACCGAATGCGCGAGCAGCCCGGCATGGGCGCGCTTGGCCACGTCGGGCACGCGGTCGCGCCCCTGCAGGCTCGGCATGCCGTGGCCCGCGATCGCAGCGACACGCTGGCCGAACACGTCCCGGCCCGGACGGTCGTGGCTGACCGTCGGCTGCGCCTGGGCCCAGGCGCGGTAGAACATCGAGAACAGCCGGTGCTGGAACATGTCGGTGAAGCGCAGCAGCGTGCGGTCACCGTGGTTGCGCATCCGGTCGCGCGCGAACTCCGTGAGGTGCAGCGGCATCGGCCCGTTGGCACCGAACAGGCCGTTGAAGCGCACCCGCAGCAGCGGTGCACCGCCCGACGGACGCATCTCGAGCGAGGACAGCGTTGCGGTGGCGAAGTCGAGCCCGGGCTCCTGGCTGAAGCGCACCGGGTCCTCGCGCAGCCGGCGCGAGGTGCCGAGCCGCGGGTGCTCCGGGTGCGCGCACTCGATCAGCCGGGCGGCGACGTAGAAGCCGTAGTCGGTCGGCTGCGCGGCGATCGCCCGCAGCAGCGCCATCCGGTCGATGGCAGACACCGGCGCGGCCGTGCCCGGCGGCGCCGCCTGCTCGTCCCCGGCGAGTTCATCCGCCGCCGGCGCGGCGGCATCGCTCAGGCGATCGATCTCTGGCCGATCCGCGGCTTCCATTTCTTGATCAATCCGCGCTGCTGCGTCTGCAGGATGAGCTGGGTGAAGCTGTTCAGGCTGGCGTGGCGGGCCAGGAAGCGCTCGAGCACCGAGGCCAGCACCATGGTGCCGCTGCCCTCGAAAGAACGTTCGTCGGCGGTCAGCGTGATCTCGGTGCCGCGCCCGAAGGTGATCGGCCCCGGCACCGGCACGCGCGAGATCGCCGGCCGACTGGCCATCGAGACGATGCCGTCGAGCTGCTTGTGCAGCCGCGAGCGCGGGTCGAGGCCGTAGAGCGAGAGGATCTCGCGCAATGCCGCGGCGCCCTGGCGCGGGTCGGTGTCGCACAGCGACAGGTAGTTGAGCGACAGCTGGCTGAGCAGCCGCCACGGCGCGCCGCCTTCCAGCAGCGGCGCCATCGGCCGCGTCGGCCCCTTGATGCAGCGCACGCCCTGCACCGGTGCGGCATCCTCGAAGCTGAAGTCGTCCTTGGTGCCGACCGACATCAGCAGCGGCAGGTCGCGGTTGGAGCTGAGGATCTCGACCGACAGCTGCGTCAGGCGCTCGGGGTACGGCGCCTCGTGCGCATCGACGAGCGACACGTAGAGCTCGGTGCCGATGTAGCCGGCGCGCGGCCCGCGCTGGCGCTGCGCCTCGGACAGCAGGCGCGGCACGCGCCGCAGCGTGTAGTAGGCCTGGTCGTCCACCGACGCCGCATCGAACTGGTCGTAGAGCGGGCGGAAATGCCGCGCCTCGGCCGTGCCGGTGTCGTCGTAGCCCTGGACCGAGGTGACCGAATAGATCTCGTAGTCCATCGGCCGCGCGCGGTCCGGCACGACGTGGAGCTCGTGGTCGTGGCGGTTCAGCTCGATCCGGTCGGCGCGCTTCGGGAACAGGTTGATGGCCGGCGTGCAGTGCAGCGCGAAGCTGGCCAGGTCCAGCGTCTTCTCGAGCGTCTGGTCGATGCGGTCGAGCACGAACAGCAGCTCGAACTCGTCGGTCTCCAGCGCGGCGAGCGCCGCCTTGAGCCCGCCGACCTGCACGAAGAGGTAGCGTTCGGGGAAGGCCGCGTACTCCTTCAGCAGGCGGTAGCCGCCGAAGGCGCGGGGCGAGGCCGGCAGCAGCGTCTCGTCGTCCGCGAAGCCGCCGGGCTGCACGCGCGAGGCCGGCAGCACGTGGTAGCGCGGGTTGCGCCGCGCCACCGTCTGCACGACGACGGCGGTGCAGTTCGCGAAGATCTGCTCGTAGATCCGGTGCGCGACGCCCTCGTCGCCCGCGAGGAAGACATCCAGCCGGTCGAGGTCGAGCTGGTGGGACTTGAGGGCCGCCGTGACCTTCACCCGCAGCCGCAGGCAGGCCCGCGGCTGGCCGCTCGCCAGCGCCGGCGCCGGGACGTCGGAGACGTGTGCCTGGTAGCCGGCCTGCGCCAGGCGCAGCGGCCAGAGCCGCACGTCGTGGCCGGTCGAGAACCGGCAGCTGGTGCGCTCGCCGGGCAGCAGCCGCGCATTCATCAGGCTGCCGCGCGGGATGGTGGGCCCCGCCGCCAGGCCGGCGTCGTTCAGGTCCGGCTCGAGCTGGGCGATCAGCATCGACGGCACCGGGGCCTGGTAGCCCGGGTAGACCATCTCCATCAGATGCTGCGTGAAGCGGGGGTACTCCGCGTCGAGGCGGATGTGCACGCGCGCCGCCAGGAAGGCGAAGCCCTCGAGCAGGCGCTCGACATAGGGGTCGACGCACTCGCCCTGGGCCGTCGTCGTGTCCATCGCGAGCCGCGCGGCGATCTTCGGATGCTCGCGCGCGAACTCGGCGGCCCCCTCGCGGATGTGCAGCAGCTCCTGGCGGTAGTACTCGAGCAGGCGGGGATCCATGGGGCCTCAGGGCAGGGGGTGGCGCGGGCCGTCGGAGCCGCTCAGCGGCCGGCCGCCTCGACGACGCGGGTCTGGCCGCTCTCGAGGTCCATGTCGGTGCGCATGAAGATCTCCAGCGGGATCGGCTGGGCCCACAGCTGGGCCTCCATCCGGAAGCTGATCACGTTGTGGCTGGGGCCGCCCTTCGGCTCGACGAAGACCCGCACGGTGTGCGGGACCAGCCGCGGCTCGAAGAACAGCAGCGCCTCGCGCAGCGCGCGGGCCAGCTCGGTCAGGTCGAGGCTCGAGGCCGGGCGGCCGGACACCGCAGGCAGGCCATAGTTGACGACCGAGCGCCGGACCTCCGGGTAGTCGGACAGGTCACCGCTGTTCTGGTTGGCGTTGAACAGCCAGTTGAGGTCACGCAGCACCGATTCGCGCAGGCGGCTGTTCGAGGTCGCGCGGTTGTCGCGCGGCTCCGTCGTGCGGGTCGGGTCCTCGTCGATCAGGCGGTCCAGCAGCGAGGGATACAGCCGGTCCCGCGGGATCGATTCAGCCATCGGTGTCGAGGCGCAGGTCGCGCAGGTCGAGCAACGCGATGTCCGCGTCGTCCGTCGCGAACATGCGCTGGCCGAGGCCCGCGTAGGAGTTCGGCGCGAGCTCCTTCCACTCGGTCGCGCGGGCCATCCGCAGCTGCTTGTCGTCGACCGCCTCGGTGCCGGGGTAGCGGGTGGGAATGAGTCCGACGTGCGAGCCGCCGTTGGCCAGCGTGACCGTCGCGCCGGTCCACACGAAGTCGCGCAGGTCGGCCGGCGCCTCGAACTCGAGGTGGGCCACGCGCATCATCGGCACCCAGTAGTACTTGCCGTTGACGATCATCTCGAAGACGGGCCCGATGCGGGAGTCCGCGTCGGCGATCCACTCGAAGGGCTTGCCGTCGGCCTTGCCGCTGAACGCGGGGGCCGCTTCGAGCGCGCCGGCCCGCAGGTCGGCGGCCTGCGCATGGTGGCCGCCGGCATCGAGCTTCAGCGCCTCGAGCATCAGCGCGATCCAGTTCTCCGGCGCGCCCAGCACGAGCGGGACCCGCTCGCCGGCAAAGACCCCCTTGCGATAGACCTCGCAGCGCACCGCCTCGCGGTAGGTCTTGACCAGGGTGTCGGCCTCGACGTCGAGTTCGTCGATCGCGTTCAGCTGGTTCGCCGCCTTGCCCCACTCGCCGAGCAGGCAATAGAGCTGGAACAGGAAGATGCGCAGGTCGGCGCGTTGCGGCTCCTTGCGGATCCGGTCCTGCAACTCCTTCAGGTGGGCGACCGGGTCGACCGACGTGAACCCGAGCGCTGAGACGTTCGCAACCATCACCTCTCCTGCGGCCCCGGCAACGGCACCGGGCCCCGTACGGACCAAAGAAAACAGCCCCGGACCCATCCAACGACGGCGCCGGGGCTGCGTGCGGGCAGGCGGTCGAGGCCCATTCCCCGACCGCTGCGCCCCGCGGGCTCAGCCCGCGACGTTCTCCGCGATGCTGTAGGTGAACTCCTTGTTCGGGGTCTTCGGCTTGCCCTGGGCATCCTGCTCGACGTACTCGAACTTGATCTTCGCGAAGTTCAGCGACACGTTCTCGGTCAGGCGGTCCTCGCCACCCGAGCCGCCGGTCGACAGCGACGAGATCAGCACCTCGTCCATCGTGATCTTCACGTACTCCAGCGGCGTCGTGCCGGCCTTGCGGCAGATGAGCGTGGCCTTCGTGAAGTGGTCACCCGTCGCGCAGGCGGCGAACAGGTTGTGCGAGGTGTTGTCGATGTACTTCGTGATGCTCAGGTCCTGGAAGTTGGCCTTGCCCGCGCCGGCGCCACCGCCGAGGTGGGCCGTGCCGGACTGGGACAGGCCCCAGCTCCAGGCCAGCACGTCGATCTCGCCGACGTGGGTCTTGTCGCGCGATTCGCCGGTGACCTTGTACTTGCCACCTTCGATCTTCAGAAACATGTCCATTGCCATGACGCTCTCCTAGTGAATGTAAGAACCAGTTGACGAACAAAGGGCTGCTGCAACAGCCCAGGGATCATGCCCCCTTGCTGGAGGGCATCTTGGAAACCAGCCGCAGGGAGATGTTCATCCCCTCCAGCTGGTAGTGCGGGCGCAGGAAGAATTTCGACGTGTACATGCCCGGGTTGCCTTCGACCTCTTCGACCACGATCTCGGCGCCCGACAGCGGCTTGCGCGCCTTGGTGGCATCCGACGAGGAATCGGGGTCCCCGTCGACGAACTGCGAGATCCACTTCTGAAGTTCTTCCTGCATCGACTTGGCGGTTGAGAACGAACCGACCTTGTCCCGAACCATACACTTCAAGTAGTGCGCGAAGCGGGAGCTCGCGAACAAATAGGGCAAACGTGCGGCAAGGTTGGCATTTGCGGTCGCGTCCGGATCGTCGTACTCGGCCGGCTTCTGCAGCGACTGGGCGCCGATGAAGGCGGCGAAGTCGCTGTTCTTGCGGTGCACCAGCGGCATGAAGCCGTTCTTCGCCAGCTCGGCCTCGCGCCGGTCGGAGATCGCGATCTCGGTCGGGCACTTCATGTCCACGCCGCCGTCGTCGGTCGGGAAGCTGTGCACCGGCAGGTTGGCCACGGCACCACCGGACTCGACACCACGGATCGTGGTGCACCAGCCGTAGAGCTTGAAGGCGCGCGTGATGTTGGTCGCCATCGCATAGGCCGAGTTGGCCCACACGTAGCGGTTGTGGTCCTTGCCCTCGATGTCTTCCTCGAAGTCGAAGCCCTCGACCGGGTTGGTCTTCGAGCCATAGGGCAGGCGCGCCAGGAAGCGCGGCATCGCCAGGCCGATGTAGCGGGAGTCCTCCGACTCGCGCAGCGAACGCCACGCGGCGTACTCGGCGCTCTGGAAGATCTTCGTCAGGTCACGCGGGTTGGAGAGCTCCGACCAGCTGTCCATCTGCATCGTCGACGGCGAGGCGCCGGCGATGAAGGGCGCGTGCGCCGCGGAGGCCACCTTGGCCATCTCCGCGAGCAGTTCGACGTCCGGCGGGCTGTGGTCGAAGTGGTAGTCGCCGACCAGGCAGCCGTAGGGGTTGCCGCCGAGCTGGCCGAACTCCTCCTCGTAGACCTTCTTGAAGATCGGGCTCTGGTCCCAGGCGGTACCCTTGTAGCGCTTGAGGGTCTTGTGCAGCTCGTTCTTCGAGATGTTCATGACCCGGATCTTCAGGGTCTCGTCCGTCTCGGTGTTGTTGATCAGGTGGTGCAGGCCGCGCCACGCCCCCTCGAGCTTCGTGAAGTCCTCGTGGTGGATGATCAGGTTGATCTGCTCGGACAGCTTCTTGTCGATCGCGGCGATCATGCCCTCGATCGTCTTGAAGACGTCGTTCGAGATCAGCTTGGTGTCGGCAAGCGCCTGCTGGGCCAGCGTGTGCACGGCCTGTTCGACGGCCGTCTTTGCCTGGTCGGTCTTCGGCTTGAACTCGCGCTGCAGCAGCGCGGCGAAGTCATCGAACTCGGCGGTCGCGCCAGCGGCTTGGGAGGTCTCTTGTTGAGTCGACATGGGGTGGTCCTTCAGGGGCGAGGCGCGGGGGTCAGGCGGCGGGCGCCTCGTCGGCCGGCTTCGGGGCCGCCGACAGGGACTTCAGCAGCGCCGGGTCGTTGAGGACCTTGCCGAGCAGTTCCTCGGCGCCGGTCTTGCCGTCCATGTAGCTCAGCAGGTCCTTCAGCTGGTTGCGCGTCTCGAGCAGGTTGTTCAGCGCGCCGACCTTCTTCGCCACGGCCTCGGGCGTGAAGTCGTCCATGCTCTCGAAGGTGATGTCGACGCTCATGTTGCCTTCGCCGGTCAGCGTGTTCGGCACGTTGAAGGCCACGCGCGGCTTCATCGACTTCAGGCGGTCGTCGAAGTTGTCGACGTCGATCTCGAGGAACTTGCGGTCGGCGACCGGGGCCAGCGGCTCGGCCGGCTTGCCCGACAGGTCGGCCATCACGCCCATCACGAACGGGATCTGGATCTTCTTCTTCGAGCCATAGAGCTCGACGTCGTACTCGATCTGCACGCGCGGCGCCCGGTTGCGGGCGATGAACTTCTGACTGCTGCTGGCCATGGTCGGGGTTCTCCCTGGGTGAGGTTGGGCTTGGAACCGGGGGCCCGTGCCCCGGTCCGCACGGTCTGCGAGGCGCTAAATCAGGATGATTCTTCGGTGTCGAGGCTGACGCCGCCGAGCAACTCGATGTGCGACTTCGAATCGGGCATCAGCTCCCTGACGATCGTGTAGAAATCCGCCTGCAACATCTTCACGGCGCGGTCGATGAACATCGGGGCAGGGCTGCTCGGCTCGGTCTTGCGCAGGAAGATGGCCACTTGCTGGAGGATCCGCACGGCATCGTCGCGAGATGCTAGCGCGCCGCCTGCTTTTCCGCCACCCCCGCCACCTGAGGCCGTTCCGCCCCCGCCGGCGCCCTCCTCGCCCCCCTCGTCCAACCCTTCCGCCGAGCCGTCGTCGGCCAGTTCGTCGTAGTAATCCTTCAGCCGCTTGAGGGCCAGGCGCAGCGCGTCCAGGTTGGGCACGTCGCTGGTGCGCTCGCGGAACAGCGCCATCAGCGCATCCACGCTGCGCAGGCCGACCTCGACGCCCTCGCGACGGGCGGCATTGGCCTCCGGATCGCCGGTGCGCCAGGCCGCCTCCATCAGGCCGCGGTCGGGCATGTCCACGCCCTCGGGCAGCGGCTGCCGCCCGGTCATCAGCTCCAGGTCGCGCGCGGTGTAGATGCCGACCTCGCGGGACTCGAGGATGCGCGTGGCGCGCAGCATCCGCAGCATGCCCTCCGGGTCGGCCAGGTTGCCGAGGGCATTGAGCCGCTCGATGGGATCGTCGCCCTCGTCCGGGTCGAGCCGCGGATGCACGGCCTCCCAGTAGGTCTCGGACATGCGCGCGATCAGCTCGATGCCCGCGCCCAGGCCGGGGAGCCCGCTGAGCGCCAGCAGCGAGCGCGTCAGGATCACGCCGACCCGCAGGTCCTTGGTCTGGCCAAAGGCTTCCAGCGCCGCCGCGCGCACCTTGCGCCACTCGGGCTCCTCGGCGCCGACCATCTCGCGGGTCTCAGGATCCAGCTTGCCGGGATTGCCGGCGGACAGGCGCTCGAGTTCGGCGACGACGCCGTACTCCTGGTTCTCGCCGGCGGGCTCGTCGTCGCTGACCGGGGCCAGCAGGGCATCGATGTCGATCAGGGACATGGGCGTGGGCTCGGGATCGGGATCGAAAGGGGAAGGGCGCGGCACGGCGGCCGTGCCGCGCCGCGGTTCAGGGCCAGCGGCCGTCGAGGAAGCCGCGGAACTCGGCGGCCGACGGCAGGCCGCTGCAGCGCAGCAGCATCGGGCCGTGGTGCTCGTTGCCCCAGGTGAAGAAACAGCTCTCCGCCCGGCCGGCGGTCTGGGCGGTGCGCAGCGCCGCGCCGGCATCCACGTCGGCCGCCAGGCGCAGCAGCCGCGCACCGATCTGGTCGATGTCGATCGAGACCGCCTCGAGACCGGACGACACCGAGGCCAGCGCGGCCGACGGCACGCTCGCGAGCAGGCTGCGCGACTCGATCGAACGGTCGAAGGCGTCGAAGGCGATGCGCGGATCCAGACCGCGCAGCGCGACATCCTCGACCGGGAAGTAAGCCTCGTCCTGCTCCAGCACGACGTAGCGGTCGCGCCAGCCCTCGGGCAGCGGCTCGACCAGCGTGAGCGGGAACTGGCGCCCGACCCGGTCGACGCTCGCGAACCACAGGCCGGCCCAGCCGCCGGCCCCGAGCACCCCGGGCGCGAGCTGGAAGCGCCACAGCGGCGCGGTCAGGTAGGTCTGGTGCCAGTCGGCGCCGATCGCAGTGCGCGCCTGCGCGAGGCCCGCCTGCAGCCAGTCGTCCCAGGCCTGGGTGAACTCCCAGGGCAGGCGCCGGCTGACGAAGTCCCCCTGGCACGGCAGCTTTCCATACAACCCGAGCGCCACGGGGTCTCCTCAGGCCGGGCAGCGCAGTGCCGCGAGCTCGGGCAGGCGCAGCGGGTTGCGCACGCTGCTCGAGCGCAGCTCGAAGACTGCGCGCTTGTCGCCGAAGGCGAAGGACAGGGTCATGCGCTCCGGCGAGCCACCGCCCTCCTGGCGGCCGGCATCGGCCAGCCGGAACAGCGCCCAGGCGCCTTCGAAGCTCAGGCCGGCCGGCGACTCGAGCTTGCCGCCGACCATCGCGGCCATCTTCACGCTGGGCACCGGGTTCGGGCTGGGCCAGTTCAGCCGGATCGCGGAGCCGCCGCCCGGCACCATCCGCGTGGCCTGGCCATCGACCGAGACCTGCACCTCGCTGATGCCGTCGTCGACGCGCATCAGCACCAGGTCGGCCTGCACCTGCGGCGTCGGGCCGCCGCTCGGGAAGAAGGCATCGCGGATCACGGAGGCGCGCTGGAACTGCGACAGCGTCTCCTGCGGGAAGCTGTCGACGTTGTCGGCCAGCTTGACCGGCCGCCAGACCGGGCCGGAGGCGTCGTACTGGCCGGCCATGCGGTTCTTCAGGAAGCCGTCGAAGGTGCCGTTCGGCCCGAACAGCCGCGCGAAGTCGGCCGGCGGCACCTCGCGCGCCTGGCCGCGGGCGAAGGGATAGCGCCCCTCGATCGCCTGCTTGCAGAAGGCACCGACCTCGGTCGCCACCATGCGCTGCACGCCGGCCTGCGCGCCCGACGCCGCCTGCCCGCTGGTGGCGCTGACCAGCCCGCCCACCAGCACGTTCAGCGGCGCGCCCATGCGGTCGGCCTCGCCCTTGATCTTCGCGAGGATCATGCCGTCGGGCGGCGGCGGCAGGTTGCGCTTGGTCGCGTCGTCGGTGGCGCGCAGGTGCGCCTGGTACTCCTGCAGCACCGCCAGCATGCTGTCGATCGGCGCGCTGCCGTTCGGCGGGGCCTGCACCGAGCGGCGCAGCGGTTCGAAGTAGCGGTCGACCTGGGCCTCGGGCCGGTCGGCGGCCGTCGGCGCGGCCTTCGTCGGGTCCCCGAGCAGGCGGTCGATGCGGTTGCTGATCGCGTTCGCGGCGCGGTCGAGGGCCTTCGCCCCGGCCGCCTCGGCCGAGCGGGTCTCGGCGCCGGCCAGCGTGGTCTCGCGCGCCACCGCGCCCAGCAGCATCTTCAGCGGCGAGTCCGGCGCCGACAGCACCGTGATCGCCTGGATGCTCGACTGCAGGTCGGACTTGGGCACCAGCTGCAGGTCCTTCAGCAGCTCGTCCCAGGTCTTGATGTACTCGGCGAGGTAGAGCCGCTGCACGTCGGCCTGCGCCGTGATGGCGCGGTTCGGGGCCTGGTTCGCGAGCCCGGGCCCGAGCACCCAGGCCTCCTCGTTGGCCAGCTCGTTGACGACCGGCAGCGACTGCGCGCGGTAGGTCTTGTCGTAGCCGGCGACGGTGAACATCGCCGGCACGTTCTTCGTCAGCGGCGTGCCGCTGCGGCGCTGCAGCACCAGCGGGCCCGACGGCCCGGTGGCCTGGATGACCGAGAAGTCCGGCACGCCGCCGGTCGGGCCGAGCAGCTTCAGCCGCGCATAGGCGCGCTGCGCCAGCGACGCGGAGGCCAGCTCGCGGCGCACCTGCTCCACCAGGGTCTTGTCGACCGGCAGCACCATCTCGAGCGGGGTCTGCGCCAGCGCGGTCTGCAGGTGGCCGCGCAGCGCGGCGCGGTCGGCCTCGTTGATCTCGCGCGGGAAGTTGCGCTCCCAGTCCGCGTGCACGAGGTTGACGACGTCGTCGGCCTTGAGATGCTTCGGGTCGTACAGCATCACGTAGACCTTGAGGATCTCGTAGCGCAGCTCGGGCGAGTCGGCGCTGCGCAGCATCTGCTCGAGGCGCTGGGCGACGCGCGGCAGGAAGGCGTCGCGCAGCAGGCCCAGGTAGGCCTGCTGCGAGGCCACGCCCAGCTTGTCGCCCTGGTAGAGGCCGAGGCCGAGCGAGAAGGGCACGCTCTCGTCGCGCCCTGCCCAGCCGGTGGGCATGTCGCGCAGCGCATTCAGTGCCGGCAGCGGCACGCGCACGTCGCCCTGCATCGCCGGCGGCAGGGCCTTGACCTGCTTGTCGATGGCCGCCGCAGCGGTGTCGACCTCGCCGAGCAGCGCCTTGTTACGCACGAAGCTCACCGTCCAGCCCGCCACCAGCAGCACCGCCAGCACGCCGAGCGCCGCGTAGCCGGCGATCGCCATGCGCGCGCGCCGGCGCTCGATCGCGGCACTGCGGCCGCCGAGGTCGGATTCGGCGAACACCACCTCGCGCATCAGGCGCGTCAGGAAATAGCTGCGGCCGGAGCCGGCCGACGGCGGCACGACCTGGCGCTCGAGCCCGTAGTTGCGCGAGATGTTGCCCAGCACGCGGTCGAAGGGCGTGCCCTCCTGCGTGCCGCTGGTGAAATAGACGCCGCGCAGCATCGCCTCCTCGGCGAAGGCCGAGGACTGGAAGACCTCGTCGAGGAAGCCCTTGACCAGGCCCTTCAGGCCGGCGAACTGCTGCGGGAAGGTGAACAGCGTCGCCCGCTTCAGCGGATCGCGTTCCTCCTCCATCCGTGTCACGAGGCGCTGGTTGAGGCGCTCGACCAGCAGGTCGAACTCGCGCTCGAAGTTCGCGACCGCCGCCGTGCCGGCGGACTGTGGCGTGTACTCGAAGGTCATGCCCCAGGCCTGGGCACGGGCCTCGCGGCCGAGGTCGTTGTAGTACTCGGTGAAGCCGGCCAGCAGGTCGCACTTCGTGACGACCAGGTACAGCGGGAAGCGCACGCCCAGGGTGCCGTAGAGCTCCTGCACGCGGGTGCGCACCGAGCGCGCATAGTCCGCGCGCTCGTCGGGCGAGCCGGTGAACAGGTCCGACACGCTGAGCGTGATCAGCGCGCCGTTCAGCGGCAGCTGCGGCCGGAACTTCTTCAGCAGGCCGAGGAAGCCCTTCCACGACGCGGCGTCGACGTCGCGGTTGCTCGACTGCGTGGTGTAGCGGCCCGCGGTGTCCAGCAGCACCGCCTCGTCGGTGAACCACCAGTCGCAGTTGCGGGTGCCGCCGATGCCCTTGACGGCCTCCTTGCCCATCGTCTCGGCGAGCGGGAAGCGCAGGCCGGAATTGATCAGCGCGGTCGTCTTGCCGGAGCCCGGCGCGCCGATGAACATGTACCAGGGCAGCTGGTACAGGTAGTTGCGGCCGCCGCCGCCGGACTTGTCGTCGAAGCGCGCCTTGCGCAGCGTCGTCATCGCCTGGTCGAAGCGCTGCTTCAGCTCGGCGACCTCGCGCTGCGACATGGCCGCGCTGTCGCCGGCGCCGCCCTCGCCGCTGATGGCGGCCAGCATGCGCTTGTTCGCCCGCCACGCGCGCCAGGCCTTGAAGCCCTCCCAGGCGGCCCAGCCCAGCCAGATCAGCAGCACCAGCAGGCCGCGCACCCAGGGCGAGCCCAGCGGCCGGCGGTCGTAGACGGCGATCGCGTCGCCGGCGAACCAGATCAGCAACGACAGGATCAGCAGCCCGAGGACGGACAGGACCCAGCGGTTGGTGAAGAACCTCTTCAGCTTAGCCCACATCGGTGGCGTCCTGGCTCAGGCGGGGTTGCGCAGCACGATCTCGACACGCCGGTTGCGTGCACGGGCCTCGGCCGAGGTGTTCGGCACCAGCGGCCGCGAATCGGCGACCCCCTCGGTGCGCACGCGGGCGGGGTCCCGGATGTAGAGCAGCAGCCGCGCGGACACGCCGCGCGCGCGCTCGACCGAGAGCTCGTAGTTCGACGGAAAGCGCAGCGTGCGCGTCGGCACGTTGTCGGTGTGGCCGGTGACGGTGATCGCCCCGGGCACGCGGGCCAGCTCCTGGCCGATGCGGTCGATCAGCGGCAGCAGCGCCGGCTGGACCTCGGCACTGCCGCTGGCGAACAGGCTGTCGCCGCGGATCACCAGCCGGCTGCCCGTCGCGTCCTCGACCACGTCGATCAGGCCCTGCTGGATCTCCGCCGCCAGCAGCGGCCGCAGGCGCGGCGTGGTCGGCTCGGGCGGTGCCAGCGCGGCCTGGGCCCGCTGCAGGTTGCCCGGGTCGGCGCGGATCGCGGCGACGGTCGAGAACACCGGGTCGGAGCCGCGCGCGAGCAGCGCGAGGTAGACCACGTAGAAGACAAAGGCCAGCAGGCAGACCGCCGCCACCACGATCCAGGCCGGCAGCCGCCGCACCAGCGGCTTCGCACGCTTCTGCACGCCGCGCCAGTGCGGCGACAGGTCGCGGTCGAACTCGCCGCGCTCGCGGCGGATCACGTTGTAGACCCGGTCGCGCAGCGCATCGAGCTGGTTGCGCCCGCCGTCGAGCACCCGGTAGCGGCCCTCGAAGCCGAGCGCCAGGCAGGTGTACATCAGCTCGATCAGGTCGATGTTGCGGCGCGGGTCCTCGAGCGCCTTCTCCAGCAGCAGGAAGAACTTCTCGCCGCCGAAGCCCTCCTTGTGCAGCGTGACCAGCAGGCTCTCGCGCGACCACGACGAGCTCGCGCCCCAGGGCATCACCATGACCGTCTCGTCGATCATGGTGCACAGCGAGTAGCGCGCGATCAGGATGTGCTCGGGGCTGACGTTGGCGCGGCGCGCATTCGCCTCGAAGTCGCCGATCGCGCGCAGCAGGTACTCGCGCAGCGCCAGCGGGTTCTGGTGCGAGATCGTGCGGCGGATCGTCGGCACGGTGCTCAGCAGCCCGGCCGCGGCGGCCACCAGCGGGTTCATGCCCACCAGCGGCGGCGCCTCCTGCGAGGGCCAGCTCGCCGGTGGCGCGGTCGGCGGCGGGTAGCCGGACGGCGTGGGCGGCTCCATCGGCGGCACGTAGCCCTGCGGCGGCGGCGGCCTGCGGCCACCGCCGGGCCGCGGGATCATGATCGTCGAATCGGGATCCAGCGGTTCCGGAAACAGGGGATCGGACATCGGCGGTCAACCTCGGCGGTTGGAGGGGACGGCGCGCCTCACGCGCGCAGGGCCCAGAGTTCCATGTGCAGTCCCGGGAATTCGCCGGCGATGTGCAGCGCGAGCAGCTTGCCGTTCTCCAGCATCTTCCAGAATTCGCTGCGGCGGTCGAGCTCGAAGTAGGTGTAGCCCGCGTAGAAGGGCAGGCTGGGCGGCGCCATCGGCAGCGGCTGCACCGTGATGCCCGGCAGGTGCGACATCACCATGTCGCGGATCTTCTCGGCCGGCCCGATCTTGACCTCCCGGGGCAGCCGCTGGCGCAGCGCCTCGCTGGCGATCTGCGCGTTCACGACCATGATGAAGGACGCGCTGCGGATCAGCTCCAGGTCCGGGATCAGGCCGGTGTACAGGCCCTTCGCGCGCTCCTGCAGCGGGATGTTGATCGCGTTCGGGTTGATGACCTCGGTCAGCAGGTCGCGCAGGTCGGCCATCAGCGGCTCGAAGCTGGCCCGCAGGTCGTCGTGCCGGTAGGCCGGGTAGTCGGTGGCGCGGCGCTTGCGCCGGGCGGAGAAGGTCGCCAGCTCGCCGGCGACCTGCAGCAGCGCGGTGTACAGCGCCTCCGGGTGCAGCGTCTCGCGCCGCGTCAGGTGGGTCAGCCACGGGTCGAAGCGGTTGGCGATCTGCAGCATCAGGAACTCGGAGATCTCGCCGACGCCCTTCTGGTTGCCCTGGTTCAGCCGCCCGGCCAGCGCCTCGGCGCGGTGCCGGATCAGGTTGCGCGCCTCCTCGAGGTACTCGCGCAGGTGCCGGTCGCCGGCGGTCTCGAGCATCGGCGGGATGTAGCTGTCGTCCAGCACGACCACGCCGGTGCTGCGCCGCTCGACCACCCGCACCAGGCCCATGGTGCAGAAGGCCTCGCGCGGATCGTCCTCGCTGACGTAGCGCAGGTTCAGGCGGCCGAGCAGCATCTCGGCCGGCTCCTGGGCGCCGAGCACGGCGTCTTCCACCGGCTGGTCGCTGCCGACGTAGCGGGCCAGCGTCGCCTGCGGACCGTCGTCGATCGCGAACTCCGGCATGCCGGCGCGCCAGGCCGGCAGCGCCAGGTAGATCTGGGCGTCCTTCAGGTCGGTGGGCACCTCGTACGGCGGCGGTGCCGGGGATTCGCCGGGGATCGTGAACGGGGTGCCGTCGGGCAGCACGCCGGCGGCCTCGCGGATCGAGATGCGCCCGATCTTCAGCGCCTCCTCGTCGATCACGAGCCGGCTGAAGCCCCAGGGATGCGCCAGTGCGCCGGCCGTGCGGGTCTGCACCAGCCGCTCCACCGAGCGCTCCATCTGCTGGAAGTGCTGCGGCCGCAGGAACAGCCCCTCGGACCAGATGACGCGGTTTCGGCTCATGCTCTCTTCGTGCTCCGGACGGTGACTTGCAGGGCCCTCACCGGGCCTTCGAGCCCGGCCGCCCGGACGGTCCAGCCCCTGCGGCCGCCGACTCTAACACCGGGCTCCGGCTCGTCCAATCCCATGCGCGGGGCCGCGCCGCCGCGGGCCCGGCGACCCGTTGCGCTTCAGCCGGGCCAGGGGCCTTTCAGCCGGGAATGCCCGGCGGAGATGCTGCGCCAGCCGGCCACCTGGGCCTGCGGCAGGCTGCGGTGGCTGAGCAGCGGCATCACGCCCGCCGCCGACACGGCCCGCGCCTGCGGCTCGCTGATGAACCACTCGGCCACCGCCTGGAAGCGGGGGTCGTCGCCGCTGCGGTCGATGAAGGCCGGCAGGTCCTCCAGCTCGACCTGCGCCGCCGGATCGAGTTCGGCGCCGTCCTCGAGGAAACCGCGCGCCAGCAGCGCCGCCAGGTCGAGCGCGGCGGGGCGCCAGGCGAGCTGCTCGTGCGCGTGCGGTGCCAGCCACTCCTCGAACGCGAAGGACGCCACGGGCTGGGTGCGCCTGCCATAGGGCAGGCGCGCCAGCAGCCGCGGCCAGACCAGGCCGATGTGCGGCGCGAGCGCACTGCCGCGCAGTGCCTGCCAGCGCGCCAGCGCCGCCGGGTCGCTCGCCGGCGCGCGGCCCTGCCAGGCGTCGCCGCCCTCGATCAGCGCCAGCTCGGCGGCGGCGGACGCGAGCAGGGCCGCCCCCTGCGCCGCCGCGATCGCCGCGAGGCTGGCCAGCAGGGCCAGCTCGGCGGCCCCCGGCCCGAACTCGTACAACGCGACGACGACGGCATGCCCGGTGGCCTGGTCCTGGGTGGCCCGGCGCTCCGCGAGGGTCTTCGCCAGCGGTGTCTGCGCGGCGTCGCCGCCGGCCTGCACCAGCGCATCCAGCAGGTCGGCGGCGCTGGCATCGACCAGCTCCAGCTGCACGCCGCCGTCCATCTCGACGCCGTGCAGGAAGCGGTCGACCGACCGCCACGCGCCCTCCACCGAGCGCCAGTGCGGGTCGGCCAGCAGGCTGCGCAGCATGTCGCTGAGGGCGCGGTCCACCGAGTCGATCAGCGGTTGCTGCAGGTGGGCGGTGGCCGGCACGACATGGGGGGCCACGGCCTGGCGCACCAGGCGGTCGACGATGCCCGCAACGCCACCCGCCGCCGGGGCCGGCGCGGCCGCCGGCGGCAGCGTGCCGCCCAGCAGCCGGGCCAGCGTCGCCGCGTCGTCCTCCGCCGCGGCGGCCGGGGACGCGGGGACGGAGGCCGGTGCGGCGGCCGGCACGGGCGCGGGTGGCGCCGCGCGTGCGGCCTCGTCGGCCCGCAGTTCGGCCGCGGCCTGCGCGAACGTGGCGGGATGCGACAGCCGGGTGCGCAGGTCGCGCAGCCGCGCCAGCAACGGCAGCCGGGCGAACAGGGCCTCCGGCTCCAGGTCCTCGAAGCGGTTCAGCGCGACGTCGAACGGCGTTCCCGGCGCCTGCGGCAGCGCCAGCCGGACCCGCGGCGCGATCCGGCTGAACACGGCCTCGGCCTGGTCGAGGTCGATCCGCACCGGCTGGAAGGTCGGCGGCGTGTCCAGGCCCTCGCGGCGCGACCCGCGCCCGGAGAAGTCACCGACCACGAGCACGCGGAAGCGCTGCAGCGGGCCGCGCGCGGCCGCCGGCTCGCCGCCGGGTCGCGCACGCCCGATCACGAAGTCCATGCCGATTCCTGCGCCCGCCATCACCCTCTCCCTTTGCGGGCCCGCGCCTGACGCGCCGGGCCCGGCCACGTTGCGCGCCCTCAGGCGCCCTTGCCCGCCACGGCCTGCGTGACCAGCGTCCCGTCCTCGGCCAGCGAATACAGCAGCGCGCCCTGCCCGGCCTCGTCCTCGCAGAGGAAGTGGCGCACCGGGCCGAAGAACTCCTTCAGCTGGCCGGTGTCGCAGGTGGGCAGGAAAGCGCGCAGCACGCGCGGGTCGTAGAAGCGGAAGTACAGCACCTCCCCTTCCGGCGACTGCACCCGGAAGGTCCGGCGCAGGTGGCGCCAGACGTCGCCGAGGTCCCCCGGGCTGATCGCGAAGACACCCCAGTTCTGCGCCCAGCCCTGCGCCAGCAGCCACTCGGTGAAGGGATGCTCCTCCGGCAGCGCCACCACGTAGGGCGCCACCTCCTGCATGTCCGGCTCGAGCACGCCGCCCATCAGGCACTCGTGGCCGAGATCGGGGTGCTCGAAGAAGACGTCGAGCAGCGTGGGGTTCTGGGCGCCGTCGAGCACGACGTACACCGAGGCTTCGGCCGCATCGCGCCACAGCTGGGTCCGCACGGAATCGGGCGTCATCGGTGCATTCGACTGGATCGGGAGGGTCGGTCGCAGGGCCGACGGGCTGCCGCGCGCCCGCGCATCCTACCGCCGAACCGGCGGGCGACAAGCCCCCGCAGGCCCGGGGCGACCCCGCGCCGGGCGCCACCGCGCCGGGCGGCGTTCAGCACTCCGCGCAAGGCTTGACCAGCGGTGATCCGCCCTTGGCCGCCGCCTTGAAGGAACTGGCCTGCCCCTTGTAGCCCTGCGGCTTGGTGCGCGCCTGCGGCGGCGGGGACTTCGAGCCGCCCTCGCTGTTCATCGCATGGGCCGGCAGCTTGGCATCCTTGAAGGTGTTGGCAGAGACTTCCGCGGCCTCGCTGGCGCTGCCGCCGGAGTTGATGTTGACCATCGTCCCCTTGATGAAGATGCCGCCCGGGGTGATGGAGATGAAGTTGCCGCCGACCTTCAGGTCGATCTTCGACTTGCCGGTGATCCGGATGTCGTCGCCATACAGGTCGAGCCGGTCCTTGCCGGTGACGGCGACCTTCGGCGCCATGTGGGTGGAGAAGCTGGCCGCCTCGGTGCCCAGCGCGTTCGCGGTGTACACCATGATGTCGTCCTTGGCCTTGACGACGACCTTGCCGTCCTTGCTCGTGACGAACATGTCCCCCTTGGCCGTCAGGTGGTACTCGTTGCCCGTCTGCGCCATGATGCTGCCGGCCGCGTAGGTGTTCGAGGTGGCGCCGATCCACTCCTTGAACACGCTCTTGACGCGGAAGTCCAGCCACTTCTGGGCCTGCAGGTAGACCTGTTCCTTGCCGGCGCTGTCGTCGAAGCGCAGCTCGTTGAACTGGTCGTTGCCGCCGTTCGGGTAGCTGCGCGTCTTCATGCCGGTGATCATCTTCTTCGCCGGCATGTCGTACGGCGTCTGGTTCTCGCCGTTGTAGACGCGGCCGGTGATGATCGGACGGTCCGGGTCACCCTCCATGAACTGGACGATCACCTCCTGGCCGACGCGCGGGATGTTGATCGCGCCCCAGCCCTTGCCGGCGAAGGGGTTGGAGACGCGGATCCAGCAGGAATCCTTGTCGGAGCCGGTGCTGTAGCGGTCCCAGTGGAACTGCACCTTCACGCGGCCGAGCGCATCGGTCTCGATCTCCTCGCCCTGCTTGCCGACCACGATCGCCGTCTGCGGCCCGGGGATGGACGGCAGCGGCGTGACGCGCGGCGGCCGGTACTGGGTGGCCGCCGGGATCACCGACAGGCTGCACTCCATCGTCGCGCCTTCGCCGTCGGCCGACGAGCTGACGTTGTTGACCGCGGTGAACTGGTGGCCGAGCACCAGGTACTCCTGGTTCAGTGCGGACACCGGGTGGTCGACCAGCTTGAACTTGTGGCCGACGCGGATGCGCCGGTCGACCGCGCTGCCGCGGTCCACCTCGTACTGGCAGTGCAGCTCCTCCATCCGGATGTTCGCGTAGGTGGAGCCGCGCCCGGGCTCCAGGTACTCGCCCGGGTAGTCGTACTGCTCGAAGCCCGCGTTCTTGTGCGGCCGCTCCTTCGACGCGACCTTCAGCAGCGCGGTGTTCGGCTTGTTGTAGTCGAAATCGTTGATCGCATAGGCGCCGGACTGGATTTCGGCGTGGTGGATCCACGCGCGCAGCGTCACCGCATCCTGCTTGCTGGCCGAGTAGCGCAGTTCGGGGCCCTCGGGCAGCATCGGGTGGGCACCCGGGTGGTCCGCCAGCACCAGCTTGTGCTTGCCGTTTTCGTGGGTGAAGTAGTAGTAGATGCCTTCCTGCTCCAGCAGCCGGCTGACGAAGTTGAAGTCGGTCTCGCGGTACTGCACGCAGTAGTCGCGCTGCTCGGTGTCGCCGGTGAGCTTCTTCTCGAAGGACGACAGCTCGGACACACGTCCCAGCACCTCCTCCACCACCGCCAGGATCTTCTTCTGCTGGAAGATGGCGCAGGTGGAGGTGCGGGTCAGGAACCACAGCCAGGGGCTCAGCGTCAGCTGGTAGCGGAAACCGTGGCCCGACTTGAAGGCCGGGGTGCGCGTGGCACCGAGGTGGGCGAAGCGGGTGACGTAGCCGTTGAAGTAGCGCGGGTCGGCGCCGCCGAGCATCTCCAGGTAGATCGAGGCATTGGTGCCGAGCAGGTCCTTCGCGAGGTGGTCGTCCTTCTCCGACAGCAGGTCGACGCGGTACTCGAACAGGCGGGACATCTCCTCGCGTCCGACCACCTTCTCGACGACGAAGGCATCGTCGCCCTTGATGGTGCCGATGGTGAGCATGCGGGCCATGGTGGCGCTCCTCAGGGATGGCGGGGCGGGGCTTCGGCGGGGCGGCGGTGCGCTGCCCGGGCGCCCGGGCCCCCTCGGCCGGGTTGTTCGCGCGGCACGGCGCCGGCCGGCACCGCGGTGCGCGTGATCATGGCGCAGCCGCCGGCCGGGCGGCGCACGAAATCCGTGAGTTCGGCCGCGAAAAGCGCGGCGCCGTGGCCCCCGCGGGCCGCGCGGCGGGGCCCGACCGGCGATCGGCGACGTGCGCGGCCATCGCGGACGCGGCTCAGGCGCCGCGCTCGTCGGCGCTGCCGGCGCCGCCGCCCGCCACGCCCTGGATGCGCTTGACCAGGCGCGACGCCCAGTGGGTGCGCGGCGCCGCCTCGCGCAGCAGGATCACCGACACGTTGTCCTTGCCGCCGTTGCGGTTCGCCCGCTCGATCAGCGCATCGACCTTGGCCGCGAGCGGTTCGGTCCCGCCGAGGATCTGTTCCATCTGCGCATCGTCCAGCATGTCGGACAGGCCGTCCGAACAGAGCAGGTAGACGTCGCCGGGTTCGGTGGCGTGCTCGTGCACCTCCAGGTCGACGTCCTCGTCGATGCCGAGGGCGCGGGTGACGACGTTCTTGAAGCGGGTGTCCAGCAGCGCGTCGATCTGCAGCGCGCCGGCCGAGATCTGCTCGTCCACCCAGCAGTGGTCCCGGGTGAGCTGCTCGATCCGGCCGGCGCGGAAGCGGTAGCAGCGGGAATCGCCGAGGTGGCCGACGAACAGGCGTGCGGCGGTCAGCACCGCGATCACGAGCGTCGCGCCCATGCCCTCGTAGTCGGGCTCGCGCTTGGCGGCGGCGAGGATGCTGCCGTTGGCCCGCCGCGCGGCGAAGCGCAGGTCCTCCTTCAGCTCCTCGCCGGTCAGGTGGCGGGACTGGGTGTCCAGGTGCGGCAGCGCGGACTCCAGCTCGGCGCGGATCTCGTCGACCGCCAGCCGGCTGGCGACCTCGCCGGCCGCGTAGCCGCCCATGCCGTCGGCCAGCACCGCCAGGCCGAGGCCCGGATGCCCGTACACGGCGTCCTCGTTTCCGGAGCGCACCATCCCCTGGTGCGTGCCACAAACGATTTCATACCGGTCCATCTGCCGCCCTCGCTCGCCCTGTCGCCGTCACGAACGCAGTGTGCCGGCATCCGCAGCGGCCGCGCCTGCCGTTCACCCTCGAATTCAGCACGAATGTCGACTTGTACCGTGCCGCGCGCCGCCTCCCCGCTCAGCGCTTCTTCTTCAGCTTCTTGCTCTGTTCCGCGTAGGCCTTCGAAAACTCCTGGTTCAGCAGGCGGTCGAAGTGGTCCTCCGCCTCGTGCTGCAGCTCGTTGTACATGCCCAGGAAACGCTCCCACAGGCGCGACTTGTGCAGCGCCGGCAGCACGTTCTCCAGCGCACCGGTCTTCTTGATCCGTCCCTCGATCACCTCGGGCGAGAACATCTTCAGCGACGCCAGCAGCGCCGCGCGCGTGCCGGCCATGACGGCCATCTCGTGCGCGCAGATGTCCCACACGGTGTCGTCCACCGCCTTCGCGGGCGGCATGAACAGCTTGTTGCCGTGCTGGCGCAGGTCCACGAGGTAGGCGATGGCGTCACGCGGGGTGTCGGCGTGTTTCAGCGGGTTGTTCTCGCGCGACGCGATCATCGTGCGGTCCTCGATGTGCAGCTCGCTCTTCAGCTGGGCACGCATCTCGAGCATGCGGAACAGGCCGTCGGTGGACTTGCGCAGCAGCTCGCCGACCAGGCGCACGGTGTCTTCGGGCCGGCCGGCGTCGAGGTCCCCGGGCTGCAGCCCGAGCGCTTCGGTCAGCACCGCCATCAGCTGGGCCGCGTCGGCGCTGGCCGGCGCGGCGCCGGCGGGGGCGGGAACCGGCGCCAGCGGGGGCACCGGCACGGCCGCGGCGGCGACGTCCGCCGGCGCGAGGGCCGACGGCATCGGCCCGGCGGTGTCCTCGCCCCATGCCGCCGCGAGCGGGGCAGGTGCCACGGCCGGCGCCAGCTCGGGCAGCGCCGGCGGCGGCACGCCGAAGCCGGCCGCCGGGTCGAAGGCCTCGAGCGCGGGCGCGGCCGGCGTGGGCGGCGGCTCCGGCGGGGCCACCGGCGCGGCCGGTGTCACCAGCGGCGGCGCCGCGTAGCCGAAGGCCTCCGGCAGCACGGGCGCGGGGGGCGGCGGGGCCAGCGCGCCGAAGTCCTGCTCCAGCGCCTTGAAGATGTCGTCGTGCGTCGCGAAGGGCGCCGGCGCCGGGGCCGGCGGCGGCATCACCGGCGGCACGCTGGCGGCCTGCAGCGGCAGGTCGAGCGGCGACGCCCGGTACAGCGCACCCGAGCCCGGACGGACGGCGGTCGACGGATCGGCGGCGAGCGGATCGCCCTGCAGCCCGAGGAACTGGTCCAGCCGATGGTCCACGGGCGCCGCCGGCAGCGGTGCCGGCGCGAACACGTCGGGAGCCGACGGCGTCGGCGACCCCTGCAGCACATCGGCGAAGCGCGAACCATCCACGCCGGGCTGGAAGAACTCGTCCAGCGCGGCCGGCGGCGTGGCGGCGGGGCGCGGCGCTGCCGGTGCCGGGCTGCGGAACCACTCGGGCGGCAGTTCCGCCCGCGCTGGCGCGGCCGCCGGCGACGGCGCGAGCCCGGAGAACATGTCCTGCGACGGCGGCGCGAGGCCCGGCGACACGGTGGGCGCGAACAGCGCGTCGACGCCCGGCGCGGCAGGCTGGATGGCGGCCTGCAGCAGGTACTCGCCGATCAGGATCTGGTCGCCATCGCTCAGCTCGACCGCCTGGCCGGGCGCGATCACCGCCTCGTTGACGACGACGCTGTTGACCTTGGAGACGACCTTGATCGAAAACGCGCTGTCGCGGAAGCGGATTTCCGCGTGCTCGCGCGAGATGTGGCGGTTCGGGTCCGGCAGGATCAGCGTGCAGGGGGGGCTGCGTCCGATCCTCCCGCCCGCCACGCCGAACTGCGCGTGGATGGTCTGCGGGTCGTCGGGCGGCGGACAGCTCAGGGTTCGGATCGTCAGCAGCATCGGTCGACAGGGAGCGAAACGGCATTATTCACCGAGGTCGCCGCGGTGTCATGCCCGGCACGTCGGCGGCCCCGGGGCGGGCCCTAGAATCCGCGCAGTTTTCCCGCTTCGGCCCGCAGCCACTGGATCTACACCATGTTTCGCTGTCCCGCCCCGGCGCTGCTGCTCGCGCTGGCCGCGCTCGTCGCGCTGCCTGCCGCCGCCCAGGTGCAGCGCCCCTTCCCTGCGCAGGCGCTGCGTGGGGAGATCGTCGTCACCTCGCCCCCCGAGATCACGCTGAACGGGGCGCCGGCCCGGCTCGCTCCCGGCGCGCGCATCCGCGGCGAGGACAACATGCTGCGCCTGTCGGCCTCGCTGGTCGGGCAGCCGCTGCGCGTGAACTACACGCTCGACACCTACGGCCTGGTGCGCGACGTCTGGATCCTGCGGCCCGAGGAGCAGCGCATGCGCCCGTGGCCGCGCACCCCGGCCGAGGCCGCCGCGTGGCAGTTCGACGCGCAGACCCAGACCTGGAGCAAGCCATGAGCAGCACCCCGCCGGCCCGCAAGGTGTACGTCCGCACGTTCGGCTGCCAGATGAACGAGTACGACTCGGGCAAGATGGTCGACGTGCTGTCGGCCGCCCAGGGCTACACGCCGACCGACGACCCGGAGCAGGCCGACCTGATCCTCTTCAACACCTGCTCGGTGCGCGAGAAGGCGCAGGAGAAGGTGTTCTCCGACCTCGGCCGCGTGAAGCACCTGAAGGCGCGCGGCGCCGTGATCGGCGTCGGCGGTTGCGTGGCCAGCCAGGAAGGCGAGGCGATCGTCGCGCGGGCACCCTACGTCGACGTGGTCTTCGGCCCGCAGACCCTGCACCGCCTGCCGGAGCTGATCGACCGCGCACGTGCCGAGCGCCGCGCGCAGGTGGACATCAGCTTCCCCGAGATCGAGAAGTTCGACCACCTGCCGCCGGCCCGCGTCGACGGGCCGACGGCCTTCGTCTCCATCATGGAGGGCTGCTCGAAGTACTGCAGCTACTGCGTCGTGCCCTACACCCGGGGCGAGGAGGTCTCGCGTCCGCTCGACGACGTGCTGGTGGAGATCGCCGGCCTGGCCGACCAGGGCGTGCGCGAGGTGACGCTGCTGGGCCAGAACGTCAATGGCTACCGCGGGGCGATGGGCGGCACGGCCGAGATCGCGGACTTCACGCTGCTGCTCGACTACGTCGCGGCGATCCCGGGGATCGCGCGCATCCGCTACACCACCAGCCACCCGAACGAGTTCAGCAGCCGCCTGGTCGAGGCCTACGGCCGGCTGCCGCAGCTGGTGAACCACGTGCACCTGCCGGTGCAGCACGGCAGCGACCGCATCCTCTCCGCGATGAAGCGCGGCTACACCGCGATGGAATACAAGAGCACGGTGCGCAAGCTGCGGGCGGTGCGGCCCGACATCCGGCTGTCGACCGACCTGATCGTCGGCTTCCCCGGCGAGACCGAGGACGACTTCGACCGCACGATGCGGCTGATCGACGAGCTGCGCTTCGACCACAGCTTCAGCTTCGTCTTCAGCCCGCGGCCGGGCACGCCGGCCGCGGCGCTGGCCGACGAGACCCCGGCCGCGGTCAAGCTGCGCCGGCTGCAGGCCGTCCAGGCGGCCATCGAGGCCGAGGCCCAACGCATCAGCGCGTCGCTGGTGGGCACGGTGCAGCCGGTGCTGGTGGAAGGCCCGTCGCGGCGCAGCATCGGGCCCGGCCCGGAGCTGATGGGGCGCACCGAATGCAACCGCATCGTCAACTTCCCCGCCGGTGAGCAGCGCCCCGAGGCGCTGGTCGGGCAGATGGTCGGCCTGCGCATCGTCGAGGCGCGCCCGCACTCGCTGCGCGGGGAATGGGCCGGCGCGATGCCGGCCGCCGCCTGAAGCCAGCGCGACGCGGCCTCGCCCGCCCCGTCGGCCGCGCCCCGGGGCCGCCGCCACGGTGACGATGCGGCGCCGCCGGCGGCCGCATCAGCCGCCGCGCCCGCCGCGTGCCGGCCGCACGAAGGCACGCCACCACAACCCCAGCGCGCAGGCCCCGATCATCGCGGCATAGGTGGCCATGCGGCCGTCGCGACCGGTGAGGACCAGCCCGCCCAGCGCGGCCAGCAACGCCGGCACGGCACCCCAGGCGGCCAGCACGGCCCAGCGCTGGCCGCGCAGCGCACGCCGCCACAGGACCTTGGCGATGGCGGCGCTGAGACCGCCGAGCACCAGCGCCGGCGCGGCGAAACCAGCCAGGTGCCAGAACGCCTCGAGCGGGTTCATCGGGATTGACGCCGCTCAAGAACCGGACGAAAACCCAGACCTTCGGTCTCGCGCACGGCGCCGGCCACCCGCCAGCAAATTTATAATTCGTTGCATGAGTGTCATTGCGCTCGGGCTGAACCACCAGACCGCCCCGCTCGATCTGCGCGGGCGGTTCGCATTGTCGCCCGAGCGGATGGCCCCGACGCTGCACGCCGTGCGCGAGCGCCTGCGCCTGCCGTCGGAGGTGGCGCTGGTGTCGACCTGCAACCGCACCGAGCTCTACGTCGGCGCCGAGGCCGGCAGTGCCGAGTCGCTGGTGGGACCGGCCGTCGACTGGTTCGCCGGCATGGGCCAGATCGGCGCGTCGACGCTGCGCGAGCACGCCTATGTGCTGCAGGGTGGCGCCGCCGCCCGCCACGCCTTCCGCGTCGCCAGCGGGCTGGATTCGATGGTGCTCGGCGAGCCGCAGATCCTCGGCCAGATGAAGCAGGCGGTGCGCGAGGCCGACCAGGCCGGCACGCTCGGCACCACGCTGCACCAGATGTTCCAGCGCTCCTTCGCCGTGGCGAAGGAGGTGCGCAGCAGCACCGAGATCGGCAACCACTCGATCAGCATGGCCGCGGCGATCGTCCGCCTGGCCGCCCAGCTGTTCGAGGACCTCGGCGAGCTGAAGGTGCTGTTCGTCGGCGCCGGCGAGATGATCGAGCTGGTCTGCACGCACTTCTCGGCGCGCGCACCGCGCCAGGTGGTGGTGGCCAACCGCACCGTCGAGCGGGGCGAGCGGCTGGCCCGGCGCTTCGGCGGCGAGGCGATGCGCCTGTCGGACCTGCCGCAGCGCCTGTCGGAGTTCGACGTCGTGGTCTCCTGCACCGCCAGCTCGGTGCCGATCGTCGGCCTCGGCGCGGTCGAGCGGGCGCTGAAGGCGCGCCGGCACCGGCCGATGTTCATGGTCGACCTCGCCGTGCCACGCGACATCGAGCCCGAGGTGGCGCGGCTGTCGGACGTCTACCTCTACACCGTCGACGACCTGTCGACCCTGGTGCAGTCGGCCGGCGCGAAGCGCCAGGCCGCGGTGGCCCAGGCCGAGGCCATCATCGAGACCGGCGTGCAGGGCTTCGTCAGCTGGCTCGGCCAGCGCGACACCGTGCCGCTGATCCAGGCGCTGCAGGCGCAGGCGGCGCAGTGGCGGGAGGCCGAGCTGGCCCGCGCGCGCAAGCTGCTGGCCAAGGGCGAAAGCGTCGACGCGGTGCTGGAGGCGCTGTCCCGCGGGCTGACGCAGAAGATGATGCACGGCGCGCTCGTCGAGCTGCAGTCGGGTGACGGCAGCCGGCGCGAGCAGGCGGCCGACACGGTGACCCGGCTCTTCCTGCGCGACGGCCGCGATCCGCGCGGCCTGCGTCACTAGCCGGGGCGATTCGCCGTCCGCGCGCGTGGCCTCCGGGCCGCCGTGCGCGGCGGCGGCAGCCATGAAGGACAGCCTCCGTCCCCGCTTCGAACGCCTCGCGCTGCGGCTGCGCGAGCTCGATGCCATCCTCGCCGATCCGGCGGTCGCCGCCGACGGCCGGCGCTGGCGCACGCTGACGCGCGAGCATGCCGAGGTCGATGCCGTGGTCGCACTGTACCGCCGGCACCAGGCTCGCCAGCAGGAGCTGGTGGACGCGCGCGCGCTGCTGGCCGACGCCGGCGACGACGCCGAGCTCGCGGGCCTGGCCCGCGAGGAGATCGCCGCCACCGAAGCGGAGCTGCCGCGGCTCGAGACCGCGCTGCAGGCGGCGCTCCTGCCCCGCGACCCGGACGACGACCGCAACGTCTTCCTCGAGATCCGCGCCGGCACCGGCGGCGACGAGTCGGCGCTGTTCGCCGCCGAGCTGCTGCGCATGTACCTGCGCCATGCCGAACGGCGCGGCTGGCGCACCGAGGTGCTGTCCGAGAACCCCTCGGACCTGGGCGGCTGCAAGGAGGTGGTGCTGCGCATCGAGGGCGACGGCGTGCACGCGCGGCTGCAGTTCGAGTCCGGCGGCCACCGCGTGCAGCGGGTCCCGGTCACCGAGTCGCAGGGCCGCATCCACACCAGCGCCTGCACCGTGGCCGTGCTGCCGGAACCGGACGAGGCCACCGAGATCCAGCTCAACCCGGCCGAGCTGCGCATCGACACCTTCCGTGCCAGCGGCGCCGGCGGCCAGCACGTCAACAAGACCGACAGCGCGATCCGCATCACCCACCTGCCGACCGGCCTGGTGGCCGAGTGCCAGGACGACCGTTCCCAGCACCGCAACAAGGCCCGGGCGATGGCGGTGCTGGCGGCCCGGCTCAAGGACAAGGACCGCAGCGAGCGCGCGGCGCGCGAGGCCTCGACGCGACGCAGCCTGATCGGCAGCGGCGACCGCAGCGACCGCATCCGCACCTACAACTTCCCTCAGGGCCGCGTCACCGACCACCGCATCAACCTGACGCTGTACCGGCTGCAGGGCGTGCTCGACGGGGACCTGGACGAACTCACCGAGGCGCTGCGCGCCGCGCGCGTCGCCGAACAGCTGGCGCAGCTCGAAGGCGGGGACGCGTCGTGAACACGCCTCCCGCCGGGCGGAGGCCAGCCGCGCTGGACGACGGCCCGCCCGACGCGCCGCGACTGGGCGCGGCCATGGCGCGGGCCCAGGCCGACGGCCTGGCGCGGCTGGACGCGCAGCTGCTGGCGGCGCACCTGCTCGGGCACGACCGCAGCTGGGTGCTGACGCACGACGAGCACGTGCTCACGCCCGCCGAGCAGGCCGCGTGGCGCGATCTGGTCGCCCGCCGGCTCGACGGCGAGCCGCTGGCCTACCTGGTGGGCCAGCGGGAATTCCACGGGCTGCCCCTGCGCGTCGACCGGCACGTGCTCGTGCCGCGCCCGGACACCGAGACCCTGGTGGACTGGGCGCTCGAGCTGCTGGCGCCGCAGGCCACCGCCGCCGTGCTCGACCTCGGCACCGGCAGCGGCGCGATCGTGCTGGCGCTGGTGCACCGCCGCCCGGGACTGCGTGCCGTGGCGGTCGATGCCAGCGCCGGCGCGCTGGCGGTCGCGCGGGGCAATGGGCAGGCGCTCGGGCTGGCCGTCGACTGGCGGCAGGGCCGCTGGTTCTCCCCGGTGCAGTCGCTGCGCTTCGATCTGGTGGTGTCCAACCCGCCCTACGTCGCCGAGGGCGATCCGCACCTCGCGGACCTGCGCCACGAGCCGATCGAGGCGCTGACCGCCGGCCCGGACGGCCTGGCGGACCTGCGTGCGATCGTCGCGGACGCACCGGACCACCTCGTGCCCGGCGGCTGGCTGCTGCTCGAGCACGGCCATGACCAGGCGGCGGCCGTGGCGGCGCTGTTGCGCGGCCGCGGCTTCGCCGAGGTCGGCTCCCGCGCGGACCTGGCCGGCCACCTGCGCTGCACCGGCGGGCGCTGGACGGCCGCCTCCGCCGCGCCGGCGCTTCCTCCCCACCTCGACGATGCACCGGCCGGCTTCCCGGCGTAACATGCGGTGACACCGGTGTCGCCGGGCCACCCCCCGATGTGGAGTCGCACCATGCCGAGGTCCGTCCCTTCCCTGTTGCTCGCCCTGCTGGGCGCGGCCGCCGCGGCCGCCCACGCCGCCGATGGCCTGAAGGCGCCCGCCGGCGACGCGGTCTGGCCGCGCTGGCAGGCCCGCGTGACGATCAGCCTGGCCCAGCCGCTGTGGCGCCCGTCCTGGGACGACCGTTCCGGCGAAGCCTCCGCGCAACGCCTCGAATCCCTCGGCCTGCTGGGTGACTATTACTTCGGCGCCGCGCTGTCGGCGCTGCCGAGCAGCGGCTTCCGGGCCACCAGCGGCCTGATCATCGGCGCGCCGAGCAACCGGGCGCTGGCAGGCCTCGGCAGCGGCTCGGGCCTGGGCCTGAGCCCGGCGCGGGCCCGCGTGGGCGGAACGTCCTTCGCGCCCGCGCCCTGGGGCACGGACGCGAACCCGGCGCCGGCGACGGTGCCCTACCTGGGCCTGGGCTACAGCGCCCAGCCGGCCCGCGGCGGCTGGGGCTTCAGCGCCGACATCGGGCTCGTGGCGCAGGCGCCCGGCGCGGTCGTCCGGCTGGGGCGCGTCTTCAACGGCAGCCAGACGCTGGACGACATGCTGCGCGAGATGCGGCTGTCGCCGCTGCTCAACGTCGGCGTCTCCTACTCCTTCTAGCGCGGCACGCGCCCGGCCGGCCGGTCCCGCATGCCCCGGACGACCGACGCGGGCGGGGATTTGCCGTATAACCGCGTCCCGTACCCGATCCAACGCCCGACGGGCGAGTGAATGCCATGAGCGACGTCCATCAGCGCATCGACGAACTGGTCAAGTCCCACCGCATCGTGCTCTTCATGAAGGGCACGGCGCAGTTTCCGATGTGCGGTTTCTCGGGCCGCGCGATCCAGGTGCTGAAGGCCTGCGGCGCCCAGGGGGTGACGACGGTGAACGTCCTCGAGGACGACGGCATCCGCCAGGGGATCAAGGACTACGCCAACTGGCCGACCATCCCGCAGCTCTACGTCGACGGCGAGTTCGTCGGCGGCTCGGACATCATGATGGAGATGTTCCAGTCCGGCGAGCTGCAGCCGCTGGTGCAGGGCACGCAGGCCTGAAGCAAGCCGGCCGGCCGCGCGGCCGCGGCCGCGTCGTCGTTCCGGCCGGGTCCGTCAGCCGAGGCTGGCCGGCGCCACGTCCCAGCGTCGCCGGGCCGCGAAGACCTGGTTCGGGTACTCCGCCCGCCCGCGGCTGCCGTTGTAGCGCCCGAGCGCCATGAACAGGTCGCCACGCTCCGTGTCGAGGTAGTGGCGCAGGATCACGCAGCCGAAGCGCAGGTTGGTCTGCATGTGGAACAGCCGCGCCGGGTCGCCATCGCCGATGAGGCGCGCCCAGAAGGGCATCACCTGCATGTAGCCGCGCGCACCGACGACGCTGATCGCGTACTTGCGGAAGGCGCTTTCCACCTGGATGACGCCCAGCACCACCGACGGGTCCAGGCCGGCGCGCTTCGCTTCGTACCAGAGGGTTTCGAGGAATTCGACGCGGGTCACCGGGTCCGGTTTGCGCGGACGCAGGCGCTCGCCCACCTCGGACAGCCACCACTGGAAGGCCGCGCGGGCCTCGGGCCGGTCGAACTCGGGCTTGGGCGGTGCGCTGTTCGCCACCGCGGCCGACAGCGCCGAGCGCACCGAGTCGCCGAGCGGCTCCTCCACCTGACCGCCGGCCCAGGCCGCCGCCGGCAGCAGCGTGGCCGCACCGACGCTGGCGCCGGCGGCCAGCCAGCGCCGGCGGCCAAGGTCGGCTCGACCGCGGCGATCGCTCGCGCTCACTGGGCACCCTTCGTGCTGCGCACTCCGGTTTTCGCCCTGGGGACGGCCCGGCGGGCTCATGACGCCAGGCGGGCCTGCACGGTGGCCTCGACCTCGTCGAGCGGCACGCGGGTGGCTTCGGCATCGCGCCGACCCTGCAGCTCGAGCTGGCCCTCCTTGAGGCCGCGGTCGGACAGCACGATGCGCAGCGGCACGCCGATCAGCTCCCAGTCGGCGAACATCACGCCGGGGCGCTCGCCGCGGTCGTCCAGCAGCACGTCGATGCCGCGCGCGGCCAGCGCGTCGTGCAGGCGGTCGGCCTCGCGCCGCACCGCCTCGGAGCGGTCGTAGCCGATCGGGCACAGCACGACGGCGAAGGGCGCGATCGCCACCGGCCAGACGATGCCGCGCTCGTCGTGGTTCTGCTCGATGGCGGCCGCGACGACGCGGGTGACGCCGATGCCGTAGCAGCCCATCTCCATCAGCCGGGGCTTGCCGTTCTCGTCCAGGAAGCTGGCGTTCATCGCCGCGCTGTACTTGGTGCCGAGGTAGAAGACGTGGCCGACCTCGATGCCGCGCTGGATCGCCAGCACGCCCGCACCGTCCGGCGACGGATCGCCCGGCAGCACGTTGCGGATGTCGGCGACCAATGCCGGCTCGGGCAGGTCGCGGCCCCAGTTGACGCCGGTCAGGTGGGCATCGGGCTGGTTCGCGCCGCAGACGAAGTCGCTCATCGCCGCGACGCTGCGGTCGGCAATCACCTGCACCGGCTTGGGCATCGCCACCGGCCCGAGGTAGCCCGGCTTGCAGCCGAAGTGCTCCTCGATCTCGGCCACGGTCGCGAAGCGCCAGCCGGCGGCGAAGCCGGGCAGCTTGCCGGCCTTGACCTCGTTCAGCTCGTGGTCGCCGCGCACCAGCAGCAGCCAGACGGTGGTGCCGACGATGTCGCCGGCATCATTGCGCTCGTCGGTCGCCAGCACCAGCGACTTCACGGTCCGCTGCAGCGGCAGCCCCAGCAGCTCGGCGACGTCGGCGCAGGTGCTGCGTCCCGGCGTGGGCGCGAGGACCATCGGCTGCGTCGCCGCAGCGCGCGGCTCGGCCGGCGCCAGCGCCTCGGCCAGCTCGATGTTCGCCGCGTAGTCGCTGGTCGGGCAGTAGACGATCGCGTCCTCGCCGGTCTCGGCGATCACCTGGAACTCGTGCGACAGGTCGCCGCCGATCGCGCCGGTGTCGGCCGCGACGGCGCGGTACTGCAGGCCGAAGCGGTCGAAGATGCGCTTGTAGGCCTCGAACATCGCCTGGTAGCTGCGCGCCGCGCCGTCGCGGTCACGGTCGAAGGAGTAGGCGTCCTTCATCGTGAACTCGCGGCCGCGCATCACGCCGAAGCGCGGGCGGCGCTCGTCGCGGAACTTGGTCTGGATGTGGTAGAAATTCTTCGGCAGCGCCCGGTAGCTGCGCAGCTCCTGGCGGGCGATGTCGGTCACCACCTCCTCCGAGGTCGGCTGGATGATGAAGTCGCGCTCGTGGCGGTCCTTCACGCGCATCAGCTCCGGGCCCATCTTGTCGAAGCGGCCCGTCTCCTGCCACAGCTCGGCCGGCTGCACCACCGGCATCAGCAGCTCGACGGCGCCAGCCCGGTTCATCTCCTCGCGGACGATGGCCTCGACCTTGCGGATCACCCGCAGGCCCATCGGCATGTAGTTGTAGATGCCGGCACCGAGCCGCTTGATCATGCCGGCGCGCATCATCAGCCGATGGCTGACGACTTCGGCGTCGGCGGGCGCTTCCTTGAGCGTGGAGACGAAGAACTGGGACGCTTTCATGCGGGGGGTCCGGCGCTCGGCGAGCGGGGCCACGGCCGGCGTCGCCTGGGCGGCCCCAGCACGGAATCAAAGGCTTGATTCGCGTCACGCCGGTGCAATAATGAATTCAACGCGAATTCTGGGGTTGATTATGCTCGACCGTGAAGGCTTTCGGCCCAACGTCGGCATCATCCTGCTCAACAACAAGAGCCAGGTCTTCTGGGGCAAGCGGATCCGCACCCACTCCTGGCAGTTCCCGCAAGGGGGCATCAAGTACGGCGAGACGCCCGAGCAGGCGATGTTCCGCGAGCTCCACGAAGAAGTGGGGCTGCATCCCGAACAGGTGCGCATCCTGGCGCGCACGCGTGACTGGCTGCGCTACGAGGTGCCGGAACAGTTCATCCGGCGCGACGCGCGCGGCCACTACAAGGGCCAGAAGCAGATCTGGTTCCTGCTGCAGCTGGTCGGCCGGGACTGCGACATGAACCTGCGGGCCACCGACCACCCCGAGTTCGACGCCTGGCGCTGGAACGAGTACTGGGTGCCGCTGGAGGTGGTGATCGAGTTCAAGCGCGACGTCTACCAGATGGCGCTGACCGAGCTGGCCCGCTTCCTGCCGCGCACCAACCACCACAACCGCTACCTGCGCTCGGGCATGCGCCCGCACCACCGGCTGGACGGGCCGGCCGGCCCGGGCCGCCGGCGCGGGGCGCCGGGGGAGCCGGCCGATGCCGGCGCGCTGGAGTCGGGCGGCGAACACGCCGGCTGAGCACCGCTGCCACGGCGCGCGCGCCAACGCGCGATCGGGCGCGCTGCATGCCGGTCGGCGCCAGCAGGCCCGGCGGCCTCCCAGGCTGCGACAGCCGCCGCTCAACCGAGCACGAGGTTGTCGCGGTGGATCATCTCCGGCTCGGCGGTGAATCCGAGCAGGCGCTCGAACTCGCTCGAGGGCTTGCGCGCGATCAGGCGGGCTTCGCTGCTGGCGTAGTTCGCGAGGCCGCGGGCCAGCTCCGCGCCACCCGGCGTGCGGACCGCGATCACGTCGCCGCGGTGGAAGTCGCCTTGCACCTCGACGATCCCCACCGGCAGCAGGCTCTTGCCCTCGTCGCGCAATTTGCTCACCGCGCCCTCGTCGATCACGACGGCGCCGCGCAACTGCAGGTGGTCCGACATCCACTGCTTGCGGGCGGCGAGCTTCTGCGTCGGCGCCACCAGGCAGGTGCCGATCGCCTCGCCCGCGGCCAGGCGCTCCAGCACCTGTGGCTCGCGACCCCAGGCGATCACCGTGCTCGCGCCGCTGCGCGCAGCCCGCTTGGCCGCGAGGATCTTGGTCAGCATGCCGCCGCGGCCAATGCTGCTGCCGGCACCGCCGGCCATGCGCTCCAGCTCCGGCGCACCCGCCAGCGCCTCGTGGACGAAGCGCGCCTGCGGGTCGCGCCGCGGGTCGGACTCGTAGAGCCCGCGCTGGTCCGTCAGGATCACCAGCGCATCGGCCTCGACCAGGTTGGCGACGAGGGCCCCGAGGGTGTCGTTGTCGCCGAACTTGATCTCGTCGACGACGACGGTGTCGTTCTCGTTGATCACCGGCACCACGCCCAGCCGCAGCAGCGTGAGCAGGGTCGAGCGGGCGTTCAGGTAGCGCTCGCGGTCGGCCAGGTCGGCGTGCGTCAGGAGCACCTGCGCACTGCCCAGGCCGTGGGCGGCGAGCTTGTCGGCGTACATCTGCGCCAGTCCCATCTGCCCGACGGCGGCGGCGGCCTGGAGCTCGTGCACCTCCTTCGGCCGCACCGCCCAGCCCAGGCGCTTCATGCCCTCGGCAATCGCGCCGCTGGACACCATCACCAGCTCGCGGCCCTCGCCCACCAGGCGGGCCAGCTGCGCACACCAGTGGCCGATCGCGTCGCCGTCGAGGCCGCGGCCTTCGTTGGTCACCAGGCTGGAGCCGACCTTGACCACCAGCCGGCGCGCATTGCGGAGCACGTCACTCACCGAAATTCCTCCACCGAGGGGATGCGGGGCCGGGCCCAGGGGCCCGACCCGGGGCGGCCGGGGCGCTCAGGCCGAGTCGCCAGGGGGGGCGAAGCGCGGATCGGCCTCCGGCGCATCGAAGCGCGGATCCGGGTCCGGCTCGACCGGCTGGCGCTGCGCGGCGATGTGGGTGTAGACCGCGCGCACCAGCGTGTCGCAGCCTTCGCGCGTGAGCGCGGACAGCTGGAACACCGGGCCCTTCCAGCGCAGGCGACGCACGAAGTCCTTCACCCGCGCCTCGCGCTCCTCCACCGGGACCATGTCCAGCTTGTTCAGCACCAGCCAGCGCGGCTTCGCATGCAGCCCGGGGTCGTACTTCTTCAGCTCGGCGACGATCGCCCGCGCCTGGGCCACCGGATCGACCTCGGGATCGAAAGGCGCCAGGTCCACCAGGTGCAGCAGCAGGTGGGTGCGCTGCAGGTGACGCAGGAAGAGGTGGCCCAGGCCGGCGCCGTCGGCAGCGCCCTCGATCAGGCCCGGCACGTCGGCCACGACGAAGCTCTTCTCCGGCGCCACGCGCACCACGCCGAGGTGCGGGTGCAGCGTCGTGAACGGGTAGTCCGCCACCTTCGGGCGCGCATTGGAGATCGAAGAAATCAGCGTCGACTTGCCGGCGTTGGGCATGCCCAGCAGGCCAACGTCGGCCAGCACCCGCAGCTCCAGCTTGAGCTTGCGCTGCTCGCCGGGCCAGCCGGGCGTCTTCTGGCGTGGCGCCCGGTTCGTGCTCGACTTGAAGTGCAGGTTGCCGAAGCCGCCGTCGCCGCCCTTGGCGAGCATCACGCGCTCGCCGGGAACGAGCAGTTCGCCGATCACCTGGCCGCTGTCCAGGTCGGTGACGATGGTGCCGATCGGCATGCGCAGCACGATGTCGTCGGCCGCTGCGCCGAACTGGTCGGAGCCCCGCCCCGGCTCGCCGTTGCGGGCCTCGTGGCGGCGCGCGTAGCGGAAGTCGATCAGTGTGTTGAGGTTGCGGTCGCCGACGGCATAGACGCTGCCGCCCCGACCGCCGTCGCCGCCGTCCGGGCCGCCGAAGGGAATGAACTTCTCGCGGCGAAAGCTCACGCAGCCGCTGCCGCCGTTGCCGGCCACGACATCGATGCTTGCTTCGTCGACGAACTTCATGCTCTGGCTCCCGCGACCACCATCCCCCAGAAGCGCCCAAGCCCCGGCGGACCGGGGCTTGGGATGGGGGACGGTGACCGGCCCGTGACTCGGCTTACTCGGCGGCGGCCTCGACGGCCGCGACGTTCACCGTGTGGCGGTTGCTCGCGCCCTTGACGGCGAAGCTCACCTCGCCGTCGACCAGCGCGAACAGCGTGTGGTCACGGCCGATGCCGACATTGACCCCGGGGTGGAACCGGGTGCCGCGCTGGCGCACGATGATCGAGCCGGCGGGCACGGTCTGGCCGCCGTACACCTTCACGCCCAGCATCTTCGGTTGGGAATCGCGGCCGTTCCGGGTGGAACCGCCGCCCTTTTTCTGTGCCATGGATCGCTCCTAGTCGCTCGGGGGGACGGATCAGGCGGTGACCGCGCTGATTTCCAGTTCGGTGTAGGTCTGGCGATGACCTTGCCGCTTCTGGTAGTGCTTGCGGCGACGCATCTTGAAGATGCGCACCTTGTCGTGCTTGCCCTGCGCCACCACGGTGGCCTTCACGCTCGCACCCGCAACCAGGGGGGACCCCAGGACCAGCTCCGTGCCGTTGCCCACGGCAAGCACCTGGTCGATCGTGATCTCCTGGCCAACGTCCGCAGCAATCTGTTCTACCTTGATCTTTTCGCCGGCAGCGACTCGGTACTGCTTGCCACCGGTTTTTATGACCGCGTACATATCAGCCTTTCAAAAATGAACACGCCCGGCTTCCTTCGTTGCCGAGGAAACCGCCTTCGCCCGAAGCCCCCGTGGCGCGGTTCCTCGTGGAGGATCCGCAAGCCGGGACCGGCGCCCGGCTGGCCGAACACGCGAACGGTCGACCCACCGGGAACAGGCCTTCGACATCCCCGCCATGCGGTAACCATGCGAGGGACGCGCAGCACGCCGATGGCGCACCTGCGTAAAAGGCGAAGCCGCGGATCATAGCACGTCGGCCATCGGCGCTCCAGGGCCGGCCCGTCGGCGACCGCCCGACGCCCCCCGCTCCTTCCTATAATCCGTCGTTTGTCCCGAAGCGGCGCGCCACCCGTGCGCCCCGGGCCCTCCAGCCGCGCCCGACCTTGACCTCACTCGACAGCGACCGCCTGCGCACCGACATGGACGAGGTCGATGCGGTGATCCGCCGTCGACTGTCGTCCAGCGTGGCCCTGATCGACCAGATCGGCCACTACATCATCAGCGCTGGCGGCAAGCGCATCCGACCGCGGCTGGTGCTGCTGTTCTCCGACGCCCTCGGCTTCGACGGGCCGGAGCGCTTCGAGCTCGCGGCGATCGTGGAATTCATCCACACCGCAACGCTGCTGCACGACGACGTGGTCGACGAGTCGGAGCTGCGCCGCGGCCGGCAGACCGCGAACGCGCTGTTCGGCAATGCCGCCAGCGTGCTCGTCGGCGACTTCCTCTATTCGCGCGCCTTCCAGATGATGGTTTCGCTGAACCGGATGCGCGTGCTCGACGTGCTGGCCGATGCGACGAACGTCATCGCCGAGGGCGAGGTCCTGCAGCTGATGAACATGCACGACCCCGACCTCGCGGTCGAAGACTACCTGCGCGTGATCCGCTTCAAGACGGCCAAGCTCTTCGAGGCCAGTGCACGGCTCGGCGCGGTGCTGGCGCAGGCGCCGGCCGAGGTCGAGGAGGCCTGCGCAGACTACGGCCGCAGCCTGGGCACCGCCTTCCAGCTGGTGGACGACCTGCTGGACTACGAAGGCGCCACCAGCGAGCTCGGCAAGAACGTCGGCGACGACCTGCGCGAGGGCAAGCCGACGCTGCCGCTGCTGCTCGCCATGTCGCGCGGCAACGACAGCGAGCGCGAGACCATCCGCCAGGCCATCCTGAACGGCGAGGTGGACCGGCTGGCGGAGATCGTGTCGATCGTGCGCGCCACCGGTGCGATCGACGCCACGCGCGCAGCCGCGCGCGCCGAGGCCGACAAGGCCCGCGAGCGACTTTCGATGCTGCCTTCGTCGGCGTCGCGCGAAGCTCTGCTAGAATTGTGTTTTCGCTCGGTGGACCGGTCGGCCTGACCGCCGGTCGCGCAAGATCCCTTTCGGGATCCCGCCACTGACGCGTCGAATCGGGGTGTAGCTTAGCCTGGTAGAGCGCTACGTTCGGGACGTAGAGGCCGGAGGTTCGAATCCTCTCACCCCGACCAGATTCCTCCTCGCCCGCGAGGACACGAAGCCCCGGCCCGCCGGGGCTTCGTCGTTTCCGGCGGCGCCTGCACCACCGGCAGCCGATCCAGCGGCCCCGCCCCCCGGCCCTCCCCCGGAATCGCCGCGCCAGGCCCCCCGAGCGTCGATTTACATCGGGGGGTGATTCGGCGATCATCCCCGCGTTTGCCCGGAGTCGTCCGCTTGATCCCTTCGCGCCCGCTGCCCCACGCCCCCGCTTCGCTGCCCTGCCTGCGCCCGGCCCCTGGCGAGCGGCCGGCGCGCCGCGCGTGATGGATACGCTGACCGAGGCCCCGCCCACGGCCCTGACCGGGGCCGCCCGCGTATTGGTGCATGCCGGCAAGCTGAACGCCCGGCTCGCGGAAGACCTCGCGAAGCAGGCCCGTGAACGACGCGCGGGCTTCGTGCCGACGGTGGTCGGCGCCGGCGCGCTGACCGCGTCCGACCTCGCGCACACCCTGTCGGCGGCGCTCGCGCTGCCCCTGCTCGACCTGTCCACGGTGGCGGCCGACCGCCTGCCGCGCAACGTCATCGACTCGCGGATGGCGCAGCAGTACCAGGTGGTGGTGCTGGGCAAGCGGGGCAACCGGCTCTTCATCGGCGGGGCGGACCCGACCGACAACGAGGCCGCCGAACGGATCAAGTTCGCGACCCAGCTCTCGCCCGAGTGGGTCATCGTCGAGCAGGACAAGCTGAGCAAGCTGCTGGAGGCCAGCAGCGGCTCGGCCAGCGAGAGCCTGGATGCGATCGCCTCGGGCGACTTCGAGTTCGACGTCACGGAAGACGCGCCCGCCGCGCCGGAATCCACCGAGGTCAGCTCCGAGGTGGAAGACGCGCCGGTCGTGCGCTTCCTGCAGAAGATGCTGATCGATGCGATCAATGCGCGCGCGTCCGACCTGCACTTCGAACCCTACGAGTACCACTACCGCGTGCGCTTCCGCATCGACGGCGAGCTGCGCGAGATCACCCAGCCGCCGATCGCGATCAAGGACAAGCTGGCCTCGCGGATCAAGGTCATCTCGCGGCTGGACATCTCCGAGAAGCGCGTCCCGCAGGACGGGCGGATGAAGCTGAAGTTCGGCAACAAGGCGATCGACTTCCGCGTCAGCACGCTGCCGACCCTGTTCGGCGAGAAGATCGTGATCCGGATCCTCGATCCGTCCAGCGCCAAGCTGGGCATCGACGCGCTCGGCTACGAGAAGGCCGAGAAGGACCGGCTGCTGGCGGCGATCCAGCGCCCCTACGGCATGATCCTCGTCACCGGGCCGACCGGCTCCGGCAAGACGGTGTCGCTCTACACCTGCCTGAACATCCTGAACCAGCCGGGCGTGAACATCGCCACCGTCGAGGACCCGGCCGAAATCAACCTGCCGGGCATCAACCAGGTCAACGTCAACGACAAGGCCGGGCTCACCTTCGCGGCGGCGCTGAAGTCCTTCCTGCGGCAGGACCCGGACATCATCATGGTCGGCGAAATCCGCGACCTGGAAACCGCCGACATCGCGATCAAGGCGGCGCAGACCGGGCACATGGTGATGTCGACGCTGCACACCAACGATGCGCCGACGACGCTGACGCGCCTGCTGAACATGGGCGTGGCGCCGTTCAACATCGCGTCGAGCGTGCTGCTGATCACCGCGCAGCGCCTGGCGCGCAAGCTGTGCGAGAACTGCAAGGCCCCGGCCGAGTACCCGCGCGAGGCCCTGTTGCGCGCAGGCTACAAGGAAGAGGACCTGGACGGTTCCTGGCAGCCCTACCGGGCCGTCGGCTGTTCCGCCTGCTCGAACGGCTACAAGGGCCGCGTCGGCATCTATCAAGTGATGCCGATCTCCGACGAAATCCAGAGAATCATCCTGAGCGAGGGCACGTCGATGGACATCGCGGCCCAGGCCCAGCGTGAAGGGGTGCGCGACCTGCGCCAGTCCGGCCTGGTCAAGGTCCGCCTGGGCGTCACGACACTGGAGGAAGTCATCTCGGTGACGAACGAGTGATGCCCCGACAATCGGGGCCACCGCAAGCACGCTGACGGACGGACGACCATGGCGACTGCAGCAGCCGCACGCAACATCAAAGAGATCGTCTTCGAGTGGGAAGGCAAGGACAAGAACGGCAAGGTCGTGCGCGGCGAGATGCGCGCCGGCGGCGAGGCCGTGGTCAGCGCCAGCCTGCGCCGCCAGGGCATCCTGGTCACGAAGATGAAGAAGCGCCGCATGAGCGGCGGGCGTGCGATCAAGCAGAAGGACATCGCGATCTTCACGCGGCAGCTGTCGACGATGATGCGCGCCGGCGTCCCGCTGATCCAGTCCTTCGACATCGTCGCGCGCGGCAGCACCAACCCGAAGCTGACCCGCCTGCTGAACGACATCCGCAGCGACGTCGAGACCGGCACCAGCCTGTCGGCGGCCTTCCGCAAGCACCCGCTCTACTTCGACGCCCTGTACTGCAACCTGGTGGAAGCCGGCGAGGCCGGCGGTATCCTGGAGACGCTGCTCGATCGCCTGGCCATCTACCAGGAGAAGACGATGGCGATCAAGAACAAGATCAAGTCGGCGCTGATCTACCCGATCGCGGTGCTGGTGGTCGCCTTCATCGTGCTGTCGGTGATCATGATCTTCGTGATCCCGGCCTTCAAGGACGTGTTCTCGTCCTTCGGCGCCGACCTGCCCACGCCGACGCTGATCGTCATCGCGATGTCGGAGTTCTTCGTCTCGTACTGGTGGGCGATCTTCGGCTTCCTGGGCGGCGGCGTGTACTTCTTCATGCAGTCGTGGAAGCGCTCCGAGAAGATGCAGAAGGCGATGGACCGCCTGCTGCTGCGCGTCCCCGTCTTCGGTGACCTGGTCAACAAGTCCGCCGTCGCGCGCTGGACGCGCACGCTGTCGACGATGTTCGCCGCCGGCGTGCCGCTGGTGGAGGCACTCGACTCGGTGGGCGGCGCCTCCGGCAATGCCGTCTTCGCCGAGGCGACCGAGAAGATCCAGCGCGACGTCGCCACCGGCGCCGCGCTGACCACCTCGATGCAGACCACCGGCGTGTTCCCGAACATGGTGCTGCAGATGTGCGCGATCGGCGAGGAGTCCGGCGCGATCGACCAGATGCTGAGCAAGGCGGCCGAGTTCTACGAGGACGAGGTCGACGAGGCCGTGAAGGGGCTGTCGAGCCTGATGGAGCCCTTCATCATCGTGATCCTCGGCACGCTGATCGGTGGCATCGTGGTCGCGATGTACCTGCCGATCTTCAAGCTGGGCCAGGTGGTGTGAGCGGGGCGGCCGCGGGATTCGACGCCGCGCTGGCCCTGCTGACGACGCCCTGGGGCCTCGGCCTCGTGGGCCTGTGCGTCGGCAGCTTCCTGAATGTCGTCATCCACCGCCTGCCGCGCCGCCTGGAGCGCCAATGGCGGCGCGAGAGCGCCGAACTGCTCGGCCTGGGCGCCGCGGCGGCAGGCACCGACCCGGCCGATGAAGGCGAAGGGCTGGCCCGCCCGCGCTCGCGCTGCCCCGCCTGCCGCACACCGATCCGCTGGCAGCACAACCTGCCGCTGATCGGCTGGCTCGTGCTGCGCGGGCGCTGTGCGGCCTGCCGCGCGCCGATCTCGCTGCGCTACCCGCTGGTCGAGGCGGCCTGCGGCCTGCTGTTCGCGGCAGTGGCCTGGCGCTTCGGCGGCCAGCCCGTCGCGTTGGCCTGGTGCGCCTTCGTCGCGGTGCTGCTGGCGCTGGCCGGGATCGACTGGGACACCACGCTGCTGCCCGACGACCTCACGCTGCCGCTGCTCTGGGGCGGCCTGCTGGCCGCGCTGGCCGGCTGGACCCTGCCGCTCGCCAGCGCCGTGTGGGGAGCCGTCGCAGGCTACCTGTCGCTGTGGACGGTGTACTGGGGCTTCAAGCTGCTGACCGGCAAGGAAGGCATGGGCCATGGCGACTTCAAGCTGCTGGCCGCGCTCGGCGCCTGGCTCGGCCCCGCGATGATCGTGCCCATCGTGCTCGCCGCGTCGGTGATCGGCGCCTTCGTCGGGATCCTGATGAAGGTGGGCGACAGCCTGCGCGAGGGCCGCTACGTGCCCTTCGGCCCTTTCCTCGCGCTGGCCGGCATCGCGGTGATGCTGGCCGGCCCGCCGCGGGTGCTGGACTGGCTGGGCTGGTCCTGAGGCCCGTGACCCTCTGGCGCATCGGCCTCACCGGCGGCATCGGCAGCGGCAAGAGCACCGTGGCGCGGCGCCTGGCCGGCCATGGCGCGACGGTGGTCGACACCGATGCGATCGCCCGCGCGCTGACCGCGCCGGGCGGGGCGGCGATCGACGCGCTGCGGGCCGCCTTCGGTCCGGCCGCGATCGGCGCCGACGGCGCGCTGGACCGGGCCTGGATGCGCGAGCGCGCCTTCGGCGAGCCCGGCGCGAAGGAGCGGCTGGAGGCCATCCTGCACCCGATGATCGGGGAGCAGGTGGCGCGCGAGGCCGCGGCAGGACGCCACCCGGTCTGCGTCTACGACGTGCCGTTGCTGGTCGAGTCCGCGCACTGGCGCGGCCGGGTCGATCGGGTCTGGGTGGTCGACTGCACGCCGGCAACCCAGGTCGCCCGCGTGGTCGCACGGTCCGGATGGGATGCGTCGACGGTGCAGGCCGTCATCGCCCGCCAGGCCAGCCGCGCGGCACGCAGGGCGGCCGCCGACGCGGTGATCGTGAACGAGGGCCTGAGCCTCGACGCACTCGCGGCCGAGGTCGACCACCTGTGGCGGCAGCTCCAGCCGGCCGGCAGCGCCACGACGACAGGCTGACGACGGGCGACCGGGCGAGCCGCAAGGGCCCCGCGGCCGGCGCCCTGTGAAACAATCGACGCCAGCCGGCCCCGCCGGCTGCCGTGACCCGTGAGGACCCGCCGCCTTGGTACGCTACGAATACCCGTTCAACGAAAGCATCCGCACGATGCTGCGGGTCGAGCACCTGTTCGATCGGCTCGGCCAGTTGATGGGCCGCGAGGCGCCGGTGGACCACCATTTCGCGCTCGTCACGCTGTTCGAGATCATGGACGTGGCCTCGCGGGCGGACCTGAAGTCGGACGTGCTGAAGGAGCTCGAGCGCTGCCGGACCCAGTTCAACGGCTACCGCGGCAACCCGTCGATCTCGGAGCGCGCGCTGGACGAGGTCATCGGCCGGGTCGACCACGCCTACGACGGGCTGAACCAGGCCGCCGGCAAGGCCGGCCAGGCGCTGACGTCGAACGAATGGTTGATGGGTATCCGCAGCCGCGTCAGCATTCCCGGCGGCACCTGCGAGTTCGACCTGCCGGCCTATTACGCCTGGCAGCAGCACGACGGCGCAAAGCGCCGCAACGACCTGCTGCAGTGGACGGCGTCGCTGATGCCGCTGGCCGAGGCGGTCAGCCTGCTGCTCGGGCTGGTGCGCGACAGCGGTGCACCGCACAAGGTGGTCGCGAGCGCCGGGCACTTCCAGCAGAGCCTGCCCGCCGGGCGCAGCTACCACCTGCTGCGGCTGCGGGTCGATCCGTCGCTCGGGCTGATTCCCGAGATCACCGTGCACCGGCTGCTGGTGTCGGTGCGCTGGATGCGGCAGGACGGGGAAGGACGGCTGCGGGCCAGCCAGGAGGACATGCCGTTCGAGCTGGCGCTGTGCGGGTCGTGATCGCCACCCGAGCTGTCGCGTCGTGCCAGCTCCCCCGCGGGGGATGCGACCACGTCGGACGGCCCCGCGTGTTCCCCTCCGGACCGAACGCGTGAGGCACCGACCATGACCCGCTCGCCGACCGACGCCCTGCACCCGCGCGAGGTGCGCTGCCCAGGCTGCGGGCAGCCGGCCCGCTATGCGGCCGACAACCCCTGGCGGCCGTTCTGCAGTGCACGCTGCAAGGGCAGCGACCTCGGCGACTGGGCCGCGGAGCGCTTCCGGCTCTCGGGCAGCCCGGCCGGGCCCGGCGGCGCCCCAGCCGACGACGACACCGCAACCTGAGGTCCGGTGGCGCGGGCGGTCGCGGGCGCCACGGCGCAGCGGACGCCGCCGGGCGCCCTGCTCTGGCTCACTGCTCCGCGAACGCCCGCTCGATCACGAAATCGCCGGGGGTGGAGGTGTTGCCCTCCTTGAAACCGCGCAGCTCCAGCATGCCCTTCAGGTCGCGCAGCATCGAGGGGCTGCCGCAGATCATCACCCGGTCGGCTGCCGGGTCGATCGCCGGCAGGCCGAGGTCGCTGAAGATCCGCCCCGTCTCGATCAGCTCGGTGATGCGCCCCATGTGCACGTAGTTCTCGCGCGTGACGGTGGGGTAGTACAGCAGCTGGCTGCGCACCAGGTCGCCGATCAGTTCGTGGGCCGGCAGGTGTTCGGTCAGCAGCTCGTGGTAGGCCAGCTCATCGACCTGGCGCACGCCGTGCACCAGCACCACCTGCTCGAACTTCTCGTAGGTCTCCGGGTCCCGGATGATGCTCATGAACGGCGCCAGGCCGGTGCCGGTCGACAGCAGGTACAGGCGCTTGCCGGGCAGCAGGTAGTCGATCACCAGCGTGCCGGTCGGCTTGCGGCCGACGATGATCGAATCGCCGACCTGGATGTGCTGCAGCCGCGAGGTCAACGGGCCGTCCGGCACCTTGATGCTGAGGAACTCGAGGTGCTCCTCGTAGTTGGCGCTGACGATGCTGTATGCGCGCAGCAGCGGCTTGCCGTCGACGCGCAGCCCGATCATCGTGAAGTGGCCGTTGCGGAAGCGCAGCGCCGGGTCGCGGGTGGTGGTGAAGGTGAAGAGGCGCTCGGTCCAGTGGTGGACGCTCAGCACCCGTTCCTCGAGGAAGGCACTCATGGGGATGACCGGAGGACGCAGGAATCGTCGGCGAAGCCCGACATCATGCCAGCCCGCCTTCGCTCGGCGAAGGGCAGAAAGGTCAGCTTCTTATATCTGCACGGGAATGAAGCCGGCCGACGGGCGACACCCCGGATGCTGCCCGGCCCGCACCAGGGGCCTCTTGATCTGCCGCATCCGGCCCCTATAATTCGGTTGCTAGCACTCGACGAGCTTGAGTGCTAACGACAGACGGGGCGGCCAGACCGCGCCTCCCTTCGCGGCCCGCCGTGCCGGCAGGTCCGCCCGGTTCGAACGAACTCTCTAGGAGATGTGCTCATGAAACTTCGTCCGTTGCACGATCGCGTGATCGTCAAGCGCCTGGAACAGGAAACCAAGACCGCCTCGGGCATCGTGATCCCGGACAACGCGGCCGAGAAGCCGGACCAGGGTGAAGTCCTGGCCGTCGGCCCGGGCAAGCGCAACGACAAGGGCGACTTCGTGGCCCTGAACATCAAGGTCGGCGACCGCGTGCTGTTCGGCAAGTACAGCGGCCAGACCGTCAAGGTCGATGGCGACGAACTGCTGGTGATGCGCGAGGAAGACCTCTTCGCCGTGGTCGAGAAGTAAGCACGGCGCGTCGTCCCCCTTTCCCTCAAGAACTCGCGGAGAAATCGAATGGCAGCAAAAGACGTGGTTTTCGGCGGTGATGCGCGCGCGCGCATGGTCGAAGGCGTGAACATCCTGGCCAACGCCGTCAAGGTCACCCTCGGCCCGAAGGGCCGCAACGTGGTGCTGGAGCGCTCGTTCGGCGCCCCCACCGTCACCAAGGACGGTGTCTCGGTCGCCAAGGAGATCGAGCTCAAGGACAAGCTGCAGAACATGGGCGCCCAGATGGTCAAGGAAGTCGCTTCCAAGACCAGCGACAACGCCGGTGACGGCACGACGACCGCCACCGTGCTGGCCCAGGCCATCGTGCGCGAAGGCATGAAGTACGTGGCCGCCGGCATGAACCCGATGGACCTGAAGCGCGGCATCGACCGTGCCGTCGCCGCGCTGGTCGAGCAGTTGAAGAAGGCCTCGAAGGCGACGACGACCTCGAAGGAAATCGCCCAGGTCGGCGCGATCTCGGCCAACAGCGACGAGTCGATCGGCAAGATCATCGCCGACGCGATGGACAAGGTCGGCAAGGAAGGCGTCATCACCGTCGAGGACGGCAAGTCGCTGGACAACGAGCTGGACGTCGTCGAAGGCATGCAGTTCGACCGCGGCTACCTGTCGCCCTACTTCATCAACAACCCGGACAAGCAGGCTGCCATCCTGGACAACCCGTTCGTCCTGCTGTTCGACAAGAAGATCAGCAACATCCGCGACCTGCTGCCGACGCTGGAAGCCGTCGCCAAGGCCGGCCGTCCGCTGCTGATCATCGCCGAGGAAGTCGAAGGCGAGGCGCTGGCGACCCTGGTGGTCAACACCATCCGCGGCATCCTGAAGGTCGCCGCCGTCAAGGCGCCCGGCTTCGGTGACCGCCGCAAGGCCATGCTGGAGGACATCGCGATCCTGACCGGCGGCAAGGTGATCGCCGAGGAAGTGGGCCTGTCGCTCGAGAAGGTCACGCTGGCCGACCTGGGCCAGGCCAAGCGCGTCGAGGTGGCGAAGGAAAACACCACGATCATCGACGGCGCCGGCGCCGCGGCCGACATCGAGGCCCGCGTCAAGCAGATCCGTGTCCAGATCGAGGAAGCCACCAGCGACTACGACCGCGAGAAGCTGCAGGAGCGTGTCGCGAAGCTGGCCGGCGGCGTGGCCGTCATCCGCGTCGGTGCCGCCACCGAAGTCGAGATGAAGGAGAAGAAGGCCCGCGTCGAAGACGCGCTGCACGCCACGCGTGCCGCCGTCGAGGAAGGCATCGTCGCCGGTGGTGGCGTCGCGCTGCTGCGTGCGAAGCAGTCGGCGGGCGAGATCAAGGGCGACAACGCCGACCAGGACGCCGGCATCAAGCTGGTGCTGAAGGCGATCGAGGCCCCGCTGCGCGAGATCGTCTACAACGCCGGTGGCGAAGCCTCCGTCGTCGTGAACGCCGTGCTGGCCGGCAAGGGCAACTACGGCTTCAACGCCGCCAACGACACCTATGGCGACATGATCGAGATGGGCATCCTGGACCCGACCAAGGTGACCCGCACCGCGCTGCAGAACGCCGCGTCGGTGGCCTCGCTGATGCTGACCACCGAGTGCATGGTCGCCGAGGCGCCGAAGGACGAGGCGCCCGCCCCGGCCGGCGGCATGGGCGGCATGGGTGGCATGGGCGGCATGGACATGTGATGTCCGCCGGACGCGGCCCTGGCCGCGTCCGCTGCCGGCCCGGCGACGGGCCGGTCGGCCCGAAACACGAAGGGGCTGCAGCGCAAGCTGCAGCCCCTTTTCTCATGGCGGCCACCACCGGAACGAGCCGGGCAGCCCATCATGCCCGGCGGCGGGGGCGGGCCCGGCCCGGCCCGGCCGTCCCTCAGCGGCCCTCGGCCGCGTCGGCGATCGCCCGCGCGACCCGCTCCGGCTGCTCGTGCACGATCCAGTGCGTCGCCCCGGGAACGCGCTCGACCCGCAGCTCGGGCACCCAGGCCTCGAGCCCGCGCAACAGGCCGGGCAGCAGCGCCGTGTCGCCATCGGCCCAGAGCACCCGCGTCGGCACCCGCACCGTCACGGCCTCGTCGGGCAGTTGCAAGGTCGCCAGCGGCTGGCGCGCAGCGACCGGATCGGCCGCGGCGCGCGGATCGGCCGGCCGCAACGGCGATGCCCGGTAGTAGTTCAGCGCGCCGTCCAGTCCCTGGCGCCAGACCGCGCGGTAGCGCTCCCGCGTGGCCTCGTCCAGCCAGCCGCCGCCCGGGTGGGCCGGGTCGTCGGCACCCATCGCGGTGAAGAAGGTCCACAGCCGGCGGAAGTCGTCGGCCGCGAGCAGCGCGGCGGCATCCGGCCGGGCCAGGAAGTTCATGTAGGCGCTCGCGGCCGCCTGCGCGGGGTCGTCGCGCAGCTCGCGCAGGAAGGTCGCGGGGTGCGGCGAGTTGATGATGAGCAGCCGCTCCATCAGCGCCGGATGCGCCGCCGCCAGGTTCCAGGCCACCGCGCCGCCCCAGTCGTGGGCCACCAGCAGCCGCAGCGGGCCGCCGAGGGCCTCGATCAGCGCCACCAGGTCGGCCACCAGGTGCTTCGGGCGGTAGGCGGCCACCTCGGGTGGCGCGGAGGAGCCGGCGTAGCCGCGCAGGTTCGGCGCGACCAGCCGGTAGCGGCCGCCCAGCCGGCGCAGACAATCGTCCCAGACGAACGCGGCCTCCGGGAAGCCGTGCAGCAGCAGGATGCACGGCGCCTGCGGATCGCCGGCGGCGCGACAGGCGAGGCGGATGCCGTGCGGCAGCGCCACGTCGAAGGTCTCGATCTCGGTCATCGCTGACCCCTTCCCGGCGCGTCAGGCCGCCGCGGGCGCCGCGAGCCCCGGGACCCAGCCGTGCAGCAGCGACGCCGCATCGCCGACCCCGCGACGCTTGAGCGCCGAGAACAGGCAGACCGACAGGTCGGAGGACTCGGTCGCGCGCTCGGCGAGCACGGCCTGGGCCGCGTCCAGCGCCTGCGCGGCCTCGCGCTGGTTCAGCTTGTCGGCCTTGGTCAGCAGCACCAGCAGGCGCACCGCGCCGTTGGCCAGCCGAGGCGCGACGAAGTCCAGCAGGCGCAGGTCGAGGTCGGTGAAGCCATGGCGGGCATCGACCATCAGCACGACCGCCTCCAGGTTGCGGCGCACCGCGAGGTAGTCGGCCATCACCTGCTGCCAGCGCAGCTTGGCGCCGCGCGCGACGGCCGCATAGCCGTAGCCCGGCAGGTCGGCGATCAGCGCGTTCGGCGCGTCGCGCGGCCCGAGCTCGAACAGGTTGATGTGCTGGGTGCGGCCGGGCGTCTTCGACGCGAAGGCCAACCGGCCCTGCTGGGTCAGCGTGTTGATCGCGGTGCTCTTGCCGGCATTGGAGCGTCCCACGAAGGCGAACTCCGGCAGCTCGGTGGCGGGCAGCTGGTCGAGCTGGCTGGCGGTGGTCAGGAAGCGCGCCGTGTGCGCCCAGGCCAGCGCACGCTGCTCCGGCGTGGCGGGCGGGGTCGGGGCGCCCGTGGTGGCGGGCGGTGCGGCGGCGGCGCGAGCCGGCGCGGGATGTGAAACGGTCATCGGGCCCTCGGAAGTGTCGGCACGGTCGGCTCGGGCCTTGGAGCATTGTAAAATCTTCGGGTTTGACCGCTGCCGTTCCCGGCAGATGCGATCTCCATCGCGACAACAACCGGTTCCGCTTCGATGATGCCTTCCGCCCGCCCGTCCCATCGTTCGTCCCGTCCGCTGCGCACGTCGATGGTGCGCTTCGGTGCAGCCTTCGCGCTGGCGGCGCTCGCGTCGTGGGCCCACGCCGAAGGCGCGGCGGCGCTGCCCAAGGCCGACGCCGCCAAGGGCCAGGAAAAGGCCGCCGCCTGCCTCGGCTGCCACACGGCCGACGGCTCGCGCGGCAGCCCGGCCAACCCGATCCTGCAAGGCCAGCACCCCGAGTACCTCGCCAAGCAGCTGGCCGAGTTCAAGTCCGGCAAGCGGGCCAACGCGATCATGCAAGGCATGGCCGCGACGCTGACCGAGGACGACATGCGCAACGTGGCGGCGTTCTTTGCGGGCAAGCAGGCCAAGCCCGGCTTCGCGAAGGACAAGACGCTGGTCGCGCTGGGCGAGAAGATCTACCGCGGCGGTATCGCCGACCGGGCGGTGCCCGCCTGCGCCGGCTGCCACAGCCCGAACGGCGCCGGCATCCCGGCGCAGAACCCGCGCCTGGGCGGCCAGCATGCCGACTACACCGCCGCGCAGCTGACCGCCTTCCGCGACGGCGTGCGCAAGAACAACGCGATCATGACCGCCGTTGCCGCGAAGCTGAACGACCGCGAGATCAAGGCGTTGGCCGACTACATCGCCGGCCTGCACTGAGCCGCCTGGAGCCGCCCGCGCCCGACCCGGGGCCGCGGCGGATTCCCATCGAAAAGGCCGGTCGTCCACCGGCCTTTTTCGTGCCTGGGGCCGGGCCACTGCCCGCGTATAGTGGTTGCAGTTCCTGCACGCCACCGCGCCATGCCCTACGTCGTCCGCAATGCCGAAGGCCAGATCGAGAGCCTGCACCGCCAGGCGTCCGAGGCGGCCACCGAGTTCCTCGAGGACCGGCACCCCGACGTGGTCGGCTTCCTCGGCGCCGACGAGGACGGCCAGAGCTTCAGCCGCCTGGACGCCGACTTCGTCCGGGTCGTCGAGGACCTGATCGACGTGCTGCTGGCCAAGAACATCCTGAACGTCACCGACCTGCCGGCCGAGGCGCAGACCAAGCTGTTCGCGCGCAAGGGCTTCCGCGAGAAGGTGTCGAAGAACTCGCTGCGCCTGTTCGACTCCAACTTCGGCGACGTCATCTGACAGGTGCGATCGCCCGGCCGGTCCGGGCGCCGCGCGGGCTGCCGCAGCCCGCGATGCCCCGCCGCCAGCGCAAGCGGGCGGCGCCCGCTAACCTGCCGGCACGCCGCACGCACGCCGATGGCTGCCGGATGAAACCGGCGCGGCCCCCGCAGCGTATTCCCAGGCATCGAACCGAACGAGGCGCCCGCCATGCACTTCCACCCCGACCGCGGTTTCCGCCACCGCGTGGCTTCCGAGATCACGCCGCAGGCCGTCTACGAGCGCCGCCGCGACTGCCTGCGCCTGATGGCCGCCGGGGCCGCCGGTCCGGTGCTCGCCGCCTGGGCGGCCCGTGATGCGCGCGCCCAGGGCGCGGCGCCGGCCCGGCCGGGCAAGCTGGCGGCGCTGCCCGGCGTGCGCGCGAGCGTCGCCGGCGGCGTGACGATGGAGAAGCCCACGCGCTACGAGGACGTCACCAGCTACAACAACTTCTACGAGTTCGGCACCGACAAGGCCGACCCGGCGAAGAACGCCCACACGCTGAAGACGCGGCCCTGGACCGTCGCGGTCGAGGGCGAGGTGCGCAAGCCCAAGGTCTACGACCTCGACGAACTGCTCAAGCTCAGCCCGCAGGAGGAGCGCATCTACCGCATGCGCTGCGTCGAGGGCTGGTCGATGGTCATTCCCTGGGTCGGCTGGTCGCTGTCGGAGCTGATCAAGCGGGTCGAGCCGACGGGCAACGCGAAGTACGTCGAGTTCGTCAGCCTCGCCGATCCGAAGACCATGCCCTTCGTCGGCTCGCGCGTGCTCGACTGGCCCTACGTCGAGGGCCTGCGGATGGACGAGGCCATGCACCCGCTGACGCTGCTGACCTTCGGCCTCTACGGCGAGGTGCTGCCGAACCAGAACGGCGCACCGGTGCGCCTGAACGTGCCGTGGAAGTACGGCTTCAAGAACGCGAAGTCGATCGTGCGGATCCGCTTCGTGGAGAAGGAGCCGCGCACCGCGTGGAACAAGGCCGCGATGCAGGAGTACGGCTTCTACTCCAACGTCAACCCGACGGTCGACCACCCGCGCTGGAGCCAGGCCACCGAACGCCGGATCGGCGAGGACGGGCTGTTCTCGAAGAAGCGGCCGACGCTGATGTTCAACGGCTATGAAGCGCAGGTCGGTTCGCTGTACGCCGGCATGGACCTGAAGAAGTTCTACTGAAGCGCCGCCCCGGCCCCGATCGCATGGACCTCGCCAGCCGCCCCCGCCCTGCGGCACCCGCGCGCGGTGCCGCCGGCTGGCGGGCCCGGGTGCAGCCGCTGCTGCTGCACCCGGCCGCGAAGGCCCTGCTGTTCGCGTTGTGCCTGCTGCCCTTCGCGCGGCTGTTCCACGGTGCCTGGGCCGAGACGCTGGGGCCCAACCCGGCCGAGGCCCTGATCCGCGGGACCGGCGACTGGGCGCTGCGCGGGCTGTGCCTGGCGCTGGCGGTGACGCCGCTGCGCCAGTGGACGGGCCTGGTTGCACTGGCGCGCTGGCGCCGCATGCTCGGCCTGTTCGCGTTCTTCTACGCGCTGCTGCACTTCCTCGCCTATGCCTGGCTGGACAAGGGCCTGGACCCGGCCGACATCCTGCGCGACATCGCCAAGCGGCCCTTCATCCTGGTCGGCAGCCTGGCCCTGCTGCTGATGCTCCCGCTGGCCGCCACCTCGGTCGACCGCGCCATCCGCGCCCTCGGCGCCCGGCGCTGGAAGCAGCTGCATCGCGCGGTCTATGCGGTGGCCCTGCTCGGCCTGCTGCACTTCTTCTGGATGCGCAGCGCCAAGAACAACCTGGGCGAGGTCGCGGTGTATGCGGCCATCCTGGCGCTGCTGCTCGGCTGGCGCCTGCTCGACGCCTGGCGGCGACACCGCGCGGCATGCTCGAAGCCCTGAGCCTCGTGCTCGGCTTCCAGCTCCTCGGCGAGGCGCTGGTGGTGCTGCTCGGTCTGCCGCTGCCCGGCCCCGTGATCGGGCTGGTCGCGCTCTTCGTCGCCTTCCCTCGCCTCGGCCGGCTGCGCAGCGGTGTCGAATCGCTGGCGGACGGGCTGCTGCGCCACCTCGGCCTGCTGTTCGTGCCGGCCGGCGTGGGCGTGATGCTGCACCTGGCACTGCTGCGCGACTGGGCGCTGCCGCTCGTGCTCGCGCTGGTCGGCAGCACGGCGGTCACGCTCGGGCTGTCGGCGTGGCTGTTCGCGCGCTGGCGGCGCCCGGGCGCGCCGGCGCAGCCGCCTTCCGGCGGGGCGGGGCCGCCGTGAGCCTGGCGGCAGCCGCGCTGGCCGCCTCGGCGGCGAGCGCCGCGGGCGCCGCCGGGCTGCGCGTGCCCGGCGCGTCATTCACCCGCCTCTGGGTCTACCTCGGCACCAGCCCGCTGCTGTGGCTGACGCTGACGGTCACCGCGTACGCGCTGGCCGTGCGCCTGCAGCGCCGCCTCGGCGGCAGCCCCTTCGCCAACCCGGTGCCGGTCGCCGTGATCGTGATCGTCGCGGTGCTGATGCTGAGCGGCACGCCCTACCGCAGCTACTTCGACGGCGCGCAGTTCGTGCACTTCCTGCTCGGCACCGCGACCGTCGCGCTGGCGGTGCCGTTGCGGCGGCAGTGGCCGGCGGTGCGCGCCGCGCTCGGCCCGCTGGCGCTGGCGCTCGTCGCCGGCAACCTCGCGGGCGCGCTGGTCGCGATGGGGGTGCTGAAGGCCTTTGGCGCGCCGGCGGCGCTGGTGCTGTCGGTCGCGCCGAAGTCGGTCACCGCGCCGGTGGCGATGGCGATCGCCGAGCGCATCGGCGGCGTGCCGGAACTGACGGCCGCCCTCGTGGTGCTGACGGGCATGCTCGGCGCCACGATGGCCACGCCGCTGCTGAATGCGCTGCGCATCCGCGACGTGGCCGCACGCGGCCTGGGCACCGGCATCGCAGCGCACGGCATCGGCACCGCCCGCGCCTTCCAGATCAGCGAGGTGGCCGGCACCTTCGCCGGCGTCGGCATGGCCGCATCGACCGTGGCCGCCTCGCTGCTCGTGCCGCTCGCAGCACGCTGGGTCGCGGCCCTCGGCTGACGCGGGCGCAGGCCCTCAGGCGGCCTCGGCGGCGCCCCAGGGCAGCATCAGCGTCAGCGTCAGCAGGCGCTCGAACTCGGGCTCGAAGCCCGCGATCACCGCCTGCGGGTCCGGGCACAGCTTCTTGTCGGCGATCAGGCCGAACTGCACGCCCCCGGCATAGGAGAGGATGCTGACGCCCAGGCCGATGTCGCCGGACTGCGGCACCCAGAACATGGTCTGCTTCAGCGTCGCGCCGCACAGCCGCAGCGGCGCCGCCGGCCCCGGCACGTTGGTCATCACCGCGGTCGCCTTCTTCGCGAACAGGCCCAGCAGCGCCTCCTGCACCGGCTTGACCAGCAGGCCGGCGACCGACAGCAGGCCGAACGCGAGCAGCGGCTGGTAGCTGCCCTTCAGCTCGGCCATGCGGGCCCGCACCGCATAGACCCGTTCGACGGGGTTGTCGATGCCCAGCGGCAGCACCAGCGGCACCAGCCCGAAGCGGTTGCCGAGCTTCCAGGCCTCGGACATCGGCCGCAGGTTGACCGGCACCATCGCACGGATCTCGCAGCCCGCGGTGGCGTCGCCGTGGCGACGCAGGTAGGCGCCGAAGGCGCCGGCGACGCAGGCCAGCAGCACGTCGTTGACCGAGCCGCCGAGCGCCTTGCCGACCGCCTTGACACGGTCCAGCGGAATCGGCTCGCCCCACGCGACGCGCTTGGAGCCGGCGGGGCGCCCTTTCAGCCGCGTCGGCGTGTCGTCGGCCATCAGCGCCAGCGCGGCAAGGTCGCTGACGACCTGCACCCCCACCCTTGCCAGCTCCATCGATTCGGGCAGGGCCTGGGGATTCGTCAGCAGCGCGAGGCTGCGCTCCACGCCCTGCCCCGTCAGGTCCACCGCCTTGCGCACGGCGCCCGACAGCGGGCGCACCAGGTCGCCCAGCCAGTCGCCCGCGTCATCGGTTCCACCGGTTCGGCGGCGCCGGCGCGACGGCGGATCGGCGCCGCCATCGGTGATCGACAGCATCACCGAGATCAGCGCGATGCCGTCGGCGATGCAGTGGTGCACCCGGGCCACCAGCGCGCTGCCGCCCTCGTAGTCGTCGATCAGGTGGAACTGCCACAGCGGGCGGGCCGCATTGAGCGGCGTGGTCGTCAGCTCGCCGACCAGTTCCTGCAGCGCACCGCGCTCGTCCTGGCCGGCGCGCGGGTGCAGCCGCAGCTGGACCAGGTGGTGGCCGACGTCGAAGTCCTCGTCGTCGACCCAGCGGGCGCCGACCGCGTCCTCCACCACCTTCTGCCGGAAGCGGCCGTACTTCAGCAGCTTGTCCTCGATGCGCGCGACCAGGTCCTCGCGGGCGATGCCGGGCTGCAGCAGCCAGACGCCGACGATCATCATCAGGTTGACGTCGTTGTCCATCCGCAGCCACGCGGTGTCGACCCGCGACATGCGTTCGCTGCGCGGCGGCGCGGCTTCGGCCACGGCCGTGTCGGCTGCCGGCGGCAGCCCGGCCGGGTGGGGCTCGGGGGACATCGGGGGTTCTCCTCGGGAAACTGCGGCGACGATGCTTGCTAGCATCCCGAGCGTCAATCACCACTTTCACCAGCCGCGCCACGCCGCGGCACGGAGACACCATGTCCCTGCAAGCCCAGTTCGACCAGGCCGTCGCCGACTCGAAGCAGCTGTCCGAACGGCCGGACAACGCCACGCTGCTGAAGCTCTACGCGCTGTTCAAGCAGGGCAGCAGCGGCGACGTGGACGGCAAGCGCCCCGGCATCACCGACCTGGTCGGCCGGGCCAAATGGGATGCCTGGAACGGGCTGAAGGGCATGTCCGCGGACGAGGCCAAGCAGGCCTACATCGACCTGATCGAGTCGCTCAAGTAAGCCGCGGGCCCGGCCGGGCGGCGGCCCCGGGTCAGCGCGGGGGTTTCGCGGCCGGCGCCTTGCGCGCCGTCGTCTTCGTCGCCGCGGGCGACTTCCTGGCCGCGGCCCGCTTCGCCGCCGGCCGCGCCTCGGCCTCCAGCAGCGCATCGAGGTTGCGCTCGATCTCGCTCTCGATGGTGCGGGCGAAGGCCCCGAGCAGGAAGCCGAGCCGCGCATCGAGCACGAAGGCCTCGCCCGAGACGGCCAGCGTGCCGCTCGCGCCGATGCGCTTGAAGTGCACGGTGTCGGTGGTCTCGCCCTCCTCGATCGTGCACTCCATGTCGAACTTGGCCTCCACCTCCTCGGCCCATTGCAGGGCGATCTCGCGGGCCCGCGGCAGGCCCAGGCGGTGCTGGCGGTGGATGTGGATGTCGGGCATGCGGCGGACGGCGTGGGCCGGGAAGCGGTGGTGGGACGGACAGGGTCAGCGCGCGAGCGCCTCGATCTCGCTGCGGCGCGTCGCCGCCGGCAGGGCTGCGAGGCGCCGCACCTCGGCGTAGAAACGCTCGAAGTCGCCGCCCTCGCGGGCGAACAGCCGCTCGAAGTTCGGCGCCAGGCCGTGGTACGCGCCGAGGATGGCGAAGGACGCATTGTTGGCGCGCGCGAACCAGGCGTCGTACCCGGAAAACCCGCCCCAGCGCTCGCGCTTCAGCTGCTCGTAGTCCGTGCGCATCGTGGCCAGGACCTGCGCCTTCGCGGCCCGCTTCTCGTCATCGCGGCCCGGGCCGGCGTAGACCGCCTGCAGGCGGTCCCGCACGCCGAGCACGAAGGCTCGGAACTCCTCGCGACGCCGGTCCTGCGCGGCCACGGCGGCGCGCGCGGCGGCACCGCCATGCGCGTCCAGCCAGCGTTCGCCACCCAGCCGCTCCACCGCGGTCGCGAAGGACTCGTTGAACACGGTGTCGCCGGCCGCGTAGGCCACCTGGTGCGCCAGTTCGTGGAAGATCAGCCGCGCCAGGTCGGCTTCGGGAACGTTGAGGAAGGTGTTCAGCAGCGGATCCGCGAACCAGCGACCGGGCAGCTTGCCGAGCGTCGAGTAGGCCGGCACGCCGTAGACCTGCACCTCCAGGCCCTGGGCCCGCAGGGGCGCAGCGGCCTGCTCGGCATCGGCCTGCGCGTAGTAGCCGCGGTAGCCGACGCAGCCGACCACCGGGTAGCACCAGGTCTGCAGCTGCAGCCCCAGCTCGGGCGCGGCCACCACGTTCCAGACCACCGAGGCCCGGCCCAGCTCGGCATAGCGCCGGTAGCTGGCGTTGTCCGGCAGCCGCAGTTCGGCACTGGCGAAGTCGCGCATCTGCTGGCTGAGCTGCAGGCGCTGGCGCAGCGGTTCGGGCGTGGCCGGGTCCGCCAGCCAATCCGACACCGGGCGGGCGGCCTGCAGCACCTGCAGGTGGCCACCGACCGACTGGGCCAGGTAGCCGACCTGCGCGCAGCCCGCCAGCGCGAGGCCGGCGAGCACGGCCAGCGCCGCCCGCCAGCGCCGCCGCGGGCCGACGGCACCGCGCCCGTGGCTCACCCGAGGGCCTCGGCCGGCCGCAACCCCTCGGCCGGCGCCGGCGCCGTGCTCACCTCGACCAGGCAGTCGTAGAAGCACGGTGCCCGCCCGAGGTCGGTCAGCTGCTGGTGCGTCAGCTGGTTCACGTTGGTGCCGTCCTCGCCGAGCTTGCGCCACCAGATGCCGAGTCCGACCACCACGCCGGGCCGCGCACGGGTGCTGACCGCGGCATGGCAATGGTGCTCGCCGCGGTCGTTGAAGACGCGCACGCGCTGGCCGTCGGCGATGCCGCGCGGCGCGGCATCGTCGGGGTGGATCTCGAGCAGCGGCCGGCCCTCGATGGCCCGCAGGCTGCGCACGTTGACGAAGCTCGAGTTGAGGAAGTGGCGCGCCGGCGGCGAGATCATCGCCAGCGGGAAGCGGGCGGCGAGCGCCGGCGTCGAGCGCGGCGATTCGTGGTTCGGCAGGTAGTCGGGCACGCCATGCTGCGGCGCATCCACGATCACCCGGCCGTCGGCCGTCGGGAAGCCGCCGTGCGCGAACGGCGCGTCCGGCAACGGCAGTTTCAGCCAGCCCGCCGAGGCCAGCGCCGCCGCATCGACCGCGCCGCCGAAGGCCTGGCGGGCGAGCGCCTCGTCGTCGTCGGCGAAGTCCGCGTCGTCGAAGCCCATGCGGCGCGCCAGGCGGCGGAAGATCTCGGTGTTCGGCAGCGCCTCGCCGAGCGGCGCGATCGCCGGCTCGTTGCGCAGCACGTAGGTGTGGCCGTAGCTCGTGTGCACGTCCAGGTGCTCGAGCTGGGTGGTGGCCGGCAGCACGATGTCGGCGAGGTCGGCGGTGTCCGTCATGAAGTGCTCGAGCACCACGGTGAACAGGTCCGCGCGCTCGAAGCCGCGCACCACCTTCGCCGACTCGGGCGCCACCGCCACCGGGTTGCTGTTGTAGACCACGATCGCCTCGATGCGCGGGCCGAAGCGGCTGCCGTCGGGCAGCGGCTCGCCGCCGTCGCGCAGCAGGTCGTCGCCGATCGTGCTCATGTTGAGCGTGCGCGGGCGGCGCGCACCGAGCAGCTGCGGACGCTGCAGCGCCACACCGTCGCGCGGGAACCAGCCGGACGCCGACAGCAGCATCCCCCCCGCGGGATCGCGCCACGCGCCGATCAGGCAGGGCAGCAGCGCGATCAGCCGCACCGCGTTGCCGCCGCCGCGCGCGCGCTGCATGCCGTAGTTCAGCCGGATCGCGGCGGGCGCCAGCGTCGCGTAGTCGCGCGCCAACCCCCGCACCTCGTCGGCCGTCAGGCCGCACTCGTCGGCAACACGCTCGGGCGGCCAGGCCAGTGCGCGCTCACGCAGCGCGGCCCAGCCGCGGGGGCCGGCCTGCACGTGCGCGGCGACGTAGGCCTCGTCGATCCAGCCATTCACCACCAGCTCGTGCATCAGGCCGAGCGCGAGCGCGCCGTCGGTGCCCGGGCGCAGCGCCAGGTGCTGGTGGCACTTGTCGGCCGTCTCGGTGCGGCGCGGGTCGATGCAGACCAGCTTTGCGCCAGCGCGCTTGGCGGCCTGGGCGAAGGTCCAGAAGTGCAGGTTCGACGCGATCGAGTGGCTGCCCCAGATCAGGATCAGCCGGCTGTGCGCGAAGGCCTCGAGGTGCATGCCGACCTTGCCGCCATAGGTCGCGGTCAGCGCCGCCGCACCGGCGCTGGCGCAGATCGTGCGGTCCAGCAGCGAGGCGCCGAGGCGATGGAAGAAGCGGCGGTCCATGCTCTCGCCCTGCAGCAGGCCCATGGTCCCGGCATAGCTGTAGGGCAGGATGGCCTCGGGGTCGCGGGCAGCGATCGCGCCCAGCCGCCCGGCGATCTCGCCGAGCGCCTCGTCCCAGCCGATGCGCTCGAAACGCGGTGCCTCGCCGGCGCGCTTCGGGCCGATGCGGCGCAGCGGGTGCAGCACGCGCTCGGGGTGGTAGGTGCGCTCGGCGTAGCGCGAGACCTTGGTGCACAGCGCGCCATGGGTCGGCGGGTGCTCCGGGTCGCCCTGGACCTTCACGGCCACGCCGTCGCGCACGGTGATGCGCAGCGCGCAGGTATCCGGGCAGTCGTGCGGGCAGGCGCCACGCACGATCCGCTCGGTCGACGGGGAAGGCACGGAGGACGCAGTCACGACGGGAACGGCAGGCGGGCCGCGATGATGGCACAGGCCCGGCACCCGGCCGCCGGCGGGGGCTCCGACCCGACGCTACACTGCCCCGAACCCCGCCGCGGCCCTCCCCTCGCTGTCCCGGCGGCACGACGGAGCCGGAGACCATGCGCCTGATCGAATCCATCCTCGCCGATGCCGCCGCCATCGCCAGCGTCCGGCGCGACCTGCACGCCCATCCGGAGCTGTGCTTCGAGGAGCGGCGCACCGCCGACGTGATCGCGGGCAAGCTGAGCGAATGGGGCATCCCCATCCACCGGGGCCTCGGCACCACCGGCGTCGTCGGCGTGATCCGCAATGGCAGCAGCAACCGCGCCGTCGGCCTGCGCGCGGACATCGACGCGCTGCCGATGACCGAGCACAACACCTTCGCGCACGCCAGCCGCCACCCCGGCCGCATGCACGCCTGCGGCCACGACGGCCACACCGCGATGCTGCTCGCCGCGGCCCGCCACCTGTCGCAGAACCGGAACTTCGACGGCACCGTCTACCTGGTGTTCCAGCCCGCCGAGGAAGGCGGCGGCGGCGCGCGCGAGATGATCAAGGACGGCCTGTTCGAGCGCTTCCCGATGGAGGCGATCTTCGGTGCCCACAACTGGCCCGGCATGCAGGCGGGCCAGTTCGCGGTCAAGAGCGGGCCCTGCTTCGCCAGCAGCAACGAGTTCCGCATCACGCTGCGCGGCAAGGGAGCACACGCGGCCATGCCCTACAACGGCGTCGACCCGGTGCCGCTGGCCTGCCAGCTGGTGCAGTCCTTCCAGACCATCGTCAACCGCAACCTGCGGGCGATCGATCCGGCGGTGATCTCGGTGACGATGATCCGCGCCGGCGAGGCCGTGAACGTGGTGCCCGATGCCTGCGAACTGCGCGGCACGGTGCGCACCTTCACGCTCGAAGTGCTCGACCGCATCGAGCAGCGCATGCGCGAGCTGACCGAGCACACCGCGGCCGCGTTCGAGGCCAGCGCCGAGTTCGAGTTCGTGCGCAACTACCCGCCGACCATCAACCACCCGACCGAGACGGCCTTCGCACGCCGCGTGATGGCCGACATCGTCGGCGCGGAGAACGTGCTCGAGTTCGAGCCCACGATGGGCGCCGAGGACTTCAGCTACTACCTGCAGAAGATCCCCGGCTGCTACCTGCTGATCGGCAACGGCGACGGCAGCCACCGCGACGGGGGCCATGGCCTCGGGCCCTGCATGCTGCACAACCCGAGCTACGACTTCAACGACGAGCTCATTCCGCTCGGCGCGACGCTGTGGGTGCGGATGGTGGAGCAGTGGCTGGCGCAGCCGCGGCCCTGAGCCGCGGCCACGAGGCTCAGCGCTTCGGCGGCGGGCCGCCCTGCACGCCGAGCGCGCCGCCCGTGCCGAGCCCGCCCTTGACGTTCTGCGCCCGGTAGTTGCGCACCGACTGCACCAGCTGGTTGTAGCTGTCGGCGAAGGCCGCGACGATGATCTTGCCCTCCGGCGTGCTGCCGTAGCCGCCGGCGGTGCCGCCGAGCCGGCTGCCGAAGGCGCCGCCGAGCAGGTTGAAGTCCATGTTGCTGGCACTGCCCTCGGCCGCCGCCAGTTGCACGCCGGAGCGGTTGTCGACCAGCAGCAGGGTCGTCGACGCCTCGTTCTGCTTCATGCCGCCGGCGATCGTGCCGAGCACGCCCAGCCCCTTGCTGAAGCCGGCCAGGCCGCCGCCGACGCCGCCGGTGCGCTGCGCGAACTGGATGCTCGGGCTCATCGTGTAGTCGGCCGCGACCATCTGGCCCTTGCCGAAATTGCTGCCGGCGCGCATCTCGCCGCTTTGCTGCAGCGCGCGCTCGGTGTTCATGTTGTTCATCGCGGCGCCGCGCTCGACGACGACGAAGCAGTTGCTCTGCTGCACCATCATCCGCAGCACGGGCACGGTCGACCCGAGCTGGTAGCTGCGCAGGGACTGGTACCACGGCGCGTTCTGGTCCTCGACCACCGACAGCGTGCCGAGCGCCTGGTCGCAGCGCTCGAGCTGGCTGTTCGCGTTCGCCGTGGTGGCGCCTCCCGCCGAGCCGGTGACGGCGCCCTTGCTGCCGCCGCCCACGGTCGGTGCGGTGGCCATGCAGGCGCCGAGGAGCAGGGCCGGCGCCAGGGCGGCCAGGCGCAGCGAGGAGGACGGACGGGGACGGACGGGGTGCATGCGAGGCTCCGGCGGGCGGGACGGGTCGGGGCGGCGCGCTGGCCGCGGCAAGGGCCGCGCAGCGCAGGTTCGGCCGGCATTGTGGACCGGGCTGGCGGCACCACGGGGCGCGCCGGCCGCGCGGAACGAGGAATCCGCCACGCCACCGGCCGGCATGTGCGCCCCGCACGCAGCCTCAGGCGGCGGGCGACGCGCGCCGGTCCTCGATCAGCGCATCCAGCCGCTGCGCATCGGCCGCGAAGGCCCGGATCCCCTCGGCCAGCTTCTCGGTCGCCATCGCATCGGCGTTCAGCGCGTAGCGGAAGCTGGCCTCGTTGAAGCTGACGGCATGGACCGTGGTGTCGGCGCGGGCGGTGGCCGGGTCGAGGCGGCGCACCACGGGCGTGTCGGCGGCCTGCAGCGCGGCCAGCAGTTCGGGGCTGATCGTCAGCAGGTCGCAGCCGGCCAGCGCGAGGATCTGGCCCAGGTTGCGGAAGCTCGCGCCCATCACCTCGGTCGGGATGTCGAACTTCTTGTAGTAGGCGTAGATCTGGGCGACCGAGCGAACGCCCGGGTCGTTCGGGCCGGCCTGGGCCGCCTCGTCCCAGGCGCTGCCGGCGGCCTTGCGGTGCCAGTCGTAGATGCGGCCGACGAAGGGCGAGATCAGGCGGACGCCCGCGTCGCCGCAGGCCACCGCCTGGCAGAACGCGAACAGCAGCGTGAGGTTGCAGTGGATGCCCTCGTGCTCGAGGATGCGCGCCGCCTGGATGCCTTCCCAGGTCGCGGCGATCTTGACCAGCACCCGCTCGCGGCCGATGCCGGCCTCCTCGTAGAGCGCCATCAGGCGGTGCGCGCGGGCCACGGTGGCCGCGGTGTCGAAGGACAGCCGGGCATCCACCTCGGTCGACACGCGGCCCGGGATCAGCGCCAGGATCTCGCGGCCGAAGCGCACCAGCACCTGGTCGACGATCTCGTCGACCGGCGCGGACCGATGCGCCGCGACCGCCTCGTCGAGCAGCGGCGCGTAGTCCGGCTGCTGCACCGCCTTGAGGATCAGCGACGGGTTGGTGGTCGCATCCTGCGGCGCGAAGGCCGCGAGCTGGCGGAAGTTGCCGGTGTCGGCCACCACGGTGGTGAACTGCTTCAGCTGGTCGAGCGGGTTCATGGCGTTCCTCGAAGGTCCGGAACCCGGGATTTGACCAACGGGTTCAGATTGGGCATGATTCGATGTAACCGAGTTACATCGGCGGATTATCGCGGCCTCGCGGCCGATGCTGACATGTCCTTCGACCTGATTTTCTTCGGTGGCACCGGCGACCTGAGCTGGCGCAAGCTGATGCCGGCCCTGTTCCAGGCCTTCCGGCACGGCAAGCTGCCGGCCGGCGGCCGCATCCTGGCCGTGGCCCGCGACGAGCAGGACGACGACGCTTACCGGCGCTGGCTGAAGGATCGCTTCCAGGACGTGGAAGGCGCCAAGCGCCCAAACGACGAGGAGTTCGCCCGCTTCGCCGAGCTGCTGCACTACCGGCGCATGGACCTGTCGCAGCCGGCGGACTACGCCGGCCTGCTCGACTGGGTCGCCACGCGCGGCGCGGACACCGTGGTGCTCTACCTCGCGACCAGCCCGCACCTGTTCCCGCAGATCTGCACCCAGCTCGGCGCGGTGGGGCTGAACGGGCCGCAGGTGCGCGTGGTGCTGGAGAAGCCGCTCGGCCACGACCTGGCCAGTGCGCAGGAGATCAACCGCGTCGTGCGCGCCACCTTCGGCGAGACGCAGGCGCTGCGCATCGACCACTACCTCGGCAAGCCCTCGGTGCAGAACCTGATGGCGCTGCGCTTCGGCAATGCGCTGTTCGAGCCGCTGTGGCGCCGCGACAGCATCGCCAACATCCAGATCACGCTGGCCGAGAGCCTGGGCGTGGGCACCCGCGGCGACTTCTACGACCGCACCGGCGCGCTGCGCGACATGGTGCAGAACCACGCGCTGCAGCTGCTGACGATGGTCGCGATGGAACCGCCCTCGCGCAACGACGCGGACGCGATCCGCGACGAGAAACTCAAGGTGCTGCGCTCGCTGCAGCCCTTCACCGAGGAGCGGGTGGCGCGCGACGTGGTGCGCGGCCAGTACCGCCGCGGCCACGTCGACGGCCAGCCCGTGCCCGGCTACCTGGAGGAGGCCAAGGTCCCCGAGGGCAGCCGCTGCGAAACCTTCGTCGCGCTGCGCACCGAGGTGCAGAACTGGCGCTGGGCCGGCGTGCCCTTCTACCTGCGCACCGGCAAGCGGCTGGCGCAGCGCGAAGCGCAGATCGTCGTCAACTTCCGGCCGACGCCGCACAGCATCTTCCCCGGCAGCGCCGCGGCGAACCGGCTGGTCATCAAGCTGCAGCCGGAAGACGGCCTGGAGCTGCACCTGATGGCCGCGAAGGGCCATGCGCAGGGCGAGGCGCTGACGCCGGTGTCGCTGGACCTGGACTTCGACAAGGCCTTCGCCGAGGACCGCGTCGGCGCCTACGAGCGCCTGCTGCTGGAGTCGATCGCGGGGCGCCTGAACCTGTTCGTGCGCAGCGACGAGCAGGAACAGGCTTGGCGCTGGGTCGAACCGGTGCTCGAGGCCTGGCGCCGCGAGGACGCGGCCGGCGGCGGTCCGCGGCCCTATGCCGCCGGCAGCGGCGGGCCCGCCGCCGCGAGCGCGCTGGTGGCGCGCGACGGCTTCGCCTGGCCGGAAGAACAGTGAGCCGGGCCGCGTCGCGATGGACATCCTGAACCGCATCGCCGCGTCGCGGGCGGCGCTCTCGCCCGCCGAGCGCCGCGTCGCCGCGCTGCTGCTCGAGGATCCGCGCGACTTCGTGCAGCGGCCGGTGGCCGAGCTCGCCGGCCGCGCGGGTGTCAGCAAGCCGACCGTGGTGCGGTTCTGCCGCAGCGTCGGCTACGACGGCCTCGCGGACTTCAAACGCAAGCTCGCGGGTACCGTCAACGAAGGCGTCCCCTTCGTGCACCGCGCGGTCGACGAGGACGACAAGCCGGGCGACATCGTGGTGAAGCTGATCGACAACACGGTCTCGGCGCTGCTGCGCTACCGCAACGAGGCGGCCAGCCACGCCTTCGAGCGCGCGATCAGCGCGCTGACCGAGGCGGGCCTCGCGGGCCGTCGGATCGAGTTCTACGGCATCGGCAACTCGGGCATCGTCGCGCTCGACGCCCAGCACAAGTTCTTCCGCCTGGGTGTGCACGTGCAGGCCATCATCGACCCGCACGTGCAGGTGATGAGCGCGACCATGCTGCGGCCCGGCGACTGCGTCGTCGCGATCAGCAATTCCGGCCGCAGCCGCGACCTGCTCGAGGCGCTGGAGATCGCGCGGCGCAAGGGCGCGGTGACGGTGCTGATCACCTGCAGCGGCTCACCGCTGGCCCTGACGGCGCAGGGATCGAACCAGGTGCTCCTCGCGGTCGACCACCCGGAGGACCACGACCGCTACAGCCCGATGGTGTCGCGGCTGCTGCACCTGACGGTGATCGACATCCTGACCACCGCCGTCGCGCTGCGCCTGCCGGGCGAGCGGCGGCCGGCGCTGCAGGAGATCAAGCGCAACCTGCGCGTGAAGCGCTACCCGGCCCCGGACGATGCGACGGCCGACGCGGACGGCGCGCTGGCGGTTTCGGCGGAACCGCGCTCGCCCTGAGCGGGTCGAGCGGGGGCGGGGCCGTCGTCGATCAAGCCGTCCACGCCGTACAGCCGCGCCAGCTGCCGCAGCTTCGGCGGCGCATGGCGCAGCGCCAGCGAGCGCCCGAGCGCGCCGGACAGGCGCTGGCATTCCAGCAGCACCGCCAGCGCGGACGAATCGAACTGCTTCAGCGCCGAGGCATCCACCGTCACCGGCTCGCTGCCGCCCGCCGGCTGGCCGCGCAGTGTCTGGGCCAGCATGCGCACCGCGTCGGGTGCCTCGCGGTGCGTCAGGCTGGCAGGCAGCACGAGCAGGGACATGGCAGGCCCGGCGTGGCGACTCAGGACTTGGCGCCCGAACCGGCGGCCTTGTTGCGCTCCGCGAGCTTGGCGATCAGGCCGTCGACGCCGTTGTTGCCGATCTCCTGCGCGAAGCTGTTGCGGTAGTTCTCGACCAGCCAGATCCCCATCACGTTGACGTCGTAGATCTTCCAGCCGGCGTCGGCCTTCTCGAGGCGGTAGTCGAGCTGGATCGGGTCGCCGCTGCCGCGCACCTCGGTGCGGACGATCACCTCGGTGTCGCTCGGGTTGGAACGCATCGGCTTCAGCGCGACGGTCTGATCCCGCACCTGGGCCAGTGCACCGGCGTAGGTGCGCACCAGCAGGATCTTGAATTCCTCCTGCAGGCGCTTCTGCTGGTCCGGCGTGGCGGTACGCCAGAAGCGGCCGACGGCCGAGGCGGTCATGCGCTGGAAGTTGACATGGGGCATCACCTTGGTGTCGACCAGGCCCATCACCCGCTGTGTATCGCCGGCCTGGATGTTCTTGTCGGCCTTCACCGCCGCCAGTACGTCGGTGGAGACCTGCTTGATCAGCGCGTCCGGCGCCTCCCCGGCAGCGTGAACAGCCACCGCGAAGACCGCGGCACCGGCGAAGGCAAGCAAACGTTTCAAGAGTGTCATGGTGTGTTCCTCGTGGGGGCCGTGCAGGCCCGGCGTCGGGTCTGACCGCGTGGGACGGCGCGGGTTCCTCGCCCGCCTTCCCTCAACGCGCGTGCCGGTCCGACGGTTGGCCGGCCGCGTGACTCAGCGCGACGCCGCCGAGGCCGCAGCCTTTGCGGCAGGCGGGGCTGCGTCGCGCGGACCGCTGCCCTTGCGCGCCGGCGCTTCGGCGGGCGCCCCCTTGTCACCGTCGTCGCCCCCCGCGTCCGGCTCCTCACCGTCGAACACCAGGCTGCGCCGGCGCTGCAGGTAGGCGTCGCGGACGAAGGTGTACTTGTCGAGCGCGATGTCGTCCAGCACCCGGCTGGCACCGAGCAGGTTCGCGCGCGTGTTGACGATCTGCAGCAGCGTGATGCCCGTCACGGCGCCGCCGTCGTGGATGACCACCGCCGGCGAGACCGAGCGGTCCAGCGGCAGCGCGATCGAGTCACGCACCGTCGACGGACCGAACACCGGCCACACCACGTAGGCGCCCGCGCCGAAGCCCCAGTAGCCGAGCGTCTGGCCGAAGTCCTCGCCGTGGCGCTCCATGCCCATCTCGCTGGCCGGGTCGAGCACGCCGCCCAGGCCGAGCACGGTGTTCGTGCCCACGCGCATCACGTCGACCAGCCCGGCCTCGATTTTCAGCTGCAGGAAGTTGTTGACCGCCGACCAGGCGTCGGAGGCGTTGTTGAAGAAGTTGGCCACGCCCTGGCGCACCAGCTGCGGCACGACCTCGCTGTAGACCGTGGCCACGGGCTTCAGCACCTTCTCGTCCAGGCCCTCGTTGAAGGCGAAGACCTTGCGGTTCCAGTTCTCCCACGGGTCCAGCTTCTGGCCCGCGCTGCGACCGGTGGTGGCGCAGCCCGCGACCGCCAGGCTGAGGCCGAGCAGCAGGCCCAACCCAAGCCGTCGCAGCCGGGACGCCCGCGCAACGGTGATCGACGGCGCTTCGGCACTCATTTCTTCGCTCCCTCCGTCGAGCCCGCATCGGCGGCCCTGTTGAACAGGAACTGGCTGATCAGGTTCTCCAGCACCACGGCCGACTGCGTCTGCGTGATGGTGTCGTTGGCGGCGAGGTTCTTGTCCGCGCCGCCGACCTCGAGCCCGATGTACTGCTCGCCGAGCAGGCCGGAGGTCAGGATCTTGGCCGAGCTGTCCTTCGGGAAGGCGAAGCGCTTCTCCAGCTGCATCGTGACCGTGGCCTGGAAGGTCTTGTCGTCGAAGCCGATCGACTCGACGCGGCCGACGACCACCCCGGCGCTCTTCACGGCCGCGCGCGCCTTCAGCCCGCCGATGTTGTCGAAGCGGGCCGTGACCGGGTAGGTCTCGGCGAAGCTCAGGCTGAGCAGGTTGCCGGACTTCAGGGCCAGGAACAGCAGCGCCGCGGCGCCGAGCATCACGAACAGGCCCACCCACACGTCATGACGGGATTGCGGCATCGTCGCTTCCTCGTTCCTTCAGATCGAAAACATCATCGCGGTGAGGATGAAGTCCAGCCCCAGCACGGACAGGGACGACATCACGACGGTCCGCGTGGTGGCCTGGGCCACGCCCTCCGGCGTCGGTTTGCAGGCATAGCCCTGCAGCAGCGCGACGAAGGTCACGGTCAGGCCGAACACCACGCTCTTGATCACCCCGTTGCCGACGTCGGCCCAGACGTCGACGCCGCCCTGCATCTGCGACCAGAAGGAGCCCGCGTCGATGCCGATCATCGGCACGGCCACCAGCCAGCCGCCCAGGATACCGACGGCACTGAAGACGGCGGCCAGCAGGGGCATGGCGACCAGACCGGCGCAGAAGCGCGGCCCGAGCACCCGCTGCACCGGGTCGACGGCCATCATTTCCATCGCCGTCAGCTGCTCGCCGGCCTTCATCAGGCCGATCTCGGCGGTCAGCGAGGTGCCGGCGCGGCCCGCGAACAGCAGCGCCGTGACCACCGGGCCGAGCTCGCGCACCAGGCTCAGCGCGACCAGCAGCCCCACCGCCTCCGCCGAGCCGTAGCGCTGCAGCGTGTAGTAGCCCTGCAGCGCGAGCACGAAGCCGACGAACAGGCCCGACACCGCGATGATGGACAGCGAGCGGTTGCCGACGAAGTAGAGCTGCTCGACGACCAGCCGTCCGCGCCGCAGCACCGCCGGCAGCAGCGCCAGCAGCCGGGCCAGCAGGCGCGCGGCAGCGCCGACGTCGCCGAGCAGCCGGCGCGCCGCCAGGCCGAGCGATGCGGGCCGCAGCCACCAGGGCATCATCGGCCCCGCCCGGCCGCCACGCCGAAGTCGCTCGCGACGTCGGGCGCGGCGTAGTGGAACTGCACCGGTCCGTCCGGCAAGGCATTGAAGAACTGGCGCACCAGCGGGTCCTCGCTGCGACGGATCTCCTCCGGTGCGCCCTGGGCAGCGATGCGGCCGTTGGCGACGAAGACGATGTGGTCGGCGATCGCGAAGGTCTCCTCGACGTCGTGCGACACGACGATGCTGCTGATGCCCAGCGCATCGTTCAGCTCGCGGATCAGCCGCGCGGCCACGCCCAGCGAGATCGGATCCAGCCCGGCGAAAGGCTCGTCGTACATGATGAGGTCCGGGTCGAGCGCGATCGCGCGCGCCAGCGCGACGCGGCGCGCCATGCCGCCGGAGACCTGGGAGGGCATCAGGTCGCGAGCGCCGCGCAGGCCGACGGCGTTCAGCTTCATCAGCACCAGGTCGCGGACCATCGGCTCGGCGAGCCGCGTGTGCTCGCGCAGCGGGAACGCGACGTTGTCGAAGACCGAGAGGTCGGTGAACAGCGCGCCGAACTGGAACAGCATGCCCATGCGCCGCCGCACCGCGTAGAGGCCGTCGCGGTCCAGCGTCGCGAGGTCGGTGCCGTCGAACAGCACCTGGCCCTGCATCGGCAGGATCTGGCGCCCGATCAGGCGCAACACGGTGGTCTTGCCACCGCCCGAGGTCCCCATCAGGCCGATCACCCGGCCGCGCGGGAGCACGAGGTCGACGTCGCGCAGCACGACGCGGTCGCCATAGCCGCAGGTGACCCCGCGCAGCTCGACGAGCGGCGGCGCAGCAGGGTTGGCGGACGGTGAGGGGGTCGCGGACGGAGGCATCGGTGGGCCGAGGAGCTCGGCGCGCGATGCGCTGCTCGGCGCCGGATCATAGGGGATAACACCCATCCCCGTGCCAGGGCGCGGGCGGGGCCCCGGGGCCGCACGGCAACGCCCGGTGACGCCGCGGCCAGGCGGCACCGGCGGACGCCGGCGCGGCCGCGGGGCGCGTGGTCAGCGCGGCAGGTCGCTGCGCCCCATCAGGAAGGCGTCGACCGCGCGTGCCGCCTGGCGGCCCTCGCGGATCGCCCAGACGACGAGCGACTGGCCGCGGCGCATGTCGCCGGCGGCGAACACCTTCTCGACGTTCGTCCGGTAGCCGCTGCCCTCGTCGGTGCCGGCGCGCGCATTGCCGCGGGCATCCTTGTCGACGCCGAAGGCATCGAGCACGGTGGAGACCGGGTTGACGAAGCCCATGGCCAGCAGCACCAGGTCGGCCGGCAGCGTCTGCTCGCTGCCCGCCACTTCCACCATCTTGCCGCCCTGCCACTCGACGCGCACCGTGGTGAGCGCCTTCACCCGGTTCTTGTCCTTGCCCTCGCCGGGCAGGAAGGCCTTGGTGGCGATCGCGAACTCGCGCGTGCAGCCTTCCTCGTGGCTGGAGCTGGTGCGCAGCTTGATCGGCCAGTAGGGCCAGACCAGCGGCTTGTCTTCCTGCTCGGGCGGCATGGGCAGCAGCTCGAACTGCGTCACGCTGGCCGCGCCGTGGCGGTTGCTGGTGCCGACGCAGTCGCTGCCGGTGTCGCCGCCGCCGATCACGACGACATGCTTGCCGTCGGCGCGGATCTGTCCCTTCAACTTGTCGCCGGCGTTGATCTTGTTCTGCTGCGGCAGGAACTCCATCGCGAAGTGCACGCCGTCGAGCTCGCGGCCCGGCACCGGCAGGTCGCGCGACTGCTCGGCGCCACCGGTCAGCAGCACGGCATCGAACTCGGCGCGCAGCGCATCCGCCGTCACCGTCTCCTTCGCCCAGTTCGTCACCTTGCTGTCCGCGGGCATCGCACCGACCAGCACGCCGCAGCGGAAGACCACGCCCTCGGCCTCCATCTGCGCGACGCGGCGGTCGATGTGGCTCTTCTCCATCTTGAAGTCGGGGATGCCGTAGCGCAGCAGCCCGCCGACCCGGTCGTTCTTCTCGAACACCGTCACGGCATGGCCGGCGCGCGCGAGCTGCTGGGCCGCGGCGAGGCCGGCCGGGCCGGAGCCGACGACGGCGACCGTCTTGCCGGTCTTCGCCTTCGGCGGCATCGGCTGGACCCAGCCCTCCATCCAGGCCCGGTCGATGATCGCGTGCTCGAGGCTCTTGATGCCGACCGGGTCGTCGTTCACGTTCAGCGTGCAGGCCGCCTCGCAGGGCGCCGGGCAGATGCGGCCGGTGAACTCGGGGAAGTTGTTGGTCGAGTGCAGCACGGTGATCGCGTTCTTCCAGTCGCCGCGGTACACCAGGTCATTGAAGTCCGGGATGATGTTGTTCACCGGACAGCCGCTGTTGCAGAAGGGGGTGCCGCAGTCCATGCAGCGCGCGCCCTGGACCTTCGCCTCGTCCTCCTTCAGGCCGATGACGAACTCCTTGTAGTTCTTCAGGCGCACCGGCACCGGCTCGTAGCCTTCCTCGAGCCGCTCGTACTCCATGAACCCCGTGACTTTTCCCATCGTTCCACCTTCGATCGTCTGCAGCACCGGCCGGCGCGCAACGCCGGCCTCGCACAAGACCCGCGGCCCCGCGGGCCGCGGGACCGTCACTTGGCGGGGACCGCCTTCGCCTTGGCCTCGCCACCCTTGGCCTTGGCGATCGTCTCGCCGGCCTCGCGGCTCGCGTTCAGCTCCGACAGCGCCCGCTTGTACTCGTTCGGGAACACCTTGACGAAGCGGCCGCGCGCCTCCGGCCACTGGTCGAGGATCTCGCGCGCGCGCAGGCTGCCGGTCCACTTGTGGTGGTCCTCGATCAGGCCCTTCAGCAGCGTCTCGTCGGCCTGGCCCTTGTGCCAGATCGCCGGCTCGACGCTGGCGGCCTGGTCGGCCGCGCTCAGCACCTTGTCGAGCGAGACCATCGCGGTGTTGCAGCGCTCCGCGAAGCGGCCGTCCTCGTCGTAGACATAGGCCACGCCGCCGCTCATGCCGGCCGCGAAGTTGCGGCCGGTGCGGCCGAGCACGGCCACGGTCCCGCCGGTCATGTACTCGCAGCCGTGGTCGCCGGTGCCCTCGACGACGGCAGTCGCGCCCGACAGCCGCACCGCGAAGCGTTCACCGGCGACGCCACGGAAGAAGGCCTCGCCGCTGGTGGCGCCGTACAGCACCGTGTTGCCGACGATGATGTTGCGCGTGGCCTCGCCGCGGAACTCGATGCTCGGGCGGATCGCGATGCGGCCGCCGGACAAGCCCTTGCCGGTGTAGTCGTTGGCGTCACCGATCAGGTAGAGGGTGATGCCCTTGGCGAGGAAGGCGCCGAAGCTCTGGCCGCCGACGCCTTCGAGCTGCATGAAGATGGTGTGGTCCGGCAGGCCCTCGGGGTGCCGCCGCACCAGCTCGCCGGACAGCATCGCGCCGACCGTGCGGTTGACGTTGCGCGTCTCCTCGATGAACTGCACCTTCTCGCCACGCTCCAGCGCCGCCGCGGACTTCTCGATCAGCTTCACGTCCAGCGCGCGCGCCAGCCCGTGGTCCTGGGTCTCGACCTGCCGGCGCGCCACCTCGGCCGGCACCGCGGGCTGGTGGAACAGCCGCGAGAAGTCCAGGCCGCGCGCCTTCCAGTGCGCGATGCCCTTGCGCGTGTCGAGCAGGTCGGCCCGGCCGACGAGTTCGTCGAAGGTCCGGATGCCGAGCTGCGCCATGATCTGGCGGGCTTCCTCGGCGACGAAGAAGAAGTAGTTGACCACGTGCTCGGGCTTGCCCGAGAACTTGCGGCGCAGCGCCGGGTCCTGCGTGGCCACGCCCACCGGGCAGGTGTTCAGGTGGCACTTGCGCATCATGATGCAGCCCTCGACCACCAGCGGCGCGGTGGCGAAGCCGAACTCGTCGGCGCCCAGCAGCGCGCCGATGACCACGTCGCGGCCGGTCTTCATCTGGCCGTCGGCCTGCACCCGGATGCGCCCGCGCAGCCGGTTCAGCACCAGGGTCTGCTGGGTCTCGGCCAGGCCCAGTTCCCAGGGCGTGCCGGCGTGCTTGATCGAGGACCAGGGCGAGGCACCCGTGCCGCCGTCGTGGCCGGCGATCACCACGTGATCGGCCTTCGCCTTGGCGACGCCTGCCGCGATCGTGCCGACGCCGACCTCGCTGACCAGCTTGACGCTGATGCCCGCGCGCGGGTTCACGTTCTTCAGGTCGTGGATGAGCTGCGCCAGGTCTTCGATCGAGTAGATGTCATGGTGCGGCGGCGGCGAGATCAGGCCCACGCCGGGCACCGAGTAGCGCAGGAAGCCGATGTACTCGGACACCTTGCCGCCCGGCAGCTGGCCGCCCTCGCCGGGCTTCGCGCCCTGGGCCATCTTGATCTGGATCTGGTCGGCGCTGACCAGGTACTCGGTGGTGACGCCGAAGCGGCCCGAGGCCACCTGCTTGATCTTGCTGCGCAGCGAGTCGCCGGCGTTCAGCGCGTAGTCGACGACGACCACCTTGCCGTCCACCACCTCGCTGACCTTGGTGCCCTGCGCGATCGGGATGCCCTTCAGCTCGTTGCGGTAGCGCGCCGGGTCCTCGCCGCCTTCGCCGGTGTTGCTCTTGCCGCCGATGCGGTTCATCGCGACGGCCAGCGTCGCATGCGCTTCCGTGCTGATCGAACCCAGCGACATCGCGCCGGTGGCGAAGCGCTTGACGATCTCGGCCGCCGGCTCCACCTCCGACAGCGGGATGGCCTTCGCGGGGTCGATGCGGAACTCGAACAGGCCGCGCAGCGTCATGTGGCGCCGCGACTGGTCGTTGATGATCTGCGCGTATTCCTTGTAGGTCTCGAAGCGGTTCGCGCGCGTGCTGTGCTGCAGCTTGGCGATCGCATCCGGCGTCCACATGTGCTCTTCGCCGCGGGTGCGCCAGGCGTACTCGCCGCCCGCGTCGAGCATGCCGGCGAGCACCGGGTCGTCGCCGAAGGCGGCGCGGTGCATGCGGATGGCCTCCTCCGCCACGTCGAAGATGGTGATGCCGCCGATCTGCGAGGCCGTGCCGCGGAAGTACTTCTGCACCAGGCCCTTCTCGAGGCCGATCGCCTCGAACAGCTGGGCGCCGCAGTAGGACATGTAGGTCGACACGCCCATCTTGGACATGATCTTCGACAGGCCCTTGCCGATCGCCTTGATGTAGTTGGCGATGGCCTTCTCGGCCGACAGCGCGCCGGGCAGGTCCTTGTGCAGCGCGGCCAGGGTCTCGAGCGCGAGGTAGGGGTGGACGGCCTCGGCGCCGTAGCCGGCGAGCACCGCGAAGTGGTGCACCTCGCGTGCGGAGCCGGTCTCCACCACCAGACCGGTGGTGGTGCGCAGGCCGGCGCGCACCAGGTGCTGGTGGATCGCCGACAGCGCCAGCAGCGCCGGGATCGCGACGTGGTCGCGGTCGACGCGGCGGTCGGAGATCACCAGGATGTTGTGGCCGTCGCGGATCGCGTCGGTCGCCTCCGCGCACAGCGACGCGAGTTTGGCCTCCACGCCCTCGTTGCCCCAGGCCAGCGGGTAGGTGATGTCGAGCACGCAGCTCTTGAACTTGCCCGAGGTGTGGCGCTCGATGCTGCGCAGCCGCGCCATGCCGGCGGCGTCGAGGATGGGCTGCGGCACCTCCAGGCGCATCGGCGGGTTCACCGCGTTGATGTCGAGCAGGTTCGGCTTCGGGCCGACGAAGGACACGAGCGACATCACGATCGCCTCGCGGATCGGGTCGATCGGCGGATTCGTGACCTGGGCGAACAGCTGCTTGAAGTAGTTGTACAGCGGCTTGTTCTTGTCCGACAGCACCGCCAGCGGCGAGTCGTTGCCCATCGAGCCGATGCCCTCCTCGCCGGACTGGGCCATCGGGCTCATCAGGAACTTCAGGTCCTCCTGCGTGTAGCCGAAGGCCTGCTGGCGGTCGAGCAGGGTCTCGGCGAAGGCCGGCGTCTCGCCTTCGGCGGGCAGGTCCTCGAGCTTGACGCGCACGCTCTCGATCCACTGCCGGTAGGGCTTGGCGGACGCGAACTGGTGCTTCAACTCCTCGTCGTCGACGATGCGCCCCTGGTCGAAGTCGATCAGGAACATCTTGCCCGGCTGCAGCCGCCACTTCTTGACGATCTTGTTCTGCGGGAACGGCAGCACGCCGGACTCGGAGGCCATCACGACCAGGTCGTCGTCGGTGACGATGTAGCGCGCCGGGCGCAGGCCGTTGCGGTCGAGCGTGGCACCGATCTGCCGGCCGTCGGTGAAGACCATCGCCGCCGGACCGTCCCAGGGCTCGAGCATGGCCGCGTGGTACTCGTAGAACGCGCGCCGGCGCTCGTCCATCGTCGCGTGCTGCTCCCAGGCCTCCGGGATCATCATCATCGCCGCGTGCGCGAGCGGGTAGCCGCTCATCACCAGCAGCTCGAGCGCGTTGTCGAAGGTCGCGGTGTCGCTCTGGCCTTCGAAGCTGATCGGGTAGAGCTTGTTCAGGTCCTCGCCGAGCACCGGCGACTTCATCACGCCCTCGCGGGCGCGCATCCAGTTGAAGTTGCCCTTGACGGTATTGATCTCGCCGTTGTGGGCCACCATCCGGTAGGGGTGGGCCAGCGGCCACTCGGGGAAGGTGTTGGTCGAGAAGCGCTGGTGCACCAGGGCCAGCGCGGAGGTGGCGCGCGGGTCCTGCAGGTCCAGGTAGTACGTGCCGACCTGGTCGGCCAGCAGCAGGCCCTTGTAGATCACCGTGCGGCAGCTCATGCTGGGCACGTAGTACTCGTGGCTGTGGGTGAGCTGCAGGCGCTGGATCGCGGACGACGCGGTCTTGCGGATCACGTAGAGCTTGCGCTCCAGCGCGTCCGGCACGATCACGTCGGGGCCGCGGCCGATGAAGACCTGGCGGATGATCGGCTCCTTCGCGCGCACCGTCGGCGACATCGGCATCTCGCGGTCGACCGGCACGTCGCGCCAGCCGAGCAGCACCTGGCCCTCGGCCTTCACGGCACGCTCCAGCGCCTGTTCGCAGGCCAGGCGCGAGGCGTGCTCCTTCGGCAGGAAGATCATGCCGACGCCGTACTCGCCGGGCGGCGGCAGTTCGACGCCCTGGGCCGCCATCTCGGCGCGGTAGAGCTCGTCGGGGATCTGGATCAGGATGCCGGCGCCGTCGCCCATCAGCGCGTCGGCGCCCACCGCGCCGCGGTGGTCGAGGTTCTCGAGGATCTTCAGGCCCTGCCCGATGATGCTGTGGGCCTTGGCCCCCTTGATGTGGGCAACGAAGCCCACGCCGCAGGCGTCGTGCTCGAGCGCCGGGTCGTACAGGCCGTTCCGCAGCGCATCGGCACGCTCGGCGGGGGTGGCGGACGCCGCGGCCGGCAGGGCGGACGGGGCGAGAGGCGGCGTGGCGGACGACATGGCGCGCTCCAACGGGGATCGGAAAGGGTCGTGAGAATACTGCAGTGCAGCAAGGCACTCAAGCACAAAGACGGCCTGTCTGACCCCAATTCTCTGGCGCGAAACTCGCTCGCCAGCTTAATTGGGGTCAGATTCAGGGCGGGCTGCCCGCTTCGTGGGGCGGCCGCGGCGCAGCGGCTGCAAGCGCCGTGCCTGCGCCATCGACAGGGCCTGGATGAAGCCCGGATCGCCGACCGCCCAGCCCGCCTCGACGCCCGCCAGCAGCGTGGCCTCCGCCGCGCGGTCCGGCGGCTCCTCCGCCAACCGCTGCCAGGCCCGCTCGCGCTCGAACGGCGTGTTGCCGAGCTGCCAGAACAGCGGATGGTCGGTCACGACCGGGTCCTGACGCCGGCCGGCGTGGTGGGCCGCGCTGCCGGCCTCCCAGTCGGCCGGGGCGGTCACCCAGCCGGCCCGCGACGGCGACTCCTCGACCCAGCGCATGGCGGTCAGCAGGTAGCGCTCCGGCTGCAGCACGCCGACGCGGTAGCGGCCCGCCCAGGGCGAGCCCGCCAGCGCGTGGTGTCGCGACAGCGCACCAACATGGCGCCGGCCGAGGCGTTGCATCAGCACCGGCAGGCTGGCGCCGAGGGCCGGCGTCAACAGCAGCAGCACCGCATCGGGCAGCACCGCATAGGCATGCACGTCGATCCGCAGCTCGCGGACCAGGTCGCGCAGCGCGTCGGCGCAGGCCCGCCGGTCCGCGGCGTCGGCGGACACCCCGGCATCGGGCCGCAAGCGGTGAACCACGAGATGCACCTGGCGATCGATCGCCAACCGGGGAAGCCTCGCCATGCCCGCGAGTGTGCCTCGCCCGGCGACCAGGGCGCCGGGCTGCCGGTCGCCCGATCACAGCGGGCGCTGCCGCACCACCGTCGGCGCGCCCTGGACCGGCGTGTCCTGCGTGAACGCCACCTCGACGCGGATCAGCGACTTGACCGCCTGCGCCCCGACACGGCCCGGCTCGAACGCGGTGGCCTTGAAGGCCTCCTCCGCCGCCTGCTGCAGCCGCGGCGGCAGCGTCGGCCCATCGGCGACGATGCGCTGCACCACGCCGCGCTCGTCGATGAACACCGTGAAGGCGCCCACCATCGGCCCGGACGAAAACCACCCGGGCGGCCAGGCCAGCGGCACCTCGCTGCGCGGCCGGGGCGGCGTGTCGAGCGCGCGGCGCAGGACGTAGCCATCGACGACCGCGCGTGGATCGAGCGTGGGCGGCAGGCCCGGCGCGTCGGGAGGCGCCGAGGCCACGGAAGCGCCGGGGACGTCCGCGGCAGACGCCGGCGCCGAGGCGGACACGGCCGACGAGGCCGGCGCCGAAGGGAGAGCGGCCCGGCGGGCGGGCTCCGACGCCTCTGCGGGACCCGCGTCCGACCGCTCCGGTCCGGGCAGCGCAGAGACGGCCGCCGCGGCCGCGCCGGCCGGCTGGAGCCTGGCATCGGTGGCTGGCGAGATCGCAGTCTCCGGCGCCGACGACCCGCCCACGGGGTCCGGCGCAGCGTCCCGGGCGGGGGCCGCGGCGGCCAGCCACCGCAGCTCGACCGGGCGCTCGATGCCGGCCGGGGTGCCGGGCGAGCCCTGCAGCCGCAACACCGCGATGGCCAGCAGGCCGACGTGCGCCGCGAGCGAGGCGGCCGTGGCGAAGCGCAAGGGCCGGCGCCGCCAGGCGCCGGCCCCGGCCGGACTCAGTTCAGCAGTTCCCGCCACGAGGTGCGGCGCGGCGTGCTGCTGCTGCTGCTGTCGGTCGGTGGCGGCAGCTGGCGCAGCTGCTGGTTGCCGCGGCTGTCCTTGATGTAGATGACCGAGCTGCCGTCGGACAGCTTGGCCTCCGTCAGGCCGACGATGATCGCGTCGCGCACGTAGAGCTCGCCGACCGGCGCACCATCGGTTGCCGAGCGGCCCGACGCGATGTTGATCCGGTACAGCCAGGACGAGCCACCGCTGGTGCAGGCATCGCCCGACGGCACCGCGGTCGAGGCCGTGAGCACGCCGGAAGCGACGGCCATGTTCGCCACCACGCGCTCGCCACTCGACGGCAGGTCGAGGTACCAGCCGTTGGCGGTGCTCCAGTCGACGGTGCCGGTGGCCGCGGAAACGGCGGTCGACGTGTTGGTCGTCGTGATGCGCTGCACGCTGGCGTTGCTGCGCACATTGCCGAGGCCGGATCCGGCGGTCAGGCCGTCCTTCAGCACATAGATCGCCTGCGGCGTCGTGTCGGTGATGTCGGACAGGCCGAGGTAGCGGCCGGTGCCGACCGCGACCACCGGGTAGGTGCCGTCGATCAGTGCCAGCTCGGGCTTGGTCGTGATCGGCTGGATCGCGCCGCCGGCCGATCGCAGCACGCCGAGCGCGATCGCGCCGAGGTTGGGCTGCACGCGGTTGTCGATGTCGAAGCGCCACAGGTTGCCGAGCAGGTCGCCGCCGTAGATGCGCAGCGCGGTGTTGTTGCCGCCGCTGTCGACCCAGGCATTGATCTTCGCCAGCCCGCTCGGGGTGGCCGCGCTGCCCGCGGTGGTGGCGATCTCCAGCAGCTTCGCGCCGGTGTAGGCGTTCAGCACGAACAGCCGGCCGAGGCCGTCGTTGGTGTTGTTCAGGCCGGAGCCGAAGGCCACCACCCAGGTGCCATCCTGGCGCTTGGTGATGACCGGGTTGCCGTAGCTCAGGCCGAGGTTGGTGTCGGTGAACTCCCACAGCGGCTGCGGGTTCGCCGGGTCGGTGATGTCGAGCGCGTAATACATGCGCCCGCCGGCATTCAGGCCGCCGATCAGGATGGTCTTCCAGACACCGCCGACGTAGACGTCGCCCACCACCGGCTCGCCGTCGACGAAGTAGGTGTGGTTGTTGCCGTAGGAGACGTTCGCGAGCCGGTACATGTTGGCCATCACGCCGGTCGGCACGTAGGCCCACATCTCCTGGCCGGTGCTGGCCGAGAACGCATGCAGCATGCCGTCGTTCGCGCCCACGTAGACCATCGGCGCGCGCGACGCCTGGGCCGCCGAGAAGCTCGCGTAGCCGGCGTCGGTGTAGTTGAACGGCGGCTTGCCGACGTACACCGGGGCACCGTTGATGATGTCGCCGAGCAGGTTGGCCCGCGTGCGGTACAGCGGCGAGACCGTGTTCGTGGTCTCGTTCGTGCGATCGCCGCGCAGGTAGGCGACCAGGTTGGACGCGCTGTTCGCCGCCGTCAGGTTGGCGCCGAGGCCGCTGCACTGAGAGGCCACGATGGGCTTGGAGCAGAGGTTGGCGAAATGCGTCGCCGCCAGCCCGTCCGCGTTCAGGTTGTCGTAGGTGAAGTCGCGCCGGACCGTGGTGCCGGGCTGGCGGTAGTAGATGTTGCGCGACGACGGTGCCTTGGCGTCGAGCAGCTCCTTGGCCGACCAGGCGGCCGTGTTCGAGACCGTGCCAGTGGCGCCGTCGACCGCGTAGGCCCGGAGCTCGCCGACCCAGGACGCGGTGGTGTAGCCGGCCTGGTAGACGCGGTTGCCGGAGCCCGGCACGAAGGCCAGGGTGTTGAAGGACGCGGCCGTGCCGGCGCCGGACGCTTCCCGGATCGCGGAGACGACGCCCGAAATGGCCTGGCTGAGCGCCGTCGCGCTGAGCGCCGAGTAGTACTGGCCGCGTCCGTTCAGCGCCGTGTGCCAGAGGTCGTCGATGTTGCGCGCATCGCCGGACGAGCCCGAGATCGACGTCGTCGGCGCGGGCCAGCTCTTCGTGCCGCTGGTCAGCGCGGACAGGTCGCCCGGGTAGGCCAGCGTGCCGCTCACGCCCAGGCCGATCGAGAACGTCGTCATGTGCTGGGCGCGGTTGTTGTCGGCCAGCGGGTTGGCGTTGTCGGTGGCCGGCACGTTGTTCTCGCAGACGTCCGTCACGTTGTTCGACGCGTCGCGCGACGCGCAGTTGCCGAGCGCGGCGGTGCGCAGGTCGGTGCGGTAGTAGTAGTTCGCGACGTCCGACAGCGTGTTGCTGGTGCCGCCGCTGACGGAGGTGGTCGTGGTCGTCGCGCCGACGGTGGGGCCGGTGACGTTGTAGACCGAGGTGACGGGGTCGACGACGTTGCTGGTGGTGGTCGACGAGGTCGTCGCGGTGGACGAAGGGGTCGAGAAGTACACCTGGCAGGTGCCGGTCGACGCGACACCATTGACGAAGCCGGAGTCGGTCGTCGCCGACACCGAGGTCGACCCCGGCGGGTCTGCCGGCACGGAGGTCGTCGTCGAGTTGGACGTGGTGTCGCTGGTCACGGCCCCGTTCGTTGTCACCACGGTGCGGGTGCTCGTCAACGTCTGTTGCGAATAGCTCGTCGTGCTCGTCACGTAGGACAGGGTGCGCGTCTGCGGCGTGGCCGTGCGGCGGTAGCTGAGGAAGCCGCAGCCGGCGTAGGTATACAGCGTGCGGCGCTCGGTGGTGGTGGTGCGGACCTGGGTGTCGGTGCGGCGGATGGTCACCGTCGTGGTCGGCGTGACCTCGGTGACGGTGGCGGTGCCGCCGTCGTAGAGCGGCCGGCGCTCGACGGCATCGGTGTTGCCCACGTTGCTGCCGGCCAGGTCGATCGGGCCATAGCTCGAGCTCTCGGCCACGCCCGGCGAGCCGCCGAGGTTCCAGTAGCCGTCGGTCGTCAGCAGCGCGTAGTTGCGCTGGCAGGAGTACTCCACCGGGTCGTAGGTCTGGCCCGAATGCGCCTTCGCGTAGTAGCGGCCGATCTTCGACAACGCGCCGCGCAGCGGCGTGCCGCCGCCGACAGGTGCGCCATAGAGGCTGGAATAGAAGTTGGTCTTCTGCGTCGCGTCGAAGACCTTGGCATCGCGGAAATTCGCGCCGTCGGTGATCGTGGTGCTGTTGATGCGGCTGAAGCCGACCCGGTAGCTGGAGTCCAGCGCCTGCACGGCGCGGCCGACCGCCGAGCGCATCAGCATGATGCGGCGCGCATAGTACGAGCGCCAGTTCGCGTAGTTGATCTTCTGGTCGGCGGTCGCGCTGTCCATGTTGACGCGCGTGAACTTCGACGAGCCCGGCGTGGCGCCGATGTCGCTCATGCACTCGCGGTAGAACGTGGTCGTGGTGTCCACCGCGCCGGTGCTCGAATAGGTCCAGCCCATCTTCGGCTGCAGCGTGCCGGTGGTCGCGTACTGGTAGTAGGCCGAACCGCTCAGGTTGACCGTCGACGAGGTGCTGACGAAACCGTCGTCCTTCGCCGCGGTGTAGCTCATCGCCGGGAACGAGGTCCCGTCGGCATTCAGCGGCGGCAGGTAGGTGACCGTCGGGTCGTAGGCCAGCCCGTTGCACTGCGACGACCAGTAGCCGTACTTGCCGTACAGCGGGTCGTTGTTGCTGTCGCCCAGTTCGTCGGGCATGTAGCTCCAGCCCATCGATCCCGAGTCGTCCAGGATGAACATCAGGTTGGGCTTGGCGCTGACGTTGTTGCGCGTGATCACCGGCTCGTTCGCGATGTCGGTGACGGCGCTGCCGGCCGGCAGCGCGAGGCCGGCGCACACGGCGCCGGTCAGCAGCGGGGCGGTGGCCTTGCGAAGGAACGGCGGGAAGTCGGGCATGGCGAACCTCGGGGCGCGGCGGTGTGCGCCACGGTCAGAAGTGGATGATCGTCTCGGTGTACGAGACCGTGTCGCGCGGCCCCGTCGTGCGGACGACGATGCGGTAGTACGGGCCGGCGTCCGTGACCACGGACCCCCGCTGCCGGTTGTAGTTCACCTCGCCTTTCTCGCCCCCTTCGCTGACGGAGGACGTGAGCCCCCGTGCGCAGGAATTGGCCGAGTCCGACGGTGCCAGCTTCGCGGTGCACAGCCGCGTGATGACGTAGGCGGAGGTGTTGCGCGAGGTCGCGTCGCGCGGCAGGTTCTCAGGGACCACGCAGGCCGCGAAGCTGCCGGACGCGTAATCCGCGCAGTTGTTGCCCGCCCAGTCGACGACGACGCGTGTGTTCGTCGTCGAGCGGCCGGTCGGGTCGAGGGTGGCGAGCGCCGTCGCGTAGTAGCCGTCGTCGCCGCTGTCGCCGTTGAGCACGGTGGGGCTGCCGCTCAGGTTCTGGCGCAGCCAGGTGATCGCGGTCTCGGCGGCGCGCGACGAGTACTGCACGCCGTCCTGGCGGAAACCGAGGTTGCCGACGACCAGGCTGGAGGTATCGACCGAGCGCACCAGCGCGACGGCGGCCAGCGACATCGCCGTCAGCGCCAGCAGCGCGAAGATCAGCGACACGCCGCGGGCGCGGCGGCCGGCCGGCGAGCGATCGAGGGAGCGGGAGAGGACGACGGGCATGGTCAGGTCCGCCACAGGACGTTGCGCAGCGGGATCACGGTGTCGTAGAGCTTGTAGCGGTAGCGCTTCCAGCTCGTGTCGGTGATGCCGACGTTGAGGGGGATGTCGAGGCACTGGCTGCTGCCGCAGGCGGCGACGCCGGAGCCGGACACCGTCGGCGTGGCGCCCAGGTCCCAGCGCAGCGCGGCGGTCGTGACCTCGCTCTCGCGCTCGTACTGGTCGCTGCGGACCACCACCGCGATGCGCAGCGCGATCACCTGCGCCCAGCCGGCCGCGGTGGTCGGCGTGGTGGTGTCGTAGCGGTCGACCGAGCCGTTGCCGTCGGTGTCCTTGCCGTAGAAGGCCTGGAAGTTGACGACCTGCGGGAACAGTTCCTCGGTCACCGCGGCCAGGGTCAGCGGGTCGTAATCGCGCACCAGCAGGCGACCGCCGCTGATCGAGTAGGTGCGGTCGACCAGGCCGGCGCCGAGGTTCAGCAGGTAGCTGCCGGTGGCATAGCCCGCTGTCGGGAAGAAGGTCAGCAGGTTGGTGTTCCAGTTGTTCGTGTCGCCGGTGGCGTGCGCGATGCTGGCGCCGGGGGTGCTCGGCGTGCCGTTGACACGGAACGCGACGCAGGTGTCGGTGGCGCTCCAGGTGGCCGGCACGGCGACCATCAGGTCCTGGTTGTCGACGCCGACGACGTTGCCGACGGTGAACTCGGTGGAGCCGGCTCCGCTCAGCGGGTGGTCGCCGGTGACGCGGGTCGGCACCGAGAACGACGCCTTCGACGAGTACTGGATGCGCAGCGTGTCCGGCAGGCCGGTGGTGCCGCCATCGGTGATCTGGACCGGGGCCAGCACCCGGTTGCCGCCGTTGGCCGCGTACAGCGCCGCACGGATCGTGCAGCCGAGCCCCGCCGGGTTGGTCGAGAGGCCATAGCCGGCCATCTGCACCTCGCGCTGGATGGTGTGCAGCGCCAGCGTGCCGGTCAGCTGGGCGTCGGAGCCCGAGGTGGTGGTGCGCTTGTTGCCTTCGAAGACCAGCAGCACCTGGGTGATGACCAGCACCGCGAGCAGGCCGATCACCAGCGCGACCATCAGCTCGATCAGCGAGACGCCGGCCTGGCGGCGCCGGTGCGCGTCGCGGCGGCGGGTCGTGGCGCACACGGGGAGTGGGGGCCGGTTCATTGCTGCACCGCCGACGAGGTGGTGTAGGTGCTGGCGGACTCGCCCGGCGCCGTCCAGCCGAGCGTGATGACGACCTGGCCGGTCGTCGCGTCGGTCACGAAGGCGACGGTGCCCGCGGGCAGCCGTGCCTGCACCTTGTCCTGCAGCGCCTTGCACAGCGCATAGGAGCCGCAACCGCCATCGGTGTACTGCCCGACGTTCGGCATGTCGGACCAGATCGTGCCGATCATCTCCTGCGCGAGGTAGGCCGCCTCGCCGCGGTACTTCGACGCCGTCTGCGCCTTCGTCATCGACAGCTGCAGGCCGACGATGCCGAGCACGCCGACCGAGAAGATCAGGATGGCCACGAGCACCTCGAGCAGCGCGATGCCGCGCGCGGCTCGGCGGCCGGGACGAGGGGTCGGCGGGCGTCGCATCAGGTGAGGCATCGGCGCGGGTCGGTGGTCGAGGTGATCGTCGGTTCGCAGATGCGCACGCCGCCGACCGGGCTGATTTCGATGCGGTAGCGGCGGAACGCGCTCGGGTTCGTGGCGGCGCTGACCTCGATGCGGCGGATCTGCCCGGTGACCGTGGTGTCCAGCCGGCCCAGCGCGGTGTAGACGACCTGGTCGGCAGCGGTCGTGGTGTCGGCCTGCGTGGCCTGGAGTGCCGCCGCTGCGCTGCCGTCCTTGCCGCTGGCCTTCACGAAGATGCGCGGGGCCTCGCTGAGCTTGCCCGCGTCGGTGTCGCACTGCCCGGCGGGGTCGTCGAAGCTCACCACGTAGTTCGTCGCGGTGGCGGAGCGGGCACAGTCCTCGCCCAGCGTGGTCACGAGCGAAAAACGCACACTGGCGTTCTTCGTGATCGCCTCGTTGCGCGCGCGGAGCAGCCCGGCCTGGAGCGATTCCGCCGCGGTGCGGATCTGCGCGTTGCGGATGCGCTCGCTGATGTTCGGGATCGCCGCCATCAGCAGGATGCCGAGGATGCTGACGACGATGATCAGCTCGATCAGCGACGCGCCGCGCTCGGCCGAGCGGGCGCGGGAACCGGCGAAGGCTCGCGGCGGGACCATGCGCGGCCTCAGCAGTCCGACATGCTCTTTACCGCCCAGCAGCCGTTGTTGCTGGTCTGGTCGGCGTTGGCAAATTTGGTGGTGCGGCGCTGGCGGGATTCGTTCAGCGTGTAGACGTAGCCGAGCACCCCCGTGCCGGTCTTGCCAGTGGCCGTGAGGGTGTAGGTGGTGCCGCTGTTGGCCGTGCTGCAGGTGAAAGTGAACAGCTTGCTGGTGGTCGGCATCGTGACGCCGCAGTTCGCGCCGTTCGCGTAGCTGCGGTTGTCCTGGAAGTACTGCTCCATCCTCAGGCCGAGGTCGGACAGGTTCGTGAAGGCGTCCTGGAGCTGGCCGCGGCGCACGTAGCTGGTGTACGACGGCAGCGCGATGGCGGCGAGGATGGCCAGGATCGCCACGGCGACCATGACCTCGATCAGGGTGAATCCGGGGGCGGGGCGGTGGCTGGGCGACATGTCGTTCGGGGGTGGTGGTCAGGAAACGTCGAAGTCGTCGGGCGACCGCCAGGCTCGGGAACCCCGGGCCGATGGCCGCCAGTGTGGGGGCAACGCACGTCCGGCCGACGCGGCATCCGCCGAACGGTGGCCGGGGGCCGACGAACGGCAGGACGGGCGCAGGGACGGGGCGCCGTGGCGCGCGCGGGAGGCCGGTGTGTCCTCAGGCCGCATGGGCGGCGAGCACCTCGCGCACCAGGCCCTCGTCGACCGCGCGCAGGCCGGCCCGGCCCGGCGCCTCGACGACGACGAAGCGCAGCTGCCCGTCCTCGGTCTTCTTGTCGACCCGCATGGCCTCGATCAGGGGCTCCGGGGCCACCGGCGGCAGCCGCGTGGGCAGGCCGGCGCGCTCGACCAGGCGCGTCAGACGGCGGACCTCGGCATCGCCGACCAGGCCCAGGCGGGCCGACAGCTCGATCGCCAGCACCATCCCGCAGCCGACGGCCTCGCCGTGCAGCCACTGGCCGTAGCCCAGCACCGCTTCGATCGCATGGCCGAAGGTGTGGCCGAAGTTGAGGATCGCCCGCAGGCCCGCCTCGCGCTCGTCCTGGCCGACCACCCAGGCCTTGATCTCGCAGCTGCGGCGGATGGCCCGGGCGAGCGCCTCGGGCTCGCGCTGCATCAGCGCGTCGAGGTTCGCCTCGATCCAGCCGAGGAAGGCCTCGTCGGCGATCGGGCCGTACTTGATGACCTCGGCCAGGCCGGCGGACAGCTCGCGCGGCGGCAGGGTCGCGAGCGTGTCGAGGTCGGCCAGCACCCGCAGCGGCTGGTAGAACGCGCCGATCATGTTCTTGCCGGCCGGGTGGTTGATCGCCGTCTTGCCGCCGACGGACGAATCGACCTGCGCCAGCAAGGTGGTGGGCAGCTGGACGAAGGGCACGCCGCGCATGTAGCAGGCGGCGGCAAAGCCCGTCATGTCGCCGACCACCCCACCGCCGAGCGCATACAGCACGGTCTTGCGGTCGCAGGCCTCGGCCAGCAGGTGGTCGAAGATGCGGTTCAGGGTCGGCCAGTCCTTGTGCGCTTCGCCGTCGGGGAGCACCACCTGTTCGACACGCTCGTGGCGGGCCGCCAGCGCGCGGGCGAGGTGCTCGCCATAGAGCGGCGCGACCGTGTCGTTCGTCACGACGATGCCGTGCCGCGAGCGCGGCAGGCCGTCGAAGGCCTCGGCGCGACCGAGCAGACCGCGGCCGATCAGGATGTCGTAAGAGCGTTCGCCCAGGTCGATCCTGAGGCTGTCGTGGGGGCCGGTCATCGGGTCGGGGTCAGGCGGCCGCCGTCGGCTGGGCCGCCGGCGCATCGATGGAGGACGGGACGCGCTCGGGCCCGACCACGCCGGCCAGCTCGAGCTGCATCAGGACCATGTTGACGAGGGTGTTGATCGACGCGCGCCCGGTCTCGAAGCTGAAGTGGGCGACACGTTCGTACAGCGGCTCGCGCTGCGACTGCAGCTCGCGCAGCTTCTGCAGCGGGTTGCCGACCTGCAGCAGCGGGCGCTGCCGGTCGTGCCGCAGCCGACGGAACAGCTCGTCCGGCCGGCAACGCAGGTAGAGGCAGACACTGCGGCTGCCGAGGGCGCGCCGGTTGTCGTCGCGCAGCACGATCCCGCCGCCCGTGGACACGATCTGCCGCGGCTGCTGCAGCGCGTGTTCCAGCGCCTGCGCCTCGAGTTCGCGGAAGCTGGCTTCGCCGACCTCGGCGAAGTAATCCCGGATCGAACAGCCGATCTGCTGCTCGATCTGGGCGTCGAGGTCGACCAGGCCCCAGCCCAGTCGCCGCGCGAGTTGTCGTCCGACCGTCGTCTTCCCGCTGCCCGGCAAGCCCACCAGGGTCAGCGGGCGGCCGACTAGTTCGGACTGGTGCACGACGGATCGCGACCGTACGGGCTCAGCACGAAGGCTGGCGTCGTTGCGAGGTCGTTGATGGCTTCGGCGGATGCCGGCACCGGCGCGAAGACGTAGCTCGCCCGCCCTTCGGTACCCGACACCCCCGAGGCCGCCACGGTGATCACCGCATCGACCCAGGTGGCAAAGCTCTTGGCGTACTGGATCTGCAAGTCGGCGGTTCCGTCCGCCCGCGTGCGCGATTGCAGCAGGCTGACGCTGACGTCGGACTTGCCGGGCTCTAGGCGGACGCTGCCGTTGATGTCCTCGCCAGTTTCCAGCACGCCATTGCGGTTCAGGTCCTCGTTCGCGCAGACGGCTGTCAGCACCTGGCCCCAACTGTTGGCACCGGCCACGTAGTAGCCCTTCCGGTAGACCGGCAGGTCGAGCGAAACGACGAGCGGCACGTCCGCCTTCGCGACGCCGGCGGAATCGACCACGCTGACGACCATCTTCTTGATGTAGGTGAGTTCGTTGACGATGATCAGTTCGTTCGTGCCGATCGACACGCCGAGCGGTTCGGAGGTGATCGTCAGCGTGACCCGCGCGGCATTCGCGCAGGTCGAGACCTTGCCGTTCACGTAGGGATCGGCCGCCGCCTCGGCATCGGTGTTGTAGTAGCAGGCCCGCACACTGACGCCATTGGTCGGGCTGGAGCGGCTGCCGGCGATGTAGGCGGAGGTGACGACACCGTTGGCATCGCTGTACAGCGTGCTGGTGCCGGTGGAGAAGCTGCCGCCCACGGTGTTGGCGTCGCCGTCGAGGTCGAACTTCACGCGGACGTTCGGGACCGGGGTGTTGGCGCTGCCGAGGAAGAGGGCACGGATCTCCGAGCGGTTGGTCGTCGCGCCCGCGGCGTTGGTGCCGACCACGCTGGGATTGGCGGACACCGATGCCGAGGTGACGGCAATGCCAACGGCCGGTATGGTGCTCACGTTCTGCACCAGCACGCTCAGCGGCGCATCGAGCGACGCGCCCCCGGCGCTGCCGGTGATGGTGTAGCTGCCGGGGGTGGATGGCGCGGTGAAGGCGTACTCGAACTCGCCGCTGACGTTCGTCGTCCCGGAGGCTTCGGCCGGCGTCAGGCCGGTGGACGTGACCTTGATCGCCTGGCCGGTCATCGCGTTGGTGGCCTGGTCGACGAGGCGGAACGTGGCCCGCCCGGTCGCGCCGGGCGCCACCACGGCCGACACGAGGGTGGCCGTCAGCCGGGCGCCGACGACCTGCACGGTCGCGGTGCGCGTCAGGTCGCCGGACTTGGCCGTCACGGTCAGCGTGCGGTTGGCGCGGTTGGCGCCGGTGGCGAGGGTCGCCGTCGCCTGGCCGTTGGTGCCGGTGGTGGTGCCGCTGGACGTCACCGTCAGGATCGCCTCGGAATCGACCGACAGCGACACGGTGGCCCCGGCCAGCGTGTTGCGCGACGCGTCGAGCGCCGTCGCGGTCACCGTGACCGAATCCGTGCCAGCATTGGCCAGCGTGGCCTTGCTGACCTGCAGGATCAGGTCCGCGGCGGTGACGACCGGGGTGGTGGTGCCGCCCGAGCCGCTGCCGGAGCCGGACCCGGATCCGCTGCCACTGCCCGAGCCGGACGTGCCGCCGAACGGCGTGCTGCCCGCGCCGCCACCCCCACCGCAGGCCGCCAGCGCGACGGCCATCACCAGGGCCAGCGGCCATTTCACGAAAGCGTTCATCATGGTCGACAGGGGTCGGTTGCCGGTGGACGGGGACTCAGCGGGCGGCCGCACGGTCGGTCACGACCTTGGGCGTGATGAAGATCAGCAGTTCGGTCTTGCTGGACGACTTGTTGCGGGTCTTGAAGAGGTTGCCGAGGTAGGGCACGTCGCCGAGGAAGGGCACCTTGGTGATGTCCTCGCGGTCCGTCTGCTCGAAGATGCCGCCGATCACGACCGTGCCGCCGTTCTCGACCAGCACCTGCGTGCGCACGTGCTTCTTGTCGATCGCGAGGCCCGCGGAGGTCACGCGGCCGACGCTGTCCTTGTTGACGTCGACGTCGAGGATCACGTTGCCTTCCGGCGTGATCTGCGGCGTCACCTCCAGCTTCAGGCTGGCCTGGCGGAACTGGATCGCGGTCGCGCCGCTCGAGGTCGCCGTCTGGTAGGGCAGTTCCTCGCCCTGCTCGATCAGCGCCTTGACCTGGTCGGTGGTGACCACGCGCGGGCTGGACACGACCTTGCCCTTGCCGTCCGCCTCGAGGGCCGACAGCTCGAGGTTGAGGAAGCGGTTGGCCGAGGCGCCGAACAGCGACAGCGCGAACGTGGCGGGCGAGTAGTCGTTCTGGCCGACCGCAGGCAGGTTCACGAACTGGCTGTTCGCGAAGTCCACCGAAGCGGTCTGGCCGGTCTGCGCCCCGATCGCGTTCATGTTGCCGCCGATCGAGATGCGGTTGCCGCCGCCGACGCCGCGCGCATCGGTGACGCCGAGCTTGGCACCCAGCGAGCGTCCGAACTTGTCGTCGGCAATGACGATCCGGGCCTCGATCAGCACCTGGCGCACCGGCACGTCGATCTTCGCGATCAGCGCCTGCACCTCCTCGAGCTTGCTCGGCGTGTCGTTGACGAAAAGCTGGTTGGTCCGGACCTCGAACAGCACCGAGCCGCGGGCCGACAGGATCCGCGTGGTCGTGGCGCCGGAGCCGCCACCGGTGATCTGGCCGGTCAGGCCCCGGGCGACGTCCTCGGCCTTGGTGTAGTTCAGCTGGAAGGCCTGGGTGCGCAGCGGCTCCAGCTGCGCGATCTGGGCCCGCGCCTCGAGCTCGAGCCGCTCCTTGGTCGCGAGCTCTTCCTTGGGCGCGATCAGCAGCACGTTGCCGGTCTTCTTCACGCCGAGGTTCTTCGCCTCGAGGATGATGTCGAGCGCCTGGTCCCAGGGCACGTCCTTCAGCCGCAGCGTCACGTTGCCGGTGACGGTGTCGCTGGTGACGATGTTGAAGTTGGTGAAGTCGGCGATGACCTGCAGCAGCGCCCGCACCTCGATGCTCTGGAAGTTCAGCGACAGCTTGTCGCCGCTGTACTTCGGCCCGGCGACCAGCCGGTTCGGGTCGAGCGCGACCGGCCGCACCTCCAGCACGAACTGACGGTCGCTCTGGTACGCCGAGTGCTCCCAGTTGCCGCGCGGGGTCACGACCATGCGGACGTTGTCGCCGTTCTGGTACGTGGCCACGGTCTGCACGGGGGTGCCGAAGTCGGTCACGTCGAGGCGGCGGCGCAGGCTGTCCGGCGCCGTCGAGCGCAGGAAATCAACGACCAGCGTGCGGCCCTGCTGCCGGATGTCGACGCCGACCTGGTTGCTCGGCAGGTCGACGACGACCCGGCCGGCACCGTCGTTGCCGCGGCGGAAGTCGATGTTCTGCAGCGCCTGTGCGGTGGCGTTCAGGCTTTCGGCGAACTGCGTGGCCGATGCACCGGCCGGGCGCACGGCAGAGGTGGTGGCCGGGGCGGCCGGCGCCATCGGGGCGGCGGCGGGCGCCGCGGCCATCGCGGCCGGCGGCGCAGCGACGGCCGGCCCGGTGTCGACCATCACCAGCAGCGTGCGTCCCTGCACCTCCGCGCGGTAGGTGGCGGCCTGGCGCAGGTTCAGCACCAGGCGGGTGCGTTCGTCGCCCTGGGCGACGTTGATCGAGCGCAGGTTGCCCTGGTTCACCTCGACCAGGGACTTGCCCATCGCGTTCGTCACGCCGGGCAGGTCGATCGCGACCCGCGGCGGCGACTGGATCGAGAAGCCGCGCGGCACGGCCGGCAGCGGCTGCGCCAGCTCGATGCGCACCACGTCGGTCGAGCCCTGCTGGCTGCCGGTGACCGACTGGATGGCGTTCTGGGCCCAGGCGGGGATCGCGGCACACACGAGGCCGCCCCACACGAGGGCCCGGGAAAGCCAGCGGGTCGTCACGGGCGGCGCGGCGGCGGGTTCGGCGGTCTTCGTCATTTGGCGTTTTCCTGGAGGAGGAGCGAGCCCGGGCGCTCGATCCATTCACCCGCGGCATCCTGAACGATCTCGCGCAGGGTGATCTCGGTCTCGGTGATCTGCGTGATCTTGCCGTAGTTCTGACCCAGGTAATCCCCCGCCTTGACCTGGTACAGCAGGTTGTCCACGCGCAGCAGCGCGAAGGGGCGTCCGCCCCGGCGCACGCTGCCGACCATCGTCATGCTGTCCAGCGGGAAGGCCTCCAGCGGCTGCTTGCGGCGGTTCAGCTCGGCGGCGAGCATCGCGCTCATCGGGCGCGTCTCCTGCGGCCGGATGCCGACGGTCAGCTTCTGCGGGCTGAAGGGCTCGACGCCGTCGAAGGCGAGGTAGGGCTGCGGGCGGAAGGACTTCGGCGGCGAGATCGGCGGCACGTTCGGCTTGACCTCGCGCCGCTGCTGGTCCATCCACGCGCGCAGCTCCTCCTGCTCGGCGGCACAGGCGGCGACCAGGGCAGCGGCCAGGACCACCAGGCCCAGTCGCAACCCGCGGGGGGACGTCCTGAGGGGGTGGCGCATCACTTCGGCCCCGGCTTGTTCTGTTGCTGGGCGGCCCGGACCTGCTCGATCTCGGCCTGGTCCAGGTAGCGGTAGGTGCGCGCCACGGCCTCCATCGACAGCGGCGCGTTCGGGTCCGCGCGCGAGCCGGTGATCGACATGTTGTGCAGGGTCACGATCCGCGACAGGTTGGCGATGTCGGCCGCGAAGGCGCCCATGTCGTGATAGCGGCCGCTGACCTTGATCGAGATCGGCAGCTCGGCGTAGTAGTCGCGCACGACGACCTGGCCGGGGCGCCAGAGCTCGAACTGCAGCCCGCGGCCCAGCCCGGCCTGGTTGATGTCCGACAGCAGGGCCGCCATCTCGGCCTTGCCGGGCAGCTGCTTCTCGAGCTGGTTGACGTACTCCTCGACCTCCAGCTTCTGCCGGCGCAGCTCCTCGAGGTTGACCGCCTGCGCCAGCTTGGCGCGGTACTCGGACTTCAGGCCCGGCTCGCGGTTGCGCTCGCCCTCCAGCTCGTCCTGCGCCGACGACAGCAGCAGGAACCAGCCGGCGACCACCACCAGCACCGCCAGCACGATCCACAGCGCCAGCTTCGGCAGCAGCGGCCACTGGCCCGGGTCGTTCGGGTTGAGGTCGCGGAACTGTTCGCGGATCCCGGCGGTCGCAGCGCCGAGGTCGATGTTCATCGACGCCTTCTTCTTCCGGGGTGCAATGCTCGTGGCCATGGTGCTGCGCGGAAGATTAACGGGAGGCCGTGGCGGTGCCGGCCGGCGCCGGCGCACTCGCGGCACTCGCAGCCGAGCCCGGCTGGTCGGCCTGGCGCTTGACGCTGATGCGCATCGTGAAATCGAACAGCTTGCGCTGGTCACGCCCCGCGGCCGTCGTCTGGGCGTTCGAGAGCTTGATCTCCACCAGCTCCGGGCGGGTCAGCCACTCGGAGTTGTTGCCGGTGTTGCGCAGGAATTCCGACATCCGCTCGTTCGTCTGCGTGATGCCGGTGATGTTGAGCACCTGGCCTTCCTGCTTCAGCGACGTGAAGTACACGCCCTCCGGCGTCTGGCGCACCAGCTCGTTCAGGATGTGCACCGGCACGTTGCGGTCGAGCTGCAGGTTCTCGACGGCCGTCTGCCGCGCCTTCAGCGCGTCGATCTCGGCCTTCAGCGTCGCGATGTCCTTGATCTGCGCCTCCAGCTTGCGCGTCTCGGCGATCAGGAACTCGTTGCGGGCCTGCTGCGTCGAGATCATCTGCTGCAGCACGCCGTACCACAGCGCGACGACGCCGGCGCCGACGGCCGCCGCCAGCCCCAGCCCGGCGTAGAACGCCGCCTTGCGCCGCTTGCGCCGCTCCTCGCGGTGCGGCAGCAGGTTGATCAGGATCACTGGACGAACCTCCGCATCGCGAGGCCGCAGGCCGTCAGGTAGGACGGCGCCTCGCGGCGCAGCTTGCTCTCACGCACTGCCGATCCGAGCTTCATCTTGTCGAAGGGGTTGACCACCATCGCCGCGAAGCCGGTGAGCGCCGTGACCCGATCCTTCAGGCCGGCGAGCGTGGCCGTGCCGCCGGCGAGCATCACGTAGTGGACCTTGTGGTGGGGCGTGCTGGTGAAGAAGTACTGCAGCGCCCGGCCGATCTCCTGCGCCAGGCTGTCGACGAAGGGGGCGAGGATCGCCGTCTCGTAGTCCTCCGGCAGGTCGCCCGCCAGCTTCTTCTGCTCGGCCTCTTCGAAGGAAAAGCCGTACTGGCGCGAGATCAGCTGCGTCAGCTGCGCGCCGCCGAAGGCCTGGTCGCGGTCGTAGAGCATTTCCTCGTCGCGCAGGACCTTGAGGCTGGTCGTGTCGGCACCGATCTCGAACAGCGCGACCAGCGAATCCTTGCCCTTGTTGGGCAGCGCGCCGATGATCCGGCTCATCGCGAGGCGCGACGCGTGGGACTCGATGTCCAGCACCATCGGCTTCAACCCGGCGGCCTCGGCCAGGCCCTGGCGGTCCTGCACGCGATCCTTCCGGGAGGCGGCGATCAGCACCTCGACGTCGCCGGGCGAGGCCGCGCTCGGGCCCATCACGCAGAAGTCGAGGCTGACCTCGTCGAGCGAGAACGGGATGTACTGGTTGGCCTCGGACTCGACCTGCACCTCGAGCTGCTCCTCGCGCAGGCCCGCCGGCAGGATGATCTTCTTCGTGATAACGGCCGACTGCGGCATCGCCATCACCACCTGCTTGGTCTTGGTGCCGCTCTTCGCGACGACGCGGCGCACCGCATCCGCCACCTCGTCGAACTTCTCGATGTGTCCGTCGGCGATCCAGCCGCGCTCGAACTGCTCGGACGCGAAGCGCTCGAGGACGTAGTTGCCCGCGCCGTCCTGCCCGAGTTCGACGAGCTTGACGCTGGTCGAGCAGATGTCCAGCCCCAGCATCGGCGGCGACTTCTTGCCCAGCAATCCGTCCAGGAAGCTCACGTGCGATCTCCAGGTTCCCTCGGGGCCAGTCCCCATGCGCGCGATGCGGTCGGCGCAGTTACAGATGTTAATAATCTACTTCAATGCTAGCAGCAAAGCCGTTGTCGAACCTACTTCAGCTCTCCCCAAGTTCGCGGACTGCGTTGCAAATCACTCACGTTCCGCCCGGCCTGTCCGGGCCCTGCGGCGCGCCGCATTCGGCCCCGAGGCGGGCGCCGGCAGCCGTCGAGCGGGCCGCCGCGAGGCGGTCGCCTTCCTATAATCGGCCGAACTCTTGCAATTTTCATGAGCGATGCTGAGCGCCCCGCCGGGGCCGGTCGGTCTTCCCCGGGGCCTGCGCCCGGCGCGCAGCCCGCACACTGGGGGCGCTGGATCCTCAAGACGCTCGGCGGCAGCGTCGGCGTGGTGGTCGGGCTGGCGCTGACGGTGCTGCTGATGGTCGGCATCGCGCTGACCGTGGCCTATCCCAACCTGCCGGACCTGGGCGGGCTGACGGACTACCGGCCCAAGCTGCCGATGCGGATCTACTCCGCCGATGGCCAGCTGATCGGCGAGTTCGGCGAAGAACGCCGCAGTTTCGTGCCGATCGACGAGATTCCGAAGGTGATGCAGGATGCCGTCCTCGCGATCGAGGACGCCCGCTTCTACCAGCACGGCGGCGTCGACTACTTCGGCGTGCTGCGCGCGGGCCTCGCGAACTTCATGGAAGCGCGCAGCCAGGGGGCCTCGACGATCACGATGCAGCTGGCGCGCAACTTCTACCTGAGCACGGAGAAGACCTTCACGCGCAAGATCTACGAGATCCTGCTGGCGCTGAAGATCGAGAGCCAGCTGGGCAAGCGCCAGATCCTCGAGATCTACATGAACCAGATCTACCTCGGCCAGCGCGCCTACGGCTTCGCGTCGGCCAGCGAGATCTACTTCGGCAAGCCGCTGAAGGACCTGACGGTGGCCGAGGCGGCGATGCTGGCCGGCCTGCCGAAGGCGCCGTCGGCCTACAACCCGATCAGCAACCCGCGCCGCGCCACCGTGCGGCAGCAGTACATCATCGAGCGGATGCTCGACAACGGCTTCATCACCCAGGCGCAGCACGACCAGGCGCGGGCCGAGAAGCTGCGCTACCGCACCCCCGCCAGCGTCGCGCTGCACGCCGAGTACGCGGCCGAGGCCGCGCGGCAGCTGATCTACGCGCACTACGGCGACGAGGCCTACACCCGCGGGCTGAACGTCACGCTGACGCTGAACGGCCAGGAGCAGAACCTGGCCTACCGCGCGCTGCGCAAGGGCATCCTCGACTACGAGCGGCGCCAGGTCTACCGCGGTCCGGAGGACTACATCGACCTGCCGGCCAATCCCCAGGACCTGGATGCCCGGGTCGCCGAGGCCCTGGTCGACCACCCGGACAACGACGAGCTGAAATCCGCCGTGGTGCTGGAGGCCAGCCCGAAGCGCGTGGTGGTCGCGATGCAGAGCGGCGAGTCGGTCGCCATCACCGGCGACGGCCTGCGGCCGGTGGCCTCGGGGCTGGCCGAGAAGGCCAACCCGAAGGTCCAGATCCGCCGCGGCGCGGTGGTGCGGGTGGTGCGCAATCCCAAGGGCGACTGGACGATCACCCAGCTGCCGGAGGTCGAGGGCGCCTTCGTCTCGCTGGATCCGCGCACCGGCGCGGTGCGCACCCTGGTCGGCGGCTTCGACTACTCGAAGGCCAAGTTCAACCACGTGACCCAGGCCTGGCGCCAGCCCGGCTCCAGCTTCAAGCCCTTCATCTACTCGGCGGCGCTGGAAAAGGGCTTCACGCCCGCCACGGTCGTCAACGACGCGCCGCTCTTCTTCGACGCCGGCGCCACCGGCAGCCAGCCCTGGGAGCCGAAGAACTACGACGGGCAGTTCGACGGGCCGATGTCGCTGCGGCGCGGCCTGGCGAAGTCGAAGAACATGATCTCGATCCGGGTGCTGCAGTCGATCGGCGCCGGCTATGCCCAGAAGTGGATCACCCGCTTCGGCTTCGAGGCCGAACGGCACCCGGCCTACCTGACGATGGCGCTCGGCGCCGGATCGGTCACGCCGATGCAGATGGCGACGGCCTATGCGGTGTTCGCCAACGGCGGCTACCGCATCAACCCGTTCCTGATCCAGAAGGTGACGGACAGCCGGGGCCGCCTCATCAACGAGACTCGGCCGCCGGCGCTGGAGGATTCGCGGCGCGTCATCGACGCCCGCAATGCCTTCGTGATGACCAGCCTGCTGCAGGAAGTCACCCGCTCCGGCACGGCGGCGCGCGCCCAGGCCCTGCTCAAGCGCAGCGACATCTACGGCAAGACCGGCACCACCAACGACTCGCTGGACGCCTGGTTCGCCGGCTGGCAGCAGGAGGTGGTGGCGGTGGTCTGGATGGGCTACGACAACCCGCGCAAGCTGGGCGACCGCGAAACCGGCGGCGGGCTCTCGCTGCCGATCTGGATCGACTACATGGCCCAGACCCTGAAGAACGTGCCGGTGCGCGAGGCCGTGGCGCCTCCAGGCGTCACCAACGTCGGCGGCGAGTGGATGTACGAGGAATACGCCCACAACGGCGGCGTGAGCAGCCTCGGCCTGGACGACCGCATGCCGGCCCCGCCGAGCGAGGAAGAGCGGCGCGGCATCCTGGACCTGTTCCGGCGCTGAGCGCCGGCCGGGCGCCGCCGCGCGTCAGCGCGGCGCGAACTGCAGAGGCACGCCGGCCTGGTCGCTGGCGCAGCGCGACAGCACCGCGTGGAAATCGCTGCCGTCGCGCGTGTCGACCCAGCGGCCGCCCTGGTGCCGGAAGTGGTAGCCGCCCTGGCGCGCCGCCAGCCAGATCTCGTGCAGCGGCGGCTGGGTGTTGATCACCAGCTGGCTGCCGTCCGGGAAGGCGAGCTGCAGCAGGCCCCCGGTGCGGCTCGCATCGATGTCGATCACGTCGTCCTGCAGCCAGCGGTCGAGGGTGGCCTCGATGTCGGCCAGCACGGCCTCGCTCAGCCGCCGGTACTCGGCATCGCTCAGGGCCTCGGGCACGGGTGTCGCGGTCATGGTCGATAATGCGTCGCATGCATTCGGGGCTGCGCAGTGTACCGATCGCCCTCGTCGCGCGCGGGCTGCTGTGGATCGCCCTGCTGCCGGCAGGCGCCCTCGCCGGCTGCGGCCAGAAGGGCCCGCTCTACCTGGCCGCGCCGACGCCACCGCCGCCGCCTCGTGCCGCGGCGCCGGCGCCCGCCCCGTCCGCGTCGGCTCCGGCCGCGGCGCCGGCGCGCTGAGTCCCCGGCACCCGCTGCCCGCCCCCTCCCTCGCCACCGCACCCGGGCGCCCTGCGCCACCGCGTCCATGACCCTTCCCGGCTCGCCGCACCTGAACCGCCGCGGCCCTTCGCTGCACCTCGAGGACTGCTCGCTGCGCGAGCTGGCACGCCGCCACGGCACGCCGCTCTACGTCTATTCGCGCCGCGCGATGCACGAGGCGCTGACGGCCTACCAGCAGGCGCTGGCCGGGCGCGACCACCTGGTCTGCTACGCGATGAAGGCCAACCCCAGCCTGGCGGTGCTGCAGACCCTGGCGGCCGCCGGCTGCGGCTTCGACATCGTGTCCGGCGGCGAGCTGGAGCGGGTGCTGGCGGCCGGCGGCGATCCGGGCAAGGTCGTGTTCTCCGGCGTCGGCAAGACCGCCGCCGAGATGCGCCAGGCGCTGCGTGCCGACGTGATGTGCTTCAACGTCGAGAGCGAGGCGGAGCTGCAGCGGCTGTCCGAGGTCGCGGTGTCGCTCGGGCGCCGGGCACGGGTCAGCCTGCGCGTGAATCCGGACGTGGATGCGGGCACCCACCCCTACATCTCCACCGGCCTGAAAGGCAACAAGTTCGGCATCGCGCACGACCGGGCGGTCGCGGTCTACGCCCAGGCCGCCGCGCTGCCGGGGCTGGAAGTGGTCGGCATCGATTGCCACATCGGCTCGCAGATCACGCAGGCCGGCCCTTACCTGGATGCGCTGGACCGGGTGCTCGACCTGGTCGAGGCCGTCGAGGCCCAGGGCATCGCACTGCACCACCTCGACCTCGGCGGTGGCCTCGGCATCACCTACGACGGCGAGCGCCCGCCAGCGATCGGCGAGCTGGTGACGCGGCTCGTCGAGCGGATCGACGCCCGCGGCCACGGCCACCGCCGCATCCTGTTCGAGCCGGGGCGCTCGCTGGTCGGCAATGCCGGCGTGCTCGTCAGCGAGGTGCTCTACCTGAAGCCCGGCAGCGGCCCCGGTGCCAAGTCCTTCTGCATCGTCGATGCGGCGATGAACGACCTGATGCGGCCGGCGATGTACGAGGCCTGGATGGCGATCGTGGCCTGCGAGCAGCGCGACGAGCCGGCGGCGCGCTGGGAGGTGGTCGGCCCGGTCTGCGAGTCCGGCGACTGGCTGGGCCGCGACCGCACGCTCGCCGTCCAGGCCGGCGACCACCTCGCGGTGCTCTCGGCGGGCGCCTACGGCATGAGCATGGCGAGCAACTACAACAGCCGCGGGCGCGCCGCCGAGGTGATGGTCGACGGCGACCAGTCCTGGCTCATCCGCAGGCGCGAACAGCCGAGCGAACTCCACGCGCACGACCTGCTGCTGCCGCCTTCCGTCGTCGCGGCGGGCTGAGCAGCCGGGCACTGCCCGCGGCGGCCGCGGGTGCGGGACCGCCTGGGCCCGCCACCTCAGGGCGCCGGCAGGCGCCCTTCCTCCACCGCATGGCAGGCGACCTCGCCGGCCGGCAGCCGGGTGACCGCCGGGCGCTCGCTCCGGCAGCGGGCATTCGCGTGCGGGCAGCGCGGGTGGAAGGAGCAGCCCGGCGGCGGGTTCAGCGGGTTCGGCACCTCGCCCTGCACCGGGGTCCGGGCGCGGCCGGTCATCCGGATGTCCGGGATCGCATCGAGCAGCATGCGGGTGTAGGGATGCCGCGGCCGGTGGAACAGCTCGGCCTTGTCGGCGAGCTCGACCAGCCGGCCGAGGTACATCACCCCCACGCGGTCGCTGACGTGGCGCACCACCGCGAGGTTGTGCGAGATGAAGAGGTAGGTCAGGCCCTGCTCGCGCTGCAGGTCCTTCATGATGTTCAGGACCTGGGCCTGCACCGAGACGTCGAGCGCGGAGGTCGGCTCGTCGCAGACGAGGAACTGCGGCTGCGTGGCCAGCGCACGCGCGATCGAGATGCGCTGGCGCTGCCCGCCCGAGAACTGGTGCGGAAACTTCTGCACGTCCGCCGCCGACAGGCCGACCGACGCCAGCAGCTCGCCGACGCGCTGCCCGAGCGCCGCCTTGCCCCGCACCAGCCCGTGCTCGACCAGCGGCTCGCCGACGATGTCGAGCACCTTCCAGCGCGGGTTCAGGCTGGCATACGGGTCCTGGAAGATCATCTGCATGCGCCGTCGCAGCGAGCCGGCCCCGCTGCCGCGCAGGCCGTGGCCGATCTCCTGGCCGTCGAAGCGCACCTCGCCGCCGCTGGGCGCATGCAGCCCGACCAGCAAGCGCGCGATGGTGCTCTTGCCGCAGCCCGATTCGCCGACCAGCGCGAGCGTGCGTCCGCGCTCGATCGAGAAGCTCACCCCGTCGACCGCATGCACGAACTGCCGCGGGCGACGCTCGACCACGCGGTTCAGCCAGGGCGCGGAGACGTCGAAGACCTTGGCCAGGTCCCGCACCTCGACGAGCGGTTCGCCGGCAGCCGGGGGACTCACCAGGCCCGGCGGGCTCATCGGATCACCTTCGTGCTGCGCACTCCGGTATTCGCCCTGGGGGCGGCCCGGCGGGCTCATCGGACCACCTTCGTGCTGCGCACTCCGGTATTCGCCCTTGGGGCGGCCCGGCGGGCTCATGCCCCCGCCTCCGCCGGCGCACCGGCCGGGCGCCAGCACGCGGCCCGGGTGTCGCCCGTGGGCATGAGCTCCGGGCGCTCGGCGCGGCAGCGGTCGACCGCCCGCGGGCAGCGGGGGTGGTAGGCGCAGCCGCGGGGTATCGCGTTCAGGCGCGGCATCGCCCCGTCGATCTGCAGCAGGCGCTCACGGTCTTCCTCCATCGACGGGATCGAGCCCATCAGGCCCAGCGTGTACGGGTGGGCCGGTGCGTGGATCACCGCCTGCACGGGGCCCAGCTCGGCGATGCGGCCGGCATACATCACCGCGACGCGGTCGCAGGTCTCGGCGATGACCCCCATGTCGTGGGTGACCAGCATCACCGCCGCACCGTGCTCGCGGCACAGGCGCTTCAGCAGCGCGATGATCTGGGCCTGGATCGACACGTCCAGCGCGGTCGTCGGCTCGTCGGCGACGATCAGCTTCGGCTGCGCAGCCAGCGCCAGCGCGATCACCACGCGCTGGCGCATGCCGCCGGAGAACTGGTGCGGGTACTGGTCGATGCGCTGCGCGGCGGCCTGGATGCCCGTCTCCTCGAGCAGCTGGATGGCCCGCGCGCGGGCCTGCGCCGCATCGAGCGGCAGGTGCGTCTGGATGGTCTCGACCAGCTGGCGTCCGACGGTGTAGAGCGGGTTCAGCGAGGTCAGCGGATCCTGGAAGATCGCGCCGATGCCGCGGCCGCGCACGCGGCGCATCGCCTCGTAGGGCAGGCGGTCGATCCGTTGCCCGTCGAAATGGATCTCGCCGCCGGCGATGCGGCCGGGCGGCTCCAGCAGCCCGATGATCGCGGCGCCCGTCAGCGACTTGCCGGCGCCGGACTCGCCCACCACGCCCAGCACCTCGCCGGGTGCGATGTCGAAGGAGACGTCGTCGAGGGCGGTCAGCGTGCCCTGGCGGGTCGGGAACTCCACCCGCAGGTGGCGCACGCTCAGCAGCGCAGGCGTCATCGTGTCGTCGGCGGCGCGGTCAGCGCAGGCGGGGGTTGAGGGCGTCGCGCAGCCAGTCGCCCAGAAGGTTGACGCTGAGCGCGATCATCACGAGCACGAGGCCGGGGAAGATGGTGATCCACCACTCGCCGGACAGCAGGAAGTCGTTGCCGACACGGATCAGCGTGCCGAGCGACGGCGAGGTCGGCGGCACGCCGACCCCGAGGAAGGACAGCGTGGCCTCGATGATGATCGCGCTGGCCACCTGGATCGTGGCCAGCACCAGCACCGGCCCCAGCACGTTCGGCAGCACGTGGCGCCGCATGATGCGCAGCGAGGACACGCCGATCACGCGCGCCGCCTGCACGTACTCCTTGTTCCGCTCGACGAGGGTGGAGCCGCGCACGGTGCGCGCGTACTGCACCCAGCCGGTCAGCGAGATCGCGATGATCAGCACCGCGAAGGCGAGCGCATCGTGCGCGTCGGGGAACATCGCGCGGCCGACGCCGTCGATCAGCAGCGCCACCAGGATCGACGGGAAGGACAGCATCACGTCGCAGATGCGCATGATGAAGGCGTCCGTCTTGCCGCCGGCGAAGCCCGCGAGCAGGCCCAGACCCACCCCGACCACCACCGACACGGCGACCGAGGCGACGCCGACGAACAGCGAGATCCGCGAGCCGTACATCAGCGCCGAGAGGATGTCGCGCCCCTGGTCGTCGGTGCCGAGCAGGTACCTGGCCTTGCCCTCCTCCATCCAGGCCGGCGGCAGACGCGAGTCCGCCAGCTCGAGCGTGGCGAGGTCGAAGGGGTTGTGCGGCGCGACCCAGTTCGCGAACACCGCGCAGAACACGCAGACGAAGGCCACCAGCGCCGCCGCGATCGCCACCGGCGAGCGGGTGAAGCTGTACCAGACGTCGCCGTCGAGGAAGCGGCGCAGGCGCCCGGGCGCGGCAGCAGGGGCGACGGAGGACGTCGTCGGCACGGCGCTCACTTCACGCTGATCCACTTGTAGGGCATCTGGTTGTCGGCCAGCTGCACCGCCTGCACCGTCTTCTTCATCGCCCAGGCCAGCGCCTGCTGGTGCAGCGGGATGTGGCCGACGTCGGCCGCATGCAGCTCGAAGGCCTCGCGGATCATCGCGTTGCGCCGCGGCTGGTCCACCTCGCCCTGGATCTTCAGCGTCAGCTCGTCGAGCTTCGGGTTGCTGTAGCTGCCCAGGTTGAACTGGCCCTGGCCCTTGTCGTTCGGGCTCGCCATCAGCGCCGTCAGCGCATTGTGCGAATCGTAGGTCCCGGGCGTCCAGCCGAGCAGGTAGAAGCTGGTGTCGCGGCGCAGGATCTTGGGGAAGTAGGTGACCTTGGTCTCCGCCTGCAGGTTGATCTTCAGGCCGACGCGCGCGAGGTTGGCGGCGATCGCCTGGCAGATCGCGCCGTCGTTGACATAGCGGTCGTTCGGGCAGTTCATCGCCACCTCGAAGCCGTTCGGGTAGCCCGCCTCCGCGAGCAGCCGGCGCGCGGCCTCGGGGTCGTAGGGCAGGCGCTTGTTCAGCTCGGGCACGAAGCCCTTGATGCCCGGCGCCACCATCAGCGCGGTCGGCGTGGCCGCGCCGCGCATCACGCGGCTGCGGATCGACTCGATGTCGATCGCCTGGTAGACGGCCTGGCGCACGCGCCGATCCTTGAACGGGTTGCGGCCCTTGACGTTCGAGTACAGCAGCTCGTCACGCTTCTGGTCCATGCCGAGGAAGATGGTCCGCAGCTCGGGGCCCTGCACGACCTGGTAGGCCGGGTTGGCCTGGATGCGGTCCACGTCCTGCAGCGGCACCGGCTCCATCAGGTCGACCTCGCCGGACAGCAGCGCCGCCACGCGCGTCGCGGCATTGCCGATCGGCGTGAACACCACCTCGGTGACGTTGCCCTCCACCTTGTCCCAGTAGCCCGCATGGCGCACGAGCACGGTGCGCTGGCCGGGCTGGCGCTCCTTCAGCCGGTACGGGCCCGTGCCATTGGCCTTGAACGACGCGGTGTTCTCGATGCCCTTGCGGCGATCGACCGGCACGGTGGCCTTGTTCTCCTCGCACCACTTGCGGCTCATCACGAACAGGTTGGTGATGACGTCAGGCAGGATCGGGAACGGGGCGGTGGTCTCGATCTCGACCACGTGGTCGGCGACCTTGCGCACCTCCTTGAAGCCGGAGGTGTAGCTCTTCATGTCGGAGCCGTCGCCGGCGGCCCGGTTGAAGGAGAAGACCACGTCGTCCGCGGTGAAGGGCGTGCCGTCGTGGAAGCGCACATTGCGCCGCAGCTCGAAGCGCCACACCGTCGGCGACGGCTGGCTCCACTTGACCGCCAGCCCCGGCGCGAGGCCGAGCGACTTGTCGCGCGCGACCAGCGGCTCGTAGACGTTGTTCGTGAAGGTGAGCTGCAGCGACTCGTTCAGCGAGTGCGGGTCCATCGACATCGCATCGCCCTGGTTGGCCACGCGCAGCGTGACGGCCTGGGCAAGGCCGGCCGACAGCGCGAGCGCGGCGGCGAGCAGGCGGAGGCGGAAGGTCATGGCGCGGCTCCTTCGGTAGAAGAGGATCGTCTCAGTGCGCGGCGGCGGCGCGCTCGACGCGCAGCCGCGGGTCCACCGCGAAGTACAGCAGGTCCACCACCAGGTTGATCAGCACGAAGATCAGCGCGATCAGGCACAGGTAGGCGGCCATCACCGGGATGTCGGCGAAGCTGACGGCCTGGATGAACAGCAGCCCCATCCCGGGCCATTGGAACACGGTCTCGGTGATGATCGCGAAGGCGATCAGCGAGCCGAGCTGCAGCCCGGTGATCGTGATCACCGGCACCAGCGTGTTCTTCAGCGCGTGCCCGAAGTAGATCGAGCGGTTCGGCAGCCCGCGCGCACGCGCGAACTTGATGTAGTCGGTGCGCAGCACCTCGAGCATCTCGGCGCGCACCAGCCGCATGATCAGGGTCAGCTGGAACACCGCCAGCGTGACCGAGGGCAGGATCAGGTGCTTCAGCCCGTCCGCCGTCAGGAAGCCGCTGGTCCAGGCCCCGAGCGCCACCACGTCGCCGCGGCCGAAGCTGGGCAGCCACTTGAGGATCACCGCGAACAGCAGGATCAACAGGATGCCGATCAGGAAGGTGGGCAGCGAGACGCCGAGCAGCGACACCGTCATCATCAGCTGGGACAGCACGGTGCCGCGGCGCAGCGCGGCATAGACGCCCATCGGGATGCCGACCAGCAGCGCGATCAGCGCCGCCGACAACGCGAGCTCCAGGGTGGCGGGGAAGCGCTCGACGATCAGCGCCGACACCTTGCGCCCCTGCCGCAGGCTCAGGCCGAACTCGCCCTGCACCGCATTGCCGACGAAGCGGGCGAACTGCACCGGGAAGGGCTGGTCCAGGCCGAGGTCGGCGCGCAGCTGGGTGCGCTGCTCGGGCGTCGCGTCCTGGCCGAGCAGGTTGGTGACCGGGTCGCCGACGTACTGGAACAGCATGAAGGCGATGAAGGCCACCGTCAGCATGACGACGACGGCCTGGACGAGGCGGCGCAGGATGAAGGCGAGCATGGCGGCGGGTGCTGCGGAAGGGGGAGGCCGGCCGCGCGGCGGACCCCGGGAAAGGTCGGGAGCGGGGCGGCGCTCAGTTCACCCGCACGCTGCGCATCTCGATGCGGTTGTCCGCGCGGTGCACCATGTCGACGTTCTTCTTCATCGCCCACGGGATCATCTGGTTGTGCAGCGGCAGGTAGGCCACGTCGTCGTGGCTGAGCTGCAGGGCCCGCTCGATCAGGCCGTTGCGCGTGGCCGGGTCGATCTCCTTCTTGATGCGCTCGATCAGCGCGTCCATCTGCGGGTTGCTGTAGCGGCCGACGTTGTAGTTGCCGTCGCCCTGCGCGCCCACACTGCGCAGCAGCGACTGCAGCGAATAGAGCGCATCGAAGGTCGGCACGCCCCAGCCGAGCATGTAGATGCTGGCCTCGTAGCGCTGAATCATCGGGAAGTAGGTCGACAGCGGCAGCGTGCGCAGCTTGGCCTTCACGCCGATGCGGGCCCACATCGCGGTCACCGCCTGGCAGATCTCTTCGTCGTTGATGTAGCGGTTGTTCGGGCAGGCGAAGTCGACCTCGAAGCCGTTCGGGTAGCCCGCCTCGGCCAGCAGCGCGCGCGCCGCGGCCGGGTCGTGCGGCCAGCGCTGGTGGACCTTGCGCGTCCAGCCGTTGACCTGCGGCGACACCAGCGTGCCGGTCGGCTCGCTGAGCCCGCGCATGATGTTCTTGGAGATCGCCTGGATGTCGATCGCCTGGTACAGGGCCTTGCGCACCCGCACGTCCTTCAGCGGGTTCTTGCCCTTCACGCTGGAGCCGGGCAGCTCGTCGCGGAACTGGTCCATGCCGAAGAACAGCGTGCGGTTCTCGGCGCCGTCGAGCACCTTCAGCGCGGCGGTGCCGCGCAGCCGCGGGATGTCGCTGGGCGACGGGTCGAGCACCATGTCGACCTCGCCGGACAGCAGCGCGGCGATCCGCGTCGCCTCGCTCTTGATCGGCGTGTAGACGATCTCGGTGACGTTGCCGTCGACCTTGCCCCAATAGGCCGGGTTGCGCGTCAGCACCATCCGCACGTCCTGCGCCCAGCTCTTCAGCACGAAGGGGCCGGTGCCGTTCGCGTTACGGTGCGCGAAGTTCTCGTCCTTGGTCTTCGCGTCCTTCGGTTGCGTGGACTTGTTCTTCTCGGCCCAGTCCTTGTCCATCATGCGCAGCTCGGTGAGCTGGCGCAGCAGCACCGGGTTCGGATCGCGCGTGAGGATGTCCACGGTGAAGTCGTCGACCTTCACGACCCGGTCGATGCCCTGGGTGTAGACGCCGTAGTTCGAGGTCTTCTCCATCGCCCGGTTGATCGAGAAGACCACGTCGTCGGCATCGAAGGCCGCGCCATCGTGGAACTTCACGCCGCGCCGCAGCGTGATGCGCAGCTGGTTGGGGGTGAGCTGCTTGTAGCCCGTGGCCAGCACCGGCTCGATCTGGAACTTCGCGTTGTAATAGAAGAGTGATTCGTAGACGGAGGCGTGCACGCCATTGCCCAGCGCGTTGTTCTGCGAGTGGATGTCCCAGGTCGGGATGTCGCTGGCGCTCGCCCACTTGAAGGTGGCGGCCGGGGTGGCGCCGGCGAGGCCGAGCAGGCCGAGGGCGAGGGCAGTACGCAGCGTCAGCTTCATGGTGTCGGGGGGGCGGTGGGGTACGGCTGGAAAGGCGCCATCAGAGCAAATTGCATGCCCCTGGTCAAACGTGTTTTCCAGAGGGCGAAGCGCGGGTCGTCGAGCGTCCGGGGCGCCGCCGGCGGCCCCGCGGCAGCGCGGCGGCCGCCGAAGCGTCGCGGAAGGCGGCGAGCGCCGCGCGGCCGCTCGCTCAGTCCAGCAGCCGGCGCGTCGCCGTGCCGCCGCGGCCCAGCAGTTCGATCGACCCGTAGTAGGCCGCGGCCCGGCTGACCGTGTTGTCGCTGTCGGTCATCAGCGCCACGCCGATCAGTGGCCCCGGCGGCTCGCCGAAGGCGCGCTCGAAGTCACGCGCGATGTCGCGCTCGTGGCGGCGCCACTCGCGCAGACCGGTCGGACCGGCGTCGACGACGATCTTGCGGATCCGGTCGCTGCGGCCGCCGGGAATGACGGACTCGAGCGGCGCGGCGTTGTCCCAGACGTACATCAGCGTCGCATACGGCGGGGCTTCGCCCGTCAGCGTCTGTGCGAGCTCGAACATCATGCGGTTGCGTGGCGACAGCCGGGCGTGGTCGCCGTCGAAGGCCAGCACCACGCGCACCGGCGAATCGGCCGCGTCCCGGTCCCGCAGGTCGGCACTGGGGATGAGCGACGGCACCCACCAGTCGAAGCGGATCGACCCGAGGTCGGCCGGCTCGACGCGCAGGCGCCGGCGCAGCATGCTCGCCGATCCCTCGGACAGCGCGGCCACGGCCGGGCGCCCGTCGTGCGACGCGACGAAGCGGTAGCGGGTGGCCCGCTTGCCCGGCAGCCCCACCTCGGCCCAGGCCGCCGCGGCCGGCACCGACGCCTCGCCGGCCGGCGTGCGCTCCGGCAGCGCACAGGCGGACAGGCCCAGGACCGAGGTGAGCGCGATCGCCGCCAGCCACGGCCGCGCCAGCGCGTGGGGCGCGAGGCGATGGCAGGACGGGCGCGTTCGGGCGGGGCGGGACGTCACGGACAGGCAAGCCCTGGCGGGCCGGCAAAGGGCCCCGGGACGGAGCCCCCATGAAAAAGGCCGCCCGAAGGCGGCCTGGAGCGGGGCCGGAAGGCGCCCGATCAGAACGTGTGCTTCACGCCGAAGCCGTAGGCGTTCTTGTTGGTGCGGGCATCTTCCTTGCCGAACGCCGCCTCGACGTAGAGGTTGGTGCGCTTGCTCAGCAGGTAGTCGTAGCCCAGGCCCAGCTTCTGGCGCGTGTTGTTCGCGAAGCGCGGGTCGATCTTGTAGTACATCGCCTTGGCCAGGCCGGGGCCGACCTTGGCCGTACCACCGAGCGCCCAGACGTGGTTCGTGTTCTCGCCACGGGTCGTGCCGGCGGTGCGGGTCTGCGAACGGCCGTAGTAGCCCATGACCTTGGCGACGCCGAAGTCGTACGACACACCGACGTTGACCAGGCCCAGGCCATCGGCGACACCGTCCTTGACGGTTTCGTAGCCAACACCGGCGTACAGCGGACCGGCGGTGTACTCACCGGCCAGGCCCATGATGCGGCCGGTCTGCGTGCCTTCCGACAGCGCGACGGTGGCACGGCCGACGAAGCCGCCGAAGCTGGCCGACACGAAGCCAATCGAGTTCGGCGCACGGGCACCGCCCAGCGCGGCCGGGCTGGCCGGGGTGGTGTAGCCGGCGTAGGTGGCGGCGCTGCCCGACTGGGCCAGGCCGTCGTTGCCGAACGGGTCGGTCTTCAGCTGCACCCAGAAGATCGGGGTGTAGTCACGGCCGAGGTAGATGCTGCCGACGCCGGCCTGGGTCAGCTGCACGAAGCTGCGGCCCGACCAGAACGAGGAGGCGTTGTTCTGCGCGCCGTCGTCCGGGTTGAAGCGATGCTCCATCGTGAACTGGGCCGACATGCCGCCACCCAGGTCTTCGTTGCCGCGGAAGCCGAGGCGGGACGTGCCGAACTGGCGCATTTCCCAGATGTTGCCGGCGGCGCCGGGCACCAGCTGCGTGATGTTCGCGGTGCCGGAGTTGCTCTTCATCACCGCGACGTTGAACAGGCCGTAGATCGTGACCGACGACTGCGCCGAGGCAGCTCCGGCGAAGGTTCCGAGGACTGCCAGAGCGACCAGGGATTTTTTCATTTCGTCTATCTCCTAGGTTTGAATAAGAGTGTTCGATCAGAGCACCGGCGCGGCGCCGCGATCAGACCAACCCCCTCAACGGAAGTTGGGCGTATTGCACCAGAGCGGCATGCGGCTTGCAAAGTAGGGCCCCACCTTTGTCCGGCATTGTGTTGTCGTCGAACAACGTCCTGCGGGTCGACGAGACTCGGCAGGTGCCCTGTGCAGACCCGGACGCCACGAACGACGTGCGCTCGACAGTGAGTAAGCGCAAACCTGGCGGGGGCATCTCCGCGGTATCCTCGTTTTCCCGCCATCGTCGCCGAATGCCCATGCTGGACGCCCTGATCATCGCTGCCGACAACGCGCTGCGCACGCTCGGCGGCGCCCGTGCCGGCGCCCGCCCCTGCCCGCGACCGGCCGCCGACGACGCCCCGGCGCTGCTGACGCCGCAGGAGAAGCAGCTCTCCGGCGCGCTGATGCGCGTGAACCACGTCGGTGAGGTCTGCGCCCAGGCGCTCTACCACGCACAGGCCCTGAGCACCCGCGACCCGGTGCTGCGCGAGCACTTCACCGCCGCCGCCCGCGAGGAGGGCGACCACCTCGCCTGGACGCGCACGCGGCTGGACGAACTCGGCTCGCGGCCGAGCTGGCTGAACCCGCTGTGGTACGCCGGCGCCTTCGCGATCGGCATGGCCGCGGGCCGCGCCGGCGACGCCTGGAGCCTCGGCTTCGTGGTCGAGACCGAGCGCCAGGTGGAGCGGCACCTCGAAGGCCACCTCGACCGGCTGCCCCCGGCCGACCGGGCCTCGCGCGCCATCGTCGACCAGATGAAGGCCGACGAGGTGGCCCACGCCCGCGCCGCGCAGGATGCGGGGGCCCGGACACTGCCGGCACCCGTGCGCTGGGCCATGCAGGCCTCGGCGCGCGTCATGACCGCGACGGCGCACCATCTTTGACCCTGCGCGTGCCCGGCTGCGGGCACGCCGCGCGCGAACGACCCCGTGCCGCTCAGGCAGGCCGGATCTCGTGGCTGGTCGTGATCTCGGCGGTCTTGGCCAGCATGATGCTGGCCGAGCAGTACTTCTCGTGCGAGAGCTCGATCGCCCGGGCCACCGCGGCCTCGGGCAGGTCGCGGCCGGTCACGACGAAGTGCATGTGGATGCGCGTGAAGACCTTCGGGTCGGTCGCGGCGCGCTCCGAGCGCAGGCTCACCTCGCAGCCGCTGACGGCATGCCGACCGCGCTTGAGGATCAGCAGCACGTCGTAGGCCGTGCAGCCGCCAGTGCCGGCGAGCACGGTCTCCATCGGGCGCGGCGCGAGGTTGCGGCCGCCACCGTCGGGCGCACCATCCATCGCGAGCAGGTGGCCGCTGCCGGTCTCGGCCGTGAACACCATCCCGGCGTCGGCCTGCCATCGCACCGTGCATTCCATCGCGTCGGTCCTCGTGGTTTTCGGGGCCATGATTGTGCATTGCGTCACGCCGCACCGTCCGATGCGCGCCACGCGGCCGCAAACGAAGCCGGGACATATTGCAGCGCAACATGGGCCGCGCTAAACTGGCTGCACGGCGGTCGATGGGATCGCCACCGTTTGTCTCCTCCACCTCCTCCAATGGTGGATTCAGCCCAAGGCAGCAATGCCTTGGGCTTTTTTCTTGGGGGCATCCACGCCCGGCGGCGGACGCCGGTGCACGTCCACGCGGACCGTATGATGCGGCGCCGCAACATCGCGGCATCGAACGAGGACGCTCCATGGCCGGCCCCGCCGCCCAGACCCGCCGCCCGCGACAGGGCGCCCGCCGCACGCCCAGCGTCCAGGCCCTGTCCGAAGCGGACTACCTGAAGAAGATCCTCACCGCCCGTGTCTACGACGTGGCCGAGGAGACCGCGCTGGAGCCGGCCCGCTCGCTCTCGGCGCGGCTCGGCAACCACGTGCTGCTGAAGCGGGAGGACACCCAGCCGGTGTTCAGCTTCAAGCTGCGCGGCGCCTACAACAAGATGTCGCTGCTGCCCGAGGCGCAGCGCGCGCGCGGCGTGATCTGCGCGTCCGCGGGCAACCACGCGCAGGGCGTCGCGCTCGCGGCCCGGCGCCTGAAGTGCACCGCGCTGATCGTGATGCCGGTGACGACGCCGAGCGTGAAGATCGAGGCCGTGAAGGCGCTGGGCGGCACCGTCGTGCTCCACGGCGACAGCTACAGCGACGCCTACGAGCACGCGCTCACGCTCGAGCGCGAGCGGGGCCTGGCCTTCGTGCACCCCTTCGACGACCCGGACGTGATCGCGGGCCAGGGCACGATCGGCATGGAGATCCTGCGCCAGCACCAGGGGCCGATCGACGCGGTCTTCGTCGCGATCGGCGGCGGCGGCCTGGTCTCCGGTGTGGCCGCCTACATCAAGGCCGTGCGCCCGGAAATCCAGGTGATCGGCGTGCAGACCACCGACTCCGACGCGATGATTCGTTCGGTGCAGGCCGGCAAGCGGGTGACGCTGGGAGAGGTCGGGCTGTTCTCGGACGGGACCGCCGTGAAGCTGGTGGGCAGCGAGACCTTCCGCCTCGCGAGCCGCCTGGTGGACGGCTTCGTGCGCGTCGACACCGACGCGGTCTGCGCGGCGATCAAGGACGTCTTCCAGGACACCCGGAGCATCCTCGAGCCGGCCGGCGCGCTGGGCGTGGCCGCGATCAAGCAGCATGTGCAGGAGACCGGCTGCAAGGGACGCACCTTCGTCGCGATCACCTGCGGTGCGAACATGAACTTCGACCGCCTGCGCTTCGTCGCCGAGCGCGCGGAGGTCGGCGAGGAGCGCGAGGCCCTGTTCGCGGTGACGATTCCGGAGGCGCGCGGCAGCTTCCTCAAGCTCTGCCGGCTGATCGGCGCGCGCTCGGTGACGGAGTTCGACTACCGCATCAGCGATGCCGAGCAGGCGCGGGTCTTCGTCGGCCTGTCGACGACGCGCCGCGGCGAGTCCACCGAGATCGCGGCGCGGCTGGATGCCCACGGCTTCGCCACGCTGGACCTGACCCACGACGAGCTCGCCAAGGAGCACCTGCGCCACCTCGTGGGCGGCCGCAGCCCGCTGGCCGACGACGAGCGGCTGTTCCGCTTCGTCTTCCCGGAGCGGCCCGGCGCGCTGATGCGCTTCCTGTCGAGCATGCACCCGGCCTGGAACATCAGCCTGTTCCACTACCGCAACCAGGGCGCGGACTACGGCCGCATCCTGGTCGGCATCCAGGTGCCGCGCGGCGACCGGCGCGCGCTGCGCCAGTTCCTCGACGGGCTGGCCCTGCCCTGGGTGGAAGAGACGGACAACCCGGCGTACCGGCTGTTCCTGCGCTGAGACCGGCACTGGCGCCCCGTCGCGCGCGTCGCCCGCCGCCCGATGCCGGCCTCCCGGCCACGCGCTGACGCCGCCTCAGGCGCGGCTGCGATTTCGATCCGCTCGCACACGCGCGCACGCGCGCGTAGACGCGCGACGCGGGGAATTCCCCGGGGCGATCGCATCCCTCCGCGGGGTGGAGGCCTCGGACGGGCGCAGGGCAGCGGGCCTTCCACAATGGCTTCGTCAGACGACGACCTGGAGGGACCGATGACCGTGCACCGTTCGCCGATACCGCCCACTGCCAACCCCTTGCTCGAACTCGGCTTGCAGTACGCGCTGCGCCGCCGCGCCGAGGTGGCGGGAAACCTCGGGGAGCTGAAAGCCATCGCGCTGCGGCTTGGGCTGCTGCAGGGCAGCCTGCGCCCGCGCTTCAGCGCCCCGCAGCTCGTCGTGTTCGCCGCCGACCACGGCCTGGCGGCGGAGGGCGTGGTCGACGCCCCCCGCACCGCCGGCACGATCGAGCAGCTGCTCGGCGGGCGGCTGCCGCTGTCGGCCTTCGCGCA
>NZ_BBYR01000010.1 GCF_001293525.1 Pseudideonella sakaiensis | reverse complement strand
GGCTCGGGCTCAGGCTCGGGCTCAGGCTGAGGCTGAGGCTCAGGCTCGGGCTCGGGCTCGGGCTCGGGCTCGGGCTCGGCCTCGGGCGCCGGCGCGTCGACCAGCGGCACGGGCGCGGGCCCCGGTGCGTCGACCGGCGGCGCGGCCTGCACCGTCTCCGCCGGCCCGTCGAGGCCCGCCGGCGGCGCGGCGGACGCCGGCACGGCCACGGTGCCCGGCGCCGGGAGGTCGGGCACGAAGTCGGTGGGCAAGGGCCGCAGCGTGTCGAGCGCGTCGGCGTGCAGGTCGAGCCCGCCGCGCGCGGTCGGCTCGAAATCCGCCAGCGCGGCGGCCGCCTCGGGCGGGCCGTCCTGGCCGGCCGCCAGCGCGTCGACCCAGCGCGCCAGCCGGTCCAGCTCGGCCGCGGTGTGCTCGCGAAGCGCGAGGTCGGCGGCGCGCTGCGCGTCCTGCGCCGCCAGGTCGGCCGGCGCGACGTGCTCCGCGAGGCGGGCGTTGTAGCGCCGCTCGCCGTCCCAGGCTGCCTCGCCGAAGTCGGCGAGGCCGACCATGCGCGCGCTGCCCTTCAGCGTGTGGAAGGCCCGCCGCACCCGGCCCGCGGCCTCCAGTTCGGCCGGCGCCGCGTGCCAGTCGGCCAGCGCGTCGCGGGCCGCCTGCAGCACCTCGCGGGCCTCCTCCTCGAAGATCGCGCGCAGTTCGGCGTCGTCGGCGAAAGCCACAGCAGGCGGCGGCGCCGAGACCGCGATGGACACCGGCGCCGGTGCAGGTTCCGCGGGCGGAACCGGCGGCGGCTCCGAGGCGGGTGCCGTCACGGGACCGGACGCGGGCAGCAGCGGCTCGAGGGCGCCGGCCGCGGTGTCGATCCAGGCCGCGTCGAGCGGGGCGGCCGCGGCCAGCGCCTGCAGGGGATCGGGCCCGGCGCCGCTGCCCGGCGCCGCCGCGTCGGCCGCCTCGCCGGCACCCGGGCCGGTGGCGACGGCGGTCGGCGACGGCGGCTCGAGCACCGGGAAGTCGAGCGCCGGCAGCGGGACCGGCGCGGTCACCTCGTCGACCGGCGCGGGGCGCGGCGCGGCGGGCGGCTGCGTACCCAGGCCCGCGGCCGTGGCGCCCGCCGCCTCGACGGCATCCTGCAGCACCGGCAGCGCCGCCGTCGGCGGCGGCGGGCTGCGCCCGAGCGCCGACAGCAGGCCGCGTTGCGGGTCGAAGCGGAAGGCCGCCTTGGCCAGCGGCGGCTGCACGCCGAGCAGATCGACCAGGAAGCCGAGCGCCCCGAGGTTGCCGGCGAGCCGGTCGAAGCGCGCCGCGGCGGCGGTCGGATCCGCATCGGCGTCGCCGGCGGCCAGCGCCCGCACCTCGCCGTGCATGGCCTGCAGCGCGGCGGCCGCGGGCTCGATGCCGAGCGCCGACATCACGCCGCGCAGCGACTGCAGCAGCGGCGGCACCGACTGCAGCGCCCCGCGCTCGCGCGGGTTGCGGAAGTACTGGTCGAGCGGCTGCTCGACGGCGGCCAGCGAGGCGCGCAGCTCCTGCACCACGCTGCCCAGGGTCTGCCGGTCGGAGACGCGGCCGTAGAGCGCCTCCATCCACGGGTCCAGCGGTGGCGCGGGCGCCCCGGCGCGCACACGCGCGATGCGCTCGGCCAGGCGGGCGATCGGCCGCTCGGCGTCGGCGCCACCGATCTCGGTCTCCTCGAGCGCCGCCTCGACGTAGAGCAGCGCCGTGGCCACCTCCATCGCGAGCGCGGCACCCGGCGCGCCGGCGCCGCGCTGCAGCGGCACCAGGGCCTGCTGCAGTTCCTCGGCCAGCGCCGTGCCGTCGGCGAACAGCCGGCGCAGCGAATCGCCGACCAGGCTGAACTGCTCGACCAGCCCCGGCACCCGGTGGAGATCGCCCACCGCGACCGCCGACCAGCTGTCCTTGGCCGCCGTGACGCGCTTGCGCGCCTGCACCAGCCAGGCCGGGTCGAAGCGGCCGAGCGGGCTGCGCTCGAGGTCCACCGGCACGGCCTCGGCCAGGCCGTGGCGGGCCCGTACCGCGGCCAGCCGCGGCGCCTCGCCGGGCGCGGGCGGCCGGCTCTGGGCGCAGAAGAACAGCAGGTCCTGCGCCAGGCGCTGCTCGGCCAGCACGTCGACGCTGCCGCCGGCGCGCAGCACGGCGCGCAGGTGGGCCATCAGGCGCGACGCGACGCGCTTGACGAAGACGTCGGGCGCCAGCAGGCCGGCCGCCTGCGCGTCGAAGACGGCCGCGGCGATCGCCCACAGGTCGCGCGCCTCGGCGCGCGCGGCGCCGGCCCCGAGCTCGGCGCAGAGCTGCGCCATGCGGGCCAGGCTCTGCGGCCCGGGCGCCTTCATCGCGGCCAGCGTGGCCTGCTCGAGCGCCGCCAGCGCCGCGGCGTCGGCCGGCCGGGCCGCGAGGCCGGGCTCCGGCGGCGGATCGGTCCACGCGAAGGCGTGCTGCCAGAGGTCGGCCGGGTGCACCCGCTCGGCGCCCGCGGCCTCGCGCAGCGCGCGCGTCTGCGGGAACAGCAGCAGCGAGGACACGGGGCGACCGGCCACCTCGCGGCCGAGGAAGTCCACCACCGCGAACGAGGCCTGCTCGATCTTGTCGAGCAGCGCGGCATCGAGCCGGGCCGGCCGGTCGAGCGCGGCCTTCAGCACCGCGTCGGCGGCGTCCAGCACCTGCGCGGCGGCCGGCTGGCCGACCACGGCCAGCGCGCCGGCGCTCTGGTGCATCTGGGCGCGCGCCTGGCGCAGCGGCGCGAGGTCGCGCGCCGAGACGTCGGAGCCGCTGTGCGACTCGCTCTCGCGCAGGAAGCGGCGCAGCAGCTTGTGCGCGCCCTCCAGCGTCCGGCGCAGCTCCTCGTGCACCCAGGCGATCGCGCTCGGGTCGTCGGCGCCTGCGGCCGCGGCCGCAGGCGGCACGCCGCCCGACCCGTCGGCGGCGTCCAGGGAGGCGCCCGGGTGGTCCGTCATGCGATCTTGAAGCGCGCGACGGAGCGGCGCAGCTCGTCCGCCGTCTGCGACAGCTCACGCACGATGTGCGCGGTCGAGCGGGTGCCGTCGCCGGTCTGCTCGGTCACCGCGAAGATGTGCTGGATGTGCTCGGCCACCACGTTGGCCGAGCCCGCCTCCTTCAGCGCCTGCTCGGAGATGCCGGCGATCAGGCCGGACAGCTGGCGCGTCACCCGGTCGATGTCGGCCAGCGCGGCGCCGGCCGCGTCGGACAGGCGCGCGCCTTCCACCACGCCCTGGGTCGAGCGCTCCATCGCGGCCACCGCGTCCTGGGTGTCGCCCTGGATGGTGCGCACCAGCGCCGCGATCTGGCGCGTCGCGTCGGCCGAGCGCTCGGCCAGCCGCTGCACCTCCTCGGCCACCACCGAGAAGCCGCGCCCGGCCTCGCCGGCCGACGCGGCCTGGATCGCGGCGTTCAGCGCCAGCACGTTGGTCTGCTCGGTGATGTCGGAGATCAGCTCGGTGATCTCGCCGATCTCCTGCGAGGACTCGCCCAGGCGCTTGATGCGCTTGGCGGTCTCCTGGATCTGGTTGCGCAGCGCGTGCATGCCGCCGATGGTGTCCTGCACCGCCTTCAGGCCCTGCCCCGCGGCACCGAGCGAGTGCTCGGCCACGCGCGCGGTCTCCTGCGCCTGCGCGGACACGGCGTTGATGCGGCCGGCCATCTGCAGCATCGCCTCGCCGGTGTCGCGGATCTCGCGCAGCTGCTCGCCGGACGCCGCCAGCAGGTCGATCGAGGTGGCCTCGACCTGCTGCGTCGTGTCGGTCACCCGCGTCGCGGTGGACTGCACCTGGGCCACCAGGCTGCGCAGTTCCTCCAGCGTGTAGTTCACCGAGTCGGCGATCGCGCCGGTGATGTCCTCGCTGACCGTGGCCTGGCGCGTCAGGTCGCCCTCGGACACGGCCTGCAGCTCGTCCATCAGGCGCAGGATCGCCGCCTGGTTCGCCTCGTTGGCCAGGCGTGCCTGGGCCTGCTGGGCCTCCGCCTCGGCGCGCAGCCGCTCGGCCTCGCGCCGCTGCGCCTCGGCCACGGCGGCCCGCTCGCTCTGCTGCGCCGCATGCAGGCGCACCAGCCCGAGCACGCCCAGCGTGAGCGCGAAGGCGGCCAGCAGCACGAGGCCGATGCCGGCGCGCGAGAAGGTGGTTTCGGCCGCGAGCAGCGCGGTCAGGCCCTCGAGCTGGCCGCGCAGCGGCTCGGCGCCCTCCTCGATCGCGGCCGCGGCCGCGCGCGCCGCGCCCAGGCCCTGCAGGTGGCCGAGCAGACCGGTGACCGGGCCGCTCAACGCCTCCACCTGCGCCGCCAGCGTCTGCAGGCGCTCGCGCTGCGGGCCCTCGCGCGGCGGGGGCAGCCGCAGCTCCGGGTGGCCCTGGCCGAGCGCCTGCGTCAGGTTGCGCAGCACGCTCAGGTCCTTGCCGAGCAGCAGGATCTGGACGTCGCGCTGGCCGCCGTGGCCGCGCAGCAGGTCGTGCGCGGTGCGCGGGATGCGCTGCGTCAGCATCACCAGCTGGCCGACGGCCGCCAGCTCGGCAGCGCCGGCGCCCTGCTGCAGCTTGAGCGCCGACAGCCCCTCGCCGGACTCGAGCAGGTCCGCGCTGATGCGGTCGATGCTGCGCACCTGCTCGCGGCTTTCCAGCACGCGGGCACGCTCGCCGAGCAGCCGGCCGGCCTGGCGGTCGGCCGCCTGGGCCAGCGGCTGGGCCGCCGACAGCCGCTCGCGCAGCGCGGCATCGGGCGCGGCGCCGGCCTCCCCGGAGGCCAGCGCGGCGAGGCTGCGCGTCAGTTCCTCGGCCGACTGCTGCAGCTCGTCGAAGGCGCGCGAGCTGCCCTCGACGGCCAGCGCCGCCGCCTTCGCCAGGCGCTGCGAGTGCATCAGCGCCTGGCTGCCGAGCACCGCCGGACCGGTGGCCTGCTGGTTCAGCCGCAGGGTCACGACGGCCATCGCGATCAGGCCGAGCAGGCCGAGCACCACGAGCGCCGCCAGCACGCGCTGCTGCACCGGCGCGGCGAGCCGGCCGATGAAGGGCAGCGGCGCGCTGGCCGTCGGCGCGGCGGCGTCCGCCGGACCGGGCGGCGGTGCGGCGGTCCGGGGCCGGGCCCGGCCCGCCGGACGCGGCGGCGCGGGCACGGCGGCAGCGTCCGGCCCTCGACCAGGCGCCGGATGAGGAGCCGGCACAGGCGCGGCTGCGGCGGGCACCGGCGCGGCGGCCAGCAGCGACGCCGGATCCGCCCCGCGCGGCGCGGCCTCCTCGCGCGGCCGGGGCGCGGCGGCCGACGCCGGGCGCGGCTCCGCCGGCGGCGCCGGGCGCCGCAACACGATGGTGTCCGGCTCGCGGTCGCCGAGATCGATGTGCGACAGGTCCGGCGCAGCGGCTCGGCCGTCGGTCGGCGCGTCAGGGGGCAGGCTCATCGGATCGGGGCGGGGGTCCTCGCGCGGCCGGAGGACGCGACATCCGGCACTATCGGGCGGACCGGGCGGCGGGCTGAGGACACAAACGTAAGCGAAGGCTACGGCCGGCGGCCGATGTCGACGAAGTGGCCGTCGGCCGCCAGGGCCGCGAGCCGGATTTCCTGCCACGGGCGCGCGCCGCCGGCCGCGGCCGGCTCACGGAACAGCGCGCCCGCGAACGCGGGCCGTGCGCCGGCGCCGGGCGCCGGGTCCAGGGCCTCGAGCTGGTCGGCCCGGCGCAGGCCGGCCAGCCGGTCCACGCGCAGCGCGGCGAGGCTCTCCAGCCGGGGGTTCAGCGCCACCAGCCAGCCGGCGTCGGCCGTCGCCGCGGCGGCGCCAGGCGGCGGGCCGGGCAGGCCGAGGAAACGGGCGAGGTCGGTGACGCCGTGCAGCGTGCCGCGCAGGTCGGCCACGCCGAGGAACCAGGGCCGGGTGTGCGGCACGCGCAGCGCGCCGCGGAACGGGAAGATTTCGCCGGCATCGGCCAGCGGCAGCAGCAGCCCGGCACCGCCCGCTTCGACCGCCAGCCAGGACTCGCCGCGGTCCTGCGCGAGCGCCGCCTCCAGCTGGGTGGCCAGCCGGTTCTGCAGCGCGCGCAGGGCGTCGGGGTCGGCCATCGGCGGGGCGGCGGGGCGCTCAGGCGGCGTCGTGGGCGCGGATCCGCGCGACCAGGTCGTCCGGGTCGACCGGCTTGACCACGTAGTCGCGCGCGCCCTGGCGCAGGCCCCAGACCTTGTCGGTCTCCTGGTTCTTGCTGGTGCACAGGATCACGGGCAGCCCGGCGAAGCGCGGGTCGCGGGTGATGGTGCGGGTGAGCTGGAAGCCGTTCTGGCCCGGCATGACGACGTCCATCAGCACCAGGTCGGGCCGGTCGTCGACGAGGCGGCGCAGCGCCTCGTCCCCGCTCAGCGCCGTGCTCACCTCGTAGCCGCGCTCGCCGAGCAGCATGCTGAGGTGGTACAGGTCGGTGCGCGAGTCGTCGACCAGCAGGATCTTGTGGATGGCCATCGTGGGCTCGGATCGTACGCGCTTCGGACGCTGCTGCAACGCGTGGCGAGGGCCCCGGGCGAGGCGCTCAGGCCGCTGCGGCGGGGCGGTGGCTGTCCACCGCCTGCAGCAGCTGTTCCTTCGTGAACGGCTTGGTCAGGTAGGCCTCGGAGCCGACCATGCGGCCGCGCGCCTTGTCGAACAGCCCGTCCTTGGACGACAGCATGATCACCGGCAGGTGGGCGAAGCGGGCGTTGCGCTTGATGATGGCGCAGGTCTGGTAGCCGTCCAGCCGCGGCATCAGGATGTCGCAGAAGATCAGGTCGGGCTCGTGGTCCACCACCTTCGACAGGCCGTCGAAGCCGTCCTCGGCCAGCAGCACCTCGTGGCCGCCCTGCTTCAGGAAGATCTCGGCGCTGCGGCGGATGGTGTTGCTGTCGTCGATGACCAGCACCTTCACGGCCGCGGCGGCGGGAGCGGCGTCTGCATCCACGGACAGGCTCATGCGGGGCTCCGGTCAAGGGGGCGTCGGCCGCCCGCCGGGCGCGCCCGCGGCGCCCCGGGCGCGGCGCGGCGCGGTCAAATCGCGACCATCTCGAAGTCTTCCTTGCGCGCGCCGCACTCCGGGCAGGTCCAGTTCATCGGCACGTCGGCCCAGGGGGTGCCGGCGGCGATGCCGTGCTCCGGATCGCCCGCGGCCTCGTCGTAGATCCAGCCGCAGATCAGGCACATCCAGGTTTGGGGCGCAGTCACTTGGTGAGCTTCTTCGGTCACTACAATGGCCGTCGATTGTAGCGACGCGGCCGGCCCTCCCGGCGCGGGGCGCCCGGGCCGGCGCCGAGCCGCTGCAGACCCTCGCAGACCCTGCCGGCGCGCCCGCGCTGCCGGGCAGCCCGCCCCCCGAAACGGACGTGCCGATGAGTTCCGAACGCCCCCCCGCCCCCGATGCCGGCACCGCCGAGGACGACAACCCGCCGCCGGCCAGCGTGCTGTGCTTCAACGCCAGCGAGCCCACCGGCGCCGGCGGCGTGGCCGGCGACGTGGTCACGGTGTCGGCGATGGGCGCCCATGCGCTGCCGGTGGTGGCCACGCTGCTGATGCGCGACACCGCGGAGATCTTCGACCAGCATGCGCTCGACCCCGACGTGGTGGTCGAGCAGGCGCGCAGCATCCTCGAGGACGTGCAGATCAGCGGCTGGAAGGTGGGCTTCCTCGGCTCGGCCGAGGTGGTCGGTGCGGTCGCCGAGGTGCTGAGCGACTACCCCGACGTGCCGCTGGTGGCCTACCTGCCCCAGCTCTCGTGGATGGAAGAGGACGAGCAGCAGGCCTACCTCGAGGCCTTCCGCGAGCTGGTGCTGCCGCAGACCGAGGTGCTGGTGGGCAACCACCAGACGCTGACCGACTTCCTGCTGCCCGACTGGGACAGCGAGCGGCCCGCGTCGCCGCGCGAGCTGGCCGTGGCGGCCGGCGAGCACGGCGCCCGCCACGTGCTGGTCACCAGCGTGCGCATCGCCAGCGGCAAGACGCCGGAGCAGTACCTGGACAACGTGCTGGCCTCGCCGCAGGGCGCGCTGACCGGTGAGAAGTTCGAGCGCTTCGAGGTGGCCTTCGTCGGGGCCGGCGACACGCTGTCGGCCGCGCTGGCGGCGCTGCTCGCGTCCGGCGCGGAGCTGCAGGCCGCCACCGGCGAGGCGCTGACCTTCCTGGACCAGGCGCTGGACGCCGGCTTCCAGCCCGGCATGGGCCACGTGGTGCCCGATCGCTTCTTCTGGGCCCTGCCGGGGCCGGACGACGAGGAGGACGGGGCCGACGGCACCGGCGAGGAACCCGGCCCCTCCGAGCCGCGCAGCGGCCCGCGCCAGATCCACTGACGTTCCCGATGACCAACGACCAGCTGTTCGACCGTGCCCGCCGCGTGATCCCCGGCGGCGTCAACTCGCCGGTGCGCGCCTTCCGCGCCGTCGGCGGCACGCCGCGCTTCATCGCGCGCGCCGAAGGCCCGTACCTGTGGGACGCCGAGGGCCGGCGCTACATCGACTACATCGGCTCCTGGGGCCCGATGATCCTCGGCCACGGCCACCCGGCGGTGCTGGAGGCGGTCACGAAGGCGGCGCGCGACGGCCTGTCCTTCGGCGCGCCGACCGAGCGCGAGATCGAGCTGGCCGAGGAGATCCTGTCGCTGGTGCCCGGCCTCGAGCAGGTGCGCCTGGTCAGCTCCGGCACCGAGGCCGCGATGAGCGCGCTGCGCCTCGCGCGCGGCGCCACCGGCCGGCCGCTGATCGTCAAGTTCGAGGGCTGCTACCACGGGCATGCCGACGCGCTGCTGGTGAAGGCCGGCTCCGGCCTCGCGACCTTCGGCCACCCGACCAGCGCCGGCGTGCCGCCGGAGGTGACGCAGCACACGCTGGTGCTCGAGTACAACCACGTCGGCCAGCTCGAGGAGGCCTTCGCGCAGCACGGCGCGCGCATCGCCTGCGTGATGATCGAGCCGATCGCCGGCAACATGAACTTCGTGCGCGCGGCGCTGCCCTTCATGCGGCGCCTGCGCGAGCTGTGCACGCAGCACGGCGCGCTGCTGGTGTTCGACGAGGTGATGACGGGCTTCCGCGTCGGCCTCGGCGGCGCGCACGCGCTGTATGCGCGCGACATCCCGGGCTTCGCGGCCGACCTGTTCGTGTTCGGCAAGGTGATCGGCGGCGGCATGCCGCTGGCCGCCTTCGGCGGGCCGCGCGCGGTGATGGAGCACCTGGCGCCGCTGGGCGGCGTCTACCAGGCCGGCACGCTGTCGGGCAACCCGGTGGCCACCGCCTGCGGCCTCGCGACGCTGCGCGAGATCCGCCGCCCCGGCTTCTTCGACGCGCTGGCCGCGCGCACGCGCACGCTGCTCGACGGCCTGCTGGCGGCCGGCCGCGCCACCGGCGTGCCGCTGGTCGGCGACTGCGAGGGCGGCATGTTCGGCTTCTTCTTCGCCGACGCGCTGCCGCAGCAGTACGGCGCCGTGATGGCGACCGACAAGGAGCGCTTCAACCGCTTCTTCCACGCGATGCTGGACCGCGGCGTCTACCTCGCGCCGGCGCTGTACGAGGCCGGCTTCGTCAGCGCGGCCCACGGCGAGGCCGAGATCGCCGCCACGGCCGCGGCGGCACGCGAGGCACTCGCCGCCGCCTGACGCGGCCGCGCCGCGCCGGCCCGCACGGCGGCGGCCGTCACGGCTGGGCGAACCAGCGGCGGGCCCAGCCCGCGGGATCGGACGCCTGCGTGGTGTCGATCGCGAGCGCGTGGCGACGCTCGTCGTCGGCCAGCGGCTCCTGCACGCCGGCCAGGCGCGCCAGCACCGCCTCGTCGGCCTCGGACGCATCGCCGCCGGCCGCCGTGCGCCGCCGCACGCGCTCGCGCAGCACCTCCGGCGGGGCCTGGCAGTCAAGCACCAGCGCCGGCCGCGACAGGCGCGCCGCCAGCAGGACCAGGGCCTCGCGCTCGCTGCGCCGCAGGTGCGCGGCGTCGACGATCACCGGCCAGCCCGCGCGCAGGGCCAGGCCGGCGAGCGCGCGCAGGTGCTCGTAGGTGCGGCGCGAGGCCTCGGCGTCGTAGATCCCGCCCGGCACCGCCCGCGAGGACGCCAGCGCGCGCAGGCCGAACAGGCGCTTGCGCTCGACGTCGGCGCGCAGGCGGATCGCGAAGGACGCCTCCAGCAGTTGCTGCGCGACCCGGCTCTTGCCGCTGCCGGGCAGGCCGTGCGTGAGCGCGAGCCGGCCGCGACGCTCGCACAGGGCGCGGGCCCAGCGCAGGTGCTCCTCGGTCGATGGGGCGCCGGGCGCCGCGCCACCGAGCGTGGCGACGACCGCCCGCACCAGGGCCCGGCGCACGAGGAAGAAGCGCAGCGCGGGCAGGCCGGCATGGTCGCCGGTCTCGTCGAGGTAGGCGTTCACCAGCCGGCCCGCCAGGTCGGCGCGGCCGCGCACCGCCAGGTCCATCGCGAGGAAGGCCAGGTCGTCGAGCACGTCGATCCAGCGCATCGCGGGGTTGAACTCGATGCCGTCGAAGGCGCTCGGGCCGTCGTCGAGCTGCACCACGTTCGCGAGGTGCAGGTCGCCGTGGCACTCGCGCACGCGGCCGTCGGCGCGGCGGTGCGGCCACAGCGGCTCGAGCGCCTCCAGCTGCTCGCGCAGCGCGCTGCGCACCGCGGGCCAGTCGGCCGACTCGCGCCGGTGCCCGGCCGCCCAGGCATCGAGCGCGGCCACCAGGTCCTCGCTGATGCGGCGCTGCGCCGCCGCGCCGGCATGCGGCGCGGCCTCCGGCAGCACCGCGGCCTGCCGGTGGAAGTCGGCGAGGCGGGCGGCGAAGGCATCGATGTCGTCGGCACCGAGGCCGCCCGCAGCCAGGCGCTCGCTCCACAGCGCGCCGTCGGGAAAGCGGCGCATGCACACCGCCACGTCGACCACGCCGGCCACGCTGCCGGCCCGGGCGGCCGGCCGCAGCGCGAGCGTTCCGTCGGCGGCCTCGACCACGTCGGCCAGCCCGAGGTAGATCGAGGGCGCCAGCCGGCGGTTCAGCCGCAGCTCCTCCTCGCAGGCGCGGCGGCGCTGGGCCAGGCTGCGGAAATCGAGGAAGGACATCAGCACGGGCTTCTTCAGCTTCCACGCGCGGTCGCCGGCCAGCAGCACCCAGGAGATGTGGGTCTCGATGCGCCGCGGCGGCGCCTCGCCCGGCGCGGCGTCCTGGCGCAGCCGGGCCTCGAGCCGGTCGACGCGCGCGCGCGCCGCCGCCAGCGGATCGGCGTCCGGTACGCCGGCGGGTGGCGGGGCGGCGGGCAGCGTGGTCGAGGTCATCGAGGCGGAATCGGGCGGGATCGGCGGGGGTCGGGCAGGCCAGGCCTCTGCGGCACGCCATCGGCGGCGGCACCGCGCCGGGCGCGCGCCATCTTCGCCGGGCCGGCGGCCGCGCGCCTTGTCCGAAGTCAAGCGGCCGGGCAAGCGGAGGGCCTGCCTAGAATGCCCCGTGCGCGCGCCGGTCCGCCGGCGGCGCAACCCACGGGGACCACGCCGCGCGGAGGGGCGTCCGATGACTCCGATCCAGCACGAGCCCGCGGCGCCCCCGCCGGCGCCGCCGGCCGCGCCAGTGGCATCCAGCGCCGGCGCAGCGCCGCAGGTCGGGTCGGCCGTCGCGCCGCCAGCAGCGGACGGCCCAGCCTGCGGCAACTGCGGCGAGGCGATGCAGGCGCTGGTGCTCGCCGGCCACTACGGCGCGCGCGTCGAGCTGGACCTGTGCGCCGGCTGCCACCTGCTGTGGTTCGACGGCACCGAGAGCGCCCGCCTCGCCGGCCCGGGCGTGCTGCGCCTGCTGGGAGACATGGCGCAGACGCAGCGCGTGCCGCACCGGGTGCTGCGCGGGGACCTCGGCTGCCTGCGTTGCGGCCGCCGCACCGCCACGGTCCACAACCGCTCGCGCTGGGGCCCGTCGCTGCAGCTCGGCTGCCCGGAGCGCCACGGCGCCTACCAGAGCTTCGCGCAGTACCTCGGCGAGAAGGGCTATGCGCGGGCGCTGTCCTCCGCCGACCGGGCGCGGCTCGAGGCGCGCGACGGCGGCCTCGGCTGCGTCAACTGCGGCGGCAGGATCGCCGCGGGCGACGCGGCCTGCCCCTGGTGCGGCTCGGTGCCCGCGCTGATCGACCTGGCGCGCCTGGCCCAGGCGCTGGACCCGGAAGGCGCGATCGCCCCGCAGCGCGTGCACGGCCTGCCGGCGCAGCCGAGCGCCCTCGCCTGCCTCGCCTGCGGCAGCGCGCTGCCGGCCACACCCCGCTGGGACTGCCCGCAGTGCGGCGCGACGCTCGCCGCGGCCGGGCTGGACGAGGCCTGGGATGCACTGCGGGCGCTGGAGCCCGCGCTGCTCGACCACCAGCGGCGGCCGGCCGCGGCCGTGGTGCGCCGGCGCCTGGCGGCGCAGGCGCCGGCGATGGAGCGCCAGCGCGCCTGGGCCCAGGCGATGCAGGCCGAGGCCGACGCGCGCCATGGCGGCCCGCCGCCGACCTGGGACCGCAGCCGCCGGCTCGGCCTGCGCGGCTGGATCGGCGGGCTGCTGGCGATCGTGGTGGTCGTGCTGCTGCGGCGCTGCCTGGGCGAGGGCTGACGTTAGGGGCGGGGCGCCGCAGCCTGCGCGGGGAGCGCCGTGGCCGGACGGCCCGGCCAGCGGGCTCCTCGGCAGGGCCGGGGCGCCCCGGCGCGGCGCAGCTCAGGCGGGCGACGAGCGCAGCGCGTAGGTGCCGCCGCCGGACCACAGGACCTCGACGCGCAGGATGGCCTCGCCGGCCTCCTGCGGGAAGGTGTAGCCCAGCACCGCCACGCGATCGCCGGCCTGGATCTCCTTCACCTGCCAGGCGCTCATCCGCGACAGCGGCGCCAGCTCGATCTGCCACTGGCGGTCGCTGCGGCGCGGCAGGCGGGCCTGCGAAAGCAGCGCGCGGCCATCGACGCTGGCCGTCTGCGCCGGCACCGGCCGCTGCGCCAGGTCCGCCGGCAGCGCGAGCGGGCTGGCGACCTCGAGCAGCAGCTCGGCATGCGGGTTGCGCCAGGTCACGCGCCGCGCCACGCCCTCGAGGTAGATCGGCTGGGTGGCGTCGAAGCTGCCCCAGCCGTGGTGGGCGCGCGCCACGAGCGGCGTGGCGCCGGCCAGGCTGGCCGCGGCGGCGAAGAGGAAGGGGCGTCGTTGCATCTCGGTCTCCATCGGAAGCTGGCGCGCAGCCGGCTGCTGGGAGCCGGAATCGGGCGCGGAGTTCAAAGCCCCGGCCCCGGAGGTTTCCCGGGCGCCACGGCACGGGCCTTGCCTAAAATTCCGCATGCACATCCACATCCTCGGCATCTGCGGCACCTTCATGGGCGGGCTGGCCGCCCTCGCGCGCGAGGCCGGGCACACCGTCACCGGCTGCGACGCGAACGTCTACCCGCCGATGAGCGACCAGCTGCGCGCGCTCGACATCGCGCTGATCGAGGGCTATGCCGCCGACCAGCTGGCGCTGAAGCCGGATGTCTTCGTCGTCGGCAACGTCGTGGTGCGCGGCAACCCGCTGATGGAGGCCATCCTGGACGCGGGCGCCCGCTACACCAGCGGCCCGCAGTGGCTGGCCGAGCAGGTGCTGCCGGGCCGCCACGTCCTCGCGGTGGCCGGCACCCACGGCAAGACCACCACCACGTCGATGCTGGCCTGGATCCTCGAGCGCGCCGGCGCGGCACCGGGCTTCCTGGTCGGCGGCGTGCCGCTGAACTTCGGCGTGTCGGCGCGGCTCGGCCGCAGCGACGGCGCGGGCCCGCGGCCCTTCGTGATCGAGGCCGACGAATACGACACCGCCTTCTTCGACAAGCGCAGCAAGTTCGTGCACTACCGCCCGCGCACCGCGGTGCTGAACAACCTCGAGTTCGACCACGCCGACATCTTCGACGACCTGGCCGCGATCGAGCGGCAGTTCCACCACCTCGTGCGCACCGTGCCGCGCGCCGGGCGCCTGGTCGTGAATGCGCGCGACGAGGCGCTGCAGCGCGTGCTGGCCAAGGGTTGCTGGAGCGAGGTGCTGCGCTTCGGCGCGCGCAAGGAAGCCCCGGGCGAGCTGCGCGCGCGCGGCGAGCCGCAGGCTTTCGACGTGCTGCGCGGCAGCCTGAAGGTGGCGCGCGTCGAGTGGGGCCTGCTCGGCGAGCACAACCAGCTCAATGCGCTGGCGGCGATCGCCGCGGCCGAGCACGTGGGCGTGGACCCGGAGGCCGCCGGCGCGGCGCTGGCGGCCTTCGAGAACGTGCGCCGGCGCCTCGAGCTGCGCGGCGAGGCCGGCGGCGTGCGGGTCTACGACGACTTCGCGCACCACCCGAGCGCGATCCGCACCACGCTGAACGGGCTGCGCCGCAAGCTCGACGGCGCCGCCGCGCGCGAGGCCGGCCGCATCCTGGCGGTGTTCGAGCCGCGCACCAACACGATGAAGCTCGGCCACATGGCGGCCCAGCTGCCCTGGGCGCTGGAGGAGGCCGACCTCGCCTTCTGCCACGCCGGCGGGCTCGGCTGGGACGCGGCGCAGGCGCTCGCGCCACTGGGCGCGCAGGCCGTGGTGGCGCCCACGGTCGACGCGCTGGTCGAGCGCATCCTGGCGGCGGCCCGCCCCGGGGACCACGTGGTCTGCATGAGCAACGGCGGCTTCGGCGACATCCACCGCAAGCTGCTCGACGGCCTGGCCGCACGCGGCTGAGCGCCATGACGGCCGCCGGGGCCTGCGGGCCGACGGGAAACGCCCCGCCGGTCACCCACCTGCTGTACCTGCACGGCTTCCGCTCCGGGCCGCGCTCGACCAAGGCGCGGCAGATGGCCGCGTGGCTGGCGGCGCACCGGCCTGCGGTGGCCTGGGACTGCCCCCAGCTGCCGCCGTCGCCGGCGCAGGCGATGGCGCTGGTGCGTGCGCGCCTGGCGGCGATGCCGGCGGCCACGCGGGCCGTGGTGGGCAGCTCGCTGGGCGGCTTCTACGCCACCGTCGCGGCCGAGGCCTTCGGCTGCCGCGCGGTGCTGATCAATCCCGCCGTCGAGCCCGCGCGCGACCTGGCCGACCGCATCGGCGAGACCACCACCTGGCAGGGCGACGAGCCCTTCCACTTCCAGCCGGCCTTCATCGGCGAACTGCAGGCCCTGCACCCCGGGGCCATCACCCGGCCCGAGCGCTACTTCGCGCTGGTGGCGAAGGGCGACGAGGTGCTCGACTGGCGCGAGATGGTCGCGCGCTACCCCGGGGCGCGGCTGATGCTGCGCGACGGGGGTGACCACGCGATGAGCGACTTCCCGGACCACCTGCCGGCGATCGCCGACTTCCTCGGCTGGGCCCCGGCCACGGACTGACGGGGCCGCCGCGCCGGCCCGGCCCGGGCGGACTCGTCAGGCGGCGAACGGGTTCACGATGCGCACGCCGGCGAGCACGGCCCCGGCCTGCAGGTCCTCGCTGAGCAACTCGCCGCAGCCCGCCACCGCCGCCGCCTGCACGATCAGCGCATCGTAGAAGGCGACGCCGCGCGAGGCGTGCAGGTCGAGCGCGTCGGCGATCAGCGCGGCGCTGGCCGCCACCACCTCGAAGCGGGCGTAGAACGCCAGCCGCTCGCGCACCAGCAGACTCGGCAGCCGCAGCTTGCGCAAGGCCACGTTCGCGAACTCCTGCAGCACCTGGGTGGACAGCACGCCGGTGCCTTCGCGCCGGTGGCGGGCGATCAGCGCCAGCGCCTGTGCCTGCCGCAGCGGCTCGTCGGCCGCGTCGGCGTAGACGAGGACGTTGGTGTCGATGAAGCTACGCACGCCGGTTGGCCTCGTCCCGGTCGAAGCGCCAGCCGCCCAGCCGGCCCGGCGTCTGCCGCGCCGAGGCCTCGAAGGCGGCGATCTCCGACGCCAGGCGTTGCGCGCCGGCCAGCTGCTCCAGGTAGTCGCGCACGGCCTGGTTCAGGCTCTTGCCCATGGCCTGGGCCGCCTGCCGGGCCTGCTCCGCGACCCGCTCGTCGATCGACAAGGTGATGTTCATCGCCAGGCACTCCTCTGCACGGGCATCGTGCGCACGTATTATGTGTAGTCGGATGCCAGACTGACAAGGGCGACGCGGGCGCATCCTGCGCGCGTGCTGCCGCTCTCGAGAAAACGCCGGGCCGCCCCAAGTTTTCTCGACCGCCTCGGGGGGGCGGGACGGGCAGCGCCCGTCCCTGGGGGCGCTCACAGCATCAGCGCCAGCCGCTCCAGCAGCAGCACCGCGAAGAAGGCCAGCCCGGCGATCACCGTCCACTTGACGATCACGAGACCGATGTGCCGGTAGCGCACCTGCCCGGTGGCCACGTAGAGCGCGAAGCTGACGACGCCGGCCGCCAGCAGCAGCATCACGACGACGCGGAAGATCAGCATCGCGCCACCGCCCGCGCGGGGCTCACCAGGCCGGCGCCAGCGCGGCCAGGCCGGGCGGCGCCTGCGCCGGGTCGTCGAAGTGGACGATCTCGCTGGCCTGCGGATCCTCCAGCAGCGCGCGCAGCAGCAGGTTGTTGAGCGCGTGGCCGCTGCGGTAGGCGGTGTAGGACGCGATCAGCGGGTGGCCGACCATGAACATGTCGCCGATCGCATCGAGGATCTTGTGCTTCACGAACTCGTCGTCGTAGCGCAGGCCGCCGGCATTCAGCACCTTGTGGTCGTCGACCACCACCACGTTGTCCATGCTGCCACCGAGGCCGAGGCCGCGGGCGCGCATCATCTCCACGTCCTTCGTGAAGCCGAAGGTGCGGGCGCGCGCGATCTCGCGCTTGTACAGGCCGCTGCCCATGTCGAACTCGACCAGCTGCCCGGTCTGGTTGACCGCCGGGTGGTCGAAGTCGATCTCGAAGCTGAGCTTGTAGCCGTCGTGCGGCTCCAGCCGCGCCCACATCGCGCGCCGCCCCTCGCCCTGCCGCACCTCGACCGGCTTGCGCACGCGCAGGAAGCGCTTCGGCGCCGCCTGCAGCGCGATGCCCGCACTCTGCAGCAGGTAGACGAAGGCCGCGGCCGACCCGTCCAGGATCGGCACCTCCTCCGCGGTGATGTCGACCACCAGGTTGTCGATGCCCAGGCCCGCGCAGGCGGACATCAGGTGCTCGACCGTCTTCACCTTCGGCGCTCCGGGATCGCCGCCCGGTGACAGCGCGGTCGCCATGCGGGTGTCGCAGACGGCCGTGGCGCTGACCGGGATCTCCACCACCTGCGGCAGGTCGATGCGCCGGAACACGATGCCGCTGTCGGCCGGCGCCGGCTTCAGGGTCATCTCGACCCGCTGACCGCTGTGCACGCCGACACCGACGGCGCGCGTGATGGATTGCAGGGTGCGTTGGGCGAGCATGGGGCGTCGATCGAGGCTCAGGCCATTCTAGTGAGCACCCGCCGGGCCTGCGCGCGCAGGGCCGGGCCGGGTCGGGCGGCCGGCCAGGTCCGCGCTACAGTGCCCGCATGGACACCGTCGCGCTGCGCCTGCACCCCGGCGACGACCTGCGCCTCGCCCTCGAGGCCCGGGCGCGCGCCGAAGGCTGGTCGGCGGCGTTCGTCGTGGCCGGCATCGGCAGCCTCTCGCAGGCCGCGCTGCGCCTGGCAGGCCAGCCGGCCGCGCTGCCCTGGGCAGGCGATCTCGAGCTGCTGAGCCTCGCCGGCAGCCTGGGCCCGGACAGCGCGCACCTGCACGCCACGGTGGCCGACGCCACCGGCGCGGTCCGGGGCGGCCACGTCTGCGCCGGCTGCCGGGTGCGCACCACGCTGGAGCTGCTGGTGGCGCTGCTGCCGGCGCAGCGCTTCAGCCGCCGGCACGACCCGGTGACAGGCTATCCCGAGCTGGTGGTCGAGCCGCTGGTGCCCGGGCCCTTCACCGGGGTCTGAGCGGCCGCTGCCGCCGCGCCGACTCCGCCGGCGCCACAATCACCCATGCCCCGCAACATCGAGATCAAGGCCCGTGTCGCCGACCTGGACGCGCTGGAGGCGCGGGTCGCGCCGCTGGCGGACGCCGGGCCGACGCCGATCGCCCAGGACGACAGCTTCTTCGCCTGCCCGAACGGCCGCCTGAAGCTGCGCGCCTTCTCGGCGGAGGCCGGCGAGCTGATCTTCTACCGGCGCGCCGACAGCGCCGGCCCCAAGGCCTCGCACTACGTGCGCAGCCCGAGCGCGGCGCCCGACTCGCTGCGCGAGGCGCTCGCGCAGGCGCTGGGGCCGGCGGGGCGGGTGGTGAAGCAGCGGCGCCTCTACCTCGTCGGCCGCACCCGCGTGCACCTCGACCGCGTCGAGGGCCTGGGCAGCTTCATGGAGCTCGAGGTCGTGCTGCGCGACGACGAGCCCGAGGCCGCCGGCGTGGCCGAGGCGCAGGCGCTGATGGCGCGGCTGGGCATCGCGCCGGAGCAGCTGGTCGAGGGCGCCTACGTGGACCTGCTGGCCGCGGCGGCACGCTAATCGGCGGGCCCTCGGCCGCAGCGCGCGAGCTGGCGGGACGACGGCCGGGAAGCGGGGCCGTGCCGCGCCGGCACGGCGTCGGGGCCGCCGCCGAGCGTCAGCGCAGCGGCCAGGCGCGGCGCATGCCCAGGAACACCCCCACGCCCAGCAGCAGCGCGGACGCGGCGATGCCGAGCGCCAGGTCGAAGCCGCGCGCCGCACTGGCGCTGCGCTGCAGCAGCGCCGAGACCATCACCGGCCCGAGGATCTGGCCCAGGCCGTAGGCCGCCGTCGCGAGGCCGATGCGCGGGGCCGCGGCCTGCGGATCGAGCCGCCGCACCTCCTGCATCGCGAAGAAGGTGATCGCGGTGAAGGGCAGCCCGAGCAGCAGGCTGCCGAGCACGAAGCCGGGCAGGCTGGGCCAGGCCAGGCCCAGCGCGATGCCCAGCGCCTGCATCGCATAGCCGGCCGCCAGCCGCAGGCGGCGGTCGCCGGCGGCGGGCAGGCGGGTGGCGAGCAGTGCGCCGACGAAGACGCCGGCCCCGAAGGTTGGCCAGAACAGGTCCAGCCAGGGCGAGCCCGGCAGGGCCTGGCGCGCGATCACCGGCAGGAAGGTCGCGGTGACGATGTAGCCGAAGCCGGCCAGGCCATAGGCCGCGACCAGCACCGCCAGCTCGCGCCGCGCCGCCGGCCCCGGTGCCGCCTCTGCCGGCCCCGGCGCGGCCGGGGCGGCGGCCGGGCCCCGCCCCGCCGCCGGCCGGAACACCGGCCAGACCAGCGCGCTCAGCCCTGCCGCGAGCAGCGCGAACACGCCCCACGCGAAGGCTGCGCCATGCCCGCCTGCCACCAGCACACCGGCCGACAGTCCGCTGACGACGATGCCGGCGCCGGGCCCGGCGTAGATCGCGCCGCCCCATTGCGGGCGCCCGCGCAGCGCCAGCTGGGCCAGGCACCAGCCCGAGGTGTAGACCAGCACCACCGCCGAGGCCACGCCGGCGGCGAAGCGCCACAGCGGCCAGCCCGCCGCCCACGGCAGGGCCATCGCGCCGGTGAGCAGCGCGGTGGCGGCCAGGCCGCCGCGCACCCAGCGCGGCGCATCCAGCGCCGCGGGGCGCCCGAGCCGGGCCGCGAGCCAGGGCTGCAGGCTGCAGCCGACCGCGCCGACGAGGTAGCCGACGTAGTTCGCGCTGGCCAGCCAGCCCGAGGCCGGCAGGTCGAGCAGGCCCTCGCCGAGCATGATCGGCAGCAGCGGCGTGAACGCGAAACGGCCGATGCCCATCGCGACGGCCAGCGACACCAGGCCGGCGAGCGCGATCACGAACGGGCCGGGGGCCGTCGATTTCATGCGCCCTCCCCGTCGGCCGGCGGGACCGCGGCGATGGCCGTGCGGGCCAGCCCGCGCCGGCCGGTGTCCTCGGCCTCGCGCGGCGCGCCGTCGGCACCGGTCGCCCGCAGCAGCGCCTCCAGCTGCAACAGGCTGTCGGCCTCGTGCAGCGGCTTGTCGTCGCGGATGCGCAGCATGCGGGGAAAGCGCACCGCGATGCCGCTGCGGTGCCGCGGGCTGCGCGCGATGCCCTCGAAGCCGAGCTCGAACACCCGCGTCGGGCGCAGGCTGCGCACCGGGCCGAACTTCTCCAGCGTGTGGGCCCGGACCTCGCGGTCGATCGCCGCGAACTCGGCATCGGTCAGGCCGCTGTAGGCCTTGGCGAAGGGCACCAGCTGCAGCGCGCCGGGCTGCGGCGGGCGGCGCGCGGCGATCGCCTCGACCACCGCCGCGGCCTCGGCCGCGTCGGCCGGTGGCCGGTTCCAGACGGCGAAGGTGTAGTCGGTGTAGACGCTGGCGCGGCGGCCGTGCCCGGCCTGGGCGTAGACCAGCACCGCGTCGACGCTCAGCGGCTCGATCTTCCATTTCCACCAGGTGCCGGCCGCGAGGCCTTCCTGCTTGCGCCGCCCCTGGCCGTAGCGGGCCGCGCGGTGCTTCAGCATCAGGCCCTCGACCCCGCGCTCGCGCGCCTCGGCGCGGCGGGCGGCCAGCGCGTCCCAGTCGCTGCCGTGCACCTCGGGCGAGACCGGCAGGCCCTCCGGCAGCGCCGCGTCGAGCGGCGCGCCGAGCAGGTCGGGCGGCGGCGCCTGGCGGGCCGCGAAGGCCTCCAGCGCGGCGCGGCGGCGCTGCTGGGGCTGCTCGCGCAGGTCCTGGCCGGCCTCCGCCAGCAGGTCGTAGGCGATGAAGCGCACCGGCGCCTCGGCGAGCACGCGGCGGGTCAGGGTCTTGCGGCCGATGCGCTGCTGCAGCAGCGCGAAGGGGGCCGGCCGCCCGTCCTTCCAGACCAGGATCTCGCCATCGACGACGCTGCCGTCCGGCCAGCGCTCGGCCTGCGCGCACACCTCGGGGAAGCGGTCGCTGACCAGCTCCTCGCCGCGCGTCCACACCCAGGTGCGACCGCCCGCGCGCACCACCTGCGCGCGGATGCCGTCGTACTTCCACTCGACCAGCCAGTCCGACGGCGGCCCGAGCCGTGCAGGCAGCTCGTCCAGCGGCGCCTCCAGCGGGTGGGCGAGGAAGAAGGGAAAGGGCTGGCCGGTGGGCGGCAGGGCTTCGGCCGCGACCGCTGCGCCGGCGGCGGGGCCCGTGTCGCCCCCCCCGGGCGGCGGCGCGACCGGCACCGGCGCGACCAGCCGGGCATAGGCCGCGGCATCGGGCCGCGCCGACTTGTCGGTCCAGCCCATCATGCGCTGGGCCACCCACTTCGGGTCCAGCCCGGCGTGCTCGGCCAGCGCCCGCTGCACCAGCAGCTTGCTGACGCCGACGCGGAAGCCGCCACCGATCAGCTTGGTCAGCAGGAAGCGCCCCGCGGTGTCCAGGCCGTCCCAGTGGTCGGCGATGGCCTCGGCCTGGCGCTCCGGCGTCGCCTCGCGCAGCGGCAGCAGGCCCTGCTCGATCCACTCGGCCAGGCCGCGCTCGTGCCGGCGCCGGGGCGGGGGCAGCACCAGCGCGATGGTCTCGGCCAGGTCGCCGACCGCCTGGTAGCAGGCCTCGAACAGCCAGTCGGCGATGCCCGCCTCGCGGCAGGCGAGCGTGCGCAGCAGCGCGGTCGGCACGGTCTGCCGCGGCTTGCCGCCGGCCAGGAAGTACAGCGCCCAGGCCGCATCGGCCGGCGGGGCCTCGGCGAGGTAGTGGCGCAGGGCCGCCAGCTTGTCGCTGGTGGCGGTGCTGGCGTCCAGGGCCTGGAACAGCGCGGCGAAGCGGCGCATCCCTCAGGCGGTTCCCGGGCCGGCAAGCTCGTCGCCGTCGCCGGGGCCCGGGCCGGGCGCGGCATCCCCCGCGTCATCGCCGGCGGGCACCTCGCCGCCGACGCCGTCGGCCGCAGCCACCAGGGTCACCGGCACGGTGGCCGCGCCCAGCACGGCGCGCGCGACGGCCCCGGGCCGGCCCGCGCCGCTGCCCATGATCACCTGCGTGCAGCCGTAGTTCTCGAGCAGCTCGAGCAGCAGCGCCGCCGGCGCCCCGCCGGCCACCTCGCTCTGCCAGGGCACGCCGGCGGCGTCGAGCATCGCCTCGGCCGGGGCCAGCAGGTCGGCGCCGGCGGCGCGGCGCAGGTCGGACAGGCGCTCGGCATCGTGGGCCACGACCACCTCGTACAGCGTCGGCGGTTCCTGGACATTGACCAGCACGGCCTCGGCCGCCAGGCCGGCGCGGCGCAGCGCGACGAGGTGCCGGACCGCGGCCAGCGCATCGGCCGAGCCATCGACGGGCAGCAGGATGTTCATCGCGGTCTCCTTCCAGCGGACAGGGTGGGGGTCGAGGGGTGCTGCCGGCGTCCACCCCGGGGGCGGCGCACCGGGCCTGGCCAGCCGCCAGCTTACGCCGCCGACGGCGGGTCTCCAGGCGAGTCGACGGCGGGCGGGGCCGGCGGCCCGGCCTCGGCGTCGCCCGCGGCGGCCGGCGGGTCCCGCGGGGCCTGCTCCGCCTGGGCTTCGAGCGCCTCGTCGCCATAGGCGGTGCGGAAGCTGCCGGCCTCCAGCCCCTGCTCCTGCAGCCAGCGCACCATCTCCGCCTCGTAGCCATGGGTGACGATCACCCGCGAGGCGCCGGTGGCGGCGATCGCCCGCTGCAGGCCGGGCCAGTCCGCGTGGTCGGAGAGCACGAAGCCGCGGTCGACGCCGCGCCGCCGCCGCGTGCCGCGCAGCTGCATCCAGCCGCTGGCGAAGGCATCGCGCGCCTCGCCGAAGCGGCGCACCCAGGGGCTGCCGAGCACCGACGGCGGCGCGACGACCAGCGCCCGCCCCCGCGCGGCCTTGTCGAGCTCGTCGGCGCGCAGCGTCGGCGGCAGCGCGACGCCGGCCGCGCGGTAGGCCTCGTCGAGCGTGTGGACGGCGCCATGCACCACGATCGGCCCGATCGACGGGTCGACGCCCGCCAGCAGCCGCTGGGCCTTGCCGAAGGAATAGCCCAGCAGCAGGCTGGCGCGGCCGGCCGCGGCGTTCGCGGCCCACCAGGCGTCGATCTCGGCGAACACCTCGGCCTGCGGCCGCCAGCGGTAGATCGGCAGGCCGAAGGTGCTCTCGGTGATGAAGCAGTGGCAGCGCACCGGCTCGAAGGCGGCACAGGTCGGGTTGGCATCGTCGCCGCCGCCGGCACCGCTGACGAAGTAGTCGCCGGAGGCCACCCAGACCCGGCCCCGGTGCTCCAGCCGCACCTGCGCCGAGCCGAGCACGTGGCCGGCCGGGTGCAGGCTGAGGCGCACGCCGTGGTGGTCGATGGTCTCGCCATAGCGCAGCGTGGTCAGCGCGATGTCCCCCAGGCGCGCGCGCAGCACCCCGGCACCGGCCTCGGCGGCCAGGTAGGCGCCGTTGCCCGGCCGCGCATGGTCCGCATGCGCATGCGTGAGCACCGCGCGCGCCACCGGGCGCCACGGGTCGATGTGGAAGTCGCCGGGCGGGCAGTACAGGCCTTGCGGGGTCTGCACCACGAGGTCGTCGTGCCGGGTTTCCATCGCCTGCCCGTCCTCCGTGTCAGTAGCGGCCGGTGGCGCCGGCCAGCCGCAGGTAGACGTGCGCCAGCCAGGCCACGGTGGCGCGCCGCAGCACGCGCGGCAGGCAGCGGCCGTGGGCGCTCGCCGGGTCGATCTCGCGCGCGTCGGCCAGCGCCGCGTCGAAGCGCTCGGCGAGGCGGGCGGTGAAGGCCGCGTCGCGCACGATCACGTTGGCCTCCAGGTTGAGCAGCAGCGACAGCGGGTCGATGTTGGAGCTGCCGACCGTCGCCCAGTCGTCGTCGACCAGCGCCACCTTGGCGTGCAGGAAGGCGGGCATGTACTCGTGGATGCGCACGCCGGCGGCCAGCAGCTCGTCGTAGAGCGCGTGCGCGGCGAGCGCGGCGATCCGGTAGTCGACCTTCCCCTGCAGCAGCAGCCGCACCCGCACGCCGCGGGCGGCGGCCTCGCGCAGCGCACGGCGGAAGGCGGTGCCGGGGTAGAAATAGGGGCAGACCAGGTCGATGCGCTCGCGCGCCGCGCGCAGCGCGGCGATGTAGCTGCGCTCGATGGTGCGGCGCTGGCGCAGGTTGTCGCGCAGCACCACGGCCACCGCCACCGGCGCGAGCTCGCCGGCCGCGGCCTGCAGACCCTCGCCGCGCGGCATCCGCAGCTGCCGCAGCAGGCGGCGCAGCTCGCTCAGCGGGCTGCTGCTGCGGGCCATCGCCACCAGCTCGTCGCGGAAATCGCGGCCGAGCCAGGCGCGCGTCCACACCGCCCGCGCGGTCTGCTCGACGGGCGCCACGCAGGGGCCGGCGAGTGCCACCGCGAAGTCCAGGCGCGGGCGCTCGGTGCAGCCGTGGTGCAGGTCCATCCGGTCGTCGATCAGGTTGATGCCGCCGACGAAGCCGAGCGCGCCATCGACCACGCACAGCTTCTGGTGCAGCCGCCGCAGCAGGCCCGGCTGCAGCCAGCGCCACCAGCGGTCGACCGGGCGGAACACCGCCAGGTTCACCGGCCCGTCCGGCGGGAACCAGCGGCGCAGCGCCGGCATCGAGGCCTTGGAGCCGAAGCCGTCGACCACCAGGCGCACCCGCACGCCGCGCCGGCCGGCAGCCTGCAGGCAGCGCGCGATGCCCTCGGCCACCGGGTCGTCGTGGAAGAGGTAGGTCGCCAGCCACACCTCGTGCCGTGCACCGTCGATGGCCGCGCACATCGCCGGGAACAGTTGATCGCCGTTCTCGAGCAGCCGCACCTCGTTGCCGCCGCAGAACACCGCGCGCGGCAGCTGCGACCACGGCAGGTCCGGCGGCAGCGCGTCCGGCGCGGCCGCCGGCGCGGCGCCGGGCAGGCCCGCCGGCGCATCGGCAGGGGGCGAGGCGCCGCTGCGCGGTCCGCGGCTCACGCCGGCACGAGGTCGGCCACCAGGGGCAGGTGGTCCGACATCCGGGCCCAGGCCTTGCCGCGCGGCACGAAGGCGTGGGCGCAGGCGAAGCCGCGGGTGTAGATGCGGTCGAGCGAGAAGATCGGCACCAGCGACGGGAAAGTCAGGTGCGAGACCTCGGCGGTGGAACTGGCGCGGCTCAGGCCCATCGCGCGCATCGGGGCGTCCAGCTTGCGTCCCCAGTCGTTGAAGTCCCCGGCGACCACCAGCGCCGCGTCCGGCGGCACCTCGCGCGCGATGTAGTCGGCCAGGCGCTGCACCTGGCGCACCCGCCCTGCATGCATCAGGCCCAGGTGGGTGACGATCGCGTGCACGGTGCCGCCGGCCCACTGCACCGGCACGTGCAGCAGGCCGCGCTGCTCGAAGCGGTGGTCGGACACGTCGTGGTGGCCGATGTCGCCGATCGGCCAGCGCGACAGCAGCGCATTGCCGTGCTCGCCGAGCCGCGTCACGGCATTCGTGCGGTAGGCGGCCTCGTAGCCGTCCGGGGCGAGGAAGTCGGCCTGGCCCTGCTCCGGCCAGCCGAAGCTGGTGCGCGCGAAACGGCGCGCCTCGCCGTGGTTGAAACTGCGCACCTCCTGCAGGAAGACCAGGTCGGCATCCAGCGCCTCGATGCCCAGCTGCAGGTTGTGGATCTCCAGCCGGCGCCGCGGGCCGACGCCGCGCACGCCCTTGTGGATGTTGTACGTCGCCACGCGCAGGCCCTGGCGCGCGTCGAGGGTGCTGGGCTCGGGGCGCATGGTTCCGGCCTCAGAAGCTGTGAATGAACCCGGCGCGTCCGAGCGGGCGCCGCAAACGGGTGCAATCAAGGCGCAAACCGCAGCCATAGCTCGGGCTATGGCGAGGATTTGCAACGCGGAGTGCGCCCGTTTGCGGCGCACGAGCGGGCGTGGCGG
>NZ_BBYR01000009.1 GCF_001293525.1 Pseudideonella sakaiensis | reverse complement strand
GCGCCCGCGGCGCCCGCGGCGGGGCCCGATCCCGTCCCGGGCCCGGCCTCGACCACGGCGGCCTCCCCGGCCGGGCCCAGGCCCGCACCGCCGCCGGGGTGAGCCCGGGCGGCGGCGAGCACGCCGGCGCGCACCGGCATACACTGCGTGCCCCGATCGACGCGGCCGACGCCGTGCCGCCCGCCGGGCCAACCGGGCCGTCCCATGTTCCAACGCCTACGCGAAGACATCGCCTGCATCCTCGAGCGCGACCCCGCGGCGCGCTCGTCGTGGGAGGTGCTGACCTGTTACCCGGGCCTGCACGCGCTGGTGATGCACCGCTGGGCGCATGCCTGCTGGACGCGCGGGCTGCGCTGGCTCGCGCGCTGGCTGTCGCAGCTGGCCCGCTTCCTGACCGGCATCGAGATCCACCCCGGCGCGACCATCGGCCGGCGCGTCTTCATCGACCACGGCATGGGCGTGGTGATCGGCGAGACCGCCGAGGTCGGCGACGACTGCACGATCTACCAGGGCGTGACGCTGGGGGGCACCTCGCTGACGCGCGGCGCCAAGCGCCATCCGACGCTGGGCCGCGGCGTGATCATCGGGGCGAATGCCCAGGTGCTCGGCGGCTTCACGGTCGGCGACGGTGCGCGCGTGGGCTCGAGCGCGGTGGTCGTCAAGCCGGTGCCGCCGGGCGCGACCGCGGTCGGCAACCCGGCGCGCATCCTGCACGCCGAGGTCGATGCGCAGCGCGAGGAGGCCGCCGCCCGCATGGGCTTCTCGGCCTACGGCGTGACGCAGAGCGACGACCCGGTCGCCCAGGCCCTGAAGGGCCTGATCGACCACGCCGGCGGGCAGGAGCGCCAGATCATGCTGCTGTGGCAGGCGATCGAGAAGCTCTCGTCGGGCGCACGCGAGCTGCCGCACACGGCGGGCTGCGTGCCGCAGGACGCGCAGACCACCGGGCAGTTCGACGCCGAGCGGCTGAACCGCCTCGTCAAGTGACCGTCGCGCCGGCCCGACCGCAACCCACCGCCCGCGCCTGCGCGGCGGTGCGTGCTTGCGGCCGCGCCGGCGCCCTCAAACCGATCGTCCAGCGCTAGGCCGACCGACCGGGGCCCGCTGGGGCTGCGGCTCGGGCCGCGGCCCCGGCGCCGTTCCCCGGCAAGGCGACCGCTGCGGTGGTGTGCACGCGCCGCGGACCGTCCACCGAGCCCCGTCCCGGCGCAGCCTTTCTTCACCGGTCGAGGAAAGGTAGATCCGATGTCCGAATCCCCCGCGCGCGCCTGGGCTCGCGCCCACCTGCGCGGCACCTGGGTGCCGCTCGTCACCCCCTTCGACGGCGAGCAGGTCGACACCGCCGCGTTGGCCGCCCTCGTGCGGCACTGCGCGGCCGCCGGCGTCGATGGCTTCGTCGCCTGCGGCAGCACCGGCGAGGCGGCGGCGCTCGACGACGACGAGACCGCGCAGGTGCGCGACACCGTGCTCGACGCGGCGGGCGGCCGCCCGGTGCTGCTCGGCGTCGGCGGCAACCACCTGCCGACGCTGCAGGCCCGGCTGCGTCGCCACGCCGGCAGCGGCATCGCCGGCGTGCTGGTCGCGCCGCCGCCCTACGTGCGGCCCGACCAGGCCGGGCTGCTGGCGTGGTTCCGCTGCCTGGCCGACACCACCGAGCTGCCGCTGGTGCTCTACGACATCCCCTACCGCACCGGCGTGCGGCTGGAGCCGGCCACCTGCCTCGCGCTCGCCGCGCATCCGCGCATCGTCGGCCTGAAGGACTGCGGCGGCGACCCGGTCGGCACGCAGTCGCTGGTCGCGGACGGGCGCCTGGCCGTGCTCGGCGGCGAGGATGCGCTGGCGCTGGCCGCGCTGTGTGCCGGCGCCGCCGGCGTGATCGCCGCCGCCGCCCAGGCCTGGCCGGCGGCCTTCGTGGCGCTGCAGGCCGCGGTCGCCGACGGGCGGCTGGCCGAGGCCCGCGCGCGGGCGGCGCGGCTCGCGCCCGGCATCGCCGCGCTGTTCGCCGAGCCGAACCCGGCGCCGCTCAAGGCCCTGCTGGCCGCGCGCGGGTGGATGCGGGCGGCGCTGCGGCCACCGCTGCAGCCCTGCAGCCCGCCGCTGGCGGCGCGGCTGGCTGCGATCGATGCGTCGCTGCGCGAGGCGTCGCCTGCGCCCGCAGGCGCGGCCTGACCGCTGCCGCTTCCGGGCGGCCGCTGGTGTCCGGGCGGCGGGCTGCGCGCTTCAGCCCGCCGCCGGCCGTGGCGGCCGCTGGGCGTTCTTCGGCCGGAACGCGCGGCAGACCGCCTCGTCGCACTCGAGGTAGGGCCCGCCGATCAGGTCGATGCAATAGGGCACCGCGGCGAAGATGCCAGGCACCGGCGGGTCCGCCTGCGGCAGGCCCTGCAGCGTCTCGGCGATGCTCTTCGGCTGTCCGGGCAGGTTGATGATCAGTGCGCGCCCGCGGATCACCGCGACCTGGCGGCTGAGGATCGCCGTCGGCACGAAGCGCAGGCTGATCGCGCGCATCTGTTCGCCGAAGCCCGGCATCGTGCGGTCGGCGACGTCCAGCGTGGCCTCGGGGGTCACGTCGCGCGGCGCGGGCCCGGTGCCGCCGGTGGTCAGCACCAGGTCGCAGCCCGCGTCGTCGACCAGTTCGCGCAGCGTGGCGGCGATCTGCGGCCGTTCGTCGGGAATCAGCCGCGGCACCCAGTCGATCGGGTTGCGCAGCGCACGCCGGAGCCAGTCCTGCAGCGCCGGCAGGCCCTGGTCGGCGTAGACGCCGCGCGCGGCGCGGTCGCTGATCGAGACGATGCCGATGCGCACGCCGTCGGGCGGCGGCAGCGCGGAGGCGGTGTCGGTGTCGGTCATGCCGGGTCCTCGTCGGCGGGTGCGGTCGCGGCGGGGTCCTGCGTCGCGGCCCGCAGGTGGCGGAACAGTTCGCGGTAGGCCCGCCCGCTGCGGTCTTCCGGCCGCGCCGCGGCATCCTTGCGCGCGGCCCGCACCAGGCTGCGCAGCTGCTGCAGGTCGCTGCCCGGGTGCTCGACGGCCCAGCGCGACAGGGCCTCGTCGTCGGCCAGCAGGGCCGCGCGCCAGTGCTCGGCACGGTGCAGCGCCAGCGCGTCGTGGGCGCGGCCGAGCCGGGCCGCCGCCACCGCCTCGCGCAGCGGCGCCGGGTCCGCGCGGCGCATCAGCTTGCCCACGTACTGCGCATGCCGCCGCCGGCCCTCGTGGCTGCGGATGCGCGGCAGCTCGCGCAGCGCGTCGCGCAGGATCTCGGGCATCGGCAGCGCGTCCAGGCGGGCGGCCGGCAGCTCGGCGAGCGCCTCGCCGAGGGCCTGCAGGTCGTGCGAGTCCTGCTTGCGGCGGGTCTTGCTGGGGCGGCGCGCCGTGCCGTCGGCCCGCGGGTCTGCGTCGTCGTCGCCGGGCGGCCGGGTGGCGGCGTCCAGATTGCCGTCACCGGCGTCGTCGTCGTCGTCGGGGCCGGCATCGGGATCGGCGGCGGCATCGGTCGCGGGATCGGCCGCGGCTTTGGCCGCCGCGGCGGTGCGGCCGGCAGGCGGCGGGGCGGCCGGGCCGCGGCGAGGGGAGGAACGGGTCATGGGGGGCCAAGTATCATGGATGTCGCCCGTCGGGCGTCGCCGCGGGCGGCGCGAGCGGGTGCCCAACCTGCCGTTTCCATGACCGTCCGTTCCGCCGTCCGTCCCGCCGCCCGCGGCCGCCGCAGCCCTGCCGCCGGCGACGCCACGCCCGCCCCCGGTTTTGCCGTCCCGCCCGAACGCTTCCGCGAGCTGGTCGAGGACGCGCTGGCGCTGGCACGCCGGCTCGGCGCCAGCGATGCCGGTGCGGAGGTGTCGGAGGGCGTGGGGCTGTCGGTCTCGGTCCGCCTCGGGGAACTGGAGAACGTCGAGCGCAACCGCGACAAGTCGCTCGGCGTCTCGCTCTACCTCGGCCAGCGCCGCGGCAACGCGAGCACCTCCGACTTCTCGCCGGCCGCGCTCGAGCAGACCGTTCGAGCGGCCTACGACATCGCCCGCTACACCGCGGAGGACCCGGCCGCCGGCCTGCCCGATCCCGATGACCTGGCCACGCCCGAGGAGGCGGCGATGGACCTGGACCTGTTCCACCCCTGGGCGATCGACGCGGATGGCGCCGCCGCGCTGGCGCGGCGCTGCGAGGCGGCCGCCCTCGCCACCGACCCGCGCATCGGCAACTCCGAGGGCGCCGGCGTGTCGGCCCAGCAGTCGCACTTCTATGCCGGCAACTCGCGCGGCTTCCGCGGCGGCTATGCGAGTTCGCGCCACTCGATCTCGGTCGCGCCGATTGCGCTGCGGCCGCTGCAGCGCGGCGACGACATGCAGCGCGACGCCTGGTACAGCTCGATGCGCAACGCCGCGGACCTGGCCTCGCCGGAGGCGGTCGGCCGCTATGCCGCCGAGCGGGCGCTGTCGCGGCTGAAGTCGCGCAAGATCAAGACCTGCGAGGTGCCGGTGCTGTTCGAGTCGACGCTGGCCGCCGGCCTGGTCGGCGCCTTCGTGCAGGCCACCAGCGGCGGCTCGCTCTACCGCCGCTCCAGCTTCCTGCTGGACTGCCTCGGCCAGGCCGTCTTCCCCAGCCACATCGACCTGGTCGAGGACCCGCACCTGCGCCGCGGCAAGGGCAGCGCACCGTTCGACGACGAGGGCGTGCGCACCCGCCGCCGCACCGTGGTCGAGGCCGGTGTCGTGCAAGGCTATTTCCTGTCCAGCTACTCGGCCCGCAAGCTGGGCCTGCGCACCACCGGGCACGCCGGCGGCGCGCAGAACCTGGTGCTGAGCAGCCGGCTCACGCAGCCGGGCGACGACCTGCCGGCGATGCTGCGCAAGCTGGATCGCGGCCTGTTCGTCACCGAGCTGATGGGGCAGGGCGTCAACCCGGTGACCGGCGACTATTCGCGTGGCGCCGCCGGCTTCTGGGTCGACAAGGGGCGCATCGTCCATCCGGTGCACGAGGTGACGATCGCGGGCAACGTGAAGGAGATGCTGGCCGGCATCGTCGCGGTCGGGGCCGACGCCTACACCAGCGGCTCGCGCACCGTCGGCTCGGTGCTGGTCGAGCGCATGAAGGTCGCCGGCGCCTGAGCGGCGCGGCGCCGCCATGCCGCCCGAGGCGGCGCCCGGTCGACGCGATGCCCCCTGACGCGGCGCCCGGTCGACGCCGCGGCGGTGCCGTGCCGGCTGGGTAAACACCGGGATGCCCGGCGCGGCCCCCCCTCCTAGAATTTCTCCGCACGAGGGCCTCACCCCGAGGGCACCCGCAGAGGAGGCAGGAGCATGGAGCGTCGTTCCTTCATTCGCCGGGCGGGTGCCGCCACGGCCGTCGCGGTCGCCGTACCGAGTGCCGTGCAGGCCCAGGCGACCATCCGCTGGCGGCTGGCGTCGAGCTTCCCGAAGTCGCTGGACACGATCTACGGAGCTGCCGAGGTCTTCGCGAAGAAGGTCTCCGACATGTCCGGGGGCAAGTTCCAGGTGTCGGTGCATGCCGCCGGCGAGCTGATGCCGGCCTTCGGCGTGGTCGACGGCGTGCAGGGCGCGACGGTCGAGGCGGCGCACACGGCGCCCTACTATTTCTTCGGCAAGGACCCGACCTTCGCGGTCGGCTGCGCCATCCCCTTCGGCCTGAACAGCCGCCAGATGACCGCGTGGATGTTCGAGGGCAACGGCCTCAAGCTGATGCGCGAGTTCTATGCGCGCTACAACATCGTCAACCTGCCGGGCGGCAACACCGGCGCCCAGATGGGCGGCTGGTTCCGCAAGGAAGTGAAGTCGCTGGCCGACGTGAAGGGCGTGAAGTTCCGCATCGGTGGATTCGGCGGCAAGGTGTTCGAGCGCATCGGCGGCGTGCCGCAGAACATCCCCGGCGGCGAGATCTACCAGTCGCTCGAGAAGGGCACGATCGACGCGGCCGAGTGGGTCGGCCCCTACGACGACGAGAAGCTCGGCTTCTACAAGGTCGCACCGAACTACGCCTACCCGGGCTGGTGGGAAGGCGGGCCGGAGCTGGACTTCTTCATCAACGACAAGGCCTACAACGCGCTGTCGGCCGAGTACAAGGCGATCGTCGAGGCCGCGGCCTCGCACGCGCACGTGGACATGCAGGCCAAGTACGACGCGCGCAACCCGGCGGCGCTGAAGCGCCTGGTGGCCGGCGGCGCGAAGCTGTTCCGCTTCCCGAAGGACATGATGGAGGCCGCGTTCAAGGAGGCGATGGCGCTGTACAGCGAGCTGTCGGCCAGCAACCCGGCGTGGAAGAAGGTCTACGAGGACTACGCCACCTTCCGGCGCGACCAGAACCTGTGGTTCCGCTTCACCGAGGCCGGCTTCGACGATTTCATGCAGCAGCAGAAGCTCTGAGGCCCGGCCGCACGCGTCGGCGATCCGGAGCCCGGCCAGGCCGCTCCGGCCCAGGGGTCCTTCGGGGCCCCTTTGCACGTCCATCTGCCTAGAATCCCCGGCAAGGCCGCCGTCCCGGTGGTCTGCACAGAAGGGACTCCACGTTCATGGAAAGACGCAGCTTCGTTCAAGGTGCCGGCCTCGCCGGCGTTCTGGCCGCCGGCATCGCCCCGGCCGTCGTGCAGGCCCAGGCGAGCCTGCGGTGGCGCCTGGCGTCGAGCTTCCCGAAGTCGCTGGACACGATCTACGGCGCCGCCGAGGTGTTCGCGAAGAAGGTCGGCGAGATGTCCGGCGGCAAGTTCCAGATCTCGGTGCACTCCGCCGGTGAGCTGATGCCCGCCTTCGGCGTGGTCGACGGCGTGCAGAACGCGACCGTCGAGGCCGCCCACACCGTGCCCTACTACTTCTTCGGCAAGGACCCGACCTTCGCGATCGGCGCCGCCATCCCCTTCGGCCTGAACAGCCGCCAGATGAGCGCGTGGATGTACGAGGGCAACGGCCTGAAGCTGATGCGCGAGTTCTACGCGAACTACAACATCATCAACTTCCCCGGCGGCAACACCGGCGCCCAGATGGGTGGCTGGTTCCGCAAGGAAGTGAAGACGCTGGCCGACGTCAAGGGCCTGAAGTTCCGCATCGGCGGCTTCGCCGGCAAGGTGATCGAGCGCCTCGGCGGCGTGCCCCAGAACATCCCGGGCGGCGAGATCTACCAGTCGCTCGAGAAGGGCACGATCGACGCGGCCGAGTGGGTCGGCCCCTACGACGACGAGAAGCTCGGCTTCGCGAAGGTGGCGCCGTTCTATGCCTACCCCGGCTGGTGGGAAGGCGGCCCGCAGGTCGACCTGTTCATCAACCGCAAGGCCTACGACGGGCTGAGCGCCGAGTACAAGGCGATCGTCGAAGCGGCGTCCTCGCACGCGCATGTCGACATGCAGGCCAAGTACGACGCGCGCAATCCGGCGGCGCTGAAGCGCCTGGTGGCCGGTGGCGCGAAGCTGTTCCGCTTCCCGAAGGACATGATGGACGCGGCCTTCAAGGAATCGATGGCGCTGTACAGCGAATTGTCGGCCAGCAACCCGGCGTGGAAGAAGGTCTACGAGGACTACGCGGTGTTCCGGCGCGACCAGAACCTGTGGTTCCGCTTCACCGAGGCCGGCTTCGACGACTTCATGCAGCAGCAGAAGCTCTGACCGGCCCCGCGCGGCTGCCGGCGCACGCCGGTGGCCGCGGACAGGACAAAGGGCCCCGCGGGGCCCTTTGTTCATTCAGCCGCGGCATCTCCCCGCGACGGGGATCCGCTAGTTCTTCTTCTTGTCCTCCTCGAGCGCCCGCTTGATCGCGTCCATCGGGTCCTCCTCGGCCGCGGCGCCGGCCGAGGCCGCCGGCGCCGCGCCGGAGGCGCCGGAGGCGGCCGGTGTCGCCGGCGCCGGCTCGATGCCGAGCAGCTTGGCTGCGTCCATCTCCTTCGCGTCTTCCTTCTGCGGCGCGATCTCGAGGTTGACGTTGCTGATGTCGATCTCGGCCTTCTTCGCATTGCCGCCGGTCACCAGGTTCGGGAACGCGATGATCAGGCCGACCATGATGATCTGGATGATCACGAAGGGCACCGCGCCCCAGTAGATCTGCCCGGTGGTGACGCGCGCGATCGGCTTCTTCGTCAGTCGGTCGATGTAGTCGCTGATCGGCGCGACGCTGCGCAGGTAGAACAGCGCGAAGCCGAAGGGCGGGTGCATGAAGGAGGTCTGCATGTTGACCGCCAGCAGCACGCCGAACCAGACCAGGTCGATGCCCAGCTTCTCCGCGACCGGCCCGAGCAGCGGGATCACGATGAAGGACAACTCGAAGAAGTCCAGGAAGAAGGCGAGGAAGAAGATCAGGATGTTGACGACGATCAGGAAGCCGACCTGGCCGCCCGGCAGCGAGGTCAGCAGGTGCTCGACCCACTTCGGCCCGTCGACGCCCTGGAAGGCGAGGCTGAACACCGTCGAGCCCAGCAGGATGAAGACCACGAAGCAGGACAGCTTCATCGTCGAGTCCATCGCCTGGCGCATCAGCTTCAGGTCCAGGCGGCGGCGCGCGACGGCCATCGCCAACGCGCCCACGGCCCCCATCGCGCCGCCCTCGGTGGGCGTCGCGATGCCGAGGAAGATCGTGCCCAGCACCAGGAAGATCAGCGCCAGCGGCGGGATCAGCACGAAGGTGACGCGCTCGGCCATGCGCGACAGCAGCTTGACGCGGAACAGTTTGTTCAGCACCGCCAGCGCGAAGGCCACGCCGACGCCGACGCACATCGACACGACGATCAACTCGTCGGTCGGCGTGGCGTCGGGGCGGCTGTTCGCGAAGGCCAGCGCCGCGCCGACCGAGACCAGGAAGAGCACGCCCAGTGAGCGCAGGCCGGCGCTGCCGTCGTCCTCGCGGATCGAGCGGGCTTCCGGCGGCAGGGCCGGCGCCCAGGCCGGCTTCACCAGCGTGACCATCAGGACGTAGAGCACGTACAGCCCGGTCAGCACGAAGCCGGGGATGAAGGCGCCCTTGTACAGGTCGCCCACCGAGCGGCCGAGCTGGTCGGCCAGGATGATCAGCACCAGCGAGGGCGGGATGATCTGCGCCAGCGTGCCCGACGCGGCGATCACGCCGCAGGCGATGCGCCGGTCATAACCGTAGCGCAGCATGATGGGCAGCGAGATCAGGCCCATCGAGATCACCGACGCGGCCACCACGCCGGTGGTGGCGGCCAGCATCGCGCCGACGAAGATCACCGCGTAGGCCAGGCCGCCGCGGATCGGGCCGAACAGCTGGCCGATGGTGTCGAGCAGGTCCTCGGCCATGCCGGAGCGCTCGAGGATCAGCCCCATGAAGGTGAAGAACGGGATCGCCAGCAGCGTCTCGTTGGCCATGATGCCGAAGATGCGCAGCGGCAGCGCCTGCATCAGCGAGGCCGGCAGCAGGCCGATCTCGACGCCGAGGTAGCCGAAGAACAGGCCGCAGGCCGCGAGCGAGAACGCGACCGAGAAGCCCATCAGCAGGAAGACGATCAGGCCGGCGAACATCACCGGCGCCATGTAGGCGTGCAGGAAGTCGATCACCGCTTGGCTCCTTCCGCCTGGGCCCGGATCGCTTCCGCGAGTTCCTCTTCTGCGCTCTTGCTGCCGGTCTTGATCGCCGGGTCACCGGCCTGTCCGCCCAGGTAGGCCGCGCGCTTGATGATCTCCGACAGCGTCTGCAGGCCCAGCAGCGTGAAGCCCAGCGGCACGAGCGCGTAGACCGGCCAGCGGATCAGCCCGCCGGCGTTCGACGACATCTCGCCGCTGACGTAGGCGGTGCGCACCAGCGGCCAGACCAGGTCGATCACCGCGAACACGAAGGGCAGCACGAACACCACCAGGCCGAAGATCTCCACCTTGACCTGCGTGCGGCGCGTGAAGCGCGACAGGATCACGTCGATGCGCACGTGCTCCTGGCGCAGCATCGTGTAGCCGCCCGCGAGCAGGAAGATCGCGGCGAACAGGTACCACTGGATCTCGAGGAAGGCATTCGAGCTGGTGTCGAAGGCCTTGCGGACGATGGCATTGACCGCACTGATCAGCACCGCGGCCAGCACGAGCCAGGCGACGTTGCGCCCGACGAATTCACTCAGGCGGTCGATCGCCCGGGACAGTTGCAGCAGGGAGGACACGAACGTCTCCGGTGGCGGACGGGAGGTGGGGGCTGCCGGTCGGGAGAAAGACCGGGCGTGGCGGGGGGATTCTAGGCAGCGGCCCGCGTCCCGTCCGGCGGAGTTTCCCGCAGGCGGGGGAGGCGCTGCTCGCCGGCCTGCTTCGGCCGGTGCGGCCGGGTGCTCAGCCCTGGGTCGCCGCGACGTAGAGCCGGGTCGACCGGGCGCCGCTGCGGCAGAAGGCCAGCAGCGGGCGCGGCAGCTCGGTCATCAGCGCCGCGAAGGCGGCGATCTCCTGCGGCGACTGGTAGCCCCCCTGCACCGGCAGGTGGCGGTAGACCAGGCCGGCCGCGGTGGCGGCGGCCTCGATCTGCGCGCTGGTCGGCTGGTCGGGGCCGCCCTCGAAGTCCGGGCGGTTGTTGACGACGCTGCGGAAGCCGGCGGCCGCCACCTCGGCCATGGCCTCGGGGCTCAGCTGGGGGGCGACGCAGACATCGGGGGCGATCGGGTTCAGCGGCAGGGCCATGGCAGTCTCGGGCAGGGCAGGACGGGGCCTTCAGCGGCTGAGCGCCTGCTTGACGGCGGCGGAGACCAGGCCCAGGTCGGCCTGGCCGGCGAAGCGGGCCTTCGCGGCCGCCATCACCTTGCCCATGTCGGCCGGGCCGCTCGCGCCGAGCTCGGCCACCAGCGCGCCGACCGCGGCGCCGATCTGCGCGGCGTCCATGCGCTGCGGCAGGTAGGCTTCCAGCACGGCCAGTTCGGCGGCTTCCTTCTCGGCCAGGTCGGCGCGCTGGCCGGCCTGGAACTGGGCGATCGAATCCTTGCGCTGCTTCACCAGCTTGTCGATCACGCCGACGACGGCCGCGTCGTCGAGCACGATGCGCTCGTCGACCTCGCGCTGCTTGATCGCGGCCAGCAGGCCGCGGATCGTCAGCAGGCGCGCGGCTTCCTTGGCGCGCATCGCGGCCTTCATGTCGTCGGTGATGCGGTCCTTCAGGCTCATCGGGGTCCTCGTCGGCCCGCCCGGCGCCGGCCGCGGCTGCCCGGCCGGGGCAGGGGCATCGCGGGATCGGCACGGGGTCGCGGCGGGCTGGGGTCAGGGGGCGGTGGCGGGTACAGGCGCCGTCGAAAACGACGAAGCCCGCGTTCAGCGGGCTTCCTGGATCAGCGGGCTTCGTTGATCGGGTGGCTGCAGGTCGGGCGAGGACGGCACCAGGGCCTGCACAGCGCGCCCGCCCGCGGCGACCTCAGTACAGCTTCTTCGGCAGCTGCATGCTCCGCACGCGCTTGAAGTGCCGCTTCACGGCGGCCGCTTTCTTGCGCTTGCGCTCGGCCGTGGGCTTCTCGTAGAACTCGCGGGCACGCAGATCGGTCAGCAGACCGAGCTTCTCGATCGTGCGCTTGAAGCGGCGCAGCGCCACGTCGAACGGCTCGTTTTCCTTGACGCGAATCGTAGTCATGTAGAAATTGGTGGGTTCCAGCCAGCAAAGACAGCGAGTATAGCCTGCGCGCAATGGGTTTGCAAACCGCGAGCGCCGGGGTTTGCGCGGAGGCCCGCATGAAACACCGCACGCTGTCGTCGCGATACCACGCCGCAGCGCTCACCGGCAGTATCTCCTGGCGCGTCACGCTGCACGCGGCGTCGTGCGAAGGCACCCCGTCCCTGCCTCGGCCTGGCGCGGCATCACGTGCCGGCCGGGCGGTCGCGGGCGGGCGCAGCGGCGGCCATCGCGCGCGCGCAGGCCGCGGCGCTCGCCCAGGCCCATTGGAAGTTGTAGCCGCCGAGCCAGCCGGTGACGTCGACCACCTCGCCGATGAAATGCAGGCCCGGCTGGCGCCGGCTTTCCAGCGACGCCGACTGCAGCTCGCGGGTGTCGACCCCGCCCGCGGTGACCTCGGCCTTGCGGTAGCCCTCGGTGCCGTCCGGGACCAGCGACCACGCCTGCAGCGAGGCCGCGAGGGCCGTCAGGTCGCGGTCGCGGCACTCGGCCAGCGGACGCTGCGGCGGCGGAAAGGCCGCGGCGCCGGGCCGCTCCGGTGCCAGCCAGGCCTGGGCCAGCCGGCGCGGCAGGTGCTCGGCCAGCACGGTGCCGAGCTGGCGCTGCGCACCGGCCTTCGCGCCGACCAGCGCCCGGTCCAGCGCCTGGCCGGGGGCCAGGTCGATGTGCAGCGGCGCGCCGGGCCGCCAGTAGCTCGAGATCTGCAGGATGGCCGGCCCGCTGAGCCCGCGGTGCGTGAACAGCAGGTCCTCGACGAAGCGGCCGGCGCCGCGGCCCTGGCCGGTGCGCACCTCGGCGGGCAGCGCGGTCCCGGCGAGCGCGGCATACGGCGCCCAGTCGGCCGCCGCGAAGCTGAGCGGCACCAGCGCGGGCCGGGGCTCGACGATGCGGTGGCCGAAGTGCCGCGCGAGCCGGTGGCCGGCGTCGGTGGCGCCGATCTTCGGGATCGACAGGCCGCCGGTGGCGACGACCACGCGGGCCGCCCGCACGGTGCCGCGCGCGGTGTCCACCTCGAAGCCGTTGCCGGCCGTACGCACCGCCGTGAACGGGCAGGGCTGCCAGCGGCTCACGCCGCCGGCGTCGCACTCGCGCAGCAGCATCGCGATCACCGCCTCGCTGCCGTCGTCGCAGAACAGCTGGCCGAGGTGCTTCTCGTGGAAGCCCAGCCGGTGGCGCTGCATCAGCGCGATGAAGTCGGCCGGCGTGTAGCGGGCCAGCGCCGAGCGGCAGAAGTCGGGGTTGGCCGACAGGAACTGGCCGGGCCCGACCTCCCGGTTGGTGAAGTTGCAGCGCCCGCCGCCGGAGATGCGGATCTTCTCGGCGACGCGCTCGGCGTGGTCCAGCACCAGCACCCGCAGGCCGAGCTGGCCCGCCATGCCGGCGCAGAACAGGCCGGCCGCGCCGGCCCCGAGGATCACCACGTCGACGTCGGCCATCGGGCGATCATAGGGGTCCGATCGCGCGGCCTTGCCGCGCCCCGCCGGGTCGCAGCCGTCAGGGCACGTACTTCCAGCCGCCCTTGTCGATGCGCACCATCACGTAGGCGCGCTGGTCCAGCCCCAGGTGGTCGGTGGGCGACATCGTGAAGATGCCGTGCGCGCCGGGCAGGTCGCGCACCTGCTCCAGGGCGTCGCGCAGCGCCGCGCGGAAGGCGGGCGTGCCCGGCTGCGCCTTCTTCAGCGCGGCCGGGATCGCGGCCGTCATCAGCAGGCCGGCATCCCAGGCATGGGCGCCGAAGGTCGACACCGAGCCCTTGCCGTACATCTTCTCGTAGGCCGCCACGTAGGCCTGGGCGCTCTTCTTGACCGGGTTGGACGCGGGCAACTGGTCGGCCACCAGCACCGGGCCGGCCGGCAGGAAGGTGCCCTCCACGTCGGCGCCGCCGATGCGCAGGAAGTCGTTGTTCGCGACGCCGTGGGTCTGGTAGTAGCGCCCGGCGTAGCCGCGCTCCTTCAGCGTCTTCTGCGGCAGCGCGGCCGGCGTGCCCGAGCCCGCTACCAGCACCGCATCCGGCTTGGCGCCGATGATCTTCAGCACCTGGCCGGTGACGGCCGTGTCGGTGCGTGCATAGCGCTCGTTGGCGGTGATCTGCAGGCCCTTGAGCGCCGCGATCTTCGCGAACTCCTGGTACCAGCCCTCCCCGTAGGCGTCGGCGAAGCCGATGAAGCCGACCGTCTTGACACCGTTGGCCGCCATGTGGGTGGCGATCGCCAACGCCATCATGATGTCGTTCTGCGGCGTCTTGAAGACCCAGCGCTTCTTCGCGTCCACCGGCTCCACGATGCGCGCCGACGCGGCCATCGAGATCATCGGCACCTGTGCCTCGGCCACCACGTCGATCATCGCCAGCGAGTTCGGCGTGACGGTCGAGCCGAGCACGATGTCGACCTTGTCCTCGGTGATCAGCTTGCGCGTGTTGCTGACGGCGCGCGTCGTGTCGGAGGCGTCGTCCAGCACGATGTAGTTCACCTTGTGGCCGCCGATCGTCGTCGGCATCAGCGCGATGGTGTTCTTCTCGGGGATGCCGAGCGAGGCGGCGGGCCCGGTGGCCGAGACCGTCACACCGACGGTGATGTCGGCCTGGGCCGCCGTGGCGGTGAGCAGGGCGGCGCCGGCGGCCAGCGCGAGGCGGGTGATCGATCGCAGGGGATTCAAGGCAGTCTCCGTGGGTCGTGGGCGGCCGGGCGCCGGGGCGCTGGCCGCGAGGGGGGTGATCATCGCAAGGCCGACGGCGCGGCCCGGGGGGGGATTTCCAGCACGGCGGGACGTGCGGCGGGCGCCGTGCCGGCGTCCCCGAGCGGCACCGCGCCCAGCCCGCCGAGGAAGAGCTCGGCGACGACGGGCGCCAGCTCGCGGGGTGCCAGCCGTCCGTCCGGGCGCAGCCACTTGAACATCCAGTTCATCATGCCGAACAGCAGCATGGTCAGCGGCTTGTGCAGCGCCGCGGCGCCGCCGAGCGCCGGCCGCACCTCGGCGATGGTGCGCGCGAAGGCCTCGACCACGCGGCGCTCCAGCGTCAGCACGCGCTCGCGGTCGGCGTCGGCCAGGAAGCGCACGTCCTGGGTCAGCACGCCGTGGTCGTCGCGTGCGTGGCCGTACTCCTCGACGAAGCGCTCGATCAGCCGCCGCAGCCGCGGCTCCGGCGCCAGGTCCTCGGCCTCGACCGCGTCGACCAGCGCCACCAGCCGGGCCACGTGGCCCTCGGCGATCTCGTGCAGCAGCCGGTACTTGTCGTCGACGTAGTGGTAGAGCAGCGGCTTGGAGATGCCGCAGGCGCGTGCCAGGTCGCTCATCGACGTGCCGGGGTAGCCGCGCTCGGCGAACAGCCGCGCCGCGGTGCGCACGATGGTGTCGCGGTTCAGCGCGTAGTCGGCGGAGCGGGGGCGGGCCATGCGGGGCGGGCGGGCGGGGCGGGTCGGGGAGGGCGCGCCCTCAGCGCCGGTCCAGCGAGATGCGCACGCGCGGCGTCAGCGGGTGGGCCTGGCAGCACAGCACCTCGCCGGCGGCGACTTCCTCGGCGGTCAGTGCGAAGTTGCGGTCCATCCGTACCGCGCCCTCCAGCACATGGCCGCGGCAGGTCGAGCAGACACCGGCCTTGCAGGCATACGGCAGTTCCAGGCCGTGGCGCAACCCGGCGTCGAGGATGGAGGCGTCGCCCGGGCCGAAGCTCAGCTCGCGCGCCAGGCCGTCCATCACCAGCGCGATGCGGGCCTGCCCGGCGTCGCCGGCGGCCGCGGCGTGGGTGCGCGCCTGCGCGGGCAGGCCGTCGCCGAAGCGCTCGACGTGGACCCGCGAGGCCGGCAGGCCGGCCGCGGCCAGCGCGCGCTGCGCCTCGTCCAGCAGCCCGGCCGGACCGCAGACATAGGCCTCGTCGACGCCGTCCGCCGGCACGAGCCGTTCCAGGAAGCGGCCGAGCCGGTCCGCGTCCAGCCGGCCGTGCAGCAGCTCGGTGTCCTGCGCCTCGCGCGAGAAGACGTGGTGGATCGCGAGCCGGTCCAGGTGGCGGTCCTTCAGCCGGCCGAGCTCGTCGCGGAACATCGTGCTGGCGAGCCCGCGGTTGCCGTAGATCAGCGTCGCACGGCTGGCCGGCTCCTGCGCCAGCAGCGCGCGCAGGATGGCCATCATCGGTGTGATGCCGCTGCCGGCGGCGATGCACAGCACGTGGCGCGCGGCGCCGGGCCGCGGCTCGAACAGGAAGCGGCCCTCCGGCGGCAGCGCCTGCAGCACGCTGCCCGGCTGCAGCCGCGTGGCCGCCCAGCCCGAGAAGCGGCCGCCGTCGACGCTGCGGATGCCCACGCGCAGCGTCGGCTCGTCGGCGGCGCTGCAGATCGAGTAGTTGCGCCGCAGGTCTTCGCCGTCGACCGTGGCGCGCAGCGTCAGGTACTGGCCCGGCGTGAAGCGGAAGGCCTCGCGCGCCGCGGGGTCGAGCGCGTCGGTCGCGACGCTCAGCACCACGGCCTCGGCCTCGCGCTGCACCGCGGTCACGCGCAGGGGGTGGAAATGGATCGACATCGCGCGGCCTAGATCGGCTTGAAGTATTCGAAGGGTTCGCGGCAGCCCAGGCAGCGGTACAGCGCCTTGCACGCGGTGGCGCCGAAGGCCGACAGGCGCTCGGCGCCGGCCTGGCCGCAGCGCGGGCAGGCCACGTCGCGCCGGTGCAGGCGCAGCGGCCGGGCCGCCGCCCCGTCCTCGACGGCCGCGGCGCCGGACGGCGGCGCGATGCCGTGGCGGCGCAGCGTCTCGCGGGCCGCGGGGCCGATCCAGTCCGTGGTCCACGCCGGCTGGAGGCGCCAGTGCAGCGCGACCCGCGGTGCGCCGGCGCCCAGCAGTGCCAGCTCTACCGCCTCGGCGATCGCCTCGGTGGCCGGGCAGCCGGAGTAGGTCGGCGTCAGCACCACCTCGACCTCGCCGTCGGCCGCGACCCGGCACTCGCGCACGATGCCCAGCTCCACCACCGACAGCAGCGGCAGCTCCGGGTCGAGCACGCGCTGCAGCACGGCGCGCGCGGCGGACTCGTCGAGCGCCACTTCACCTGGCATCGCCGCGACGGCGCCGTCGCTCACCAGACGGCCCCCGGAAAGGCCCGCGCCAGCGACTGCATCTCCGCCAGCAGCAGCCCCATGGCCTCGGTGTGGCGGCCGCGCCGCCCGTGCGAACGGAAGGGTGTGTCCGGCGGCATGCGCAGCGTGGCCTCGCGCAGCACCGGCTCGACGGACGCGAGCCAGGCCGGGCGCAGTTCGGCCCAGGCCGGGCCCAGGCCGGCCGCCGCCACCGCACGGTCGACCGCATCGTCCTCGAACAGCTCGGCCGTGTAGGGCCAGAGATCCTCGAGTGCCGCCTGCATCCGGCGCTGCGACTCGGCCGTGCCGTCGCCGAGCCGGACCACCCAGTCCGCACAGTGCTCGGCGTGGTAGCGGCATTCCTTCAGCGCGCGCGCCGCGATGCCGGCCAGCGCCGGGTCGCGCGAGTCGGCCAGGCGGCGGTACAGCGCCTGCGCGAAGCTCGCCCACAGGAAGCCGCGCAGCAGCGTGCGGCCGAAGCAGGGCGCGCTGTCGCCCGGCGGCGTGTGCGGCAGTTCCAGCAGGCTGGGGTTGAGGAACTCGGCCTCGCCGCGCTGGTAGGCCAGCGCATCCTCGTCGCGGCCCCGGCCCTCGCAGCGGCCGGCCAGGCTCAGCAGCGCACGCGCCTGGCCGAGCTGGTCGAGCGCCAGGTTGGTCAGCGCGATGTCCTCCTCGAGCACCGGTGCGTGGCCGCACCACTCGGCCAGGCGCTGGGCATGTACCAGGCAGGCGTCGCCGAGCCGCAGCAGGTAGGGCAGGGTGGTGGCGTCCCAGGCGGGCGCTGCGCCGGCGCCATCCGTGGCCGCCGGCAGGCGGGTGATCGTGTCGCCGTCCATCGGGGCCGCCGTCACATGTGGTCCACGTCGGCCGGCAGCCGGTAGAAGGTCGGGTGGCGGTAGACCTTGTCCTCGGCCGGCTCGAACCAGCTGTCGCGGGTGTCGGGGTCGCTCGCGACGATCTGGTCCGAGCGCACCACCCAGACGCTGCTGCCTTCCATGCGCCGGGTGTAGACGTCGCGCGCGAGCTGCACCGCCATCCGCGCGTCGGCCGCGTGCAGGCTGCCGCAGTGCTTGTGGTCCAGGCCGCTGCGGCTGCGCACGAAGACCTCCCACAGCGGCCAGCCGCGCCGGTCCGCCGGATCCGCGGCGCCCGCGGTCTCCTGTGCCGGCGCCGTCATGCGGCCTCCTGCGATGCGGCGCGGCGCGCGGCGCGCTTGCGCTCGTGCGCCAGCGCGGCCTCGCGCACCCAGGCGCCGCGTTCCCAGGCGGACACGCGGGTCGCCAGGCGCTCGCGGTTGCAGGGCCCGTGGCCGTTCACGACGGCCCAGAACTCGTCCCAGTCGATGGCGCCGAAGTCGTGCGCGCCACGCGCCTCGTTCCAGCGCAGGTCGGGGTCGGGCAGGCCGACGCCGAGCACCCGGGCCTGCTCGACGCAGGCATCGACGAAGCGCTGGCGCAGCGCATCGTTGGACTCGCGCTTGATGCCCCAGCGCATCGACTGCGCGCTGTGCGTCGAGGCCGCGTCCGGCGGCCCGAACATCATCAGCGAGGGCCACCACCAGCGGTCCACCGCGTCCTGCACCATCGCGCGCTGCGCCGCGGTGCCCTGCTGCATCATCGTCAGCAGGCTCTCGAAGCCCTGGCGCTGGTGGAAGCTCTCCTCCTTGCACACGCGGATCATCGCCCGCGCATAGGGGCCGTAGGAGCAGCGGCACAGCGGCACCTGGTTCATGATCGCGGCGCCGTCGACGAGCCAGCCGATCACGCCCACGTCGGCCCAGGTGAGGGTCGGGTAGTTGAAGATCGAGCTGTACTTCGCGCGGCCGGCGTGCAGCGCCTCCAGCAGCTCGTCGCGGCTGACGCCCAGGGTCTCGGCGGCCGCATAGAGGTACAGGCCGTGGCCGCCCTCGTCCTGCACCTTGGCCAGCAGGATGGCCTTGCGCTTCAGGCTCGGCGCGCGGCTGATCCAGTGGCCTTCCGGCAGCATGCCGACGATCTCCGAGTGCGCGTGCTGGCTGATCTGGCGTACCAGCGTGCGCCGGTAGTGCTCGGGCATCCAGTCCTTGGCCTCGATGAACTCGCCGGCCGCGATGCGGGCCTCGAAGGCTGCTTCCAGCGCCTGCGCCTCGGCGCTCTTCACGGGTTCGAGGCGCGGCGCGGCGCCGGCCTCGCGGGCCATCAGGTCCATCGCCTGGGTGTACATGGGCGGCTCCTTCAACGGGGGCGGCCGGTGCCGGTCGGGCGGCGGCCGCCGAATGCGGGGTGAGGGCGGAAGAGGGTCATCGCTTCGGGTCGGCTCGGGGCGGCTCGCGGCGTCAGCCGCGCGGGCGGCGATCGACCACCCGGCGCGCCTTGCCGACCAGCGTGCGCTCGATGCTGTCCGGCGGCCCGACGGTGACCGAGGCGCTGACGCCGGTCAGGTCCTTGATGCGGGCCTGCAGCCGGCGCGACTGCTCGGGCGCTGCCGCCGGGTCGGCGCCGGGCAGCTGCTCGCAGCGCACCTCGATCTGGTCGAGCGCGGCATCGCGGGTGACGACGATCTGGTACTGGCCGGCCAGGCCGGGCTGCTGCAGCACCAGCTCCTCGATCTGCGTCGGGAACAGGTTGACGCCGCGGATGATCAGCATGTCGTCGCTGCGGCCGACGATCTTGCCCATGCGGCGCATGCTGCGCGCGGTCGGCGGCAAGAGGCGCGTCAGGTCGCGCGTGCGGTAGCGGATCACCGGCAGCGCCTCCTTGCTCAGCGTCGTGAACACCAGTTCGCCTTCGCTGCCGTCGGGCAGCACGGCGCCGGTCTCCGGATCGATGATCTCGGGGTAGAAGTGGTCCTCCCAGATTACCGGCCCGTCCTTGGACTCGATGCACTCGTTGGCCACCCCGGGCCCCATCACTTCCGACAGGCCGTAGATGTCGACCGCGTCGAGGCCGGCCGCCGCCTCGATCTCGCGGCGCATCGCCTCGGTCCAGGGCTCGGCGCCGAAGATGCCCACCGACACGCTCATCTCGCGCGGGTCCGCGCCCTGGCGGCGGAACTCCTCGACGATCACCTGCATGTAGCTGGGCGTGACCATCAGGATGTCGGGCCGGAAGTCGCGGATCAGCTGCACCTGCTTCTCGGTCTGGCCGCCCGACATCGGGATCACCGTGCAGCCCAGCCGCTCGGCGCCGTAGTGCGCACCCAGGCCGCCGGTGAACAGGCCGTAGCCATAGGCCACGTGCACCAGGTCGCCGGGCCGCCCGCCCGCGGCGCGGATCGAGCGCGCCATCAGGTCGGCCCAGGTGTCGATGTCGCGCCGGGTGTAGCCGACCACGGTGGGCTTGCCGGTGGTGCCCGACGAGGCGTGGATGCGCAGCACCTGCTCGCGCGGCACCGCGAACAGGCCGAAGGGGTAGTTGGCGCGCAGGTCGGCCTTGGCGGTGAAGGGGAACTTCGCGAGATCGGCCAGCGTGCGGCAGTCGGCCGGGTGGACGCCGGCGGCGTCGAAGGCCTGGCGGTAGTGCGGCACGTTCGCGTAGGCGTGCTGCAGCGTCCATTGCAGGCGCTCGAGCTGCAGCGCCTGGAGTTCGTCACGGCTGGCGCGTTCGATCGGCTCGAGGTCGCCGGGGGCGGGGTGCTTGACGGGCATGGGCGGGACTTTCGGGGGCGCGCGACGCGGGGCCGGCCTCAGGCAGCGCCCGTGCGGCGTGCAGGCGCCGCCGGCAGCGGCAGGCCCTCGACGACGGCGCGGCCTTTCATCGCATAGGACTGGCCGCGGAACAGCGCGATGCGCCGGCCGTGCTGGTTGCTGACCTCGACGTCGTAGACGCCGGTGCGGTTGCTGCGGTGGCGCTCGCGGCCGATGGCGGTCAGCCGGTCGCCCTCGAAGGCCGGCGCGACGATGTCCACCGAGAAGCCCGAGGCCACCGTCAATTCGTTGGCCGCGTTGCAGGCGAAGGCGAAGCAGGAGTCCGCCAGCGCGGTGATCAGGCCGCCGTGGCAGCTGCCGTGGCCATTCAGCATGTCGGCACGTACCGTCATCGTCAGCGTGGCGGTGCCGGGGCCGATCGCGCTCACCGCCATGCCCAGCGCCTGCGAGGCACGGTCGCGCGGCCACATCGCGTCGCGCACCGCGTCGGCGATCGCCTGCGGGTCGGGCACCGCGGCATCGTCCGTGGGGGGTGGCGCCTGGCCGGCCATCAGCCGCGGTCCCGGAAGGTCGGCGTGCGCCGTTGCTGGAAGGCGGCCACGCCTTCGGCGAAGTCGTGCGCGCGGCCCAGCTCGCGCTGCACGCGCGCCTCCTCGTCGAGCGCGGCGGGATAGTCGCGCTGCATCGCGTCGTCGACGATGCGGCGCGTGGCCACCAGCGCCTGCGTCGGCAGCGCCGCCAGCCGGGCGGCGAGTGCCGCCACCGTCGGCGCCAGCGCCTCGTCGTCGACGCACTGCCAGATCAGGCCGATGCGCTGGGCCTCCTCGGCCGGCAGCTTGTCGCCGGTCATCGCGAGGCCCAGCGCACGCGCCCGGCCGACCAGCCGCGGCAGCAGCCAGGTGCCGCCGCAGTCGGGCACCAGCCCGATCTTCGAGAAGGCCTGGATGAAGCTGGCCGAGCGGGCGGCCACCACCAGGTCGCAGTTCAGCGCCAGGTTCGCGCCGGCGCCGGCCGCCACGCCCTGGACGGCCGCGATCACCGGCACCGGCAGGCTCTGCAGCCGCAGCGCGAGCGGCCGGTAATGGCGCTCGATCACCGCGCCGATGTCGGGCGCCGTGCCCTCGACCGGCGCCATGCCCGGCTCGTTCAGGTCCTGGCCGGCGCAGAAGCCGCGGCCCGCCGCGCCGAGCACCACGCAGCGCACGCCGGGGTCGGCCGCCGCCGCGTCCAGCGCGTCGCGCAATTCCGCGTGCATCGCCGCGGTGAAGCTGTTCAGCGCCGCGGGGCGGTTCAGCGTCAGGTGGCGCACCGGTCCGTCGGCGGCGACGAGCACCAGCGCATCGGGCGGGCTGAGGAGGCTGGGCATGGCGGCGCTGTCCTTTCGCTGTCGTCGACGACGACTTGTTCGCTGACCGGTCGGTCAACGAATGATAGCGCGCAGGTCCCCGCAGGGTCCTGCGGGTAAATCCGAAGGGGCACCAAGCGCGCCCGGGTGGCTGCCGGGTGGTCCGGCCGGGCCCCCGTCGCGCGCCTCGGCTCGGCTGGTCGCGCGGCGGCTCGGCGTCGCCGGCCGCATCCTGCAGCAGCGCGAGCAGGTCCTCGGCCGGCAGCGGCCGGCCGCCGTCCTGTCCCGCCAGCACGCCGTCGGCAAGCTCGCGCTTGTCGGCGTGTAGCGCGACGAAGCGTTCCTCGACCGAGACGGTCACGGGCGGCCGCGTCGCGCATGGCGCTGGCCTCACGCAGGCGAGTCCAGGGGAGGCGTCGCCCGCGGCCCCGTCGTGGCAGTGGATCGCATCCGGGACGCTCGGGCCGGCGTAGCCGCGGCGACCCGGCCCGATCCGGCGAGCAACCTCAAGTTCTGCCAGATTGATCCGATATTTCTGATAATCAATGAAGGGAATACGCGTAATTCGCCATCGCCGGCGAGGGTGAGCGGCGGGCCGACATGGGGAGCGACGGGGTGGAGCAGGCAGGGAGCGGGGTGCAGCACGCGGCCGCGGGCAGGGAGGCGACGCGCGGCGGCCGTTGGCGCCGCGCGGGCGCGCGCCTGAGCATCCCGCTGCGCCTGTACGCGCTGCTCGGCGCGGTGATCGCCGCCCTGTGCATGGTCGGCGCGGTCAACCTGGTGCACATGCAGCGGGTGCATGCGCTGACCGACGTCGCCAACCGCAACACGGTGCCGAGCCTGCGGGCGCTGAACCAGGTGCTGCTGGCCTTCATGAAGCTGCGCATCCGCACCTACCGGCGCATCGTCAACGTCGAGCCCGGCGAGGCGCAGGCCGCCGAGGCCTCGATCGAAGAGGCGCGGCGCGAGGTGCAGGAGGCACTGCGGGCCTACGAGCCCTACGTGGTGGCGGACGAGGATGCGCGCTTCTTCGCCGAGGTGCGCGAGAAGATCCAGCGCTACCTGGAGCGCCACGCGGTGATCGCCGCGCTCGAGCACGAGGGCCGCTTCGTCGAGGCCGGGCAGGGCCTGCGCAGCACCGTCGCGCTCGCGCTCGACGTGCAGCATGCGATCGAGGCGCACAGCGAGTACAACGCCGGCGTCGGCCGCGCCGCGTCGGCCGATGCGCTGGACGTGATCGTGCGGGCGACGGCGCTGTCGATCGGCTTCTCGGTGCTCAGCATCGCGGTGATCGGCGGGCTGGTATTCCAGATCCGCGGCAGCCTGCGCGCGCGCCAGATCGCCGCCATCGTCTCGACCTCCGACGACGCCATCGTGTCGAAGGACCTGGACGGCACCATCACCAGCTGGAACGCCGGTGCCGAGCGCATCTTCGGCTACCGCGCCGACGAGGTCATCGGCCGCTCGGTGCTGATGCTGATCCCGCCCGAGCGCCGGCACGAGGAGCCGGTGATCATGGACAGCATCCGGCGCGGGCAGCGGGTGCAGCCCTTCGAGACGGTGCGCCTGCACAAGGACGGCCACCGGATCCCGATGTCGATCACCGTCTCCCCGGTGCTCGACGCCGCCGGCGCGATCGTCGGCGCGTCGAAGATCGCGCGCGACATCACCCAGGCCAAGCAGGCCGAGGAAGCGCTGCGCGAGGCCAAGCGCCAGGCCGAGCTGGCCAACCTCGCGAAATCGGACTTCCTCGCCAACATGAGCCACGAGATCCGCACGCCGATGAACGCGATCATCGGCATGACCCAGATCGTGCTCGATGGCCCGCTGTCGCCGCAGCAGGAGGCCTCGCTGCGCAAGGTCTCGGCCTCGTCGAAGGCCCTGCTGCGCATCCTGAACGACATCCTCGACTACTCGAAGATCGAGGCCGGCCGGCTGGAGATCGAGCGCATTCCGCTCGACGTGGCCGAGGTGCTGCAGCAGTCGCTGGACCTGTTCGGCGCCGAGATCGATGCGCGCGCGCTGAGCGTCGAGTGGGCGATCGCGCCGGAGGTGCCGGCCACCGTGCTCGGCGATCCGCTGCGCCTGTCGCAGGTGCTGAACAACCTGCTCGGCAACGCCGTCAAGTTCACCGAGCGCGGCGGCGTGCGGCTGGAGGTCACGCGCGAGTCGGCCGACGAGGCGGAGGTGGTGCTGCGCTTCGCGGTGCGCGACAGCGGCATCGGCCTGAGCCGCGAGCAGGCGGCGCAGTTGTTCCAGCCCTTCGTGCAGGCCGACAGCTCGGTCACGCGCAAGTACGGCGGCACCGGCCTGGGCCTGGCGATCTGCCAGAACCTGGTCGCGCTGATGGGCGGCGAGATCTCGGTGCGCTCCGAGCAGGGCCGTGGCGCGACCTTCGCGTTCACGGTGCGCTTCGGCCGCGCCGCGCAGCGCGCTCCCGAGCCGGGCGAGACCGAGCGCTTCGAACGCAGCGGCCGGCGCGAGCCCGGCCGGGCCGCGCCGGAGGCGTCGGCCGTGGCGTCTGCCGGCGCCGGCCCCGCGGACCCCGCGGCGGCGCCGGCAGGCCCGGCCGCGCCGGCCCGGCCGCTGGCCGGCCTGCAGATCCTGCTGGCCGAGGACCACCCGATCAACCAGGAGATCGCGAAGGTTTTCGTGGAGCGCCTCGGCGCCGTCGTGACCCTGGCCAGCGACGGCGCGCAGGCCGTGGTGCTGGCCGGCCGCGGACGCTGGGACGCGATCCTGATGGACCTGCACATGCCGGTGCTGGACGGCCTCAGTGCCACGCGCCGCATCCGCGCCCGCCTCGGCGAGGACTGCCCGCCGATCATCGCGCTGTCGGCCGCGGTCTTCGAGGCCGACCGGCAGCGCTGCCGCGAGGCCGGCATGGCCGGCTTCGTCGCCAAGCCGATCGTGCCGGAGGAACTGGCCGCCTGCCTGGACGACCTGGTGCGGGCACGGCGCCGGGTGGCTCGCCGTCCCGGCACGGTCGCCGAGGAAGACCTGGCCTTCGATCTGCCTGCGCTGGTGCAGCGCCTCGGCGGCGATGCCGGACTCGCGCAGCGGCTGCTCGGCCGCTTCGTCGAGGAGGCCGAGGGCTTCGAGCGCCGGCTCTGGCGTGCGCTGGCCGACGGCCGCCTGTCCGAGGCCGCGGCCGCGCTGCACACGCTGCGCGGCGTGCTCGACAACCTCGGCGTGCCGGGGCTCGGCGCGGCCAGCCGCCGGCTGGAGGCGGAACTCGCGCGCGGACAGCGCCCCGACGGCACCGCGATCGACCAGTGGCTGCGCCAGCTCACGCAGCGTCGCGACGAACTGGGCCGGCTGCTCGCGGCCGCAGCTGCGGGCCGCGCAGACGGACCGGCCGAGGATGACGGCGGTGGCGACGCCGCCCAGGCCGCCGCGGACGGGCTGCGCCGCCACCGCGGGCGGCTCGAGCGGCTGCGCCCCTACCTGGAGGCCGGCGAGGTGGTGCCCGAGGAGCTGCTCGCGGCCTTGCTCGCGCACCGGCGTGCCCATCCGGGCGATGCCGGCCTGGCCGCGATGCTGGACCGCCTGGACGAGTTCGACCACGCCGGCGCCCTGGCCCGGCTCGACGAGACGCTGGCGGCGCTGCCGGCCGAGGCCGCAGAGGCCGAGAGGACGCTGCCGTGACGACCGACCCCGCGCTGATCCTGCTGGTCGACGACGTGCCGGCCAACCTGCACGTGCTGGTCGCGGCGCTGAAGGGCCCGCACCGCCTGAAGACCGCCACCAGCGGCGAGGCGGCGCTGGCCTCGGTGGCGCGCGAGAAGCCCGACCTGGTGCTGCTCGACGTCATGATGCCCGGGCTGAGCGGCATCGACGTGATGCGCCGCCTGCGCCAGTCCCAGGACACGCGCGACATCGCGGTGATCTTCGTCAGCGCCGACGCCTCCGAGCAGACCCAGCTCGCCGGCCTCGAGCTGGGCGCCGACGACTACCTGACCAAGCCGGTCTCGGCGCCGCTGCTCAAGCTGCGCGTGGCCAACCTGCTGGCGCGCAAGCGCGCCGAGGCGCAGCTGCGGCTGGCCGCGCACGTCTTCGAGTCCAGCGGCGAGGCGATCATGATCACCGACAAGGCGAACGCCATCGTCGAGGTGAACCAGGCCTTCACGCGGCTGACCGGCTACACGCTGGAGGAGGTGCGCGGCCGCGACCCGGCCTGCCTGTCCGCCGGCCGCAACGACGCCGAGGTGCACCGGCGCATGTGGGACGCGATCGGCGCGCACGGCTTCTGGCAGGGCGAGCTGTGGGACCGCGACAAGGCCGGCCGCGAGTACCCCAAGTTCCTCAACGTGTCGGTGGTCCGCAATGCCTACGGCGACGTCGACTTCCACATCGCCAGCTTCACCGACGTGTCGCAGCGCAAGGCCGCCGAGGAGCACATCCGCCGGCTGGCGCACCACGATGCGCTGACCGGGCTGCTGAACCGCTTCAGCCTGATGGAGGGCCTGGAACAGGCGGTGGCGCTGGCGCGGCGCAGCGAGGGCCGGGTCGCGGTGCTCTTCCTCGACCTGGACCGCTTCAAGGGCATCAACGACACCCTCGGCCATGCGGTCGGCGATGCGGTGCTGGTCGAGGTGGCGCGCCGGCTGGGCGACTGCACCCGCGACGGCGACCTGGTCGCGCGCTGGGGCGGCGACGAGTTCATCGTCGTGCTGACCGGCGTCACCAGCATCGCCGGCGCGACGCAGGTGGCCGCCAAGCTGCTGCAGGCGATCGGCGAGCGGCCCTTTGCACACGAGGGGCAGGCGCTGTCGGTCTCGCCGAGCATCGGCGTGGCGATGTACCCGGAAGATGGCAGCGAGGCCGCGCTGCTGATGCGCCATGCGGACATCGCGATGTACCACGCGAAGAACCTCGGCCGCCAGAACTTCCAGTTCTTCACGCAGGAGATGAACCTGGCGGCGCTGCAGCGCCTGCAGCTGGAGCGCGAACTGCGCAGCGGCCTCGAGACCGGGCAGTTCGAGCTGCACTACCAGCCCAAGCTGGCCGCCGCGGGCCTCGCGCTGCTGGGCTTCGAGGCGCTGCTGCGCTGGCGCCACCCGACGCTCGGCGTGGTGGGGCCGATGAACTTCATCCCGATCGCCGAGGAGTGCGGGATGATCGGCCAGATCGGCCGCTGGGTGCTCGGCGAGGCCTGCCGCCAGGTGCGCGCCTGGCGCGACGAGTTCGGCCGCAGCGTGCCGGTGGCGATCAACCTGTCGGCCAACCAGCTGCGCTCGCCCTCGCTGCTGCCCGAGGTGCACGAGGCCATGCACCGCCACGGGCTGGACGGCCGCGAGATCGAGCTGGAGATCACCGAGTCGGTGGCGATGGGCGACCCGGCCACCTGCATCGGCCAGCTGCAGGCGCTGCGCATCATGGGCGTGCAGCTGTCGATCGATGATTTCGGCACCGGCTATTCCTCGCTCGCCTACCTGAAGACGCTGCCGGTGCACGCGCTGAAGCTGGACAAGACCTTCGTGTCGGACATCGGCCGCGACCGCGGCGACGAGGTGATCTGCACGGCCGCGATCAGCCTGGCGCACGGCCTCGGGCTGACCGTCGTCGCCGAAGGGGTGGAGACGCTGGCGCAGTGGCAGTTCCTCGTCGACAGCGGCTGCGACGCGCTGCAGGGCTTCCTGCTGGGGCGGCCACAGCCGGCCGCGCAGGTGGGCGACTTCATCACCGGCGAGGCGCAGGCCCGGCTGGCCGCGACCACGCCGCAGGCGTCGCCCGCGGCGATCGACCCGGACCTGCCGGCGCGCGCGGCCTGAGCGGGTGCCGGCCCGCCGGCCGGCTCAGCGCCGCTCCACCGCCCCCGTCATCGGCCCTTCCTGCGCCGCGGACAGGTCGATCTCGACCCGCCCGGGTGCCTGGGCCCGCAGCGGCCCGGGGCAGGGCATGCGCACGGCCTGCGCATCGCGGCAGGCGTAGCGCCCGACCACGAGCCGCAGCTCGGCGCAGGGCACGGGATGGCCGCTCAGGCTCAGGTCCTTGCGGCGGCCGGGCCCGAAGGGCTCGATCAGGCTGCCCAGCGGCGCGGCGGGCTCGAGCACCCGGCCGGCGCGGCTGCGCCATTCGAGCTGGATCAGCAGGGCGCCGACGGCCTGTCCGGTCTCGTTGGCGATCGACCACTGGGGCATGCAGAAGCCGGGGTTGCTGCCGCCTTCGCGGGCACTCACGACGATGGCGGGTGGCGGCGTCTGAGCGGCAGCCGGCAGGGCCGGAGGAAGGGCGAGCGACGCGCCGAGCGAGGCCAGCAAGGCGCGCCGGCGCAGGCCGGGCGAGGCGGGGGCAGTGGGCAGCGGGGGCATGGTGCGCAGGGGTGGAGGCCGCAGGCGGCGAAGCGGGCGGTGGGCGCCCTGTCCCTGTAACGGAAACCGGCCGCCCATCCCCTCATCGCCGCCCCCGCGGACGGCCCCGACCCTGCGCCCTGGGGCGGCTGCTGCGCCGGCGCCGCGCCCGGTCCGAGGGCCTCAGCCGCCCGGGCCCCAGCTCAGTGCCAGCGCCAGCGCGGCCCAGGTCACGGCATCGCGCAGCGGCCCCGGCTCGGCGGGGCGCCACAGGCGCGGCGTGCCGTTCAGCTCGAGCGCGCCGACGGGGCGGCCCTGCACGCTCATCACGTAGCCCACCGGCTCGGCCACGGGCAGTGCCGCGCCGTCCCAGCGGTGCACGGACTGCAGCTCGAGCGTCAGCGGCCCCGCGCTGAACACGCCCTGGCGCTCCTCGCGGCCGCCCGCGCGCGCGACGGCGTCCAGCGTCAGCCGGGTCGGTGCCGCCGTGCCCTGCCACTGGCAGGCGAGCCGCGCGGGACGGGCCCTCGCCTCGGCGCCGCCGATCGACAGCGTGGTCTGGCGCCCCTGGCAGACCGCCTCGACCGGCGGGCCGCCGGCTGGTTCGAAGCGGTAGCGGCTGGCCGCGCGCTCGTGCGTCACGAGGTCGAACAGCTGCAGGCGGTCCAGGCCGCGCTCGAAGTGGACCGGCTCGCCGGCGAGCCGGAAGTCGCCGCGCCGGCCGCCGCCCAGGCCGTCCAGCGTCTCCGACGACAGGTTGGCGAGCGGCGCCGGCAGGGCCATCGTTGCAGGGCGGACGGTCGCGCAGCCGGCCAGGGCGGCGGCTGCGAGCACGGCCCCCGCGGCGGCGGCGAACAGCGCCGGCCGCCGGCGGGAGGCCGTGCGGCCGACGCCGGTGCGCGGGCGGGTGGGAGCGGGCGGGGAGGCGGGCAGGCGAGCGGTCGGCACGGGCAGGGGGCGTCGGGCGGTGGGGGGATGGCCGCGCAGTCTGGCCCGAACCGGACCCGACGTCGCGCCGCGTGCGACGAAGCGCGGCAGCGGCCGGACAGGCCGCCGCCGACCGAGCGCAGGCGGTCCCCTGGCCTGGCGGCGTCAGCCGGGAGGTGGCGGCCGGCCCGGCCGCCAGAGCGGCCACAGGCCGAGCAGCCCGAGCAGCGGCCCCGGGACCAGCCACCAGACGACGGCCGGGCCGACCCGGTCGAGCTGGCCCGTCACCAGCGCGATCGCCCCCAGCGTCAGCGCGAAGCCGATGCCGTTCTGCACGGCCAGCGCGCTGCCGACCAGCGCGGGCGGGCTGGCCCGCGCGGACAGCGCCGAGAAGTGCGGCGAGTCCGCCACCACGGTCGTGCCCCAGGCCAGCAGCAGCAGCGCGAGCGGCAGCGGCGCCCAGGCGTGACCGCCGGCGGCGAACACCAGGGCACAGCCGCCGGAGCCGGCCAGCGCGGCGGCGGCGACCCGCGCGCTGCCCCAGCGCGTGCTGGCCAGCCCGCCGGCGAAGCAGCCGAGCCCACCCACCGCGATCACCGCGAAGGACAGCGTCGCCAGGTCGGCGCCGGCCGCTCCGAGCGAGGAGCGGGCGAGCAGCATCGGCACCAGCGTCCAGAAGGCATACAGCTCCCACATGTGGCCGAAGTAGCCCAGCGCCGCCGCGCGGAAGGCCGGCACGCGCAGCGCGGCCAGCAGCTGGGCCGGCATCGGCCGCGCGGCGGGGCCGCGGGCTGGCGAGGGCGCCTGGTGCGGTCCGTCGCCCAGGCGGCCGACCATCGCGGCCGAGACCAGCGCCAGGCCGGACGACGCGAGGATCACCAGGCGGCCGTCCCAGGCCTGGCCGAGCGCGCGCAACAGGTGCGGCAGCGCGGTGCCGATCACCAGCATGCCCACCAGCACCGCCAGCGCGGCCCCGGCCCGGCCCGGTGCCCAGCCGATGATCAGCTTCATGCCCAGCGGGTAGATGCCGGCCAGCGTCAGCCCGACGACGAAGCGCCAGGCCAGCGCATCCGCCAGCCCGCCCGACAGCAGCGCGAAACCCGCGTTCGCGGCCGCGCCGAGCAGCGCGCAGGCGACGAAGATGCGGCTGGCGCGGAAGCGGTCGGCCAGGCCGCTCAGCGCCAGCAGCAGCGTGCCGGCGATGAAGCCCGCCTGCACCGCGACGGTCAGGTGGCCGATGTCGGCCGTCGCCAGGCCCCAGCGCCGTGCCAGGTCGTCGGCGGCGCTGTTCGCGCTGAACCACAGCGAGGTGCCGAACAGCTGGGCCGCGGCGATCCACGGCACGACGTGGCGCGGCGGCGCCGGCGTGGGCGGCACGCTGGCCTCGGGCATGGGCCCGGCCCGACCGGGGACGTCGCCGGCGCCCACGCCGCGCTCAGGCCGGCCGGCCCTTGATCAGCGGCAGCACCGCCTTGAAGCGCGGGTGCCGGGCGTGCTGCAGCCACTCGAAGGCGACCATCTCCCAGGCCACCAGGCCGACGCCGGCCGCCTGCAGCCGCTGCAGGCCGAGCGCGCGGTCCTCGGCGCGGCGCGACGCGCAGGCCGACGCGACGGCCCAGACGGCGTGGCCCGCGCGGCGCAGGCCCAGCGCGGTCTGCAGCAGGCAGACGTGGGCTTCGCAGCCGGCGATCACCACGTCGGCCGGCCCGCCGCCCGGCGGCAGCGGCCGCGCGTCGGCGATGGCCGCGCCGAGGCCGTCCTCGCAGGCGTCGAAATGCTGCTTCGGCAGCGTGCGCGCGCAGCGCTCGCGCAGCGCGGGGTGGTTCGGCCCGAGGCCGTCCGGGTTCTGCTCGGTGCCGAGGACCGGGACCGCGAGTGCCCGGGCCAGGTCCGCCAGCGCGAGCGCGTCGGCCAGTGCGGCCTCGCCCCCGTCGAGGGCGGGCAGCAGGCGCTGCTGGTAATCCACCAGCACGAGCACCGCCCGGTCGGCGTCGAGGCGGCGCAGCGGGTCGTCGGCGCTCACGCGGCGTTTCTCCGCGGCGCGTCCGGCGCGGGCAGCCCGCAGCGCCGGCACAGCTGGACCAGGTAGGCCGCGAGCAGTGCCTGCGACGAGGGCCCGAAGGTGCGGATGCGTCCGGTGTGGCTGAGCAGCAGCAGGCCCACCGCCTGCGCGAAGAAGGCCGTCACCTCGGCGCGCGCGCCGGCGGGGTCCTGCCCGGCGGCGCGCAGCGTGGCCTCGATCGGCGCCAGTGCGTCCTTCAGCCGCTGGTTCAGGCGCTCGTTGAGCGCCGGCGTCAGGCCGCGCGGCTGCATGCCCTGGAACAGGTAGAAGCCGAGGTCCAGGTCGCGCGGATGCTCGCGGTAGAACTCGAAGAAGGCCGCGGCCTGTGCCTGCAGCCGGCGTGCAAGGGCCGCCGGCGCTGCCGGCGCGTCGCCAGACCCGTCGTCCCCGGCGGCGGCCGCCTGCACCTGCCGCGTCAGCCGGTCGAGCGAGTCCTCCAGCAGCGCGGCGTAGACCGCTTCCTTGCTGGCGAAGTAGCCGTAGAGCGCACCCGGCGAGTAGCCGGCGCGCCGGGCGATCTCGCGCAGGCTGGCGCCATCCAGGCCGCGCTCCAGGAAGGCCTCGCGCGCCGCCTGCAGCACCAGGCCGCGCCGCACCTCGGCCATCGCGCGGTGGCGCCGCTCGCGCGGCGTCGTGCCGGCGGCCGCGGGCGGGCAGGGGTCCGGCGGGGAGGGTGGGGACATGCCCAGGATTCTACGGGTGCGCAACGGACTGAACACTGTTCAGAATCTGCGGACCCGCCCCAGCAACGGAGTCCCCGATGAACGCCCCGCTGTCCCAGGCCGCGCTGCCCTTGCCGGCATCCCATGCCCCGGCCGTGCCCTGGCGCGGCATGTCCGCGGCCGACTACCGCGAGTCGCTGCGCCGCTACCGCCCCACGGTCTACGTCGACGGGCGGCGCGTCGAGTCGGTGGCCGACGAGCCGGCGCTGCGGCCGGGCGTGCAGGCCCTGGGCGTCAGCTACGACATGGCGCACGACCCCGCGCTGGCGCCGCTGATGACGGCGGTGCAGACGCGGCGCGGCGGCCGCACCGTGCCGCGCATGCTGCACGTCAACGAATCGGCCGGCGACCTGCTCAACAAGCTGGAGGCCGTGCGCGTGCTGTGCCAGGAGACCGGCTGCGCGCAGCGCTACCTCGCCCACGACGCGCTGAACGGGCTGGCGCAGGTCTGCGCCGCGATCGACGAGGCGCGCGGCGGCCGCACCCACCGCGACCGCTTCGACGCCTACCTCGACCACGTCCAGCAGCACGACCTGGCGATCGGCATCGCGATGACCGATGCGAAGGGCGACCGCAGCCGCCGGCCGCACGAGCAGGCGCAGCCGGACACCTACGTCCACGTGGTCGAGCGCGACGGGCGCGGCCTGGTGATTTCGGGCACCAAGGCGATCGTCACCGCGGCGCCCTACGTGCACGAGCTGATGGTGATGCCCTGCCGCGCGATGGGCGAGGCCGACGCCGCCTTCGCCGTCTGCTGCGCCGTGCCGGTCGATGCGCCGGGGCTGACGATCATCGCGCGGCCGGCCGGGCGCCCCGGCGAGAAGGCGGAGCACGGCGCCGCGCTGTTCTCCCGCAAGTACGGCCAGACCACGGCGGTGGTGGTGTTCGACCGCGTCTTCGTGCCCTGGGACCGGGTCTTCTTCGACGGCGAGTGGGCGCACTCGCAGACGCTGACCTACGCCTACGCCACCCACCACCGTCACAGCTGCATCGGCGCGCGCGCCGGCTTCGGCGACCTGCTGATCGGCGCCGGCGCGCTGATGTGCGAGGCCAACGGCTTCGACCCGGGCGAGCGGGCCAACCTGCGCGAGCCGATGGTCGAGCTGATCAAGATCACCGAGGGCTTCTATGCCTGCGGCGTGGCCGCCAGCGTCTATGCCACGCGCGACCCGCTGGCGGGCAACTACATGCCCGAACCGGTGTTCGCGAACATCGGCAAGCTGCTGCTCGCGACCCAGGTCTACGACATGCACCGGCTGGCGCACGAAGTCTCGGGCGGGCTGATCGTCGCGTTGCCGGGCCCGGACGAAGACCACAACCCGGCCACCGCCGCCACGCTGGCCGAGGTGCTGCGCGCCAACCCGGCCGTGCCCTACGACAAGCGCATCGAGGTGGCGCGCTTCATGGAGGACCTCACCGCGTCCTACCAGGGCGGCTGGACCTCGCTGATCAGCCTGCACGGCGGCGGCTCGCCGGCCGCGATGAAGCAGGAGATCTGGCGCCACTACCCGGTGGGCAGCAAGGTCGACCTGGTCGAGCGGCTGCTGGAGCGTGGCGTGCTGGCGCCGCAGGCCGGTGGCCCGGCGCGCGCGATCACCCGCAACCGCCAGCCCGGCCGCTGCTGCGACAGCGGCTGCAGCGCGCCGGGCCAGCCGGTGATGGTGCCGCTGCCGCCGCGGCCGTCCGCAGGCTGACGGCCGGCGCGCGCCGGTGTCAGCCGGCCCCGGCGCGCGCGGCGGGGGCCGCCGGCCCGGCCTGCAGCGCCTCCAGCGCGCGCCGCAGTGCGGCCACCTGCTGCTGCAGCGGCGCGGGCGCCGGCTTCTCGCCGCTGACGACGGACTGGATGTAGAGCGCGGTGGTTGCCGCGTCGGTGTCGCGCGGCAGCACCGGCAGCTCGGCCAGCACGCCCTCCTGGGCCGCACAGCCGAGCTCCGGCCTCAGGCGGCCGCCCAGGAAGACCTCCATGCGCGGCTGGCGTCGCGGGTCGGCCGCCGGCTCGCCCTCGGTGCCGCGCAGCAGCATCGCGTTCGCGCCGGTGGCGCCGAGGAAGGATTGCAGCGCGCTGCCGTACTCGGGGTGGGTGTAGTTGACGACGCGGATCGACCGGCCGCCGGCGCAGGGGTCGAGCAGCTTGGCCACCGTGTGGCCGGAGTTGCGCAGGCCCACGGTCCAGCGCAGCGCGAGCAGGCGGGCCAGCGGCGGGCACAGCGCGTCGGTCGGCACGAACACCGGCTCGTGGCGGCGCCAGCCGTCGAGGATGTCGCCGACGTCGCCCGCGACCGGCAGCCCGAGCGCGTGGAAGATCTCGGCGGTGGTCACGCGCGCAGGGTCGGACGTCGGGCCGTGCACGAGCACCTGGACGCCGTCCTGCGCCAGCAGCAGGGCCAGCAGCGCCGTCAGGTTGGGCAGCTTGCGCGAGCCGTTGTACGAGGGCAGCACCACCGTCGGCCGGGCCGGCTCCAGCCGCAGGCAGCGCGCCTGCACGGCCTGCAGGAAGCCGGCCAGCTCGTCCTGCGACTCGCCCTTGATGCGCATCGCCATCACGAAGGCGCCGAGCTCGACCGGGCCGACGCGCCCGTCCAGCACCGCGGCGAACACCGCCTCGGCGGCCTCGGCATCGAGGGCGCGCGCACCCTCCTTGCCGCGGCCGATGTCTTTCAGGTAGGGGGCGAGGGGCAGGTCGGACATGGGCGGCGGGATCGCAAGTTCCGGGCCCATCCTCGCACCGGCGAGGGGGTGGCGTCGACGTTCCGCCGAAGTCCCCGCGCGCCTGCGGGCAAGACAGCGCAATCCGTCACGCGGCGACCGGGATCCGCAGGTGGGCACCCCCGCGCTCAGGGGGGGCGGCCTCGGCGGACGGCGCGGGCCGCGGCGCGCGTCAGCGCAGCGCGCGTCCGCTGGCGTCGTGCACCTGCACCGTGACCGGGATGCCGGCACCCACGCTCTGCGTGACGGTGCAGTAGGCCTCGAAGCCCTGCAGCACGCGGTCCAGGTGCTGCAGCGTGTCGGCGGCCACGCCGAGGTGCAGTGCCGCCTCGATGCGCAGCACGCGCAGCCGCCCCTCGGCATTGCGCCCGACGTGCGCCGCCACCTCGGCACGGATCGGCTCCGGCGCCTGGTGGAACTTGCGCAGCGCGAACAGCAGCGAGTCGGCGAGGCAGTTGCCCACCGCCGCCGCGAGCAGCTGCACCGGCGAGGGCCCGGCCGATCCCCCCAGCGGCGGCGGCTCGTCGGCGACCAGTGGCGGCACCGGCGCGCCGAACGCGACCTCGAAACGGTAGTCCTGCTGTTGCTGCAGCGTGACGCGCACCGGCTCGTCGCTCATCGTGTGACTCCTGGCTCGGCCGCGGCGCGCGCGGCATCGGTGGGGGCCGGCGGCGTGCCGGCGCGGGCCTGCAGTGTCTCAGGCGCGAGGGCGGCCACCGCCTGGAAGTGGGTGAGGAAGACCCGGCCGCCGAGCGCCCGCAGGAAGGGCGTGCCGGCCAGCTTGTCCATCACGGGCCCCTTCACCTCGGACAGGTGCAGCGCCAGGCCGGCCTCGCGCAGCCGCTGGTCGATCGCCTCCAGGCTGTCGAGCGCGCTCGCGTCGATGGCGTTCACCGCGGAGCACTGCAGCACGACGTGCTGCAGCGCCGGTCGCGTGGCCACCGCATCGTTGATGCGGTCCTCCAGGCTGCGCGCGTTCGCGAAGTACAGGCTCTCGTCGACGCGCAGGCCGAGCAGCCGCTCGCTGGTCTGCACCGCGTGGCGCTGGACATTGCGGAAGTGCTCGGTCCCTGGCACGCGGCCCACCTCGGCGATGTGCGGCCGGCTGCTGCGCAGCAGGTGCAGCGCCAGCGACAGCCCGACGCCGGCCACCAGGCCCGGCTCGACGCCGAGCAGCAGGGTGCCGAGCAGGGTGGCGGCGACCGCGGCGAAATCCGCCTTCGAGTAGCGCCAGGTGCGCGCCAGCACCCCGAAGTCGACCAGCGACAGCACCGCCACCACGATGGTGGCCGCGAGCACGGCCTGCGGCAGGTGATAGAGCGCCGGCGTCAGCCACAGCGAGGCGGCGAGCAGGCCCGCGGCCGTGAACACCCCCGCCGCCGGGGTGCGGGCGCCGGCATCGGCATTCACCACCGAGCGTGCGAAGCCGCCGGTGACCGGCAGGCCGCCGCTGAAGGCCGCGGCGAGGTTGGCGCCGCCCAGGGCCACCAGCTCCTGGTCCGGCTCGATGCGCTGGCGCCGGCGTGCCGCCAGGGTCTGGCCGACCGAGACCGACTCGACGAAGCCGACCACGCTGATCAGCAGCGCCGGCAGCGCCAGCGCACGCCACAGCGCCGGATCGCCCGGCGGCAGGCCGAGTGGCGGCAGCCCCTGCGGCACCGTGCCGACCACTTTCATGCCGCCGGCCGCCCAGCCGAAGTGCCACGAGGCCCAGGTCGCCAGGCCGATCGCGCCGACCGGCGCCGCCCGTGCCAGCAGCGTGGCGCTGCCCGCGGACAGGCCGAGCCGCTGCAGCAGCCCGGCCAGCCCGTGCCGCACACCGAACAGGAAGGCCAGCGTGGCGGCCCCGACCGCCAGCGTCGGGCCGTGCACCCGGCCGAGCTGCCCGGCCAGCGACGCCAGCAGCTGCGGCAGCGTGTGGCCGTCGAGCGGGATCCCGAGCAGGCCCTTGAGCTGCCCGGCGGCGATCAGCAGGCCCGACGCGGTGATGAAGCCGGAGATGACCGGGTGGCTGAGGAAGTTCGCCACCAGGCCCAGCTTCAGCAGCCCCATCGCGAGCAGCATCGCGCCGCTCAGCGCCGCCAGCACCAGCGCCGCGCCCTGGGGATCGGCGCGCAGGTCCGGCGGCAGGCTGCCGATGGCCGCGGCCGTCATCAGCGAGACCACCGCCACCGGCCCGACCGCCAGCACCCGGCTGCTGCCGAAGACGGCATAGACGAGCAGCGGGGCCACGCTCGCGTAGAGCCCGGCCTGCGGCGGCAGGCCGGCCAGCAGCGCGTAGGCCAGGCTCTGCGGGATCAGCAGGATGGTGACGATGGCCGCGGCCACCGTGTCGGCGGCCAGCGTGTCGCGGTCGTAGGCGCGGGCCCAGGCACGGCAGGGCAGGGCCGGAAGCGGTCGGTTCATCGGTGCGCAACGCGGGCGGGGGCCCGCGGGGGGGTCAGACGGTTTCCGGCTCGGCCAGCCACTCGCGGCCCTTCAGCATGCCCTGCCAGTACAGCGGCGGCAGCACCCGCTCCTTCAGCCACCACGCGAGCCGGGACGGCTGGGTGCCGTCGATCAGCCAGCGCGGGAAGCTGGGTGCCAGCGCGCCGCCGTAGGTGAACTCGGCCAGCACGATGCGGCCGCGCTCCACCGTGAGCGGGCAGGAACCGTAGCCATCGTAGCGGGCCTCGCCGCGCGCCGCGCCGCGCGCGGCCAGCAGGTTGTGCGCCACCACCGGCGCCTGCTTGCGCGCCGCGGCGGCCGTCTTCGCGTTCGTGGTGCCGGCGACGTCGCCCAGGGCCCACACGTTCTCGTGCCGCGGGTGGCGCAGCGTCGCCGGATCGACCTCCACCCAGCCGTTCGCGTCGGCCAGCGGGCTGACCCGCACCACGTCGGGCGCGCGCTGGGGCGGCACGGCGTGCAGCAGGTCGAATTCGCGCTCCTCGAGGGTGCTGCGGCCATCGGGGTGGCTCTTGCGGAAGGTCGCGCGGTGCGCCGGCCCGTCGACGGCGACCAGCGTCTCGCCGAAGTTCAGGCCGATGCCGTAGCGCTCGACATACGTCATCAGCGCGGGCACGTAGGCGGGCACGCCGAACAGCACCGGCCCGGCGCTGCAGAACTGGATGTCGACCCGGTCGAGCACGCCGGCGCGCCGCCAGGCGTCGGCCGACAGGTACATCGCCTTCTGCGGCGCGCCCGCGCACTTGATCGGCATCGGCGGCTGAGTGAACAGCGCGCGGCCGCCGCCGCGGCGGGCCAGCGCCTGCACCTGCTGCCAGGTGTGGGGGGCGAGGTCGTAGCGGTAGTTCGAGGTGACGCCATGGCGCCCCAGCGTGTCGGCGAGGCCCGGGATCGCGCCCCAGTCCAGCTGCAGCCCCGGGCAGACCACGAGCTGCTCGTAGCGGACGATGCGGCAGCCGTCCAGGATCACCGCCTGCTGCGCCGGCTCGAAGGCGGCCACGGCCGCCTGGATCCAGTGCACCCCGCGCGGCAGCACCGATGCCAGCGTGCGGGCGGTCTGCCCGGGCGCGAAGATGCCGGCGCCGACCAGCGTCCAGCCCGGCTGGTAGTAGTGCACCGCGGCGGGGTCGATCACCGCGATGTCCAGGTCCGGCTGGCGCGCGAGCAGGCTGGAGGCGACCGCGATGCCGGCGGCGCCGCCGCCGACGATCACCACCGCATGGCGCGCATCGGCCGTGTCCGGCGGCGTGCGGCCGCCGTTGGCCAGCCGGCGCACCACGCCGCCCAGGTCGACGCCCGCCTGGCGGGCGCTGTCCAGCAGCTGCGGCAAGGGCCGCTGGCCGGCCTGCGACAGCGCCCACAGCGTGGCCGAGCGCGTGCCGGTGCGGCAGAAGGCCAGCACCGGCTTGGGCAGCTCGTCCATCAGCTGGCCGAAGGCGAGCGCCTGCGCGTCCTCGACCTTGCCGGACACCACGGGTTGGTGGCGCGCGACGATTCCGCAGGCCGCGGCGGCCTGCTCGATCTCGCGGAAGGTGGGCTGGTCGGCCGCCTCGCCGTCCGGCCGGTGGCAGACGATCGAGCGGAAGCCGAGGCCGGCCAGGGTCGCGAGGTCGACGGGGCTGATCTGGGGGCTGATCGACAGCGTGTCGGTCAGGCGGCGGATGTCCATGGGTGTCTCCGTGTCGTGCCGGTCCGCCGCGCACGGGCGGACGACCGGTCCTTGTCAGACGGCGTTGAGCGGGATCTTCAGGTAGCGGGTGCCGTTCGACTCCGGGGGCGGGAGCTCGCCCGCGCGCATGTTGACCTGCACCGACGGCAGGATCAGCACCGGCATCGACAGCGTGGCGTCGCGCGCCCGGCGCATCGCGACGAAGTCGTCCTCGGACACGCCGTCGTGCACGTGGACGTTGTGGGCCCGCTGCTCCGCCACCGTGCTGACGTAGCGCAGCTCGCGGCCGTTGGGCTGGTAGTCGTGGCACATGAACAGCTGCGTCTGCGGCGGCAGGTCCAGCACCTTGCGGATCGAGCGGTAGAGGGTGCGGGCGTCACCGCCGGGGAAGTCGGCGCGCGCGGTGCCGTAGTCGGGCATGAACAGCGTGTCGCCGACGAAGGCGACCGGCGCCTCGGCCCCGTCGGCGCCGTCGCCGACGACATAGGTCATGCACGCGGGCGTGTGGCCCGGCGTGTGCATCGCGCGCGCGCGCAGCCCGCCGATCGCGAAGGTTTCGCCGTCGTCGAACAGGTGGTCGAACTGGCTGCCGTCGCGGCGGAACGCCGGCTCGGCATTGAACAGCGTGCCGAACACCTGCTGCACCGTGGTGATGTGGCGGCCGATCGCGATCCGGCCGCCGAGCGCCTGCCGCAGGTAGGGTGCGGCCGACAGGTGGTCGGCGTGGACGTGCGTCTCGAGCAGCCACTGCACGCCCAGGCCGCGTTCGCGCACGCGGGCGATCAGCCGGTCCGCGCCGGCGTGCGAGGTGCGGCCGGACTTCGGGTCGTAGTCCAGCACGCTGTCGACGATCGCCGCCTGGCCGGTGGCGGCATCGATCACGAGGTGGCTGAGGGTCCAGGTGTCCGGGTCGAAGAAGCTCTCGACCTGGAGGCGGGGCGTGTCGGGGAGGGTCATGCGGTCTCCTGGGGTGGACGGGTCGCTCGGCGCGGATTCGTTCTCGGCGTCTTCAGCGGTTCGGGCAGGTGCGGATGCCCAGCACGGTGTACAGCGGGCACCAGCCCATCAGCCCGGTGGCCAGCGGCACGAGGCCGATCCAGCCCCAGGCGCCGACGCTGCCGGTCGCGGCCAGCGCCAGCAGCACGAGGCCGGTGACGATGCGCAGCACGCGGTCCAGGGTTCCTTCGTTCTTGGCAGGCATGGCGGTCTCCTTCGGGGTGAATGAACGTATTACCATGTTCTTATACAAGACCCGTTCCAGGTCGACGATGCGACGCAAGTGCTTGATCCAGCTCAGGAACCAGGGGCCCGCCCAGGCGGCGGCCGGCCCGTTGGCAGTGTCTGCATCTGCCACGTTGGCAGTTCTGGCAGCGCGTGGCAGACTGTGCCGATGACGGCCGAGCCGCTCCCCGCCCCGCCCGACGGCCCGCAGGTCGCCGCGCTGATCGCCTACCTCGAGCACGACGCCCAGCCGATGATCGTGCTGGACACCGGCTACCGCATCCTGGCCGCCAATGCCGCCTACCGGCGCCAGTTCGGGGAGGGCCGGCGGCTGCCGCTCGGCGACTTCTGCTACCGGGTGTCCCACGGCTACGACCGCCCCTGCGACCAGGCCGGCGAGCACTGCCCGATGCGCAAGGCGCAGGAGACCGGCACGCCCGACCGCGTGCTGCACATCCACCACACGCCGCGCGGCCCGGCCCATGTCGACGTCGAGCTGCGGCCGATCGCCGATGCGCAGGGCCGGGTGGTCGCGTTCGTCGAGCGCCTCGCCACCGTGCGCAGCGCCTCCGCGCGGGCCACCGGCGAGGGCCTGCTCGGCCGCTCGCCGGCCTTCGTCGAGGCCCTGGCCGCCGTGCAGCGGGTCGCAGGCTCCTCGCTGCCGGTGCTGCTGCTCGGCGAGTCGGGGACCGGCAAGGAGCTGTTCGCGCGCGCCGTGCACGAGGCCAGCGACCGTGCCGACGGGCCTTTCGTCGTGGTCGATTGTTCCGGGCTCACCGAGACGCTGTTCGAGAGCGAGCTGTTCGGCCACGAGAAGGGCGCCTTCACCGGCGCGCTGGGCCGCAAGACCGGGCTGGTCGAGACCGCGCATGGCGGCACCCTGTTCCTCGACGAGATGGGCGACGTGCCGCTGGCGATGCAGGTCAAGCTCCTGCGGCTGATCGAATCGGGCACCTACCGCCGCGTCGGCGGCGTCGAGACGCGCAAGGCCGACTTCCGCCTCGTCGCGGCCACCCACCAGCCGCTCGAGCAGCGCGTTGCCGAAGGCCGCTTCCGGCAGGACCTGTACTACCGCATCGCCGCCTTCCCGATCGTGCTGCCGCCGCTGCGGGCGCGCCGCGAGGACATCGCGCTGCTCGCCGAGGGCTTCCTGCGGCGCGGGCGCGGCTTCCAGGAGCGCTGGGAACTGGCGCCCGATGCCCTCGCACGGCTGCAGGCCCACGCGTGGCCGGGCAACGTGCGCGAGCTGCGCAACGTGCTGGAGCGGGCCCGGCTGTTCGCCGACGATGGCGTGATCCGTGCCGAGCACCTGCCGCCCGGGCTGGGACGGGCGCGGGCCGCGACGCCTGTGGCCGCGACGCCGGTGCCGTTCGCCGGGTCCGCGCCCGGCGCGGCCTGGCCGCTCGCCGCGGATCCCGCCGGGGAACCTGCTGTCGATCCCGCCGTGGATCCCGCCGCGCCGGTCGGGCGTCGCGCGCCCCCGGGCACCGCGCACGACCCGCAGGCCCTGCGGCGCTGGATCGCTGCCTTCGACGGCACCCGCCGCGAGCTCGCCGCGTCGCTGGGGCTGAGCGAGCGCACCCTCTACCGGCGGCTGCGCGAGGCCGGGCTGGACGGGCGCGCGACGGGCTGAGGGCGCCGCGTCCCGTGCCGTGTGCGCCGGCTGGTGCGGCGCCGGACGGGCTGCAGATCGGCTCGCTGCCGCCGGGGTCCGTTCAGGCCGTGGCGGCCGCGTGCTGCCGCACCCAGCGCAGCAGGTCGGCGGCGCCCGTCGCGCCGGAACGGCGCGCGCGCTCGCGGCCGTCCTGGAACAGGATCAGCGTCGGGATGCTGCGGATGCCATGGGCGGCCGAGGCCTGCGGGCTGGCGTCGGTGTCGACCTTGGCGAAACGCACCCGGGGCGACTGCGCCGCCGCCTCGGCAAAGGCCGGCGCCATCGCGCGGCAGGGGCCGCACCAGGCGGCCCAGAAGTCGACCACCACGGGCAGCGGGGATCGCTCGAGGTAGCGCGGCAGCGAGGTGTCGTCCAGCGCGAAGGGCTCGGCCGCCAGCACCGGACGTGCACAGCGGCCGCAGACCGGCGCGTCGTCGAGCCGGTCGTCCGGCACGCGGTTGGTGGTGCCGCAGTGGGGGCAGGGGAGGAGCATCGCAGGGTCCTGGACCGGGCCGGGCGGCCCCATGCAGCACACATGGGGCCGGGTCCGTGCGCTTCAACGCCGGGCCCCGCTGCTCAGTTGCAGACCGTTCCCACCGGCACGAGCTGCGTGAGGGCGGCCACGTCGCTCGGCTCGATCGCGCCGTTGCCGTCCAGGTCGGCGCGGGCCTCGTAGCGCCCCTCTCCGCGCCGGCTGCCGAGCAGGGCGTTCGCGCGCGCCAGGTCGGCGCAGCCGACCTGGTCGTCGAGGTCCAGGTCGCCCTTCACGCAGCCGTGGATCACGACGCGGGTCGGCCCGTCGGACGTCAGGTTGATCTTCGCGTTGCAGCTCAGCTTCGCGCGCACGCCGTCGATCACGACCTGGGCGACGTTCTGCGCCGCCACGTCGACCTCGTCGCGCGCCGGCACCGCGACGGGCGCCGCCAGCGTCTTCGACCAGCGGTTGTAGGTGTGGTAGCTGATCGACTGCCCCAGCGCATAGTCGGACGCGGTCACCTTCGCCGTGGCGCCCGGCACGGGATCGGCCAGGCCGAGGCCGTGGGACTTGACGTCGACCTTGCCGTAGTTGGCGGCGACGTCGCGCACCTTGACGCCGGACACCCAGTAGGCATGGTCGCCCTCGAAGCCGAACATCGGCTCGTTCAGCGCGTCGCTGGTCACGTAGGTGACGCGGCTCGGGTTGACCGCCCGCTTCAGCGAGCTGCCCAGGCCGTCGAGGAAGTCCTGCTGGAAGGTGTAGGCGCAGGGCTTGGCGCTGATGCCGTTGCAGGCCTGCATCGCGAACTGGTGGCCCATCCCGGGGAAGGACCAGAACTCGTAGCGGTAGCCGAGCGCGTCGAGCTTGTCGCGGATCGCCATGTTGCCCATCGCGCCATTCCAGGCGCAGGTGGCGTCGGATTCGCCGGCGGACACGATCACCGGGACGTGGCGCAGCGAGTCGATCATCGGGTGGGCGAAGGTGCCCGCGCCGCCCGGGGCGTTGCTGCCGTTGTAGGCCGTGCCGCCGCTCGGGCAGGGCACGTGCGGAATCGCCGCCGCGTACAGGTCGGGGAAGGACAGCGCCTGCTTCCAGGCGCCGTTGCCGCCCTGCGAGATGCCGCCGGCGACGAGCTTGTCCCGGTCCACCTTGTAGTGGCGCATGATGTCGGCCGTCACTTCCCACAGGTCCGTGCCGGCCTGTCCGCCCCAGTAGTAGCGACCACCGCGCCCCTGCGTGATGAAGACGAGGAAGCCGGTGCCGCTTTCGGCCAGCCCGATGGTGCGCTCCGGCGTGACCGGCGGGTTGCGCTGGTAGTTGTCGCCGCCGCCGTGCAGGTCGCTGATCAGGCCGTAGCCGGTCGCCGGCGGCACCTTGGCCGGGATGTACAGCGAATAGGGCTGCAGCCGGCCGGCGAAGCTCGGCACGCAGGAGGTGAGCCCGTCCGCCGAGCGCAGGCTGTCGGGCGTGCAGCCGTAGGGCTTGTGCAGCGTGATGTCGGGCGCGGCGGGATTGCCGACGCCCTGTACCGTCTCGAAGCGGCTGGAGACGATGCGGTTGATGAAGCCCGACGACGGGACGCCCATCGGCGAGCCGGGCAGGTCGTCGTCGACACGTGAGGCCAGCTTCACGAAGTCGACCACGGCGGCGAATTCGGACAGGTCGTGCGTCTGGACGCCGTCGACGGTGACGGTGGCCGCCAGCGCGGCCGCCTGGGCCCCGTCGCGCCAGCGCGTGAACGTGGTGCCGGCGGGATTCGGCTCGTTGTAGCGGAACGCGACGTTGAAGAACGCCGGCGGGTTCGGCACGTTCGTGCCGGCGCCGCCGGGTGCCGACTCGGTGGCCGTGGCGCCCGGGACGTGGTACGCCGAGGCACTGGCGTTCCACAGCCCGGCCGCGGCGGCGACGCGGACGGCCGTCCTGCCGCGCGGGTCGTAGACCGAGAACGGCAGCCGCGTCTCGATCTGCCGGCGTTCGTAGTCGACGGTGACGGGGTAGGTGCCGACGCTGGCGCCGGTGGCGGCATCGGTGACGGTCGCCGTCGATCCCCTCAGGGTCAGGAAGTAGTCGGCCGGCTGCACCGCATTCGCGCCGAAGGGCACGGTGCGCAGCACGCCGGCCGTGCCACCGAGGGCGATCGTGGTGCCGACGAGGGCCGGATTGCTCATCGAGTTGAACGTGACCCGGAACGCCGTCGCCGAATCGGTCAGCTTCAGGCGCACCTCGACGATGTCGGCGAGGTTCTCGAAGTACTGGCCGACGTCCGTCGGATAGGTGTAGCGCCCCGTGCGGTTCAGCCGCGTGGGCGCGGAGGGGCCGTTGGTCGCCGCGCCGCGGTCGTCGTACAGGTAGTCCTGGTAAAGGAACTCGCCGCTGCGGTAGGCGCTGCCGCCCGACACGCGCGTGGGCGCGGCCTGCCAGATGCCGGTGTTCTCGAACTGGGGGGCACGCGGCGGCGGGTCGTTCAGGGCCGCCGGGCCCGGCTGGATCGCCACGCCGACGGGCTGAAGCGCCGCAACGGTCGAGGTGGGCGGCGCATCGCCGCCCCCACTGCCGCCGCAGCCCTGCATGACCGCGATGGCCGGGACCACTGCAAGCGCAGCGGACGTCAGGACCTGCCGTTTCTTCATCTCGTCTCCTCCTCGTGGCGGCGCTGGCCGCGCTCTGTCCGTCATTCGTATGCCAACTCAACCAAATTGCATGCGCAAATGTAGTTTGTGAATACAAACGACATCACAAGGGATTACGCGAACCAGCATGCGGCGCCTGCCCCGCGTAGCATCGACACCCGCGCGCGACGGACACGGTTCAGCGGCGCGCGGGCCGACACCGACCTTCGACACGGACCCTTCTCCACCCATGACGACCTGTCGTCCGTACGCCCTCGCCGCGCGCTGGCGGCCACGGCCCGCCACCGGCCGCGCTGCACGCGGTCCGCAGGCGCGCGCGCGCCGGCCGGCACCCGTCGCATGAGCGAGACGCCCTCCGCCGCGCCGGCCCGCGCCTGGATGCGCCTGCCGTCGGGTGCCCACCTCGACCTGATCGACCCGGCGCCGCAGGCCTGGACCGACCGTGACCTCGCGATCCGCCTGTCACGCACCACCCGCTGGGGCGGTGAATCGCGCGGGCCGCTGCCGCTGTCGGTGGCCCAGCATTCGCTGCTGGTGCTGGCGCTGCGACGCCGCGACGCCGCCCAGCCGCTGTCGGCCGACGAGGCGCTGCTGGAACTGCTGCACGACGCGGAGGAAGGCTTCCTCGGCTTCGACTGCATCGCGCCACTGAAGGCCCGCCTCGGCGAGCCGCTGCGCACCGTCTCGCAGCGGCTGATGCAGGCCGTGGTCGAGCGCTATGCACTGCCGCCGTGGACGGCCGACGGCCATCGCCTGCACAAGCGGGCCGACGTGGCCGCCGCCGCGGCGGAGGCGGTGCATTGCGTGGGCTGGTCGCGCGAGGAGGTGCGCGAGATCCTCGGCATCGATGCGCCGGTCGCGGAGGAGGATCCGCTGGCCGTGGATTACGGCGAGGCGCCTTGGTCCGTCTGGCCGCCTCCGCTGGCGGCGCAGCGTTTCCTCGATGCGCTCGAGGAACTGCTGCGGCGTCGCGCGGCGGGGGCGGGGCAGGGCGCTGCGGGCGCTGCGGGCACCGCGCCCGTGCCGCGCGCGGCCGCGGGCGGTCGGCCCTAGCGCGGCCAGGCCGGCAGCCCTGGCGCGGCCGGGGCAGCGGCCGCGCCACGGGCCGGATGCGCGGCAGCGGCGCCACGCGTGCCCCCGGTCCGCCCGCAGTCCACGCGAGGGCTTTCCCTCGGCGGCACCCGGCCTGGAGCCGCCTAGCATGGGTGCATCTCCGCAGCGGCAAGGTCGCCATGAAGCAGCTCTCCGGCCTCGACGCCGTGTTCCTGCACCTCGAAACCCCGCAGATGCCGATGCACGTCGGCGCGCTGCACCTGTTCGAGCGGGCCCCCGGCACGCGCGGGCGCTTCGCTGCCGCGCTGCGCCGCCACGTCGCGAGCCGCCTGCCGATCGCGCCGCCCTTGCGGCGCCGGCTGGTGCCGATGCCCTTGAACCTGGCGAACCCCGCGTGGGAGCCGGCCGTGCCCGACCTGGCCTGGCACGTCGTCGAGCACCGGCTGCCGGCGGGCAGCGGGCTGGCGGAACTGGAGGCGCTGGTCGGCCGGCTGCACCCGGTGCTGCTCGACCGCGAGCGGCCGCTGTGGCGCTTCCACGTCATCGAGGGCCTCGCACCGGGGCCGGACCGGCGCCGGCGCGTCGCGCTCTACACCCAGCTGCACCATGCCGCCGTCGACGGCCAGGCCGCCGTCGCGCTGGCGCAGGCGCTGCTGGACACCACGCCCGAGCCGCGCGACGTGGCCGTCGCCGCGCGGCCGGCGCGGCGCTTCCGGCTCGGCACGCCACAGCTGCTGGGCGGCCTGCTGAGCAACGAGTTGCGCCAGGTCGGCGGCCTGATCAAGGCGGTGCCCGGCTCCGCGGTCGCCCTCGGGCAGATGGCGCGCCAGGGCCTGGGCGGCCTGGCCGGCAGCGCGGTGCAGCGCCTGCGCGCGCTGCTGCGGCCGCCCGCGGAGGCGGCGGCCGGAGCCAGCCGCGCGGTGGTGGGCAACCTCGGCCTGGCACCGCGCACGCCGTTCAACGCCTCGGTCACCGAGACGCGCGCCTTCGCCACCGTCGGCCTGCCGCTGCGTGAGCTGAAGCTGCTGCGCAAGGCGCTCGATGCGAGCCTGAACGACGTGGTGATGATGGTCTGCAGCGGCGCGTTGCGGCACTGGTTCCTGCAGGCCGCGGCCCAGGGCCGGCCGGGCCTGCCGCGGCGCTCGCTGGTCGCGGCGGTGCCGGTCTCGCTGCGGGCCGCCGGCGACGCCACCGCGAACAACCAGGCCGCGATGACCCTGGTGAAACTCGGCACCCACCTGGCCGACCGGGCCGAGCGCGTGGCCTACCTGCGTGCCGCCAGCGCGTCGATGAAGCAGAACCTCGGCAGCATCAAGACCCTGATGCCGCTGGACTTCCCGTCGCTCGGCCTGCCGTGGCTGCTCGGCACGGCCACCCGCCTGGCCGGCCGCACGCGCCTGGCCGAGCGCATCCCCCCGGTCGCCAACGTGGTCATCTCCAACGTGCCCGGCCCGGGCTTCCCGCTCTACCTCGCGGGCGCGCGGATGCTGAGCAACCACCCGGCCTCGATCGTGGTGCATGGTCTCGCGCTGAACATCACGGTCCAGACCTACGACCAGTCGCTCGACGTCGGACTGATGGCCTGCGGCCGGGCGATGCCCGACGTCCAGGTGCTCGCGGCCGCGATGCGCGAGGAGCTCGAGGCGCTGCTGCAATGGGCCTCTGCTTGAGCGGCGGCCCGGCGCGCTCCGTGCGCGCGGCGCCGGCCCGGCGCTCCGTTGCCGCAGCGCCCGCCGGGCGCGCGGATTCGAGAGCCCGCTCCACTGCGCGCCGCGATGGCCCGCTACCATGCAGCGGTCACCGTTCCCACGACCCCATGGCATCCCCCTCCGCGGCCCCGGCCGCTGCGCCGGCCCCGCCGGACAATCACCGCCCCCCGGGCCCGCTGCTGCTGCTGCTCGAGGGCCGCGCGCCGTGGGAATGGGCGGCGATGCTGGCCGCGACCCCCTGGCTGCGCCGCCTGCCCAAGGGCGATGGCCACCCGGTCCTGGTCTACCCCGGGCTCGGCGCCAACGACCTGTCGACGGCGCCGCTGCGCGGCTTCCTGCGGCACCGCGGCTACCCGGCCCATGGCTGGAAGCAGGGCTTCAACTTCGGGCCGCGCGTCGGCGTGCTCGAGGCCGCGCGCGAGCGCCTGGAGAGGCTCTGGCAGCGCTACCAGCAGCCGCTCAGCCTGATCGGCTGGAGCCTGGGCGGCATCTATGCACGCGAGCTGGCGAAGGAGTTCCCGGACCGCGTGCGCAGCGTGATCACCCTCGGCACCCCCTTCGCCGGCCACCCGCGCGCCACCAACGCCTGGCGCTTCTACGAATTCGTCAGCGGGCAGGGCGCGCCCCACCCCGAGCAGCTCGCCGCCATCCGCCAGGCCCCGCCGGTGCCGACCACCTCGATCTACTCCCGCACCGACGGCGTCGTCGCCTGGCACTGCAGCGTCGACCAGGCCGGCCCCCGGGTCGAGAACATCGAGCTGCATGCCAGCCACGTCGGCATGGGCATGAACCCGCTGGCGCTGTACGTCATCGCCGACCGCCTGGCCCAGCCGGCACAGGCCTGGCAGCCGTTCGAGGCGGCGGGGCTGCGGCGCTGGTTCTTCCGCACCGGCATGCCGGGCTGAACGGCCCGCAGCCGCCAGGCGCCGCGCGCTCGACGACCCGCGCGGGCCCGTGCACGGCACGTGGCGTGCCGCACGCGAGGCCGAGCCCACGGCCACCGCCGCCCCGCGACCAACCCAGCGCCCCGAAGCCGAGCCCCGATGCAACTGAGCGCCAACGGCATCCACCTCGAAGTGGACGACCGCGGCCCCGCCGCCGGCGAACCGCTGCTCCTGGTGATGGGACTGGGCATGCAGCTCATCGCCTGGCCCGAGGGCCTCGTCGATGCGCTCGTCGCGCGCGGTTTCCGCGTCGTCCGCCTCGACAACCGCGACGCCGGCCTCAGCCAGTCCTTCGACGCGGCCGGCCGGCCCGCGCTCTGGCTCGAGGCGCTGCGCCACCGCGGCGGATGGCCGCTGCGCCCGGCCTACACGCTCGCCGACATGGCCGACGACTGCGCCGGCGTGCTCGAGGCGCTCGGCCTGCGAAGCGCCCACGTCTGGGGCGCCTCGATGGGCGGCATGATCGCCCAGCACCTCGCGCACCGGCATCCGCACCGCGTCCGCAGCCTGGGCCTCGTGATGACCTCCAGCGGCGCCCCGACGCTGCCCGGCCCGCACTGGCGCCTCGCCACGCTGCTGCTGACGCCGCCTCGTCCGGACGACCGCGACGCCGCCATCGCGCACCTGGTGCGCATCCACCGTGCGATCGGCAGCCCGCGCTGGCCGACCCCGCCCGACGAGCTGCGCCGTCGCGTGGCCACCGCCGTCCGGCGCAGCCACCGCCCCGACGGCACCGCCCGCCAGTTCGTCGCCATCGCCGCCGACGGCGACCGCTCGCGCATGCTGCCCGAGATCCGGTGCCCGACCACCGTGCTGCACGGCGAGCACGATCCCCTCGTTCCCGTCGCTGCCGCCCACGACCTGGCCCGCCTGATCCCGCAGGCCCGCCTGGTGACGATCGACGGCATGGGCCACGACCTGCCCGAGGCGCTCTGGCCGCGCTTCGTCGACGAGATCGTGCGTGGGGCAGGGCGCTGAGCAGCGCCCAGCCGAGCTGTCGCTTGCCAGGGGCCGCCGCATGTCGCCGGAGGGCGTGGCGCTAGGGCCTATCGAACACGAGCTGCCGCTCGTGCTTCAGCGCGAGCAGCACGACCCGGTCGGCGCTGTGCGCATAGAGCAGAACGCAGGGCTTGACGACCAGCTCCCGCAACTCCGGCACGCCGTGGACCGCAGCCAGGCCCTTGGCGCGGGCGGCCATCGACCGCGCCTGCGCGGATGAAGCCGAGAGGAACCGGGCCGGCCGACCGGACGCCGGGTGGCGTGGGGATCAGGCAGGGACTGCCTTGGCAAGACGGCGACCTCCTGCCCAACGGGCCTCCAATAGTAAACATAATACACATTGTCGCGCTCACAACGGCATTCATGGCGACGCTTTCCCGGCTCCGTCGCATCCTCGCGTCGGCCTCCGCCCGGCCCCTCACGGCCCCTCACGGCCCCTCACGGCCCCTCACGGCCACTCACGGCCACTCACGGCCACTCACGGCCGCGCCATCCAGCGCTCCAGCGGCCCCTGTACCTGTGGCCAGCGCTGTGCGAGCCCGAGCGCGAGCAGCCAGAGCAGCGCGGCCAGGGTCGCGGCCAGCCAGGTGGCGGGCTGCAGCGCGAGGCCGATGCCGGCGTAGAGCGCGATGCACAGCAGCCCGTGGCCGATGTAGAGCGTGAGGCTGCGCTGGCCGAGCGGTGCGAGGGCTCGGCACCAGCCGGCGCGGCCGCCGCTGGAGGCATGGGCGACGGCAGCGACGATGGCGGCTGCCAGCGGCAGGTAGAGGAGCTCGCCGGCGATGGCCAGTGCCGGCGCGGCGTCGGGGTCGTTGCCGTGCCGGGCGATGGCGACGCCGAGGGCCAGGTTGGCCGCGAGCAGCGGCGGTCCCGCGCGGCGGGCCACGCGGCCCAGTGCGGCGCGCCAGCGGCGGTGGGTGAGCAGGCGCAGCCGGCCGGCGATCCCGCCGGCCAGCATGCAGAGGTAGACGACCGGGCCGGCGAAGAGCAGGCTGCCGAACAGCCAGACGAGGTAGGTCCGGGCGTTCAGCGCGACGAAGGCACCCGGCGAATCGACGGCCGCGAGGCCGGGCGGTGGCGGCAGCGCCGGCAGCCCCTGGCCCAGGGTCGGCACGAGGTGCAGCGCGATGAAGGCGAGCTTGGCGAGGACGGCCACGGCGAGGGCGCGGCGCAGATGTCGCCGCAGCGGGCGCCAGGGCTGGTGGAGTCGCTCGTGGAGCCGTCGGCCGACCAGCGCATAGAGCGTGAGGATGTCGCCGAAGTAGACGAAGACGCCGTGCGCGACGCCGAGCGACAGCAGCCGGCGCCGCCGCTGCACGCCGCGCATGCGACGCTGTTCACGCGCCCTGCCCCGCGCCGCCAGCACCATCGAGAGCCCGAACAGGAAGGCCAGGATCGGATAGCCCTTGCCCTGCAGCAGCCCGGCGACCACGGCCTGCGTGATCGACGCGGACAGCGCGCCGTCGGGGCGGGCGATGCCGAGAGATGGTCCGTGCGGGGCGTCGGGGTAGCCGAGCGCGTTGACCAGCAGGACCGCCAGGAGTGCCAGCGCGCGCAGCGCATCGGGGAGCGGCTCGCGGGGCGAGCCGCCGACGCGGCGCAGCTCCTCGCTCACCTTGGCTGCGTCACGCTCGTGGCGGACCCGGGTCGATCTCGTCGGGACCTCGGTGCCGGCTGCGCTGGTAAGAACGCCATGCCGTGATCATGGCACGGCAGCGACCGGAGACCGGCGACCGGAGACCTCGCCGGACGGCCGAGCCGCGGGGCGGTGCGGCCGGCCGGGAACGCTCTCGTCAGCCGTCGAGCCCGACGCCGTCGTCGGCCTCGTCCGCGTCGTCGTCGATCTCGCGGTCGTAGTCGGCGGTGCCGTCCTGGCGCGCCAGCAGGGGCTTGTCGAGCGGACGGTAGATCTTGCGCTTCAGGCGCGCCAGGCGGTCCGAGCGGTCCATCGCGGTGACGACGGCCTGCGGGTCGATCAGCATGGCGAACGGGTTCGGGACGGACGGGTTGAGCGTGTGCATCGTGACCTCCTGCGACAGCATGTGTCGATGCGTGTCACTGTAGGAGCCGCCGCGGGGGCCCGCAGTCGGGGGCCTCCCATCCGCCGTGTCGGTGCTTGACTGACAAGCCTGTCCGACAGGGCGCCCTCGCCCATCGGCCGTTGGCTTAGGCGCGGACTTGGCCGCCGCCGCAGGCGCCGCCCTTCCCCGCGTCGCGCTCGAGATGACTCGACCGCCGCGGGGGGCGGGCCGGGCACCGCCCGGCCCTGGAGACGCTCACTGCGCCGGCAGCAGCCGCGCGAGCCGGCGCATCAGCGATTCGCGGCCGCCGAGCCGCGCGAAGTCCACCGCGTTCAGGTCCTGCTCGTTGGTGGCACGGATCTCGGCCCGCGCCGCCAGCAGCCGGTCGACCGCGTCCTCCGGGCCGTAGCGCGCCGCCATCATCAGGGGCGTGGTGCCGTTCGGCGAGCGCCCCTCCACGTTCGCGCCGAGGCCGATCAGCCAGTCGACGATCGCGGCATTGGGGCCGCTGGCGGCGTAGTGCAGCGCGCTCCAGCCGTCGTGGTTGACCTTCGCACCGCGCGCCACCAGGCGCTTGCACCAGTCGAGGTTGCCGCGCAGCGCGGCGATCATCAGCGGCGACTCGCCGGCCGCGTTCAGGCGGTTCACGTCGACCTTCGGATCGGCGAGCAGCACCTCGGCGGCCGCCAGCGAGTCGTTCAGCAGCGCGAAGCTCAGGCCGTTGCGCCCCTTGGCATCGAGCGCATTCGGGTCCACGCCGCGCTCCAGCAGGCGCCGCACGCCGCCGCGGTCGTCGCGGTTGATCGCGACCAGGAGGTCCTCGACGCCGTCGGCACGGGCCGGCTGCAGCGACAGAAGAAGCGATGCGACCAGGAGTTGGAGCAGGAACTTGACGTGTTTCATGAGCTTCATTCGGTCGGCGTGGCCGGCAAGGCGAACAGCCGCCGCGCGTTCGCCGTGGTGGCTGCCGCGACGGTTTCCACCGGCAGCCCCTTCAGCTCGGCGAGCTGCGCCGCGACGTGCGGCACCAGCGCCGGCGTGTTGAGCTTGCCGCGCATCGGCACCGGCGCGAGGTAGGGGCTGTCGGTCTCGATCAGGCAACGCTCGAGCGGGACCCAGCGCGCGACCTCGCGCAGCTCGACGGCGTTGCGGAAGGTCAGGATGCCGGAGAAGGAGATGTGGAAGCCGAGCGCGAGCGCCTCGCGCGCGACCGCCTCGGTCTCGGTGAAGCAGTGGAAGACCCCGTGCCTGGCGCCCTCCTCGCGCAGGATGGCGAGGGTGTCGTCGGAGGCGCTGCGGGTGTGGATCACGAGCGGCAGCCCGGTCTCGCGGGACGCGCGGATGTGCACGCGGAAGCGCTCGCGCTGCCAGGCCATGTCGGCGTGGCTGCGGCCGTTCAGGCGGTAATAGTCGAGCCCGGTCTCGCCGATCGCCACCACCTTCGGCCGGGCCGCCAGCGCGAGCAGGTCCGCCAGCGCCGGCTCGCGCACGCCCTCCCCCTCGTTGTCGGGGTGCACGCCCGCGCTGGCCCACAGGCTGGCGTCGGACATCGCGAGCGCATGCACGGCCTCGAACTCTTCGAGCGTGGTGCAGATGCAGATGGCGCCGTCGACGCGCGCGGCCTGCATGGCCGCGCGCACCGCGGGCCACTGGGCCTGCAGTTCCGGAAAGCTCAGATGGCAGTGGGAATCGAAGTACATCGTCGGGCCGGTCTGGGGAGGCGGCGTGGCAGCGGGGCTGGTGCGAACCGGCGCGGCGTGGCGCCGAGGCGGTCGCCTGGCGCCTAGATCGTCTGCGTCGGCTTGTTCGACGCGATGCTGGTGCCGAGGATCTCCTCGATCTTGAGCTTCAGCGCGCGCGTCTTCTCGTCGCTCGGGAAACGCACGCCCACGCCCTGGGTGCGCCCGCCGGACGCATTGGCCGGCGTGATCCAGCCGACCTTGCCCGCCACCGGGTAGCGTTGCGGGTCGCCCGGCAGCGTGAGCAGCAGGTAGATGTCGTCGCCGAGCCGGTAGTCGCGCGTGGTGGGCACGAACAGGCCCCCGTCGCTCATGAGCGGCACGTAGGCGGCATAGAGCGCGCCCTTCTCGCGGAACACCAGCTGGATCACGCTCGGGCGCGCCGCCGCCACGCCGGTCGGCAGGTTCGGCAGGCCGTTCAGCGCGCCGGGGATGGTGCGGGCCCCGAAATCGTTCATCCGGTCGAGTTTAGTTCAGCGCTTCACGGGCCCGCGCCACCAGGGCCTCCACCGCGAGGGCGGGGCTGAAGGGGTGGCCGGCATGGCGCGCCAGGCGCTGCAGCTCGCGCAGCCAGGCGCCGTGGCGCGCGAGCGCCGCCGCGCCACCCCCGGCCGGCAGGCGCGCCAGCGCTTCGGCCGGAAAGTAGCGCGGCGACGCCCCGGCAGCCCGGCACATCAGGTCATGGCAGAGCATCTGGAGCGCCTCCACCACCTGCGGCAGGGCCCAGCCCGCCAGCACGCCGGGTCGGCCGGCGGCCAGCTCGCGCGGCAGCTGTGTCCACGCGGCGGCCTGCAGGCCGTCGTGCGCGCGCTGCAGCGCGCGCAGCGGCTGCCCACCCGCGGCGGCCAGCAGCACCTCCGGCTGCGCGATCCCCTGCCCGGCCAGCCAGGCCAGGGCCTGGTCGGGCGGCGGCGGCGCCAGCGGCACCGCCTGGCAGCGGCTGCGGATCGTCGGCAGCAGCGCGGCCGGCGCGGCGCTGCACAGGATGAAGCGGGCCGCGCCGGGCGGCTCCTCCAGCGTCTTCAGCAGCGCGTTCGCCGCGATGCCGTTCATGTCCTCGGCGGGATGGACCAGCACCACCTTGCTCCGGCCGCGCGACGCGGTCGACTGCGCGAAGGCGACGGCGGCGCGCACCGCATCGACCTTGATCTCGCGGCTCGGCTTGGCCTTCGACGCACGCGCCTCGCCGCCCTCCTCGGCCGCCCAGCCCCAGGCCTCGCGCAGCGCGTCGGGCAGCAGCAGGCGCAGGTCGGGGTGGGTGCCGGCGGCGCCGAGCCGGCAGCCCGCGCAGTGGCCGCAGGCCGGGCGGGCGGGCGCGAGCGGTTCGCCGTCCGGGGCCGGTGGCGCCTCGCACAGCCAGGCCCGCGCCAGCGCGAGGCCGAAGGCGAAGGGCCCGGCGTCGGCCGGGCCGGTCACCAGCAGCGCGTGGCCGCGCTGGCGCTGCAGCGCGAGCTGCAGCGGCGCCGCCAGCCACGGCAGGTCTTCGGCCGGCAGCGGGCCCGCGGCCGTCGCCGGCGCGGCGCGCCGCTCCACGCCCGTCGCCGCACCGGCCCGGGCCTTCCGGTCCCCACCGGGCGGGCTCGGTGCGGCCCGGCCCCCGCCGGCCTCACCAGCCGCGCTCATCCAGCACCCGCGCGATGGCCGTCCAGACCGCGGCCGGTGGCGGCGTCGCGTCGATGCGCGCGATGCGCTGCGGCTCGGCGGCCCAGCGCGCCGCATAGGCCGCGCGCACGCGCCCGAAGAAGGCCTCGTCCTGGCGCTCGAAGCGGTCCGGTGCCCGCGCCGCGGCACGCCGCGTCGCCGCCACGTCGGCCGGCAGGTCGAACCACAGCGTCAGGTCCGGGCGCAGCTCGCCATGCACCCAGGCCTCGAGCGCCGCCAGCTGCGCGGGGTCGGCGCCGCGGCCGCCGCCCTGGTACGCGAAGCTCGCGTCCGTGAAGCGGTCGCAGACGACGGTCTCGCCGCGCGCCAGCGCCGGCTCGATCACCTGCCGCACGTGGTCGCGGCGCGCGGCGAAGACCAGCAGCGCCTCGCACAGCACGTCCATCGGCTGGGCCAGCACCAGCGTGCGCAGCGCCTCGGCCAGCGGCGTGCCGCCGGGTTCGCGGGTGGCGAGCACGGTCGCGCCGCGCTGCCGCAGCCGGTCCACCAGGGCCTGCAGGTGCGTGCTCTTGCCGGCGCCGTCGATGCCCTCGACGGTGATGAAGCGTCCTCGCATGGGTTCAGGCGGCCGGCGGTGCGGCCGCGGGGATGGGGCCGCGGCGGCGTGCGCCCGGCCGGGTCATGGGGTCGGCGCAGGGGGCTTGCCGCCGCGCTGGTAGAGGCCGACGGCGCGGTTGTGCGCCGCCAGGTTGTCGCTGAACTCGCTGCTGCCGTCGCCGCGCGCGACGAAGTAGAGCGCACGCGTCGCCTCCGGCCGCACCGCGGCCAGCAGCGAGGCCTTGCCGGGCATCGCGATCGGCGTCGGCGGCAGGCCGCTGCGGGTGTACGTGTTGTAGGGGGTGTCGGTCTGCAGGTGGATCTTGCGCAGGTTGCCGTCGAACGCCGTGCCGAGGCCGTAGATCACCGTCGGGTCGGTCTGCAGCGGCATCGCCAGCCGCAGCCGGTTGGCGAACACGCCGGCCACCTTGCCGCGGTCGGCTGCCAGCCCGGTCTCCTTCTCGACGATCGAAGCCAGCGTCAGCGCCTCGTCGGCGCTGCGCAGCGGGGTGGCCGGATCGCGCTCGGCCCAGGCGGCCGCCAGCCGGTGCTCCATCGCGCGGTAGGCGCGCTGCAGCACCGCCAGGTCGGTCGAGCCCTTGCTGTAGGCGTAGGTGTCCGGGTAGAAGCGCCCTTCCGGCGCGACGCCGGGCGCGCCGATGGCGGCCATCAGCTCGGCGTCGCCGAGGCCCGCGGTGGTCGGCTTCAGGCCCTCGGCGCGCGCCAGCTCGGCGCGGAACTGGCGGAAGGTCCAGCCCTCGATCAGGCGCACCGTCGCCAGGGTCTCGTCGCCGCGCACCATCTTGGCCAGCAGCTGGCGCGGCGTGGTGTCGGCGTCGATCTCGTAGCTGCCGGCGCGGATCCGGCGGGCGTCGCCCGACCAGCGGAACCACTCGTACAGCAGCCAGGGCGAGGTGCGCACGCCGGCGGCGATCCAGCCCTGCGCGATCTCGCGCGGCGAGGTGCCCGGCTCGATCGACAGTTCCGCGCTCGCGCCGGCCAGCGGCAGCGGGCGCGCCAGCCAGAGCAGCAGCGCCGTGGCGGCTCCGACGAAGGCCGCGAGCAGCAGCACGCCCAGCCCCAGCAGGGCCGGGCGCAGGCGGCGACGGGAAGGCGGCAGGGGCCGGCGGTGGGGCATGGCCGGTCGGGCGGCACGGCGAAGGGGCGCTGATGATAATGGGCGCATGTCCGCCCCCTTCCCGATGTCCGTCCCCCGCGGCCTGGTCGCGCTGCCGCACTGGGCCTTGCTGCAGGCGCGCGGCGCCGATGCCGCGAGCTTCCTCCATGGCCAGCTGACGCAGGACATGCTGTCGCTGGGCGACGCGCTGCGCCTGGCCGGCTACTGCAGCGCCAAGGGCCGGCTGCTGGCGAGCTTCCTCGCGTGGCAGGCCGGGCCCGAGGAGATCCTGCTGGCCTGCGACGCCGGCGTGGCGCCCACGGTGGCCCGCCGGCTGGCGATGTTCGTGCTGCGGGCGCGCTGCCGCATCGTCGAGGCGGGGGCCGGGCTGGCCTGCACCGGGCTGCTCGGCGATGTGGCCGAGGCCGCCTGCGCCGCCGCCGGCCTCGACCCGGCCGAGCCGGCGTCGCCGCGCGCGCTGGGGCGCCAGCGCAGCGTCGGCGCGGGCTGGCTGCTGCGCCTGCCCGCGGTCGACGGCGTGGCGCGGGCGATCGCGGTGGCCCCGCCCGGCGCGGCGCTGCCCGGCGGCGTCGATGCGGCCACCGCGCCGGCCGCCGCGCTCGCCGACTGGCAGCGCCTCGAGGTGCGCAGCGGCCTTGCGCGCATCGAGCCGGCGACGGCCGACCTGTTCGTGCCGCAGATGCTGAACTACGAGCTGGTCGGCGGCGTCGACTTCCAGAAGGGCTGCTACCCCGGCCAGGAGGTGGTGGCGCGCAGCCAGTACCGCGGCACGATCAAGCGCCGCACGCTGCTGTTCCGGCTGCCGGCGCAGGCGGCCCCGGCGCAGGAGGTCTTCCACGACGGCGACCCGGGCCAGCCCGCCGGGCAGGTCGTGAACGTGGCGCCGGCGGGGGCCGCCGGCGAGGGGCTGGCGCTGGTGGAGGTGAAGCGCGCGGCGCTCGACGGTGGCAGCCTGCACCTCGGCGCGCCGGACGGGCCGACGCTGCGCCAGGAGCCCCTGCCCTACGCGCTGCCTGCCGACGCGGCCTGAAGACGCCGTGAACGAACCCGCCACGCCCGCGGATCCGCCCGCCCCGGCCGACGCGCCGCACCGCGAGCTGTTCGTCTATTACCGCTGCCCTGCCGGGCGCGATGCCGAGGTGCGCCGGGCGGTCGAGTCGCTGCACGCGCTGCTGTGCGCGCGCGTGCCCGGCCTGCAGGCGCGGCTGCTGCGCCGGCCCGAGGCCCAGCAGGCGGGGCTGACCACCTGGATGGAGGTCTATGCCGCGCCGGGCGGCATCGGCGAGGCGCTGCAGGCGCAGATCGACCGTGCCGCCACCGAGGCGCTGGACGGCCTGCGCGAGGGCGCGCGCCACACCGAGGTCTTCGTCGCATGTGCCTGATCGCGCTGGCGATCGACCAGGACCGCCGCTTCCCGCTGGTGATCGCCACCAACCGCGACGAGTTCCACGCCCGGCCGGCCGCGCGGCTGGGCTGGTGGACGCCCGACGGCGGTGGCCCCGCGATCCTCGGCGGCCGCGACATGTCTGCCGGCGGCACCTGGCTGGGCATGACCACGCAGGGCCGGCTGGGCCTGCTCACCAACGTGCGCGAGCCGAAGGCGCGCAGCGACCCGCGGGCCCCGTCGCGCGGACGCATCGTGCCGGAGTGGCTGGCCGGCCGCGAGCCGCCGGACCGCTTCTGGATGCGCACCGCGCTGTCCGGCCACAACGGCTTCAACCTGGTCGCGGCGGACTTCCGCCTCGGCGAATGCTTCTGGGCGTCGAACCGGGCGCCCTACCCGCGCCGGCTCGAGCGCGGGCTCTACGGGCTGTCGAACGCGCTGCTGGACACGCCCTGGCCGAAGGTCCAGGCGCTGAAGTCGGCGCTGGCCGCGGCGATCCGCAGCGCGCCGTCGGTGGACGGGCTCTCGCTGCTGCTGTTCGCGGCGCTGGCCAGCCGCGAGCGGCCGCCGGACGAGGCGCTCCCGTCCACCGGCGTGCCGCTGGACGCGGAGCGCATGCTGGCCCCGGCCTTCATCCGCAGCGACGACGGCGCCTACGGCACGCGCTGCTCGACGCTGGTGATCGCCGAGCGGGTGCAGCGCAGCATCGTCACCCACGTGCTGGAACGCAGCTTCAGCCCGAACGGCGCTGCGCTGCTGCGCCGCGCGACGCTGAAGAACTGGCCGCCGCGCTACCAGCTCGATCCGGAGGTCGACGACGATTCGCCGACGCTGCAGGAGCCGGTGCGCGACAGCGAACTCGACCAGAGCGCGGCGCTGCAGCCGCGCAAGCGCCTGCGGGTGCGCAGCCTGCTGAAGCCGGCGCGGCCGCGCGGCTGACCGGCGCAGGGCCGGTCAGCGGACCGGCCCGCCGGCGGTGTCGCGCGCGCGCGGCGCCGACGGCTCACGGCCCCATCGCAGCGGCCAGCAGCGGTTTCGCCCAGGCGGGTGTCAGCCGCAGCTCGGCGGCCCGCGTCGGCCAGACCAGGCGCCCGGCCACGATGTCGGCCACCTGCCGCGGGTCGGGGACCGGGGCGCCCGGCGCGGCCTCGGCGCTGTTGTCGTAGACCTTCACCCGCGCCACGTGGGGCAGCAGCGCGACCAGGTTCAGCCGCGACCGCTCCCAGCGCTCGCGCACCTTCGCCTCGGGAATGTCGTGACCGCCGGCCGCGACCCGCGCCGCCACCCGTGCCAGGTGCTGTTCCGGCGAGGCCAGGCCGCAGTACCAGACCAGGACGTCGTGCGTCGCCGTCGCGTCGCGCAGCCGCTGGGCCAGGGTCTCGCCGCCCAGCGTGGTCTCGAAGGCATGGTGCCGGCCGGTGGCCACCGCCTCGTCGAGGCGGCGCAGCCCCTCCTGCCATGCCGCGCCGTTCGCCGCGGCGATGCCGCAGCCGGTGAGCGCCACCAGCTCGCGCGCGAAGCGGTCCGGGTTGAACCAGTCCAGCCCGGCGCGGCGCAGCAGGTGGCCGCCGATCGAACTCTTGCCGGCGCCGTTGACGCCGGCCAGCACGAAGAGCACCGGCCGACGGCGCCCGGGCGGGGCGGTCCCGGCCGGCGGTACGGCGGCGCCGTCTTCAGTGGCTGCCACCGGCACGCACCTCGCCGTGCAGCTCGGCGGGTGCGTCCATCAGCGCGCGCAGGCCCTCACCTGCAGCGGCACCGTCCAGCACCGCCAGCTGCTCGTCGAAGCGGCGGCGCAGGCTGTCCAGCGAGGGCGCATGGGCCTCGGCGGCCGCCTGCAGCGCCTGGCGGATGCCGGCGTACTCGTCGGCCGACAGGATCACCGCCTCGGGCGTATCGTGGTGGGTCACCAGGACCTTGCCCTCGCGTGCCACCGCACGCATCACGCCGCGCCAGCCGAGCTTCTTCACATCCGACGCCGGCGTGCGCGGCAGGGCGTCGATCGGGTCGATCGTCAGGGACAGGGCCATGGCGGGCTCCGGACAGCGGACACGCGGCAAATATACCCAATTTGGCCCATTCGCAGGCTCAGCCCAGCGCGCGCACCATCTCGACGTGGGGAATGCCCGCTTCCTCGAACACCGGCCCGCGCGGCTGGAAGCCGGCGCGCGCATAGAAGGCCTGGGCCGAGGTCTGGGCGTGCAGCAGCAGCTCGGCATCGCCGCGCGCCTGCGCCGCCTGCGCGAGCGCGTCCAGCACCTGGCGGCCGACGCGCGTGCCGCGCACGGCCTGGTGCACCGCCATGCGGCCGATCTGCCCGACACGCGGCGCCGGCTGCAGCAGCCGGCCGGTCGCGATCGGCGCGTCGAAGCGGTTGTAGGCCACCGCGTGCAGTGCGCCGGCATCGGCCGCGTCCCATTCCATCTCGGCCGGGATGCCCTGCTCCTCGACGAAGACCTGGGTGCGGATCGCGCCGGCCGGCGCCGCCAGCGTGTCCCAGCGGCCGAGTTCCACGCGCGCCATCGCCTCGCCGGCCTCGAAGGCCTGCAGGGCCTCGCGCAGCCGGGCCGGCACCGGGCGCGAGGTCTGCGTCGCCGGGTCGGCGAAGACGTAGACCAGCTCGCCGCCGACCAGCAGCACGTCCTGCCGGAACACGCCGGCGGCGAAGCGCATCGAGGACCGGCCGATCTGCACGCAGCGCATCCCGATGTCCAGCAGGTCCTCGTAGCGCGCCGAACGGTGGTACTCCAGCGTCGCCTTCTTCACGTAGAGATCGCCCTGCAGGCCGGCCATGGTCTCGTGGTAGGGCATGGCCATCGCGCGCCAGTAGCCGGCCACCGCGGTGTCGAGGTAGGCGAGGTAGTGCCCGTTGAAGACGATCTGCTGCGCGTCGATCTCGGACCAGCGCACGCGCAGGCGCTCGAAGAAGCGGAAGTCGGCGCGTGTCGGCGGCGGCGGGGTGTCGGGCATCACGGGGTCTCCTGGAAGGCCTGGCGCAGGAAGTCGGCCGCGGCCTGCTGGGCCGCGGCGGCCTCGGGCAGCACGCGGCCCATCTTGATGAAATCGTGGGTCATGCCGCGCGCCAGTTCCAGCGCGACGGGGACGCCGGCGGCGCGCAGCCGGTCGGCGTAGGCCAGGCCCTCGTCGACCAGCGGATCGCATTCGGCCAGCACCAGCCCGGCCGGCGCGACGCCGTCGACGTCCGGCGCCTCCAGCGGCGCGAAGCGCCAGTCGCGGCGCTGTGCCACCGGCAGGTAGTGGTCGAAGAACCAGGCGATCGACGCGGCGTCCAGCAGGTAGCCCTCGGCGTAGCGGCGGTGCGACGGGGTGTCGGCGTGCGCGGTCGTGCCCGGCGTGATCAGCAGCTGGGCCGCCAGCCGCAGGCCGCGGTCGCGCGCATGCAGCGCCGCGACGGCCGCGAGCGTGCCGCCGGCGCTGTCGCCGCCGACGGCCAGGCGGGCCGGGTCGGCGCCGAGCGACGCGGCCTGCGTCGCCAGCCAGTCGAGCGCGGCCCAGCTGTCGTCGACCGCGGTCGGGAACGGGTGCTCCGGCGCCAGCCGGTAGTCCAGCGCCAGCACCGCGGCGCCGCTGCGCCGGGCGAGCTGGCGGCACAGGCTGTCGTGCGTCTCCAGCCCGCCGATCGTGAAGCCGCCGCCGTGGAAGTAGAGCAGCGCCGGCAGCGGCGGCGTCCCGGGGGCGGCGGCGACCGGCCGGTACCAGCGGGCGGCCAGCGCCGTGCCGTCGGCCGCGGGCAGCTGCAGATCGCGCACCTCGGGCAAGGGCGCGCGCGGCAGGTCCAGCACCTCGGCGCCGGCCAGGTAGGCCGCGCGCGCCGCCGCGACACCGAGGCGGTGGAAGGGCGGCCGGCCGGCGCGCCGGATCCGTTCGAGGACCTGGGCCATGCCCGGGGCCAGCGCGGCCGGAGGCGGAGCGTCGGGGGTGGCTAACATCGGGCCGAGCATAACGAAGGCGCGCCAGCCGCCGCGACGCGGCGGCCCCGCCCCCACCCCTCGAAGGAGACGCAAGCCCGTGGCCCTCATCTACTACATCACCTCGGTCCAGTTCGAAGACGGCGCGATCGCGCTGCTGCCGCAGGAGTGCGAAAAGGCCGGCATCCGGCGGCCGCTGATCGTCTCCGACCCCGGCGTACGCGCCGCCGGCGTGCTCGACCGCGCGCTGCAGGCCCTCGGCGGCCTGCCCCACGCGGTGTTCGACCAGACGCCGTCGAACCCGACCGAGGCCGGCGTGCGCGCCGCGGTGGCCGCCTACCGTGCCGGCGGCTGCGATGGCCTGGTGGCGGTCGGCGGGGGCTCCAGCATCGACCTCGCCAAGGGCGTGGCGATCGCCGCCACCCACGAGGGACCGCTGAAGACCTACGCGACCATCGAGGGCGGCAGCCCGAAGATCGGCGCCCACGTCGCGCCGCTGATCGCGGTGCCGACCACCGCCGGCACCGGCAGCGAGGTGGCGCGCGGCGCGATCGTTATCGTCGACGACGGCCGCAAGCTCGGCTTCCACAGCTGGCACCTGGTGCCGAAGACCGCGATCTGCGATCCCGGCCTCACGCTCGGCCTGCCGCCGGGACTGACCGCCGCGACCGGCATGGACGCGATCGCGCACTGCATGGAGACCTTCATGGCGCCGGCCGTCAACCCGCCGGCCGACGGCATCGCGCTGGACGGCCTGGAACGCGGCTGGTCCCACATCGAGCGCGCCACCCGCGACGGCAGCGACCGTGCCGCCCGCTGGGCGATGATGAGCGCCAGCATGCAGGGCGCGATGGCCTTCCAGAAGGGCCTGGGCTGCGTGCACTCGCTCAGCCACAGCCTCGGCGGCGTCGATCCGCGCCTGCACCATGGCACGCTCAACGCGATGTTCCTGCCGGCGGTCGTGCGCTTCAATGCCGAGGCCGACAGCGTGCGCCGCGAGCGCCGCCTGGAGCGCATGGCCCACGCGATGGGCCTGCCGCCCGGCGGCGACCCGGCCGACACTGTCGCCGACGCCATCACCGCGATGAACGCCCGCCTCGGCCTTCCCACCGGCCTCGCGGCCATGGGCGTCACGCCGGCCCTGTTCGAGCGCGTGATCGACGGCGCGATGGCCGACCACTGCCACAAGACCAACCCCCGCCTCGCCACCCGCGACGACTACCGCCGCATGCTCGACGCCGCGATGTAGCCCCCGCAAACGACAACGCCCGCCGGCAGCAGCCAGCGGGCGTTGCTCAACCAAGGGACCCGGAGACTTCCCCGAACGGACGTGGCGACGGGCGGCGCAGCCGCCCCAGCCACCCCTTCAAGCAGCCGCCAGGGATCCGGCTCCGCCGGTCCCCAGGCGGCGCCCCCCTGGGGGGGAGCGGCGTCAGCCGCTCCGGGGGGGGATCAATGCATGAATTGCTCGTCTTCCGTCGAGCCCTTCAGCGCCGCCGTCGACGCATTCGCCTCGATCGTCGTGGTCACCGCGTCGAAGTAGCCGGTGCCGACCTCGCGCTGGTGCTTCACCGCGGTGAAGCCGCGCTCGGCCGCCGCGAACTCCTTCTGCTGCAGCTCGACGAAGGCGCTCATGTTGTTGCGCGCGTAGCCGTAGGCCAGGTCGAACATGCTGTAGTTCAGCGAGTGGAAGCCGGCCAGCGTGATGAACTGGAACTTGTAGCCCATCGCGCCCAGTTCGCGCTGGAACTTGGCGATCGTCGCGTCGTCGAGGTTCTTCTTCCAGTTGAAGGACGGCGAGCAGTTGTAGGCCAGCATCTTGCCCGGGAACTTGGCATGGATGGCGTCGGCGAACTTCTTCGCGAACACCAGGTCCGGCGTGCCGGTCTCGCACCAGATCAGGTCGGCGTACTCGGCATAGGCCAGGCCGCGGCTGATCGCCTGCTCGAGGCCGTTGGTGCTGCGGTAGAAGCCCTCGACGGTGCGCTCGCCGGTGAAGAAGGCGCGGTCGCGCTCGTCGACGTCGCTGGTCACCAGGTCGGCGGCCTCGGCGTCGGTGCGGGCCAGCAGCACGGTGGGCGTGCCCATCACGTCGGCCGCGAGGCGGGCCGCGACCAGCTTGCTGACGGCTTCGCGCGTCGGCACCAGCACCTTGCCGCCCATGTGGCCGCACTTCTTGGCCGCGGCCAGCTGGTCCTCGAAGTGCACGCCGGCGGCGCCGGCCTCGATCATGGCCTTCATCAGCTCGAAGGCGTTCAGCACGCCGCCGAAGCCGGCCTCGGCATCGGCCACGATGGGCGCGAAGAAGTCGACGTCGTCCTTGCCCTCGCTCCACTGGATCTGGTCGGCGCGCTGGAAGGTGCTGTTGATCCGCTTGACCACCTTCGGCACCGAGTCCACCGAGTACAGCGACTGGTCGGGGTACATCTCGCCATTGCTGTTGGCATCGCCGGCGACCTGCCAGCCGGACAGGTAGATCGCCTTCAGGCCGGCCTTGACCTGCTGCATCGCCTGGTTGCCGGTCAGCGCGCCCAGCGAGTTCACGAAGGGCTCGGTGGTGATCAGGTGCCAGAGCTTCTCGGCGCCGCGCTTGGCCAGCGTGTGCTCGATCTGCAGCGAGCCGCGCAGGCGCACCACGTCGGCGGCGCTGTAGCCGCGCTTGATGCCCTTCCAGCGCGGGTTCTCGGCCCAGTCGCGTTCGAGGGCGGCAATCTGTTCGTCACGGGTCGGTCGGGTCATGGTCACTCCTGGGGGTCGAAGGGAAGCGAAAGAGGAAGCAGTCGATGGCGCAAGCCTACGCCTGTCCCTCGCCGCCCGGAAGACTTGTGTCTTATATAAGACTAAAAATGTTCTTCATGAAAAACAAGGACTTACGAACAGATTTCCATGATACGGAAGAGAATTCTCTGGCGTGAAATCTTCTGCTGCGCTGCAGCATCCTGAAATCTCGCTATATGAAACGCTGGCGCGCCCGCTGGAAAAATGGGCCACGGCGACGCGCCGCGTGTCTGGCCCGCCCGGTCGCCGCCCAGCCGGGGCGGCGCGGCTTCTCAGCCCGCCGCCGCGATCCAGCGCCCGTAAGCCGCGTCGGCCAGCCGCTGCTGCGCCGCGAGACGCCGGGCGGCATCGGCCAGCATCGCGTCGGCCGACTGCACGGTCGCGGGGTGGGCGGCGTGCGCCGGCGCGTAGCTGTCCTCGGGCTCGCGCGCCCAGCGGTGCAGCTTCTCCTCGTCCAGTTCGACGTGGAACTGCATCGCCAGGTGCGGGCCGATCGCGAAGGCCTGGTGCGGGCAGGCGGGGCTGCCGCCGAGCGCTTGCGCCTGCGGCGGCAGCGCGAAGGCTTCGAAGTGCCAGTGGAAGACCCGCGGCGGCTCCGGATCGGCCAGCGCCGGGCCGAACCACGCGCCCGCCTCTGCCGCCCAGTCCACTGGCAGCCAGCCGATCTCGGGCGCCGGCGAGGCCGCGATGCGGGCGCCCAGCGCGCGCGCCATCAGCTGCCCGCCGAGGCAGTGGCCGATGACCGGGCGGTCGGCCGACATCGCCTGAAGGATCAGGCGCTCCGCATCGCGCAGGCCGGGCAGTGGATCGTTCGCGCTCATCGCGCCGCCCAGCACCGCCAGCGCCCGGTAGCCGCCGATGTCGGCCGGGAATGCCTCGCCGCGCTCGCTGCAGCGCACGTCCGCCGGGATGCCGCGGCGGGCCAGCCAGGTCGCCAGGTAGGCCGGCCCGTCGCCGGCGAGGTGCTGCAGGATCAGGACAGGGCGCATCGGAGGTTCTGAAGGACGGGGTGTCTGTCTGCGGTCCGGGCGGCCCGGGCGGCCCGGTGCGGTGCAGCGGGCAGGCGCCGGTGACAATCGGGCCGGCCCGGCTCTCCCGACTGACCCGATGACCGCCTTCGCGTTCCTTTCGCAGCAGACCTTCCTCAAGTGTCCGCCATTGGCGCGCGACCACGCCTTCGCGGTCGCCGGGATCGCCTGGGACGGCGCCGTCACGAACCGGCCGGGTGCCCGCTTCGGGCCGCGCGCGATCCGCGAGGCCAGCCACATGCTGTGCGACGGCACGCACCCCCTGTTCGACCTCGACCTGGCGGGCGTGCTCGGCGACGCCGGCGACCTCGCGCTGCCGAACACCGCGCTGCAGCCGATGCGTGCGGCGCTGGAGGCGCAGGCGGCGCCGCTGATCGCGCGCCATCACATGGCCTGGCTGGGCGGTGACCACTCGGTCACGCTGAGCCTGCTGCGCGCCTACCGGCAGCAGCTCGGCCGCCCGCTCGCGGTGCTGCATTTCGACGCCCACTGCGACACCTGGACCGACCATTTCGGCGAGCCCAGCGGCCACGGCACCTGGGTCGCGGAGGCGCTGGCCGAGGGCCTGGTGGAGCCGCGCTGCGTGGTGCAGGTGGGTATCCGCTCGGCCGGGCTGCGCGAGGCGCGCGAGTACGTCGCCGAGCGCGGTGGCCGCATCCACGAGGCGCGCGCGCTGCGGGGCCTGGAGTCGCCGGCCCAGCTCGCCTTCGTGCTGGAGGACCTGCAGGCGCGGCGTGCTGCGCACGGCCAGCCGCCGCTGTACGTCAGCCTGGACATCGACTGCCTGGACCCCGCCTTCGCCCCCGGCACCGGTACGCCGGAGCCCGGCGGCCTGACGAGCAACCAGGTGCTCAGCCTGGTGGAGGGCCTGGGCGCGATCGACTGCGTCGGCATGGACTGCGTGGAGGTGGCGCCGCCCTACGACCATGCCGAGCTCGCCAGCCTGGCCGCAGCGACGCTGGTCTGGACCTACCTCTGCGGCCAGCGCCGCCGCCTGGGCGGCGCCTGACGCGCCGCCCGCCGCCTGCGCCACGGGTTGCGCCGCTGGTGCGGGGCCCCGCCGCGGGGCTAGACTGGCACCCACCGCATCCCAGGAGCCGCCATGTACAACGACCTCGGCCACATCGACCCCCACGCCGCCGCCGGTGCCCCCGCGATCACGCCGGCCGGCAAGGCGGCCTACTGGATGCCGTTCACCGCGAACCGCCAGTTCAAGGAGGCGCCGCGCCTGGTCAGCGGCGCCGATGGCATGTTCTTCCGCACGCCCGACGGGCGCGAGGTGCTCGACTCGATCGCCGGGCTGTGGTGCGTCAACGCCGGCCACAACCGGCCGCGCATCGTCGAGGCGATCCAGCGCCAGGCCGCCGAGCTGGATTTCGCCCCGCCCTTCAACATGGGCCACCCGAAGGCCTTCGAGCTGGCCGAGCGCCTGGTGCAGCTGACGCCGCCGGGGCTGGACAAGGTCTTCTTCGCCAACTCCGGCTCGGAGGCGGTGGAGTCGGCGCTGAAGATCGCGCTGGCCTACCACCGCGCCCGCGGCGAGGGCACCCGCACCCGCCTGATCGGCCGCGAGCGCGGCTACCACGGCGTGAACTTCGGCGGCATCTCGGTCGGCGGCATGGTCGGCAACCGCAAGGTATTCGGCGCCATGGTCGCGGGCGTGGACCACCTGCGGCACACGCACGACCCGGCGCGCAATGCCTACAGCGTCGGCCAGCCGGCGCACGGCGCGGAGCTCGCGGACGACCTCGAGCGCCTGGTGGCGCTGCACGACGCGTCGACGATCGCCGCGGTGATCGTCGAGCCGGTGGCCGGCTCCACCGGCGTGCTGGTACCGCCGCAGGGCTACCTGCAGCGCCTGCGCGAGATCTGCGACCGGCACGGCATCCTGCTGATCTTCGACGAGGTCATCACCGGTTTCGGCCGCCTCGGCGCGCCCTTCGCCGCCACCCGCTTCGGCGTCACGCCCGACCTGATGACCTGCGCCAAGGGCATCACCAACGGCTGCGTGCCGATGGGCGCGGTGTTCGCGCGCGACGCGATCTACGAGGCCTTCATGACCGGCCCGGAGCACCTGATCGAGTTCCCGCACGGCTACACCTACTCCGGGCACCCGCTGGCCTGCGCCGCCGCGCTGGGCACGCTGGACACCTATGCCGAGGAGGACCTGCTGACGCGCGGCAGCCGCCTCGAGCCGATGTTCGCGCAGGCGGTGCACTCGCTGCGCGGCCTGCCGCACGTGATCGACATCCGCAACCTCGGCTTCGTCGGCGGCATCGAGCTCGAGCCGCGGCCGGGCGAGCCGGGCAAGCGGGCCTTCTCGGTCTTCCTCGACTGCTGGGAGCAGGGCGTGCTGATCCGCACCACCGGCGACACGATCGCGCTGTCGCCGCCGCTGATCATCGAGGAGGCCCAGCTGCAGCGCGTGATCGACACCGTGGCCGCCGCGATCCGCCGCGTGGCCTGAATCCCCGCGGCCGCCCCGACGACCGCATGGGCCTGCTGCGCACCGACGAGGCGCTGAGCCGGACGTCCTACTACGCGGCCACCGCGCCGCAGGCCCCCGCGCATCCGGCGCTCGACGGCACGGTCGAGGCCGACGTCGCGATCGTCGGCGGCGGCCTGGCCGGGCTGTCGGCGGCGATCGAGCTGGCCGACCGTGGCCACGCGGTCGTCGTGCTGGAGGCGCGCGAGTTCGGCTGGGGTGCGTCGGGCCGCAACGGCGGCCAGGCGATCGCCGGCCTGGCCTGCGAGCAGGACGTGATCGAGGCCCAGCTCGGGCTCGACGAGGCGCGCCGCGTCTGGGCGATGACCCTGGAGGCGCTGGACCTGATCGGCGAGCGCATCGCGCGCTTCGGCATCGACTGCGACTGGCGTCCCGGCTACCTCAGCCTGGCGGTGAACGCGCGCAAGGGTGCCGAGCTGCAGCGCTGGCAGGCCCGCATGGCCGAGGTCTACGGCCACGAGACGCGCTGGCTGCCACCGGGCGAACTGCGCGGCTGGATCGACAGCCCGCGCTTCCACAGCGGCGTGCACGACCCACGCTCGGGCCACCTGCATCCGCTGAAATACACCCGCGGCCTGGCGGCGGCCGCCGCGTCGCTGGGCGTGCGGCTGCACGAGCAGTCGGCCGTGACTCGCCTGGAGCCGGGGGAACCCTGCGTGCTGCACACCGCCGGCGGCCGGGTCCGCGCCTCGCACGTGCTGCTGGCCGGCAACGTCTACCTGCAGGACCTGGTGCCGGTGCTGGCGCCGCGCATCATGCCGGTCGGCACCTACCTGGTCGCCTCCGAGCGGCTCGACCCGGCGCGGGCCGCCGCGCTGATCCCCTGCGGCGCCGCCTGCTGCGACACCAACTTCGTGCTCGACTACTTCCGCCCCGGTGCCGACCACCGGATGGTCTACGGCGGGCGGGTCAGCTACAGCACGGCGACGCCGCCGAACCTCGCCGCCGGCATGCGCCGGCGCATGGTGGCGACCTTCCCGCAGCTGGCCGGCGTGGACGTCGAGTACGCCTGGGGCGGCTTCGTCGACATCTCGATGAACCGGGCGCCCGATTTCGGCCGCGTCTCCGACCGGATGGCCGGGGGGGCCGAGGCGCGCGCCTGGCGCCGCGTGGTCTATCTGCAAGGATTCTCCGGCCACGGCTTGGCGTTGACCGGACTCGCCGGCAAACTGGTGGCCGAGGCGATCGATGGCGATGCGAGCCGCTTCGACACCTTCGCGCGCCTGCAGCACCGGCGCTTCCCGGGCGGCGCGCTGCTGCGCACGCCGGCGCTCGTCGCCGGCATGGCCTACTACCGCCTGAAGGACCTGTTGTGAACGACCCCCGCCCGCCCCTGCTGCGCCCCGAGGCTGCCCTGCCCGAGGAAGCCGCCGGCCCGGCCGGCCGCAAGCCGCGCGTGCTGGTGCCGGCCTGCAACCGCCTGCTCGGCGAGCACCCCTTCCACGTGGCCGGCCGCAAGTACGTGGACGCGGTGCGGCTGGCCGGTGCGCTGCCGCTGGTCGTGCCCTCGCTCGAGCCGGACGAGATCGACGAGGCGCTCGCCTTCGCCGACGGCCTGTTCCTGACCGGCTCGCCGTCGAACGTGCACCCCAGCCACTTCGGCGAGGCGGTGCACGACGCCTCGCTGCCACTGGATCCGCTGCGCGACGCCTGGACGCTGCCGCTGATCCGCCGCGCGCTGGCGCTCGGCGTGCCGCTGTTCGCGGTCTGCCGCGGGCTGCAGGAAACCAACGTGGCCCTCGGCGGCAGCCTGTACCAGGCGGTGCAGGAGGTCGCCGGGCGGCACGAGCACCGCGGTGCCGGCGGCCGGGCGGGCGCGGGCGCGGCGGAGATGTATGCGCCGGCCCACGCGGTGCAGGTGCAGCCCGGCGGCGTGCTGGCGCGCGTGCTCGGCCCGGACGACGTGGTCGTCAATTCGGTGCACGGCCAGGGCGTGAACCGGCTGGCCGCCGGCCTGCGCGTCGAGGCGCTCGCGCCGGACGGGCTGGTCGAGGCCTTCTCGGTCGCCGATGCGCCGGCCTTCTCGCTGTGCGTGCAGTGGCACCCGGAATGGCAGGCCGCCGAGAACCCGGTCTCGCTGCGCCTGCTGCGCGCCTTCGGCGAGGCCTGCCGGGCGCGCCAGCGCGAGCGCCTGCGACGCGCGCAGCCGGAGGAGGTCCCCGACCGCTAGGCGCCACGCGCCCCGGCCGTGCCGACCGCCGCCGTCCGACCGCCCCACCGCCTCCGACCGACCCCCTCCCCTTTCCGACCATGGCCTCCCGCGACAACTTCACCTTCAGCGAACTCGAGCAGTGGCTCGACGACAAGCGCGTCACCGAGATCGAGTGCCTGGTGCCGGACCTCACCGGCGTGGCGCGGGGCAAGATCCTGCCGCGCCAGAAGTTCACCGAGGACCGCGGCATGCGCCTGCCGGAGGCGGTCGTCGCGATGGGCGTGACCGGCGAGTTCCCCGAGGAGGGCCCGTACTACGACGTGATCAGCCCGACCGACCAGGACATGCACCTGCGGCCGGACCCGACCACGGTGCGCATCGTGCCCTGGGCGGCCGACCCGACGGCGCAGGTGATCCACGACTGCTTCGACAAGCACGGCCAGCTCGTGCCCTTCGCGCCGCGCTCGGTGCTGCGCCGCATCTGCGAGCTTTATGGCGCCGAGGGCTGGGAGCCGGTGGTGGCGCCCGAGCTGGAGTTCTACCTGGTGGCGCGCAACGCGGACCCGGACGTGCCGCTGAAGGCCCCGGTCGGCCGCAGCGGCCGCGCCGAGACCTCGCGCCAGGCCTACTCGATCGACGCCGTCAACGAGTTCGATCCGCTGTTCGAGGACGTCTACGCCTACTGCGAGCAGATGGAGCTGAACGTGGACACGCTGATCCACGAGGTCGGCGCCGGCCAGATGGAGATCAACTTCTTCCACGCCCACCCGCTGGGCCTGGCCGACGAGGTGTTCTTCTTCAAGCGCACGGTGCGCGAGGCGGCGATGCGCCACGGCATGTTCGCGACCTTCATGGCCAAACCGATCGCCGGCGAGCCCGGCAGCGCGATGCACATCCACCAGAGCATCGTCAACAAGCTGACCGGCAAGAACCTGTTCAGCAACCCCGACGGCAGCCCGAGCCAGGCCTTCTACTGGTACATCGGCGGCCTGCAGCGCTACGTGCCAGCGGCGATGGCGCTGTTCGCCCCCTACGTGAACAGCTACCGCCGGCTGGTGCGCTCGAACGCGGCGCCGATCAACATCCAGTGGGGCACCGACAACCGCACCGTCGGCATCCGCTCGCCGGTGGCCACCGCGACGGCGCGGCGCATCGAGAACCGCGTGATCGGCGCCGACGCCAACCCCTATGTCGCGCTGGCCGCCACGCTGGCCTGCGGCTACCTGGGCATCAAGAACCGCATCGAGCCGACGCCCGAGTGCAAGGGCGACGCCTACCTCGGCGACTTCCAGCTGCCGCGCAGCCTGGGCGAGGCGCTGGCGCTGCTGCGCGCCGAGAAGGACCTGGCTGAGGTGCTCGGGCAGTCCTTCGTGACGGTCTACACCGAGGTCAAGGAGATCGAGTACGCCGAGTTCATGAAGGTGATCTCGCCCTGGGAGCGCGAGCACCTGCTGCTGCACGTCTGACCCGCCAACGCCCTCCCCGCTTCCACGACCCCCGACCCGACGACCGGCCCATGACCGCTGCCACCGCCTCCGCCGCTCCCGCCGCCCAGCGCACCACCGCCGAATGGCAGGCCGCCGACGCCGCCCACCACCTGCACCCCTTCACGGACTTCAAGGCGCTGGCCGGCCGCGGCACGCGCGTCATCACGCGCGGCGACGGCATCTACCTGTGGGACAGCGAGGGCCAGCGCATCCTGGACGCGATGTCCGGGCTGTGGTGCGTCAACGTCGGCTACGGCCAGCGCGCGCTGATCGATGCGGCGACGCGCCAGCTCGAGACCCTGCCGTTCTACAACAGCTTCTTCCAGACCACGACGCCGCCGGCGATCCAGCTCGCCGAGCGCCTCGCCGAGGTGGCGCCGCCGTCCTTCCAGCACGTCTTCTTCTCCAGCTCCGGCTCCGAGGGCAACGACACCATCGTGCGGATGGTGCGCCGCTACTGGGACATCCAGGGCCAGCCGAACCGGCAGGTCATCATCAGCCGGCTGAACGCCTACCACGGCTCGACCATGGCCGGCGCCTCGCTGGGCGGCATGAGCGGCATGCACGCGCAGGGCGGCCTGCCGATCCCGGGGATCAGCCACATCGAGCAGCCGTTCTGGTTCCAGCTCGGCCAGGGGATGGACCGCGAGGACTTCGGCCGCCGCGCGGCGGCCTGGCTGGAAGCGCGCATCGTCCAGCTCGGCGCCGACAAGGTGGCCGCCTTCATCGGCGAGCCGGTGCAGGGCGCCGGCGGCGTGATCGTGCCGCCGGCCAGCTACTGGCCGGAGATCCGCCGCATCTGCGACAAGTACGGCATCCTGCTGGTCAGCGACGAGGTGATCTGCGGCTTCGGCCGCACCGGCCGCTGGTTCGGCTGCGAGACCATGGGCGTCACGCCCGACCTGATGACCTTCGCGAAGGGCGTCACCTCGGGCTACGTGCCGCTGGGCGGCGTGATGGTCGGCGAGCGGGTGGCGCGGGCGCTGATCGACGAGGGCGGCGAGTTCCAGCACGGCTATACCTACAGCGGCCACCCGGTGGCCTGCGCGGTGGCGCTGGCCAACCTCGAGCTGATCCGAGGCGAGGGCCTGGTCGAGCGGGTGCGCGAGGACACCGGGCCCTACCTGGCGCGGCTGTTCGACGAGCTCTCGGCCCACCCGCTGGTCGGCGAGGTGCAGACCTGCGGCCTGATGGGCGCGATCCAGCTGGTGCGCGACAAGGCGAGCTCGACGGTGTTCGACCCGGAGCAGTCGGTGGGCATGCTCTGCCGTGCCCACTGCTTCGAGAACGGCCTGATCATGCGCGCGGTGGGCGACCGGATGATCGTCGCGCCGCCGCTGGTCATCACCCGCGCCCAGCTGGACGAGATGGCGGGGCTGATCCGCCTGTGCCTGGACAAGACCCTCGCGGAACTGGGTCAACGCGGATGGCTCTGAGCGCGTTGCGGGCCGCGGTGGTGGCATGGGGCTTGCAGCGCCCCGTCCCGGCCGTCCGCGCTTGGCTAGACTCCCGTTCCGTCACCCTTCCCCCCAGCCCTTCCCGACCCCCGACCCTGAAGGAAATGCGCATGACACTCCGAACCCGCCTGGCTGCCCTCGCGACCCTGACGACGACCGTGGCGGCCGCCGCCGCGCTGTGGGCGGGCCCCGCCGCGGCGCAGGAAGAGAAGGTGCTGAACGTCTACAACTGGTCGGACTACATCGCCGAAGACACGATCAAGAACTTCGAGAAGGAAACCGGCATCAAGGTCCGGTACGACAACTTCGACAACAACGAGATCCTGCACGCCAAGCTGGTGGCCGGCAAGACGGGCTACGACATCGTCGTGCCCTCGTCCTACTGGGCCAAGCTGCAGGCCGACGGCGGCCTGCTGCGCAAGCTGGACAAGTCCAAGATCCCGAACTGGAAGAACCTCGACCCGGTGCTGCTGGAGCAGCTCGCCAAGCTCGACCCGGGCAACCAGTACGCGGTGAACTGGCTCTGGGGCTACACCACCGTCGGCATCAACGTCGACAAGGTCAAGGCGGCGCTCGGCAACCTGCCGATGCCCGACAACGCCTGGGATCTGGTGTTCAAGCCCGAGTACATCTCGAAGCTGAAGGGCTGCGGCGTCAGCGTGCTGGACTCGGCGACCGAGGTCGTGCCGGCGGCGCTGCACTACCTGGGCAAGCCCGCGTACAGCAAGAACACCGCCGACTACGCCGCCGTCGGCCCGCTGCTGAAGTCGATCCGGCCCCACGTGACGCTGTTCAGCTCCTCGGGCTACATCAACGACATGGCCAACGGCTCGATCTGCCTGGCGCTCGGCTGGTCCGGCGACATCAACATCGCCCGCCAGCGCGCGATCGAGGGCAAGACCGGCCAGAAGATCGAGGCCCTGGTGCCGAAGACCGGCGGCATCCTGTTCTTCGACGTGATGGTGATCCCCGCCGACGCGCCCCACCCCGACAACGCGCACAAGTTCATCAACTACATCCTGCGTCCGGAGGTGCATGCCTCGCTGACGAACAAGGTGTTCTACGCGAACCCGAACAAGGAATCGCGCAAGCTGGTGGTGCCGGAAGTGGCGAACAACCCGACCGTCTTCCTGAGCGATGCCGACCTGCGCAAGATGCAGGCGCCCGACGCGATCGGCAACGACGTGCGCCGCACGATGACGCGGCTGTTCACCAGCTTCAAGAGCGGGCTCTGAGCCCGGGCGGGCGCGCGGCGCCCGCCTCCTCGACAGCCCGGCGGCGACCGGGCGCATCCCGGCACCGGAGCCGCGCAGACGGCCGGTGCCTCGGCGGACCACAGCGGCAGCAGCGGGAGGATCGATGCAAGGGCCAGGCAACGGGTCGGGCGCGAACGGCACGGGGGCGGCGGCCTACCTGCAGATCGTCGACGTCGTGAAGGATTTCGGCGGCGGCACGGTCGCCGTCAACCATGTGTCGATCGACATCGCCAAGGGCGAGATCTTCGCGCTGCTGGGCTCCTCCGGCTGCGGCAAGACCACGCTGCTGCGGATGCTGGCCGGCTTCGAGACGCCCACCGCGGGCCGGATCGTGCTGAACGGCCAGGACCTGGTCGGCCTGCCGCCCTACGAGCGGCCGATCAACATGATGTTCCAGTCCTACGCGCTGTTCCCGCACCTGACGGTGTGGGACAACATCGCCTTCGGCCTGCGGCGCGACGGCCTGCCGAAGGACCGCATCGCCGAGCGCGTCGACGCGATGCTGAAGCTGGTGCAGCTGGGCAAGTACGCGAAGCGCAAGCCCCACCAGCTCTCGGGTGGCCAGCAGCAGCGCGTCGCGCTGGCGCGCAGCCTCGCCAAGCAGCCGCAGCTGCTGCTGCTCGACGAGCCGCTGGGCGCGCTGGACAAGAAGCTGCGCGAGCAGACCCAGCTCGAGCTGGTCAACATCATCGAGGACGTGGGCGTGACCTGCGTGATGGTCACCCACGACCAGGAAGAGGCCATGACCATGGCCACCCGGATCGCGATCATGAGCGAGGGCCGGGTGCTTCAGGTCGGCGCGCCGGCCGACGTCTACGAGACGCCGGCGAACCGCTTCGTCGCCGACTTCATCGGCAACGTGAACCTGATGGACGGCACCCTCAGCGAGGACCAGGCCGACCACTGCATCATCAGCTGCGCTGACTGCAGCCACTACGTCGGCCACGGCATCACTGGCACCCAGGGCATGGCGGTGTCGGTGGCGCTGCGGCCGGAGAAGATCCGCCTCACGCGCGAGGAGCCGGCGGGCCCGCACAACCGCGTGCAGGGCACGGTGAAGGAACTGAGCTACTTCGGCGCCAGCTCGGTCTACCACCTGCAACTGGCCAGTGGCCAGGTGCTGAAGGTCAGCGAGATGAACGCCGACCGGCACCGCGAGGACATGCTGAGCTGGGGCGACACCGGCTGGGCCAGCTGGCAGCCCTCGGCCCAGGTGGTGCTGACGCAATGAGCGCCGCCCCCCGCAGCGGCGTCGCCGGCTCGCGCTGGTGGTCCTGGCTCGCCGGCCGAGGCGCGGTCATCGCGCTGCCCTATGCCTGGCTGCTGGTGTTCTTCCTGCTGCCCTTCCTGATCGTCTTCAAGATCTCCATCTCCGAGATGGAGAACGTCAGCTTCAAGGACCTGCTGGTCTGGAGCGACGGGGTGCTGCAGCTGACGGTCAAGCTGTCGAACTACCTGTTCATCCTGCAGGACGACCTGTACTTCCGCACCTATGTTGCCAGCGTCAAGTACGCCGCGGTGACGACCGCCATCTGCCTGGCCATCGGCTACCCCTTCGCCTACTTCATGGCGCGCGCACCCAAGGCCTGGCAGCCGGCGCTGCTGATGCTGGTGATGCTGCCGTTCTGGACCTCCTTCCTGCTGCGCGTCTACGCCTGGAAGGGGCTGCTGAGCGAGGGCGGCTGGGTGGCGGAGATCCTCACGGCGCTCGGCGTCGACCGGCTGCTGCTGGCCGGCGGGCTGATCGCGTCCGAGGGCAACTTCATGAACACGCCGTTCTCGCTGGTGCTCGGCATGGTCTACACCTACCTGCCGTTCATGATCCTGCCGCTGTACTCGAACCTGTCGAAGATGGACCTGCGGCTGCTGGAGGCGGCGACCGACCTCGGCGCGACGCCGGCGGTCGCGTTCTGGACGGTCACGGTGCCGCTGTCCAAGGCCGGCATCATCGCCGGCTCGATGCTGGTCTTCATCCCCTGCATCGGCGAGTTCGTCATCCCCGAGCTGCTCGGCGGCCCGCAGACCCTGATGATCGGCCGCGTGCTGTGGGACGAGTTCTTCAGCAACAACGACTGGCCGATGGCGGCCAGCGTCGCGGTGGTCATGGTGCTGCTGATCCTGGTGCCGCTGGCGCTGTTCAACCACTACCAGGCGCAGGCCCAGGAGGGCGGGCGATGAGCGGCCGCCGCACCGTGTTCGGCCCGGGCTTCGCGCGCGGCCTGTCGCGCGCCTGGCTGGCGGGCGGCTACCTGTTCCTGTACGTGCCGATCCTGGCGCTGATCATCTACTCCTTCAACGACTCGCCGATCCCGAACGCCTGGGCCGGCTTCACGCTGAAGTGGTACGTGCGCCTGGCCGGCGACGGCGAGATGCTGTCCGGCCTGTGGCTGAGCCTGAAGATCGCCTTCCTGACGGCCTGCGGCTCGGTCGTGCTCGGGACGCTGGCGGCCTTCGCGCTGGTGCGCTACCGCCGCTTCGGCGGCCGCACGCTGTTCTCCGGCATGGTGAACGCGCCGCTGGTGATGCCGGAGGTGATCATCGGCCTGTCGCTGCTGCTGATGCTGGTCTCGGTGCAGCGCCTGCTCGGCTTCCCCGACCGCGGCCTGGTCACGATCTGGTTCGGCCACCTGCTGCTCGGCATGGCCTACGCCACCGTGGTGGTGCAGGCGCGGCTGCGCGAACTGAACCCGCAGCTCGAGGAGGCGGCGATGGACCTCGGCGCGCGTCCGCACCAGGTCTTCGTGCTGGTCACGCTGCCGATGATCGCGCAGTCCCTGGTCTCGGCCTGGCTGCTGACCTTCACGCTCTCGCTCGACGACGTCGTGCTCTCGGCCTTCCTGTCGGGCCCGGGCTCGACCACGATGCCGCTGGTCATCTTCTCGCGCGCCCGCCTCGGGTTGAACCCGAGCGTGAACGCGGTCGCCACGGTCATCATCGTGCTGGTGGCCATCGCCACCGTGGTCGCCAGCTACCTGATCATGCGCGCCGAGCGCGAGCGGCAGCGGGCAATGGCCCAGGCGGCACGCGGCGGCTGAGGAGGGCCGCGCCGGGCGGTGCCGGCGGGGCAGGATCGTTCACAACAGCGAGAGGGAGTCCGATGAAGCACGTGTTCCGCCTGTCCACGCTCGGCGTGGCGCTGGCCGCCGCCTGGCCGCTCGGCGCGGCCGCCCAGAGCAACGAGGCCCTGCTGAAGGAGCTGCAGGCGCTGAAGGCGCGCGTCGAGCAGCTCGAGGGCAAGCTGAAGGACGCCGAGGCCAAGCTGCCGCCGGCCGGTGCCCAGTGGGGCATGACGCCGGAGCAGGCGGCCGAGCTGAACCGCGTGGTGGTCAAGTCCGAGGCGCTGGAGGACGCGCGCGACAGCGCCGGCTTCAAGGGCCTGAAGATCAGCGGCTGGGCCGACCCGACCTACATCTGGAACCGCAACACCCGCACGTCCGGCTTCCAGTTCCTCAACGCCGTCTCCGACGGCGGCTATGCCTACGACAACTCCTACTTCGGCAGCGCGACGATCGACTTCCAGAAGGAGATGGAGAACGGCACCCGCTGGCGGCTGACGCTGTCGCCGCAGCGCGGCGTGGGCGCGGTGGTCGACGGCAAGAGCATCGTGCAGGAGGCCAGCGTCTCGGTGCCGCTGGGCGAGCCGACGACGCGGCTGATCGCCGGCCAGATCCCGGACTGGTCGGGCTACGAGTACCAGCAGCCGATGCTGAACAAGCTCGTCACCCACAACCTGCTGTACGACTTCACGCTGCCCACCGCCTACACCGGCGTCGGCTTCGAGCTGACCAGCGGCAAGTGGCTCGGCAAGGTGGTGGTCGCCAACATGAACGCGACCAAGCGCAACCCGCGCGAGAAGACGCCGGTCATCGCCTACCGCGTGGACTACTCGCGCGGCGAGTACCAGGGCTTCGGTTTCGCCGGCGTGCACGGCAAGGCGGCCAATTTCCGCGGCGACGACGTCAACCCGATCACCGGCGATCCGTACAACACGCGCGATACCGTGGTCAACCTGTTCGAGGTCGACGCCTACTTCATCCGCGGCGACCTGACGCTGCAGGGCCAGGTCGGCGTGGGCATGCAGAAGCAGGCCGCGATCACCGCCGACCCGGTGACCGGCGCGCTGCGCGACTCGCGCTGGGCCGGCGTGTCGGTGCTCGGCGCCTACCGCTTCACGCCGCGGCTGGAGGGCATCGTCCGCGCCGACTACATCAGCAACAAGAAGAACGGCGGCGGCCTGCTCGGCTACGGCTTCGCCGACCCGGTCAACGGCATCGGGCCCGACCCGGCCGGCGACCCGGAGGTCGGCGCCAACCGCACCGCGCTGAGCCTGGGGCTGGGCTACGTGCTCGACGAGAACACCTCGATCAAGGCCGAGTACCGCCTCGACCGCGCCAGCCAGCCGGTCTTCCTCGACGTGAAGAGCGGCGTGCTGCGCAAGTCCAACCAGGTCTTCGGCGCCTCGGTGGTGGTGCATTTCTGAGGACGGCCGCGTGAACGGGCCCGACTGGCATGCCGCCGCCGCGGCGCTGCGCCCCGACGGGCGGCTGCTGATCGACGGCCGGCGGCGCGACGCGGCCGACGGCCGCTGCTTCGACAAGCACTCGCCGATCGACGGCCGCCGGCTCGGCGCGGTGGCGCGCGGCGCCGCGGCCGACGTCGACGCGGCCGTCGCCTCCGCGCGCGCGACCTTCGCGGCCCGGCACTGGGCCGGCCAGGCGCCGGCGCAGCGCAAGCGGGTGCTGCAGCGCTTCGCCGACGCGGTGCTGGCCGCGCAGGACGAGCTGGCGCTGCTCGAGTCGCTCGACATGGGCAAGCCGGTGCGCTGGGCGCGCGCGGTCGACGTGGCGGCCACGGCCCGCTGCCTCGCGTGGTACGGCGAGGCGATCGACAAGGTCTACGGCGAGATCGCCCCCACCGCCGACAGCGCGCTGGCGCTGGTGACGCGCGAGCCGGTCGGCGTGGTCGGTGCGATCGTGCCCTGGAACTACCCGATGATCATGGCGGCCTGGAAGCTGGGCCCGGCGCTGGCGGCCGGCAACAGCGTGGTGCTGAAGCCGAGCGAGAAGTCGCCGTACACCGCGCTGCGGCTGGCCGAGATCGCGGTCGAGGCCGGGCTGCCGCCCGGCGTCCTCAACGTCGTGCCGGGCTACGGCGGCGAGGCCGGCGAGGCGCTCGCGCTGCACGGCGACGTCGATGCGATCGGCTTCACCGGCAGCACCCGCACCGGGCGCCGGATGCTGGCCTACGCCGCGCAGAGCAACCTGAAGCGGGTCTACAACGAGCTGGGCGGCAAGTCGGCCTTCCTCGTCTTCGACGACTTCCGCGACCTCGGCCGCGCCGCGCGCACCGCGGCGGCCAGCATGTTCTTCAACCAGGGCGAGAGCTGCAACGCGCCGTCGCGGGTGCTGGTGCACGAGCGCATCGCCGACGATTTCGTCGCGGCGGTGGCGGCCGAGCTGCCGGCCTACCGCCCCGGTGATCCGCTGGACCCGGCCACCGAGCTCGGCGCGATCGTCGACGGCGTGCAGCTCGAGACGGTGCTCGGCTACATCGAGCGCGGCCGCACCGAAGGGGCCCGGCTGGTCGGCGGCGGGGCCCGGGCCCGCGTCGACAGCGGCGGCTGCTACGTCGAGCCGACGGTGTTCGACGGTGTCGCGCCGGCGATGGCGATCGCGCGCGAGGAGATCTTCGGCCCGGTGATGTCGGTGCTGCGCTTCCGCGACGAGGCCGAGGCCGTGGCGCTGGCGAACGACAGCCCCTACGGCCTGCAGGCCGCCGTCTGGAGCGACGACCTCAGCCGCGCCCACCGCGTCGCGCGGGCCTTGCGCGCGGGCACCGTGCACGTCAACCAGTACGACGAGGACGACATCACCGTGCCCTTCGGCGGCTACAAGCAGAGCGGCAATGGCCGCGACAAGTCGCTGCACGCCTTCGACAAGGTGACCGAGCTGAAGACGACGTGGATCCACATCGACCCGTGACGCCCGTCCCCGGCGGCGAGCCGCCGCTGGACGTGGACGCGCTGCAGGCGCGCCTCGCCGCCGCCGGCATCCACACCCTGTGCGTGCAGTTCACCGACCTGGACGGCCAGCCGAAGGGCAAGTGGGTGCCGCTGCACCAGCTGGCGGCGGTGCTGGCCGAGGGCGCGGGCTTCGCCGGCCCGTCGATCCGCGGCACCGGGCTGCCGCGCCAGGGCGAGCGCTCCGAGTACCTCGGCCGCGGCGACCCTGCCACCGTCCACCCGCTGGACTGGCTGCCGGGCGTGGCCCGCATCGTCGCCGACGGCCACGTCGGCGGCCGCCCCTTCGAGGCCTGCCCGCGGCGCATCCTGCGCCGGGCGGTCGACCGGCTGGCCGCGCGCGGCTGGCGGCTGCGCACCGGCATCGAGCCGGAGTTCTTCCTGCTGCGCCGCGACGCCGCCGGCCGCTGGGCGCCGGCCGATGCCGAGGACCGGCTCGACAAGCCCAGCTACGACCTGCGCAGCCTGGCGCGCCAGGGCGGCTTCCTGCAGGCGCTGCGCCGCGCGCTGGAGGCGGCCGGGCTGACGGTGCTGCAGATCGACCACGAGGACGCCCCGGGCCAGTACGAGCTGAACCTGCGCCACGACGAGGTGCTGCGCAGCGCCGACCACCTGATGCTGGTGCGCCTGGCCGGCCGCGCGCTGGCCGAGGCGCACGGGGCCGTGTTCTCCTGCATGCCCAAGCCCTTCGCCGACCAGCCGGGCAGCGGCCTGCACGTGCATGCCTCGCTGTGGCAGGACACCGGCGACGGCGGGCCGGCGCGCAACCTCTTCGCCGGGGAGTCGTCCGACCCGATGCACCCGCAGGCGCTGTCGCCGCTGGCGCAGCACTTCGTCGCCGGCCTGCTCGCGCACAGCCCGGCGCTGTGCGCGCTGGCGGCGCCGACGGTGAACAGCTACCGGCGGCTGGCGGTGCGCCGCACCCGCTCCGGCACCAGCTGGGCGCCCGCCTCGATCAGCCACGGGCCGAACAACCGGACCGCGCAGGTGCGCACGCTGGCCGACCGCATCGAGTGGCGGCTGCCGGACGCCGCCGCCAACCCCTACCTGCTCAGCGCCGGGCTGATCGCCGCTGGACTGGACGGCATCGACCGCGCGCTGCCGCTGCCGCCGGCCTGCCGCGACGACCTGTTCGAGCTCGACGCGCCCGCTCGCGCGGCGCTCGGCATCGGCGCGCTGCCTGCCAGCCTGGCCGAGGCCCTGGACACGTTCGAGGCCAGTGCGCTGCTGCGCGAGGCGCTCGGCCCGGAGGCCCACCGCGAGTTCCTCGCGCTCGGCCGCGCGCAGTGGGACGAGTACGCAGGGCACGTGAGCGATTGGGAATGGGCCCGCTGGGCCGACGCCTGACGGCGGTCCCGGCCGGCCACGCCGACTTCGTCGTTTCGGCTCCTGGACGCGCGCAACGCGGCCGCGTTACATCCGCTTGCCGGATTGCGCGGCGTTGCGCGCGGCAAAGTGCCGTAACCGCGTCGCCGGAGCCGCAACTTCGGCCGTTCCGGTCGTGTCGATGCACGGGTGTGCCCCGCGCCCACCGGCCCGGGCACCGTCTCGACAACGAACCGACAGGAGCCTGCCATGCACAAGACCAAGACCTTCTGGAGCGGCCTCGGCGCCGCCGCCCTGCTCGCCGCCGCCGCGGCCGCGCCGCTGCCGGCTGCCGCCCAGGCCCAGGTGTCCATCCGCATCGGACCGCCGCCGGTGCGGGTGGAAGCCGCACCGGCGCCGCGCCGCGGCTACGTCTGGGTGCCGGGCTACTGGGACTGGCGCGGCCAGCGCCACGTCTGGGTGGGCGGCACCTGGGTGCGCGAGCGCCCGGGCTACCAGTACGCGCCCTCGCAATGGGTCTCGCACAATGGCCGCTGGATGCTGGTGCGCGGCCACTGGGCACGCGACCGCGACCGCGACGGCATCCGCAACCGCTATGACCGCGACCGCGACGGTGACGGCGTGCCCAATCGCCACGATCGCCGACCGGACAACCCCTACCGCCGCTGAACGCGGCGCGGCTCGGCCAGGTCGGGCCGTCGCGGGCCCGTCGGGCGCCGCCTGAGTCTTCGGCACGCGGGCGGCGCCGCGCGGGGCCCGCCTCTGCGACACTGCGGGTCCGATCCGCTACCGGCCGCCCGCCCTCCCAGGCGCGGCGGCCGTGCCTGTCCGTGTCCTCCTCCGATCCCGTCGCCGGCCCGCGGTCCGCAGCCGGCCCGGCGGCCGCCGCTGCCGCGTCCGCCGCTCCCGTCGCACCGAGCCCCCCGCGGCTGGCCTATGCCAGCCTCGCCGCCAGCATGGCGCTGGTGGGCAGCTATGTCGGGCTGTCGCGCTTGCTGGTGCTGGTCTTCCCGGTCTTCCTGCTGGCCTGGCTGCGCTTCGGCATCGCCGCGCTGGCGATGGCGCACTGGGTGCGCCGCGCGCCCGGCGAGGCGCCGCTGGGGCGGCACGACCGCGTGCTGCTGTTCTGGGAGAGCTTCCTCGGCAACTTCCTGTTCTCGATCTGCATGCTGTTCGGCGTCGCGATGACCTCGGCGCTGGCCGCAGGCGTCACGATGGCCGCACTGCCGGGGGTCGTCGCGCTGCTGTCGTGGGTGTTCCTGAGAGAGCGGATCGCGCCCCGCGTGCTGGCCGGCATCGCCTGCGCCGTCGGGGGCATCGCGCTGGTCTCGCTGTCGAAGGCGTCGCCGCCCGGGGCCGGTGGTGGCACGGCGCCTGGATCGCCGCTGCTCGGCCAGGCGCTGCTGGTCGCCGCGGTGTTCTGCGAGGCCAGCTATGTCGTGATCGGCAAGCGACTGACCGGCCGCGTGTCGGCACGGCGCATCAGCGCGCTCGTCAACCTCTGGGGCCTGGTGCTGGTCACGCCCTTCGGTCTCTGGCAGGCGCTGTCCTTCGACTTCGGGGCCGTCGCCGGACGCGAATGGCTGCTGCTGCTGTTCTACTCGCTCGCCGCCAGCATGGTCACGGTCTGGCTCTGGATGACCGGGCTGCGGCAGGTGCCGGCCTCGTCCGCCGGGGTCTTCACCGTGATGCTGCCGGTCAGCGCGGCCGCCGTCGGCGTGCTCTTCCTCGGCGAACGCTTCAGCACGGCGCAGGTGGCGGCGTTCGCGCTGGCGCTGGCGGGCGTGCTGCTCGCGACCTGGCCGGCCCGCCGGCCGGCGGCACCGGGCTGACGGCCGCCTGCGGCGCCGACGCTGCGGCCCATCGATCCCGCCAGCCGGCCCGGGCTGCCAGCGCTCGCGCGGCCGCGCGCCGCCTGGCGTCTTCAGCCCTCGTCCGGCCCGAAGCCGAGGAACACCGCCGCCTCGTCCACCGCAACACCCAGTCCTGGCGCGCCTGCCGGGCGTCGCGGGCGATGCCCATCGCCGCGAACAGCTGCTTGGCGATACCCACCTGGCGCTCCCGGTGCACGCCGGCAAGCCGGCAGTGTATGGACAAGTGACATACAATTCTGGGCTCACGAACGCGGTACGCGAAAGGCACCTCATGGCCCAAGCCCAAGCCCAGGAACCCGTCACGATCAGCATTCGCGCCAAGGCCGGTCAGCGCGACCTGATCGACCAGGCCGCCGACCGCCTGGGCCGCAGCCGCTCGGATTTCATGCTCGAAGCGGCCTGCAGGAAGGCCGAGGACGTACTGCTCGACCAGACCTACTTCGCCCTCGACGCGAATCGCATGGCCGCCTTCCAAGCCCTGCTCGACCAGCCGCCCGCGCCCACCGACCGCCTTCGCCGCACGCTCGAGGCCCGTGCGCCCTGGGCGCCTTCGGACACGGCAGCCGCGCCCGGCAGAACGGCGGGTCCACGCGGGAAGTGACCGCGCCGATGCTCTCGGCGCCACACGGGCTGACGGAGCGGCACCATCTCGCCGACTTCGACAGTGGCGAGCCGGCTCTGGACGACTGGCTCAAACGCCGCGCGGCCAAGAACCAGGTCAACGGCTCATCGCGCACCTACGTCGTGTGCGAGGGCGACACCGTCGTCGGCTACTACTGTCTGGCCGCCGGCGCCGTTGGCCATGCCGAAGCGCCCTCTGGTATGAAGCGCAACCGGCCCGACCCGATCCCCGTGCTCGTTCTCGGCCGCCTGGCGATTCACAGGGACCACCACCGGAAGGGGCTCGGCACCGCCCTCCTCGACGACGCCATCCGGCGCGTGATCCAAGCGGCCGACATCGCCGGGGTGACGGCTCTGCTGGTGCATGCGATCTCGGAACAGGCCCGGCGCTTCTATCTCTCCCGTGGCTTCATCGAGTCACCCCTCCAGCCCATGACCCTGTGCCTGATGCTGGGCACGGTCCGCCAGGCCCTGCGCGAGCCGTAGTTCCTCGGCCACCGAGGACAGGGGCGCCGACCCCTCGCCCGGCGCCACTCAGGGCGCCAGCACGCCGGCCCAGGGCAGCCGGTCCTCCAGGCCCCAGGCCGCCGCCAGCAGCCAGGCCCGGTCGCCACGCGCGGCCTCGGCGGCGAGGGCCTCCTCGAGCGCATCGAGCGAGGGCCGGTCGAGGCCGGCGGTGGCTTCGTCGAGCAGGTTGAGCCGGGCGCCGCCCGCCAGCGTCGCGGCCAGCGCCACCTTGCGCCGGCTGCCGGTGGACAGCATGCCGAGGGTCTTCGCGCGGTGCTCGTGCAGGCCGAAGCGCGCGAGGTGCCGCTCCCAGTCGGCCGGCTGCCAGCGCGGCAGCCGCGGCCGCAGGCGCTCGGCGAGCGCGTCCGGCGTGAGCGGGTCCCACGCGGGGTCGCGCGGGTCGATCGCAGCGACGCTGCCGGCGCCCTCCCCCGGCAGCCAGGACCGGCCGTCGAGCCGGAAGCCGCCCGTGGCGGGCAGCGTGCCGGCCAGCGCGCGCAGCAGCGAGGTCTTGCCGCGCTCCGCGTCGAGGCGCGTCAGCCCGGGCGGCAGCTCGAACGACAGGCCGTCGAACAGCGGCGGCTGGCCGGGGTGGGCGAGGCGCAGGTCCTGCACCTGCAGGATGGGCGGGGGGTCGGCGGGCATCGCGCGATGCTGCCACGGCCGCGCGGCGGCTAAGCTGGGCGCATGCCCTGCCCCGCATCGACGCCTGCCCCGGGAACGTCCACCGCAGCGGATGCCGCCCCTGCCCGGGTGGTCCGCGTGATCCGCCGCGCCGCGAGGCTCGCGATGCCGGCCGTTCTCGTGGCCGCCGCGGCAGGACCCTCGGCGGCGGCCGCTCCCGCCGCGACCCCGTCGACCGTCGCGGCCCAGGCTCCCGCCGCCGACGTGCCGCATGCGGGCGAGCCGGGCTGCGTGCTCGCGTTCGAGGTGACCCCCCGCTACGACGGGGCGCGGCGCTCCTTCCTGCTGAGCCTGAGCTTCCCCGCCCAGGGACGCCGCGAGACGACGATGCGGCTGAGCAACGGCTGGGCCGGGGTCACCGACTTCCCCGCCGCCTTCGGCGCGTGGCAGGCGACCGATCCCGGGGTGCGCGTCGTGCCGCTGGACGCCGAGGGGGGTGCCGGCGAACCCGCGTCACCGGCGGTCCGGCCCGCAGCGGCGGCCGCGCCCTCGAGCGCCAGCGCCGGCACCGCCGTGCCACCCGGCCCCGCGCCGTCCCGCTGGCGCATCGAGCACCCTGCCGAGGGCCGGGTCCGGCTGCAGGCCCGGGTCGAGTCCGCGCTGGACGACGGACGCGGCCCGACGCCCGAGGGGGACCGCGCGATGTACCGGGCCCAGGTCGGGCCGGACAGCTTCCAGTTCTTCGGCTACGCGCTGCTGCCCGGCCTGGCGCCGTGGGACGACCGCGCGCGCACGACGACCTGCGTGACGCTGTCCGACCCGGCGCATCCGCCGGCGCTGCTGTTCGGCAGCCATGGCCAGGGCCGCGGCCGGGTCACGCTGCGCATCGAGGGCTCGCCGGCGCTCGCGCGCCATGCCTTCTACGCCGGCGGGCCCGGCTGGCGCGTGCTCGAGCGACCGCTGCCCGGCGGTCCGCTCTTCACCGCGCTGCGGGGCCGCTACGCCGCGCCGGACGAGGCCTATGCCGATGCGGCGGCGGCCATCGTCGGCACCCATCGCCGCTTCTGGGGCAGCGAGGGCAGCGGCCCGCAGTGGCTGGTGCTGACACCCAACTTCTCGCCCCGCAACCGCGGCGGCACGCTGGTGCAGGCGGCCGCGGTGCTGCACGTCGACCGCGACTTCGCGCCGGCCTCCGGCGGGCTGGACTTCCTCGTCGGCCACGAGAACCTGCACCAGTGGTTCTCGCAGCGCTTCGGCGGACGCGAGCCCGCGGGGCGGCCCGGCCAGGGGGCGGCCGATGCCTGGTTCAGCGAGGGCTTCACGGACTACTACACGCACCGGCTGCTGCTCGCCTCGGGCCAGTGGAACCTCGCGCGCTATGCCGGCGAGCTGACGAACGCGCTGCGGCGCTGGTGGCGTTCGCCCGCGCGCGGGCTCGGCAGCGCCGCGCTGCTGCCGCGTTTCTTCGCCGACGCCGATGCCGGCGCCCAGTTCTACCGGCGCGGCGAACTGCTGGCGATGCGCTGGGACCGCGCGCTGCGGCAGGGCGGCGGCCCGGGGCTCGACGATGCGCTGCGCGGCCTGATGCTGCCGGCGGCGGCCGACCCGCGCGACCCGCCCGCCAGCGGCCGCGTGCTCGACGGCCTGGCGCGCTGGCTCGGCGCGCTGCCGAGGCGCGACCTGCAGGCCTACCTGGTCGACGGCCGGCCGCTGCCGCTGGAGCCCGACCTCGCCGGGCCGTGCTTCCTGCTCGCGATGGAGGAGCTGCCGCGCTGGACCGCCGGCTTCGACACGGCCGCCTCCTTCCAGGCCCGCCGCGTGCAGGGCGTGGTGCCGGGCGGCCCGGCCGCGGCGGCGGGATTGCGCGACGGCCAGGCGCTGCTGGGCTGGTCGGTGTACGGCGGGGACACCAGCCGGGACATCGAGCTCACGCTGCCGGGCGTCGACGGCGGCCCGGCGCGGCCGCTGCGCTACCGGCCCGTCGACGGCCGCACCGAGCGCCTGCCGACCCTGCGCGTGCGCGATGGTGCCGAGACCTCGGCGGACTGCCGGGCCTGGCAGCGCCGCGAGCGGTTCTGACGGGCGCCGGAACAGCCCGCTGCCCGGGGCTCGCCTCGGCAAGGGGTACGACGGTCCGGCCCCGGCCCGCACGATGTCGGCGCGGGCGCCGGCACGGCGCACTCAGCCGGTGGGCGAGTCCTCGGCCGCCGCCGCGACGGCCCGTCCCTGCAGGCGCGCCTCGCGCGCCAGGCGCCCGACCTCGCGCGGGTCCCGGCCCTTGAGCCGGTGGTCGGACCAGACCTGGCGCCAGCGCCGCGCCCCCGGCGTGCCGTTCCACAGGCCCAGCATGTGGCGCGCCACGTGCGACCAGGGCACGCCGGCCGCCTGCTGGCGCAGCATGTGGCCCACCATCGCGGCCTCCACCGCGTCGCGGTCCGGTGCCAATACCTGCGCCGCCGGGTCGCCGAAGAAGCGGGCGTCCCAGCCGGCCATCGACCAGGGGTCGTGGTAGGCCGCGCGGCCGACCATCACGCCGTCCAGCGTCGCCAGGTGGCCCGCGATCTGCGTCGCGTCGCCCACGCCGCCGTTGACGACCAGGGTCAGCGCCGGGAAGTCCTGCTTCAGCTGCCGCACCACCTCGTAGCGCAGCGGCGGCACCTCGCGGTTCTCCTTCGGGCTCAGACCTTCGAGCCAGGCATTGCGCGCGTGCACGATGAAGACGCTGCAGCCCGCCTCGGCGACCGTGCCGACGAAGTCGCGCACGAAGCCGTAGGACTCGCTGCGCCCCAGCCCGATGCGGTGCTTCACCGTCACGGGCAGCCGCGTCGCCTCGCGCATCGCCGCGACGCAGCGCGCCACCAGCGGCGCCTCGTTCATCAGGCAGGCGCCGAAGGCCCCGCGCTGCACCCGCTCGCTCGGGCAGCCGCAGTTCAGGTTCACCTCGTCGTAGCCCCAGCGCTCGGCCAGCCGCGCGCCGTGGGCCAGGTCCGCGGGCTCGCTGCCGCCCAGCTGCAGCGCCACCGGGTGCTCTTCCGCATGGAAGTCCAGGTGCCGCGCCACGTCGCCGTGCAGCAGCGCGCCGGTGGTCACCATCTCGGTGTAGAGCCGGGCGTGGCGGGTGATCAGGCGGTGGAAGTAGCGGCAGTGGCGGTCGGTCCAGTCCATCATCGGCGCGACGGACAGGCGCCACCGGGCCGGCCCGTGCGCAGCGGCAGCGGGCGGGGCGGAGCGTGGGGCGGAGGGCAGGTCGGACACGGCGCCATTGTCCCGCAGTGGTCCGCGCGCTCCCGCGCGGCCGGCGCGGGGCTCGCACGCCCGTGCCCGGCTGCCGTGCGGCCCCGTCCTACAGCCGGCGCCAGCGCCGGCCGACGACGCGGTGGCGGGGGGCGTCGGAGCATGTCGCGTCCGCGGGGTGCCGCCCGGCCCCGCCGCCTCCCCCCTGCCCCGAACCCCGACCCGCCGGAGACACGCCCATGCAGAACGTCGCCCCAACCGCCACCGATGCGCCGCTCGGCGAGCGCATCGACGTCAATGCCCATTACGAGGTCCGCGAGTGGGCAGCGCGCTTCGGCGTCACGCCCGAGCGCCTGCGCGAGGCGGTGCGGGCGGTGGGCGTGTGGTCCGCGGACGTGGAGTCTTACCTGAAACGGCCGCCGCCGACGCAGGCCTGAGCGCACGCGGGCCACCCGGGGCTCGACAGCACCCGGTGCCGCCCGCATGATCCCCCCTCCCCCGCGCGATCGCGCCCCATCCCACGCCGCCACGAAAGGACTGTTCCATGCGCCGAGCCCCGCGCCGTCTGCCCCAGCCCGCGTGCGAGCCGGGCCCGCTGCGGTGGCGCGCGCCGCGGGCCACCTGGCTGGCCGCCAGCCTGTGGCTCGCGGCCATGGCCGGCGTGCAGGCCGAGCCGGCGCCGGCCGCGTCCGCCCCGGCGGCCGCTGCGTCCGGCGCGGTGCCGGACTGGTCCGCCACCGCGTCCGACGCCACCGCCGACTGGACCGGTCGCCTGCAGTCCCCTGCCGAGGCGCGCAAGGAAGCCGCGGCCGCGCTGGCCGTGGGCCGGCGCGAGTGCGGCCGCCTGAAGGCGCCGGCCGAGCGCAGCGCCTGCGTCAGGCAGGTCGAGGCCGACCACGCCGCGATGCTCAAGCGCATCCAGGCGCGCGCGGGACGCTGAGCCGATCGCGCCGCGCCCGCCGACGGCGCGCGCCGGGGTCATGGCGGCCTCGCCGGTCGCTGCCCGCCGGACGCGCGTGGCGGGTGAAGCGCCGGCCCCCGCGGCTACACTCCCGCGCCTTCACCGCCCCGGGGCGCCCGACGCCCTGACCTCCGTGTCCGACCGCCTCTTCGTCCTCGCCCAGAACCTGCTGCCGAAGCGCGCGCTGACGCAGCTCGCCGGCGCCTTCGCCGGCGCCCGTGCCGGGGCCGTGACGACCGCGACGATCCGGCGCTTCGTGCGCCGCTACGGCGTCGACATGGCGGAGGCGGCCGAACCGGACCCGGCGGCCTACGAGAGCTTCAACGCCTTCTTCACGCGCGCGCTGCGCCCCGGGGCGCGGCCGCTCGCCGATGCGGACTGGCTGTCGCCGGTGGACGGCGCGATCAGCCAGTTCGGCCCGATCGACGGCGACCGGATCTTCCAGGCCAAGGGCCACCACTACACCGCCGAGGCCCTGCTGGGCGGCGACGCGGCGCTGGCCGCGGCCTTCCGCGGCGGCCACTTCGCGACGCTCTACCTGAGCCCGCGCGACTACCACCGCATCCACATGCCGGCCGAGGGCCGGCTGCGGCTGATGCGCCACGTGCCGGGCGCGCTGTACTCGGTGAACCCGGCGACGGCGCGCGGCGTACCGGGCCTGTTCGCGCGCAACGAACGCGTGGTCTGCCTGTTCGACGGCGCGCACGGCCCCTTCGCGATGGTGCTGGTGGGCGCGACCATCGTCGGCAGCATGGCCACGGTCTGGCACGGCGTGGTCAACCCGCCGCGGCCCGGGCAGGTGCGCGAATGGCGCTACGGCGAGGGCGCAGCGCCGGCCGTGACGCTGCGCCGCGGCGAGGAGATGGGGCGCTTCCTGCTCGGCTCGACGGTGGTGCTGCTGTGGCCGCCCGGGCCGCTGCGCTTCGACCCGTCGTGGGCGCCGGGGGCGCCGATCCGCATGGGGCAGGCGATGGCGCAGCGCGGCTGAGCGGCCCGCGCGACGCGCGGATCCCGGCCGAGGGGCTGCGCCCCCTGCCCGGCGCGCGGTCCAGCCGCGCCCGACCCCCTGCCGCCGGCGTGCTCAGTGCGCGCCGCCCCCGCCGGCGGCCCCCGCCGAGCCGCGCGCCGGCCGCGCCAGCCACACCACCGCGATCAGCGCGACGAACAGCAGCGCCGACACGTGGAACAGGTCCGTCACCGCCATCGTGCTGGCTTGCTGGTCGACCAGCCGCGCCAGCGTCGCGCGCGCCTGCGGCTCGGTCAGGCCGCTGGCCTGCAGCTGGGCCAGCGTGGCCACCGCCGCGCCGTTGGCGGCGTCCAGGCCCTCGGTCAGGTGCGCGTGGTGCAGCGCCGTGCGGCTCTCCCACGCGGTGGTGAACACCGAGGTGCCGATCGCGCCGGCGGTGATGCGAACGAAGTTGCTCAGGCCCGAGGCCGCCGGCAGCTGGGCCGGGCCGAGCCCGCTGAAGACGATCGACTGCAGCGGGATGAAGAAGAAGGCCATCGCCGCGCCCTGCAGCACCGTGGGTACCAGCACGTGCTGCAGCGTCACGTCCGGCGTGAAGCCCGAGCGCAGCCACAGCACGAAGCCGAAGCCGAGGAAGGCCACGGTGGCCAGGCGGCGCGGATCGATGCGGCCCACGTTGCGGCCGACCCAGGGCGACAGCACGATCGCCAGCAGCCCCACCGGCGCCATCGCGATGCCGGCCCAGGTGGCGGTGTAGCCCAGGCTCTGCTGCAGCCACAGCGGCAGCAGCACGACGTTGCCGAAGAACAGGCCGTAGGCGAGCGACAGCGAGGCCGTGCCGAGCAGGAAGTTGCGCCGGGCGAACAGCCGCAGCTCGACGATCGGGTTGGCCTCCGTCAGCTCCCAGGCGAGGAAGAAGAGGAAGCCGACCGCCGCCACCACCGCCAGCACCACGATCTGCTGCGACGCGAACCAGTCCAGCTCCTTGCCCTTGTCGATCATCACCTGCAGTGCGCCGACCCACAGCACCAGCAGCCCCAGGCCGACCACGTCCAGCGGCACGCGGCGCGGGCCGGGATCGCGGCGGCGGTAGATCGACCAGGTGATGCCGGCGGCCAGCAGCCCGACCGGCACGTTGATGTAGAAGATCCAGGGCCAGGCGATGTTGTCGGTGATCCAGCCGCCGAGCAGCGGGCCCATCACCGGCGCGACGAGCGTGGTCATCGCCCACATCGCCATCGCCGTGCCGGCCAGCGCCGGCGGGTAGCTCGACAGCAGCAGGGTCTGCGACAGCGGGATCATCGGCCCGGCCACCAGGCCCTGCAGCACGCGGAAGGCGATCAGCGCCTCGATGCTCGGCGCCAGGCCGCACAGCCAGGAGGCCAGCACGAAGGCCAGCACGCTGCCGGTGAACAGGCGCACCGGCCCGATGCGCCGCGTCAGCCAGCCGGTCAGCGGCACCGCGATCGCATTCGCGACCGCGAACGAGGTGATCACCCAGGTGCCCTGGGTCGGGCTGACCCCGAGGTCGCCGGCGATCGCGGGGATCGACACGTTGGCGATCGAGGTGTCCAGCACGTTCATGAAGGTCGCCAGCGACAGCGCCAGCGTGCCGAGTGCACGCGCGCGGCCCTGCAGCGGCGGCAGCACGGCCGGCGGCGCGGCGGCGGGCTGGGGCGAGGCCGGGCGCGGACCGGCGGGTCCGGCGGGGCCTTGGGACGGTGCGCTGCCGTCCGGGGCGAGCGTGGCGGCCATGGCGCTCAGCGCAGCGTGGCCGTCGGGCGGGAGGCGGCGACGCGCGTGGCCTCCGCCGCGTCGGCGGGTGCCTGCGCGGCGCTGGGCGACGGGGTGGCGGCCGAGGCCGTGCCGGCGGCACCGGCGGCCCGCGCCGCCTGGACCTTCGAGCGCCGCTCGGCCGGGTCCGCGGCGCCGCGGGCGACCGCGCCGGCCGCGCCCGCGGACGTGCGGCCGCCGTTCTCGGCAATGATCCGGGCCACCAGGCGGTCGGCCTCGGCGGTGGGCGGCGTCACCGCCTGCGTGCTGCCGGTGGTGCGCTGGTTCGGCGCGACCGCGGCCAGCGGCGCGCCGTCGGCGTCGGCCACGTCGACCGTGGCCTCCATCGACAGGCCCACGCGCAGCGGATGCGCGGCCAGCTGGCGGCCGTCGATCGCGACCCGCACCGGCACCCGCTGCACCACCTTGATCCAGTTGCCGGTCGCGTTCTGCGCCGGCAGCAGCGAGAAGGCGGCGCCGGTGCCGGCGCCCAGGCCGACGATGCGGCCGTCGTAGCGCACCTTCTCGCCGTACAGGTCCGCCGTCAGCGTGACCGGCTGGCCGATGCGCATGCGCCGCAGCTGCACCTCCTTGAAGTTGGCCTCGACCCAGGCCTGGTCCAGCGGCACCAGCGAGAGCAGCGGCGCGCCGGCGGCCACGCGCTGGCCGACCTGCACGCTGCGCCGCACCACCTGCCCGGCCACCGGCGCCGGCAGCTCGGTGCGCTGCACGGCCAGCCAGGCCTCGCGCACGGCGGCGGCCGCGCGCTCGACGTTCGGGTGGCGCTCGACGCGGGTGCCGTCGGTCAGCGCCCGGTTGCCGACGGCCTGGTCGCGCGCCGCGGCCAGCGCCGACTCGGCGCTGGCGAGCGTGCCGCGCGCGGCGGCCAGCGCGGCCTCGGCGTGCTTCATTTCCTCGCCGCCGACCGCGCCGCTGGCCACCAGCGGGCGGCGGCGCGCGACGTCGGCCTGGGCGCGGTCGAGCTCGGCGCGCACGCGCGCCACCTCGGCCTCGCGCAGCCGCACCGTGCTCGCCAGGCCGGCGTCGTTGGCGTAGAGCGTGCGCACCTCGCGCACCGTCTGGCCGAGCTGGGCCTCGGCGCGTTCCAGCGCGAGGCGGGCGTCGGTCGGGTCCAGCCGCACCAGCGGCTGGCCGGCCTGCACCGTGTCGGTGTCGTCGGCCAGCACCGCGACCACGGTGCCGCCGACCTGCGGCGTGAGCTGCACGATCGGCGCCTGCACGTAGGCGTTGTCGGTGGACTCGAGGTGGCGCAGGTGCAGCCACCAGTGCGCGCCGTAGGCCGCACCGGCCAGCAGCGTGAGCGCGGTGACGGCCAGCAGCGCGGGGCGGCGGCGTGACGGCGCCGTCGCGGGTGTCGCGGGCGTCGCAGGGGTGGCGGGGGTCGGCTGGGCGGGTGAGGTGTTCGGCGTGGACATGGCGTTCTTCTTGGGGGGCGCCTGGGCGGGGGCGATCGCTGCGCGCGGGTGAGCAGGAAAACTGAAGCCTGGGAGCCTGGGAGCCTGGGAGGCGGGGGGACGGGCGATCGGGCGGGGAGTGATCGGGAACTCAGGCCGTCGGCGCGAGGCGGGCCGCCGATCCGTCGTCGCGCCAGCCGCCGCCCAGCGCGCGGCTGAGGGCGGCCTCGGCGCCGAGGTGGCGCGCCTTCAGCTCGACCAGCGCGCGCCGCTGCGCCAGCACGTTGCTCTCGGCCGTCAGCACGATCAGGAAGTTGCCGAGGCCGGCCTCGTAGCGCTGCGTCGCCAGCGCGAACGCCGACTCCGCCGCCGCGAGCGCCCGCGCCTGGGCCTCCTGCTGGCGCTCGATGCCCTGCAGGCTGGCGACCTCGTCGGCCACCTCGCGCAGCGCCCGCAGCAGCGTGGCGTTGTAGGCCTCGACGGCGGCGTCCACCTCGGCGCGCCGGCCGGCGAGGTTGGCGCGCAGCCGGCCGCCGTCGAACACCGGCAGGCGCAGCGCCGGCCCGAGGCCGGCGCTCAGGCTGCCGGCCTTCAGCAGGCTGTCCAGCCCGAGGCTGGACAGGCCGGCGAAGGCGACCAGGTTGACGTTGGGATAGAACTGGGCGCGCGCCACGTCGACCTCGCGCAGCGCCGCCTCGACGCGCCAGCGCTGGGCCACCAGGTCGGCGCGGCGCCCCAGCAGGTCCGCCGGCAGGCCGGCCGGCAGGGACTGGGCCTGGACGGGCTGCAGCGTGGGCGCCAGGCCGGCCAGCGCGTCGGGCGCCTGGCCGGTCAGCTCGGCCAGCGCGTGGCGGCTGCGCTGGATCTGCTCGTCGGCGGCCGCGCGCTCGACCTCGGTCTGCGCGATCACGCCCTCGGCCTGGCGCAGCTCGACCGTGGTGTCCAGGCCGGCCGCGATGCGCTGGCGCACCAGCGCCAGCACCTGGCGGCGCTGCGCCAGCGCGGACTCGGTCAGGGCCCGGCCCTCGACGGCGCGGGCCAGCGCGACGTAGGCAGCGGCGACGTTGGCCGACAGCAGCACCGCGGCCGCCTGGGCCTCCGCCTCCGCCGCGCGCTGCTGGCCGAGAGCCGCGGCGAGCGCGGCGCGCTGGCGCCCGAACAGGTCCCACTCCCAACCGAGGTTGAGGGTGGCGCCGTTGTTCCAGGCCACGCTGCCGGCCAGCGGCGGCGGCACCAGGCCGTTCTCGGTGAAGCGCTGCCGCGTCAGGTCGACCGCGAGGCTCCCCTGCAGGCCCTCGGCGGCGCGCGTGGCGTCGACCGCGGCGGCGGCCTGCGCGAGGCGTGCCCGCACCTGCTGCAGGCTCGGCTGGCGCGCCTGCGCGGTGGCGATGAGGCCGGCCAGCACGGGATCGTCCCAGCGGTCCCAGGCGTTGCGCTCGGGCCAGTCGGCCGCGGCCGCGGCCGGCGGCACGGTGCGCAGCGCATGCGGCGGCGGTGCGCCCGTCGGCAGCGCAGCGCAGCCGGCGAGCAGGGCGGCAAGCGCGAGCGCAGCCAGCGGCGCCGGGCGGCGCGCGGCGGGCGCGGCGCGGGAGGAGGAGCGGACGAAGGCAGTCATCGGGACGTTCCGGCAGCGGCCGGCGACACGGGGGAGGCGCCGGCGCTCGCCGGCAAGGGGAGTGAGCCACCGGCTCCCGCCGAGGTCGGGGACCGCCCGGCTTGCGCCGAGGCCCTGGCCTGGCGGGCTTGCGCCGAACCGCTGGCGTCGCCGGCGTCCGCCGAACCCCTGGCGTCGCCGGCGTCCGCCGAACCCCTGGCATCGCCGGCGTCCGCCGGCGGGGGCGCCCCTGGCCCCGGATCGACCGCGGAGGCGGCCGGGTCGGCCTGCATCGCGGCGCGCGGGGTGTTGGCGAGCATGCGGCGCAGCAGGCCCATCAGCAGCGCCCATTCCTCGGCGCTGAAGCCGCGCAGGTAGCGGTTCTGGACGCCGGCCAGCACCGCCGGGATGTGGGCGGTGACGTCCTCGCCGGCCGGCGTCAGCGCGAGCCGGACGACCCGGCGGTCGCTCGCGCAGCGTTCGCGCGCCACCAGCCCCTTGGCCTCCAGCCGGTCGAGCAGGCGCGTCATCGCGCCGGCGTCGACATCCAGCTGGCGCGCCAGTTCCTGCGCCGTGCCCGCCGAGCCGAGCTTGAGCTTCCACAGCGGCAGCCACTGGGCGGCGGTCAGGCCGTGCGGGGCCATGCCCTGCTCCACCTCGCGGCGCAGCGCCGCGACGATCTGGCTCATCAGGTGGCCGATGCTGGCGCGGCCGTCGTAGGTGCGGCCGTCGTAGAAGGCCGGCCCGGCGTCGGGCGGGGCCTCGTCGGCGGGGTGGGAGAGCGGGGCGGGGTCGGACATCACGGCCCAGACAATAATTGCCTATGCAATCATTGTCAAGACAAGGGTCTCGTGCTGTCGCGCGGTCTGCGGGCCCGCTGCACCACGCCCGGCCGGCCGTCGATACGGGTCCTCCACGACCCGGGCGCTGGATGTCGCGGCGTAGCATGCCCGCAGTTCCGAGGACCCCCATGACGAAGCAAGACCTCTCCCCTGCCGAACAGGCGCTGCGCGACGCGGCACTCGAGTACCACCGCAGCCCGACGCGCGGCAAGATCGCGATCGCGCCGACCAAGCCGCTGTCCAACCAGCGCGACCTGTCGCTCGCCTACTCGCCCGGCGTGGCCTACGCCTGCCTGGCGATCGAGGAGGACCCGACGCTCGCCGCCGAGTACACCTCGCGCGGCAACCTCGTGGGGGTGGTGACGAACGGCACCGCGGTGCTCGGCCTGGGTGACATCGGCCCGCTCGCGGGCAAGCCGGTGATGGAGGGCAAGGGCTGCCTGTTCAAGAAGTTCGCCGGCATCGACGTCTTCGACATCGAGCTGGCCGAGAAGGACCCGGAGAAGCTGATCGAGATCATCGCGGCGCTGGAGCCCACGCTCGGCGGCGTCAACCTCGAGGACATCAAGGCGCCGGAGTGCTTCCAGATCGAGCGTGCGCTGAAGGAGCGCATGAAGATCCCGGTCTTCCACGACGACCAGCACGGCACCGCGATCATCTCCGGCGCGGCGCTGCTGAACGGCCTGGAGCTGGTCGGCAAATCGCTCGCCGACGTGAAGCTGGTCGCCTCCGGCGCCGGCGCCGCGGCGATCGCCTGCCTGGACATCATGGTCAGCCTGGGCGTGCGGCGCGAGCACATCTACGTCGTCGATTCGCGCGGCGTGATCCAGTCCGAGCGCGAGGACGCGCGCAGCGGGCGGCTCGACGCGAGCAAGCGCGCCTACCTGCAGACCACGTCGGCCCGCACGCTGGCCGACGTGGTGCGCGGCGCCGACGTCTTCCTCGGCTGCTCGACCGCCGGCGTGCTGACGCCGGAGATGGTCGCCACCATGGCCGACCGGCCGGTGATCCTCGCGCTCGCCAACCCGGAGCCGGAGATCCGGCCCGAGCTGGCGCGCCAGGCCAAGCCGGACTGCATCGTCGCGACCGGCCGCTCGGACTACGCGAACCAGGTCAACAACGTCCTGTGCTTCCCGTACATCTTCCGCGGTGCGCTGGACTGCGGCGCCACCCGCATCACCGAGGAGATGAAGCTCGCCTGCGTGCGCGAGATCGCCGCGCTGGCCAAGGCCGAGGTGAGCGACGAGGTGGCGGCCGCCTACCCCGGCGAGGAGATCAGCTTCGGGCCCGACTACATCATCCCCAAGCCCTTCGACTCGCGGCTGATCCTGCGCATCGCGCCGGCCGTGGCCCAGGCCGCGGTGGCCTCCGGCGTCGCGACGCGGCCGATCGAGGACCTGGCGGCCTACCGCCAGTCGCTGTCGCGCTTCGTGTTCCAGACCGGCCTGGTGATGCGGCCGGTCTTCACCGCCGCCAAGGCCTCGACCAGCCAGGGCGGGCCGGCGCGCGTGGCCTATGCCGAGGGCGAGGACGAGCGCGTGCTGCGCGCGGTGCAGGTGGTGCTCGACGAAGGCCTGGCGCGGCCGACGCTGATCGGCCGGCCGGCGGTGATCGAGATGCGCATCCGGCGCGCCGGCCTGCGGCTGAAGCTCGGCCAGGACGTCGAGGTCGTGAACCCCGAGGACGATCCGCGCTTCCGCGCCTACTGGGAGGACTACCACGGGCTGATGGGCCGCGACGGCGTGTCGCCGGAGACGGCGAAGGTGGCGCTGCGGCGCTCCAACACGCTGATCGGCACGATGATGCTGCGCCGCAACGACGCGGACGCGATGCTTTGCGGCATGGTGGGGCGCTACGACGCCCACCTCGAGCACGTGCGCAGCGTGATCGGCCTGAAGCCGGGCGTCACCGGCTATGCCGCGATGAACGCGCTGCTGCTGGACGACCGCACGCTGTTCGTCGCCGACACCTTCGTCAACGACGAGCCGAGCGCCCAGCAGCTGGCCGAGATCGCGTCGATGGCCGCCGAGGAACTGCGCCGCTTCGGGCTGCCGCCGAAGGTCGCCTTCGTGTCGCACTCGATGTTCGGCTCCTCGACCCGGCCCTCGGCGAAGCGGATGCGCATGGCGGCCGAGCTGTTCAAGCGCATGGAGCCGGACATCGACTGCGAGGGCGAGCTGCAGGGCGATGCCGCGCTGTCCGAGACGGTGCGCCGCGACGCGCTGCCGGCCACCACGCTGCGCGGCGAGGCCAACCTGCTGCTGCTGCCGAACCTGGACGCGGCCAACATCCTGTTCAACGTGCTGAAGGTGGTCGGCAGCCGCGGCGTCACCGTCGGCCCGGTGCTGCTCGGCGCCGCGCGCCCGGTGCACATCCTGACCCCGTCGGCCACCTCGCGGCGGATCGTCAACATGACGGCGCTGGCGGTGGCCGACGCGGCCGCGCAGGCGCTGCGCCACGAGGGCTGAGCGCGGGGTCGGCCCGCCGGGCGCCGCCCTCAGGGACGGTCGCCCGCCGCGAGGCGCCGGTCGCGCGCGACCCAGGGCGTGAACAGGCCGGGTGGCTCGCCCTCGGGGCTGCCGCGCTGCCACAGCGCCAGCGCCTCGCGCGCGGCCTCGGCCGCCGCCGCCCCCCGGCCCGTCCGGGCCAAGGCCTCGGCGCGTTCGCCCACGGCCTGCGCCAGGGTCCACCAGCGGGTCGCGTTCGGGTCGTCCGGCGGGCCGTCGCGCAGCGCGGCGGCGGCCGCCTCGGCGAGGGCCAGCGCCTGCGCGGGGTCGTCGGCCTGCCAGGCGCGTGCGGCCCAGACCTGCGCCTCGGCGCGCGCCCGCGCGACATAGGCGTCCTGCGCCAGCGGCGGTGCCGGCAGTGCCTGCAGCGCGGCCGCGAGCACCGCCTGGGCGCGCCGGCGCTCGCCGGCCAGCCAGAGCACGCGGCCCTGGTGGAAGGCGCCGATGCGCAGGTCACGCCAGGCCGCCTGGTTGCGCGGGTCGCGGTCGACGCTGGCGCGCAGCATCGCCTGGGCCTCGTCCATCGTGGCCTGCGCGGCCTCGGCGCGGCCGGCATGGGCCAGGTACAGCGCCGAGATCAGGCGGGCCACCGCGCGCTGGTGCTGCAGGTGCGGGTCGTCCTGGGACAGGCGCGCGGCACGGTCGCGCAGTGCGCGCATGCGTTCGGCCGCCTCGGCTGCGCGGTCCGCGTCGCCGCGCAGGTTCGCCGCATGGGCCTGCAGCTGCTGCGCCCAGGCCGCCTGGTGCTGCCAGGTTGCCTGCTGCGGCGCGGCCTCCGCCAGCGCCTGCAGGCGGCGCTCGCAGGCGGCGAGCAGCGCAGCCGCTTCGCGCGGGCGGCCGAGGTTGGGCTGCGCCGCGCCGCCGCCGAGCAGCTGGCCGAGCCGGCCGTCGATCGTCGCGCGCAGCGCCTGCAGCGCCGGCCCGGGGTCCGGCCGTGCCAGCGCGCGCTCCGCCAGGGCCTGCGCCTGCTCGAGGGCCTGCCGGGCGCGCGGCAGGTCGGCGCGCCGGCTCGACTGCGAGGCCTGCGCCAGCCACAGCTCGGCCGCGGCCTGCAGCCCGGCGCTGTCCAGGCCGGGCGCGTCCGCGTACAGCGGCAGCAGCGCCACGGCCTTGTCGAGGTTGGCCTGGGCCGCGTCGAGCTGCTCGAGCCCGGGCGAGAAGGCCTCGCCCTGCAAGGTGGCCAGGCGCTGGTAGGTCTCCGACAGCTCGCGGGCCAGCGCCGGGTCGCGGCCGACGTGCCGGTGCAGGCCGTCGAGGTAGCGCTGGGCATCGTCCAGCAGCTCCTGGCGCAGCTTCAGGGTGTTGGGCAGCGCGGCGAGCTCGTCGTGGTAGCGGAACACCAGCCGGTTCGCCAGCGCGCGCACGTCGGCGAAGCGCTGCTCGGCCAGTGCCCGTGCACGCTCGGCCTCGCGCGCCTGCCAGGCCGTGGCGGCCAGGCCCGCGACCAGCGCCAGCAGCGCCGCGGCGGCGGCCCCCACGGCGGCCCGGTGGCGCCGCACGAAGCGCGCCGCGAGGTAGCCGGGCGACGGCGGGCGCGCGGCGAGCGGCCGGCCTTCGAGGTGGGCGCGGACGTCGGCGGCCAGCGCGTCGACGCTGGCATAGCGTTGCGCCGGCTCCTTCGCCAGCGCCTTCAGCAGCAGCGTGTCCAGGTCGCCGGCCAGGCGACGGCGGCCCGGCGGCCCGCCGGGCGCGCCGGCGCCGGGTGGCGCCAGCGTGCTCGGCCGGGCCGGGGCCTCGTCGAGCACCCGCTGCGCGACCTCCGCCGGCTGCGTGACCGCGCGCGCATAGGGGCGCCGCCCGGTGAGCATCACGTACAGCAGGACGCCCAGGCTGTAGACGTCGGTCGCCGTGCCGACCGCCTCGCCGCGCACCTGCTCCGGGCTGGCGTAGTGCGGCGTGTAGGGCCGCAGCCCGAGCTGGGTGCCGCCGGCCTCGTCGCCGACCAGGGCCTTCGCGATGCCGAAGTCCAGCAGCTTGACCTGCCCGGCGCGGTCGACCAGCACGTTGCCGGGCTTCAGGTCGCGGTGCAGCAGCAGCTGGCGGTGCGCGTGCGCCACCGCGTCGGCCAGCTGCAGGAACAGCGCCAGCCGCGCCGCCAGCGGGCGGCCGGCGCAGGCCTGGTCGATCGGCAGGCCGTCGACGTGCTCCATCACGAAATACGGCAGGCCGTCGGCCGTGCGGCCGGCGTCGATCAGGCGCGCGATGTGCGGGTGGTCGAGCCGCGCGAGCGCCTGCTGCTCCAGCGCGAAGCGCGCCAGCACCGAGCCGGTGTCCAGGCCGCGCTTGAGCACCTTGATCGCGGCGCGGTGCTCGTAGGCGCCGTCGTCGCGCCGCGCGAGCCAGACCTCGCCCATGCCGCCGCTGCCGAGGTGGTCGACGATGCGCCAGGCGCCCAGCCGTTCGCCGAGGCGCGAGGCCGGGTCGGCCACCGCCGGCCCGGGCGGTCGGTCCAGCAGGCTCGCGCCCTCGGCGTGACGGCACAGCGAGCGCACTTCCTCCGCGACGGCCGGATCGAGCATCGGATCGGCCAGCGCGCGGGCGCGCGCCGGCGCGTCCAGTTCGGCGACCGCATCGAAGAGCGCGCGCACCGCGCCCCAGTCGGGTGGCGCGGGCGCGGCGGCGGCAGCGGCGTCGGACACCGTGGCGATGCTACGCACTCGGCGACGCGACCACGCAGCGGGGCCGTCGGCGACGGCGCCGCGCGGTCGCCGACCGTCAGGGCGTCCCGAACTCCAGCCGGCAGCTGCGGTTGTAGACCATCGACGTGCTGCCGCCGACCGCCTGGATGTTGCGCAGGTCGACCTGCGTCACGCCGGCCGTCACCGGGCTGGGCGTGGCCTGCCACTCGATCGACTCGAGCGCGTTCGAGGGGTTCGTGATCTTGGCCGACTGGGTGAAGCTCGAGCGGAAGGTGCTCAGGTTGGTGAAGCCGCCGGCGCTGGCGAAGGCGAAGGTCTTGTCGTTCACGCCATCGTCGAAGCGCACGCTGCGGCTGGCGGCATCGATCGTGACCCGGCAGTCCTGGCCCGCCAGGCCGGTGCCGACGTAGGTGCCGGCCAGGCAGGCCAGCTGTTCGAAGCTGGCGCTGCCGGGCGCCGACGTGAGGCTGCAGGCGCCGAGCGCGGCGGCGGTCATCGTCGTGCCGCTGCGCGGCCGCCAGTCCGGCAGGCGCACGCTGCCGCTCAGCGTCGCGGGGAGCGGGCTGCCGCTGAGCGCGGTGGCCGTGAGCGGGGTCGCGTCGAAGCGCACCGTGCCCGCGACGCGGTCGTAGACCACCCCGGTGCACGGGGCGCAGGTGGCGAAGTAGTTGCGGCCCGACAGCGGCAGGCTTGCATCGGCCACCAGCGCCACCCCCACCGACAGCAGCTCCCCGGTGGCCGGCACCAGCCGCACCGTCACGCTGTCGAAGGGCGCGTCCCCCTTCAGCGGATCGGTCGAGCGGACGAGCTGCAGGCTGCGCGCGGGGCCGGCGTTCGTGCTCGTCAGCTCGTAGACCGGCAGCAGGTTCGGCTCGACCACGCGGTCGGCCGCCAGCGCGCTGCTGCGGACGGTCACACTGCCCCAGCCGGCGGCGGCCGGTGCAGGAGCCGGAGCCGGAGCCGGAGCGGGTGCCGGTGCAGGCGTAGGTGCCGGTGCAGGTGCAGGAGCGGGTGCAGGCGCAGGCACCGGCGCAGGCGTTGGTGCTGGCGCCGGCGCCGGTGAGGTCCCGGCGACGGCGGCCGGCGGATCCTCGCCGCCGCCGCAGGCGGCGAGCATCACGGCGGCGAACAGGGCGCCGAGGGGGGCGCGGGTGGCGCGGGTGGCGCGGGTGGCGCGGAGGGCGTGGGGCATGGTCGAGGCTTCCGGGGTGGCTGCCCCGGCGACGCCAGGGCTTGCCGGTGTACGCCGCAGAACCCGGCCGAAAGGCTCATGCGCCCCGCGGTGCCCCTCGGATTGCCCGTTCTCCCACGGTGCGCGGCCGGCCGGTGCAGACCCGCGGGGCGACCCGGCGCGCGCGCCGCGGAGCGGCGAACCGGGCAGGCCCATGGAACAATCGCCGCACCCTTCCGCTTGCCCCACCCGCCGCGATGGACCGCGCGCCGACCGATCCCGATGCCCTGGACGTGACGGCCTGGCTGGCCCAGGTCGACGCCGACGACCCGCTCGTCGCGCGGCAGCTGTTCGAGCACCTCTACGACGAGCTGAGGCGCCTCGCGCGCGCCCACCTGCGCCACGAGCCGTCGGGCCACACGCTGAGCCCGACCGCCCTCGCCCACGAGGCCTGGTTCCGCCTGGCCGCGCAGAACCGCACGCGCTGGCGCAACCGCGGCCACTTCCTGGCGGTGGCCTCGACCATGATGCGGCGCATCCTCGTGAACCATGCCCTCGCGGGCCGCGCCGCCAAGCGGGATGCGGAGCAGGTGCCGCTCACGCTGGGGCTGGCCGAGCAGCTGGTCGCCGGGCCGGCCCGCGACGTGGTCGACGTGCACGAGGCCCTGCTGGCCTTCGAGGCGCTCGATCCGCGGGCGGCCAAGGTGGTGGAACTGCGGTTCTTCGGCGGCCTGGAGAACGAGGAGGCCGCCGAGGTGCTGGGCATCTCGGTGGCGACCGTCAAGCGCGACTGGGCGGTGGCCCGGGCCTGGCTGCAGCGCGAACTCGCCGCGCGCTGAGCGACAGAGGCCGGGAAGGCCGGCGGCGGGTCAGCCGCCGAGGCGCACGGGCGAGGGCTGCGGTGGATCGACGGGGGCCGACGGCGCACTGGCGGCCGGCGCCGCGACCGGCGCGCACCCCGGCCCGGCGCCGAGCGTGACCTCGGCCACCGGCGCCTTGAAGGCCCGCCCGCTGTCTTCCTGCACCGCCCACAACGTGGGGATGCCGCCCGCGCCCTCACCGAGGTGCACCACCCGCCCGCACAGGCCGGCGGTGGTGCCGGGCTCGACGAACAGGACCCACGCCCCCAGGACGATCCCTGCCAGTGCCATGCGCCCCTCCCGGGTGTTCGCGGGCCGCTGCCCGGTGACAAAGTGTAAGCAGCGACGGCCTGGGCACACCAGCCTTCTCCACCACTTCTCCACCGGATCCGGGGGGAGCGCGGTTCCGCTGCGGCGTAGCATCGACGCATGAACGCTCCCACTGCTGCCACCGCTTCCGCCGGGCCGACCGCTCCCGGGCCTGCCTCCGACACCCCAGTGGCCCTCGTCACCGGCGCCTTCGGCGCACTGGGGCGCGCCACCGTGCAGGGGCTGGCCGCGGCCGGCTGGCGCGTGGCCGCGCTCGACGTGGCGCCGGCCGCGCCCGCGGGCCTGCCCGCGAGCCTCGCGCTGCCCGGCGTGCGCCTCGACGACGAGGCCGCCGCCGTGGCCGCCGTGGCGCGCACCGTCGCCGAACTCGGGCGCCTCGACGCCCTCGTCAACATCGCCGGCGGCTTCGCCTGGGAGACCGTCGCCGGTGGCAGCGCCGCCACCTGGCGCCGCCAGCACGAGCTCAACCTGATGACCGCGTTGATCGCCTGCGAAGCCGCCCTGCCCCACGTCGCCGCGTCGCCGCGCGGCCGCATCGTCAACGTCGGCGCCGCCGCCGCGGGCCGTGCCGGCAAGGGCATGGGCGCCTACACCGCCGCCAAGTCGGGCGTGCTGCGCCTCACCGAGGCGCTGGCCGAGGAACTGAAGGACGGCCGCGCCACCGTCAACGCCGTGCTCCCCAGCATCCTCGACACGCCCGCCAACCGCGCCGAGATGGGCGAGGCCGACGCCGGCCGCTGGGTCCGCCCCGAGGCGCTCGCCGGCGTCATCGCCTTCCTGCTCAGCGAGGCCGGCGCGCCGATCCACGGGGCGGCGGTGCCGGTGACGGGGCGGGTGTAGCGCGTTTCGCAGCGCCGGCACGGGGACGGGCGCCCGGGCGCTGCGGCGCCGCTTCGCGGCGCCCGGTGTGCGCTAGGGCTGGCGCAGGGCCCGGGTGCTGTTGATGCGGAAGCTGCCGACCAGCGGCGGCGCCTGGGCCGATTCGCAGCGCTGCTCGAAATCGATCGCCAGCCGGGTGATCGCCCCGAACACGTCCCGCTCGAGCTCCAGCACGTCGAAGCGGCCGAAGACCTCGCTGCAGCCTCGTCCCTCGCCGGACACCTCCAGGCCATTGCGGTTGACGCGGAACGGCGTCCGGACGGCGTTCTCGTACGAGCCGACCTGCAACGGCCGGCCATCCGCGCTGGCGAAGCTCCAGTTCCAGAAGCTCGGGGGCTGGAAATAGGAGAACTGCAACGCCCCGCCGAACTCCGAGCCCGCGATCGGGCCGCCGCCGTCGTCGATCAGGACGGTCGTGCGCCCTTGCGTGATGGGCTCCCCGGCGGGGCCGCGGACGACCAGCAGCCGGCCGGTGGCGGGGATCGCGAGGCTGGAGATCGTGACCTCCGCATACTCGGAAGCACCGCTGCGGTCGGTGACGGTGAGCCGCAGGGTCACCGTCTCGAGCCCCTGGGGTGGCGTGGCGCCCCAGCGGACCGTCGTTTCGGCCGTGTCGGTCGCACTGAAACTGAGGGGGGTGCCATTGCGCTGGGTCCAGCGGTAGCTGGCGATCGGCCCGAGCTTGCTGATCGAGCCGGCGCCACTCAGGCGCAGCGACGCCGAGGGCCCGTCCAGCAGGCCGCCGACCGTGCCGATGACCGCCCGCAGCGTGTCCGGCGTGAGCAGCTGCACGAGCAGCGTCCGGGGCATCGACAGCACATTGCCCAGCGCGTCGCGCAGGGGCGGCGGGTTGGGGGCGAAGCTGCCCGCGCCGACATTCATCTCGAGCAGGTAAGCGCGCTCGTGCCGCAGCGGTGTCGCGGGCCGGACCACGCTCAGTGCCCCATAGGTCTCCACCACCGCCGCCACGTCCTGGCGTTGTGCGTCGCCGGGGTTGGCAGGATTGCCATTGTCCCGGAACAGCCCGGTCAGCTGCAGCGGCTCCGCGAGCGGGCGCGTCAGCTGCAGGCGGACCACCGGGTTGACGGTGGGGACCTCGCTGGCCTGCAGCGCCCAATCCAGCCGGGCAGCCGAGTAAGCCAGCGTCTGGAACGCCACGCCCTCGCCGGCCGGGGTGCGGACGCCGTCCCAGAACAGGTGGTTGCGGACCGCGTCCAGCCAGCGCTGCGCGAGCGTGGCCTCGGGCGTACCGTCGTCGTTCGCGTCCAGCGCCAGCTGGTAAAGGGGGCTGTCCGTGACGAAGTTCGGCGACAGCCGCACCACCGCCGTTCCGGCGCCCCGCAACTCGAGTCGACCGGTCTCGGGATAGGTGTTCAGGTCGGATTGCAGGGCGGCCGGCGTGCTCAGGCTCAGGCTGCCGCCCAGGCGCTCGCTGTCGACGCGAAGCGCAAGCGTGGTGATCGTACGGCCCAGGTCGAAGCGGACCGTCTTGCCCAGGTCGAGACGTCGGTAGGCGTCGGTGAGGCTGCGCGTGCCGTCCGCGACCTGCAGCGTCAGGTCGTCGGCCCCGCTCGACGTGACGCGCAGAGCGGTCGAGGCCGGCCCGGCGGTCCACGCGAAGGCGAGGCTCCCGGCGACGCGCTGGCGCCGGGACACGTTCGCCGAGGTGTCCTGCAGGGACAAGCCATCGCTCCCGATGATCAGGCTGCCGCGCAGGCCCTCGGTGGGCACGAGGTCGATGCCGCCGAGGTCCACCGTGGCGCGGCCCGCGAGCGCCACCCCCATCAGTGGCACGCCGCAGTCGCGCCACTCGATCACCAGCCGGTCCCCGGTGGAGAGCCGCCCGTCCCCATTGCCGTCCTGGACCGTCGCCGTCCAGATCCCGCCGTTCGCGCAGGACTCCCGCAGGCTCAGCGCGCTGCCGGTCGGCTGGAAGCGACGCACCGCCTCCACCGCGAGCTGGCCGAGCTGCAGGCCGAGCTCGGCCACGGAAAGCACGGGGTAGGCGACGGTGCCCATGTTCTGCGGCGTCAGCGCCAGCGCCGTGGCGGCAGGATTCGTGGTCCCGGTGCCCCCGTCCGCCGATCCGCCGCCACCACCGCCGCCGCCGCCACAGCCCGCCAGCGCGGCGAGGCCCAGCACGAAGGCTCCCCACCCGGTACGCACCGGGCCTCGGCCGCGTCGTCCTGTCATCCTGCCTCCATCCATCGATCTGTCCTTCCCTCTCCGAGCCGTCCGTGCCCGCTCAGGAGCCTGGGGCGGCGGCGCAGGTCCCGGCGCGTGCCGGGTCCCGCCATGGAATCACCATCAGGTCGCCGCGCAGGTGGCGCACGATCGCGTCCTCACAGCGGACTTCGAGCACCTGGACACGGTCGATGCGCTCGCCGCCGCCGTAGGGATAGCGGACGGTGCGCTGCGGCCCGCCGGGCTGCCATTCGCCGCCGAGCGAGCGCACGCCGGTGCCGACCGCCTGAGCCAGCAGGCGGGCCGCCGTCCGACGCAGCACCGCGCCTTCGTCGCCGTTCCAGCCGCCCGCCACCAGTTCGGCGGGCTGCGGCGGCGCGGTGGCACGGACTGCGGTGCGCGCCACCACCTCGGGCGCACCGGCGCGCCGCAGCAGCAGGTGGCTCTCCACGCTCAGGCTGCGCAGGTCGCGGCTGAAGACGAACACGGGCGCCGCTTCGACGCGCCAGTCGGGTGCCTCGCCGAGCGGCAGCAGGGGCCGGGTGGCCTCGGCCAGCGCACCGGGCGACAGGGCCTCGAGGGTCGGGGCAAGCGGCTGCAGCGCGCGCTGGGCCTCGGCCTGTGCCTGGTCGCGCCGGGCGGACTTGCTGCCTTCGACGAAAGCGGCGTGTGCCAGCACGCCGACCAGAAAGCCTGCGAAGCTGGGGGCCGGGTACAGCATCGCACCGCCATCGGAGGCCCCGCCGTCGGCGTCGATCTCGCCGCGGAAGTCCAGGCGCTGCATGTCCTGCGGAAAGTCCAGTGTCCAGCGGCCCGGCGGAACGGTCCAGCGCGCGGGGGCCTCGGACGTCGAGGCCTGGGCGAAGGCGGTACGCGCGACGGTTGCACCGACCACGCCGGCGATCAGCATCGCCAGCGCGCGCCGCCGCGGCACCTGCGCTTCACCCATCGTCAACGCCACGCCTTCAGGGCGGCGTCCTTGGCCAGTTCGACCGCCTGGAAATAGGCGTTGGTCAGGTCCGGGTAGCCTGGCGGCTGGTCCCAGGTGGTGCTGCCCTTGGCGATGTCGATCGGCTGGAACCACTCGTAGAGGTTGGTCTTGAGGTTGACCAGGTAGGCCGAGCCGCGCACCACGGCCCGCGGCGCATCGGTCGACACATAGGCCGCGTAGGGCCGCAGGAAGCCCACCTGCCGGATCTCCACGACCAGCAGCCGGTCGACCGGGTACGTGGCGGCCAGTGGGCGGAAGTCGCGCGGCGCCCGGTTCGGCGCTTCGTCGCGCGTCGAGGCCAGATCGTCCGGCTTCACGTCGCCGCTCAAGGGCACGGCCTGCCCGCCACGTCTGACGACGGCCTCGGTGAGGAGTCGCTTGAGGTCGGCGAGGTCCTCGGTGCCGAGCGTCCGGACCTGCGCCGTCAGCTTGCTGTTGACCGCCGAGGCCGTCGCATAGCACAGCAGGCAGTCGGCGCCGGGGAAGTAGGTGTCGGGCTTCGGCAGTGGCGCCATGATGACCCCGATGCGCGCGTCTGCGGCGCGCACGGCGGCGTCGTTCAGCGGGACGGGCTGCTGCGGCTTCGACGCACACGCGGACAGCAGAACAGCCGCCAGCAGGGCGGCCAGGGACATCAGACGCGACATGGCACTCTCGGGATGGCGGTAGACACGACCGGAGGCGGCCGTCCGGGACCCCTCTGGTGCAAAGGCGGCCGGACTCTAGCAGCGCTTGCGCCGGTGGCAGGCCCGGGAGGGCGGCCTGGCGGCCTGCTTCTCATCCATCGGATGGATGTGCTGCCGAGTGCGGTGCGCGCCGGCCTGGTGCAGTCGACGTCGAGCGCTGTGGTGCGACCGCGGCGGCAGGGACCGTGACGCGACACGGCGCACCAAAGAAAAAGGGCCCGACGCTTGCACGTCGAGCCCTTGCGAGTTCACTACCGAAATAGTGGCGCGGCTGGCAGGATTCGAACCCACGACCCCTTGGTTCGTAGCCCGCCGGTCGCACCGGATCCCTTAGGCACATCAACGACTTACGGGCGCCCACCCATTCAAGTCGTGCATGCCTGCGCCGGGGAGCGCTGGCAGCGGTCACGCAGATGTCACGCACCCGATGCGGGGGGCTCACCAGGCGCGCCAGCGCCTGCGCTACCGTCCCGAGCATGCTCGATCGCCCCATCCTCGTCGACGTCGTGCCGCTGCGGCGCCTCGGCGTCCGCCGCCCCGACGCCGAACTGCGCGCGGCCGCACCGGTGCGCGGCCGCCTCGTGCTCGAGGATGTCCGCGGCCAGCCGATCCGCCGCTGGGCCGGGCCCGAGGTCGCTCGGCTGTCGGCGCCGGGCTCCGCGGTCTACCTGCTGCCGTGCCTCGACAGCGCGGTCATCGTGCGCCGGCGCGGCCGGGAAATCGTCATCGCGGGGACCGAGGAGGTCGAGCTGCCGGGCCGCCGCCTGGCGACCTACCGGCAAGCCTGGTGGTGCCGGCCGGCGCCGGCGACGGTCGATCCGCGCAGCCTCGGCCGGCCGGGCGACGTCGACTGAGCCTCCCGGCTACGATCGCGCCCATGATGCCCGCCACCCCTGATGCTTGGATCGCCGAGGTTGCCGCCGGCCTGGCCGCCGCGGTGCCGGATCCGGACGTCGATCCCGAGGCCTGGCGCGCCGTCGCCGCCGACATGCTCGAGGACCCGCGGTACCGGGGGCTGGAGCCTGCGGCGGCCGTGGCGGAGTTCGTGCGGCGCGAGGTCGAGTAGGGCGACCCGCCGCTACGCCGCGCTATCCGGCGGCAGCCCGCAGGCCTGCCGTGCCAGTGCGAGCACCTGCCGGGCCTTGCGCACGTCGCGGTAGACCGCCTGCTTGGACTTGCCGGTGCGCTCGCCGGCCTCGACCTGGCTCAGGCCATCGACCATCACCATGCGCACGCTCTCGGCGGTGGCCTGCAGACGCGCCAGGCTCGCCAGTGCCTCGAACTGCTCGGGGGTCATCATCGCTCCACGCGCCGGACGGTCGCCGGCAGCTGGTCCAGGTCCTGGACGTTGACGGGGATTGGAGGCATCCAGCGCAGGTCCGCACGCCGCTCCGCAGTCGGGATCACGCTCCCGTCCTCGCGCTGCCGCGGCCCGCTCAGGATCGTGTGCCAGTGCGCGCGCCGGACGTGCGGCCGCGGGCCGGCGTGCGTCCCGCTGCCCGTCTCGGCCGCCTGATAGGCTTGGCGCAGCGCGGCGCCGAGGCGGACCCCGACGTCCCACGTCGACGGCCAGTCGGCGGGAAACATCCGCCAGCCGCGTTTCGT